>NZ_JAELXR010000003.1:0-467990 GCF_016427455.1 Hymenobacter miniatus
GGGAGCGGGCCTCGGGGTGCACGTAGCCGCGCCTGGGGTTGGCTAGGCTGCGCTGCATCAGCAGCTGGAGCAGGCCCGTAGCGATGACGCTGGAGCAATACAGTACAAACGGCACGTGTAGCTGCGGGTACTCGCCGTAGTACGCCGACGTGAACGGCATGAGCACGATGCTGAGCAGAAAAAAGACGTTCAGCCATATCAGGCCATCGTCGTAGCGCCGCACAAACCGGAAGATGCGGTGGTGCGCGGCCCAGTAGGTGGCAATGACAAAAAAGCCAATAAAAAAGCCCACGAACTTGGGAATCAGCCGCAGCAGCGATACCAGTGCCGCGTGGTTGGTGCGGTCGTGCAGCTCCGGTACCTTGATTTCGATGATGAGCAACGTGATGGCGATGGCAAACACGGCATCTGAAAACAAGATGATGCGCTCCAACTGAAATTCGGTACGGTCGTGGTGGTCGAGGGCGGTATCGGTGTGGGTCGACATAGGTATATTTCGATGGGTACCAGATTCTGGAACTCAAGAAACGCAAAAAAGCCCATCCGCGCGGGCGGATGGGCTTTGGGGCTAGCTGTGGGCCAGGGCCCGGAACTACATCTTCATGTCGGAGCTTTTCATGGCCATGCCGAGGTGCTGCTCCACCACGGGCACGGTTTTGCCGATGAAAGCCTTCAGGTCGGGGTCCTGGGTCATTTTTTCGTGGGCGCGCATGGTGTTGGCCGTCTTCTGGTGGTCGGCCTGCATCCGCGAGATGTACTTGGCTTCAAATTCCTTGCCCGAGAGCTTTTCCATGGCGGGCGCCATGGCCTTGTGCTCGGCGTCCATATCGGTGGGTAGCGTCACGCCTTTTTTGGCGGCAATGGCTTTCAGGTCATTCGTCGACTTGGTGTGGTCGGCAATCATCTTGTTGGCCATGTCCTTGGCCATGCCGGTCACGCCCTTGGCCAGGGCCATTTTGCTTTGCTGAATCTCATTCTGGTCGCTGTGGGCGGCCGTCATCATAAATTCTTTGTCGTCTTTGTGAGGGCCGGTGGGGCCGTTGGGGTCGCCCATGGCCTGGCCGCTGCTCGCCGATTCGGTGCCGTTCATGGCGCCGTTGCCATTGTCGCTTTTGGCCGAGCCGGCCGCGCCGGGCTGGTTTTCGGGGTTTTCGGAGCCGGCCGGCATGGTGGCCGACACGGTGTCGCCGCCCGTGGCCGAGCTGGTCATGGTGTTGTCGCTGGCGTTGCCGTTTTCGGCGCTGGCGCCTTTGTTATCGCCGCACGAGGCCAGCGCAAACAGGCCCGTGGCCAGCAAAGGAAAGAGGATGCGTTTCATGGAAGGGGAGTTGGATGTGGAAAGGAAGATGAGTCTGCCCCGGATACCTGGGAAGAGGACCCGGGCAGGTGGAAGTGCAAGTAATACGGGGCGTTACGGGCAAGTTGTTGCGCGCTGGCCCGTATTTTATCCGCCGCGGTTAGTTAAGCAGAACCGTTGCCGGGCGTAAAAAAAGCCCGCTTTGGGAAGCGGGCTTTCAAGGCGCGGTCGGCGGTGGGGCCGGCTTATTTGCGGGCGTCCACAGCTGGCTTCATTTTGGTCACCATGTCGAGGTGCATTTGCAGCACGGGCACGTTCTTGGCCGCGAAGGCCTTGATGTCGGGGTCGGAGGCTTTGATGGAAGCGTCGGTGAATTCCTTCACGTCTTCCTGGTGGTCTTTCAGCATCTCCTTCAGGTATTCCTGGTCCATTTTGATGCCTTTTTCCTCGGTCACATCCTTCAGCACCTTGGCGTGGTCGTCGCCGAGAGCAGTGGGCAGGGTGAGGTTCTTTTTGGTGGCCAGGGCCATCAGCTCGGCGTTCGATTTGGTGTGGTCCGACACCATTTGCTGCGCAAACTGCTTGGCTTCGGGCGTGAGGGCACGGGCGGCCACCTGCTTGCCCAGCTCCACTTCCAGCATGCCGCCGCTGGCAGCCTTGGTGAGGAATTCGGAGTCGTAGTTCATGTTTTTCTCTTCCAACTTGCCGGTTTCGGTGGCGGCCGTGGCGGCGTCGGCCTTGGCTTCGTTGGCTTGTTGGGCCTGCTTCACCGAGTCATTGGAGTTGCAAGCCGTGACGGTGAGCAGTGTGGCGCTGAGCAACACAAGGAACTGTTTCATGGCGAGGAAAGGGTTCGTGAATAGGCAAAGAGCAAGCGCTGAGTGAAATGCAGATGAAGCGCCCCGCGCAGGCGCTAGGGCTGCTTGTCCACGGCGTCGGCCACGTCCTTGGCGCGGTCCAACAGTTCTTCCACCGCCGGGTGGTACTTGGCCGCAAAGCCGCGAATGTCGCCGTCGTACGCGTCGTCCTTCATGTCGTCGAAAGCGTCCTCGTCCTGGCCCTGGGCTTTCACCAGCAGCGCCACGGCGCGCTTCTCAAGCTGCGCGCCCGGCTGGGCGCTGGCCTCGTGGTAGGCGGCCTGCTCGTCGCCGCCCAGGGCCGGCGGCACGGCCAGCTTTTTGGTGGCCGCCAGCGCGCGCAGGGCCGTCAGCAGCTCCAGGCGCTGCTGCACAATGGCGGCGCCGTAGGCCCGCGCGGCCGGCACCGTGGCCCGGGCCTGCAGCAGCTTGCCCAGCTCCACTTCCAGGAGCGAGCTACTGGTGGCGCGCACCAGAAACTCGGCGTCGGCCTCTTGTTTTTCGGTGGTGTCGGCGGCGTCAATTTTCTGTTCGTTCTGCGCCGTTGCGGAGTTCACGGCGTCTTCGCTGCCCGAGGGCGAAGAGCAGCTCACGCCGAGCATCGGCAGGGCCAGGCCCAAAAAAAGCCGCCGCAGGGGCGCTAAAGCAAATGGCAGCGTGAGCATGACGAACGGGTGAGGTGTAGTGGTTGAATACCAGTGGCCCGCTATACGAGGGCTTGTGGGTCAGGTTCTTTTACGCCGCGACCGATTTTTTTTGCAGGCCATTTAAACTTGTGCCCCCGCGGTTCTTCCAACCGGCCAAACACGCAGTTCACATATTTAATATTCCTATTTTTCTCACCTTCGCCATGCGTACTTTTTCATTCCGCTCCCTCACGTTGGCCTGCCTGGCCAGCGGCCTGCTCCTCACCGCCGGCTGCAATCGGAAATCCGACGACGCCACCCCCGACGACATCACCACCGCCGAAGACCGCAGCGAAGACAACATCGAAACCGCCATCAGCACCGATGCCATGAACCTGGCCGGTCCGGCCGATTTCAGCTCCACCGCTCCCGCCTTCGCCATTCCCGACGCCGACTTCCGCGCCCGCTTTGGCTCCTGCGCCACCCGCACCTACGACGCCCAGGCCCGCGTGCTGACCATTGACTTTGGCACCACCAACTGCCTGTGCGCCGACGGCCGCTACCGCCGCGGCCAGATTCGGGTGGCCTTCACCACCGACGTGCTCAAGCGCCGCGCCGGCGCCGTGGTGACCCGCGTCAACTACTTCGTGAACGACAACCAGCACACCGCCACCCGCACCTTCACCGACCTGGGCCAGGGCTCTTTCTCCGTTGACGTGACCGGCGCCAGCATCATCCGCGCCAACAACGGCGGCACCCACTCCTGGACCGCCAACTGGACCTTCACCCAAACGGCGGGCTACGGCACCGCCACCTTCGCCGACGACGTGTTCACGGTGACGGGCTCGGCCGCCGGCACCAACCGCAAAAGCGTGGGCTACACCACCACCATCGACACGAATAACCCGCTCATCAAGCGCGGCGACTGCCCCAAATACTACGTGCAAGGCAGCATGACCCTGACCAATACCAACGGCAAAACGCTGGTGCTGAACTACGACCCCAGCGGTACCCACGACTGCGACAAGATTGCCAGCGTGACCGTGAACGGCCGCACCCGCACCATTACCCTGCGGTAATGTCTGAACCACGGATTCGTGCGGATTTTCCGGATTGCACGGGTTTTGTGGACGATTGCAGTCGCAGAAACAAAAAAGGCCACTCTCCCGAGTGGCCTTTTTTATGCGTAGCGTGCAATGCAGTCGACCGCGCCATTCACAAAATCCGTGGAATCCGAAAAATCCGCCGAATCCGTGGTTCAGACACCCTTGAACGCCGGCTTCCGCTTCTCACTGAAGGCTTTAACCCCTTCTTGATAGTCCGCCGACTCGCCGGCAATCTGTTGGCAATGGGCTTCGTAGTCCAGCATCTCGTCCAGGGTGGCGGCGCCGGCTTTGTTCAGCATCTGCTTGATGAGGCCAATGGATTTGGTGGGCGCCGAGGCGTAGCGAGCTGCCAGCGCATAGGCGGCTTCGTCGAGTTGCTCCGCCGGCACTACCTGGTTTACCAGCCCCAGGCGCAAGGCTTCGTCGGCCGGCACTTTCGAGCCCAGGCTGCACAGCTCAAAGGCCTTGAGCGTGCCCACCAGCCGCGGCAAAAACCACGACGAGCCCGAGTCCGGCACCAGCCCAATGTTGATGAACACCTCAATCAGCGAAGCCTCGCTGCTGGCCACAATGGCGTCGCAGGCCAGCGCCAGCGAGCATCCCGCGCCCGCCGCCACCCCGTTGAGCCGGCAAATAATGGGCTTGGGCAGCCCGCGCATGGCCCGGATGATGGGGTTGTAGCGCTGGTGCAGCGAGTCGTAGAAGGAGCGGGGCTTGCCTTCGGCGGCAGCGGCTTCTTGCGCCGCTTTCAGGTCCTGGCCCGAGCAGAAGGCCCGGCCGGCACCCGTGAGCACCACGGCCCGCACGGCGGCATCGCGGCCCACTTGCTTCAGGGCATCCTGCAGCTCGTAGCTCATGGGGTCGTTGAAGGCGTTGAACACCTCCGGACGGTTCAGGGTGATGGTGGCGACGCCGTTGGGGCGCATGTCGTAAAGCAGGCTGGTGTATTCCATCGGGTGGGTTAGCGGAATAATGGAGTGGTGCTGCAAATAACGCAGGTACGGATAGGTTGGGAACAATTCACTAACCCGCTGCCCCACCGCCCAGCAGGGCTTCGGCCACCACCAAGTCTTCCGGCGTCGTGATTTTCAGGTTGCGGTAGTCGCCGTCCACCAGTTGCACGCGGCACAGGTCGTCCACCACCGTGGCGTCGTCGGTGAACGACGCCAGCTCGGGCATGGCGTAGGCGCGGCGCAAGAGGTCGATTTCAAACGTCTGAGGCGTTTGCATCAGGCGCAAGCGGTTGCGGTTCTGGGCCGCCGAGCCGTGTTGCGACACCAGCCGCACCGAGTCTTTGGGCATGACGGCGGCGGCGGCGGCGGCGTGGGTGGCCGCGGCGGCGTAAGTGCGCTCCACCACCTGGCGCGACACCAGCGGGCGCACGCCGTCGTGCACGGCCACCAGCCCCTCCGGGTACTCGCTCAGCGCGGCCAGGCCGGCCTTTACCGAGGCCCAACGCGTGGCCCCGCCCGCCACCAGCCGGTGCGGAATGCTCACCCGGAACTCGGCGCACAGTTGCTGCCAGGTGGCCAGTTGGTCGGCCGGCAGCACCAGCACTGTTTCGTGCACGCCCAGCGCCGGCTCGGCAAAGCGGCGCAGGGTGTGCAGCAGCACGGGCTCGCCACGCAGCAGCAGAAACTGCTTGGGCCGGTCGGCGCCCATGCGGGTGCCGCTGCCGCCCGCCACCAGAATGGCGAGCCGCGGCGCCTGGGGGCCGGGAAGTTCGGGGGCTTGGCGCTTGGGAAGGGTAGGGGCTTTCATTGGCGCGAAGTTCTGTTAAAAAAGAACGCCGGAACCCCTGACAAGGAATTCCGGCGTTCGCGAAGCCTGACGGCTTGAACTGCTTACAGAATCAGCATGGCGTCGCCGTAGCTGAAGAATTTGTACTTCTCTTTAATGGCTTCCTTATAAGCTTCCATCAGCAAGGGGTAGCCGGCGAAGGCCGAGGCCAGCATGATGAGCGTGCTCTCCGGCATGTGGAAGTTGGTGAGCATGCAGTTGGCGATTTTGAAGTCGTGGGGCGGGAAGATGAACCGGTCAATCCAGCCCTGCGTGGGCTTCATGCGGGCATTGGCCGACACCGAGGCCTCCATGGCACGGATGGTGGTGGTGCCCACGGCGCACACTTTCTTCTTGGCGTCGAGGGCCTTGTTCACCACTTCGCAGGCCGGAGCCGTCACGATGAAGTTCTCCGAGTCCATCTTGTGCTTGGTCAGGTCTTCCACGTCCACGGTGCGGAAGGTGCCCAGGCCCACGTGCAACGTCACAAACGCCGGCTCCACGCCCTTGATTTCCATGCGCTTCATCACCTCGCGGGTGAAGTGCAGGCCGGCCGAGGGAGCCGCCACCGCGCCGATGTGCTCGGCGTAGATGGTCTGGTACCGCTCTTTGTCGGCGGGTTCGGTTTCGCGGTTGATGACTTCTTTCGGAATCGGGGTTTCGCCCAGCTCGTAGAGCGCCTTGCGGAACTCCTCGTCGGTGCCATCAAACAGGAACTTGATGGTGCGGCCGCGCGACGTGGTGTTGTCAATCACCTCGGCCACCATGTCCGACTCGCCGAAGTACAGCTTGTTGCCCACGCGGATTTTGCGGGCGGGGTCCACCAGCACGTCCCACAGGCGCAGCTCCTTGTTCAGCTCGCGCAGCAGGAACACTTCAATCTTGGCGCCGGTTTTTTCTTTGTTGCCGTAGAGGCGGGCCGGAAACACTTTGGTGTCGTTAAACACCAACACGTCGCCCTCGTTGAAATAATCGAGAATATCTTTGAAGTTGCGGTGCTCAATTTGGCCGGTGGCGCGGTGCACCACCATCAGGCGGCTCTCGTCGCGGTTGCGGGCCGGGTGCATGGCCACCAGCTCCTCGGGGAGTTCAAATTTGAACTCGTGCAATTTCATCGCCATAGGGCAGTATTTGGGGGAAGTTACGGAAATTTGGGGAGGCAAAAGTACGGCTTTTTCCGGGAGAATCTACTTTTCAGTGAACGTGCCGTTGCCGGGCGTGCTTTCATCGTCAGCAACTTCCCCGCAGTTTTCCGTCTTTTGAGTCCGTAAAACCGCTTTACGGGAAAGCGCCGCCGTTGGCGAAAATCTTCCGATGCACTTTTGCAGTTGCTGCCCGCTGCGCTCCACCTTTTCTGCACCCGTCTCTTTCTCATGCTAGCCCTGCGCCTCACATTCGAAAGCTTTCGCTTCGCCCTCGACGCCCTCAAAGCCAATTTGTTGCGCACCATCCTGTCGCTGCTGGGCGTCACGGTGGGCATTTTCTCCATCATCGCCGTCTTCACCGTCGTCGACTCGCTGGAAGCCAGCATTCGCCACAGCATGGACTTTGTGGGCGACAAAGTGATTTACGTGGCCAAATGGCCCTGGACCTTCGGGCCCGATTACCCGTGGTGGAAATACGTGAAGCGCCCGGTGCCCAACCTGCGCGAGTTTCAGGCGCTGCAGCGGCAGCTGGGCCCTAACCACAAGGGCGTGGCCATTTTTGCCGCCAATGGCAGCAACACCCTCACGGCCGGCTCCAATTCGGTGGGCGACTGCGCCGTGCAAGGCATCAGCTACGAGTACCGGATAGTGAGCAACGTGCCCATTGCCGAGGGCCGCTATTTCACCAATCTGGAGATGGACGCCGCACGGCCGGTGGCCATCATTGGGGCCACCATCGCCGAAAACCTTTTCCCACAGGGCGGCGCTGTGGGCCGCGAATTCAAGGTGCGGGGCCAAAAATTCATCGTCATCGGCGTGATGGAAAAGGAAGGCAAAAAGATTCTTGACACGCCTAGCAACGACTCCAACTGCCTGATACCGTTCTCCATGTTTACCAAAATGTTCGCCCTGAGCACGAACGGAATGGGCGGGCCGAGTGCCTCGCTGGGCGTGAAAGGCCGCGACGACGACCCGGGCCTCATGGACTTGGAGTACGAAATGCGCGGCGTGATGCGCAACATTCGCGGCCTCAAGCCCCGCGAGGAAGACAACTTTGCGCTGAACCGACCCGAAATGTTTGCTTCCGTCATCAGCACGCTGTTCAGCCGCATCGGCGTGATTGGGGCCATCATTGGCGGGCTGGCCACGCTGGTGGGCGGCTTCGGCATTGCCAACATCATGTTTGTGTCGGTGCGCGAGCGCACCAACATCATTGGCATTCAGAAGTCGCTGGGGGCGAAGAATTTCTTCATTCTGTTTCAGTTTCTGTTCGAGGCCATTTGCCTGTGCCTCATCGGGGGCGGAGCGGGCCTTTTCCTGGTCTGGCTCATTACCCTGCTTCCGCAGGACGCCTTGCCGCTCACCATGTCGGCCGCCCGCATTGTGCTGGGCCTGCTCATTTCGGTGGCCATTGGGGTGGTGGCCGGCATTGTGCCCGCCGCCGTGGCCGCCAACCTCGACCCGGTTATTGCCATTCGGGCCAAGTAGGAGCCGCCGGCCCGGCCAGCGGGCCCAACAAGGCGGCGCGAAGTTGCGTCTTACCGGCGTTCACCATTGCTTTTGTTAATGACGTTTCCTCCTTTTCTGCACCGCGAAGTGCTGGGCAATGCCCTGAGCCAATACCTCATTGCGGCGCTCATACTGCTGGTGGGGGCGGGCCTGCGCCAGCTGCTGTCGCGCCTGCTCAGCAAGGTGCTGTTTCGGCTCACCAAGCGCTACACGGCCGGCGTGACGGAGCGCGAGCTCCACGATTTGCTCATTCAGCCGCTGTCGGTGCTGTTCCTGCTGGCCACGCTGTACCTCGCGTTTAGCGTGCTGCGCTACCCCTTGCCGCCCGATGCCGTGCCCGGCGTGGAGCCCTGGCCCAAGGTGGCGCTGCTGCGCTTGTTTCTGCTCGGCGTCATTGCCACCATCACCTGGGTGGCGCTGCGCCTGGTCGATTTTGCCCTGCTGGTGGTGCAGCGCCGGGGCGAGCTACGCGAAACTCCGGCCATTCGGCGGCTCGACCATCAGTTTCTGCCCTTTGCGAAAGACTTGCTCAAAGTGCTGGTCATCATCATTGGGCTGATGGTGGTGCTGGGCGAAGTGTTTGGGGTGAACGTGACGGCCCTGATAGGCGGCCTGGGCATTGGCGGGCTGGCGGTGGCCTTTGCCGCCAAGGAAAGCCTGGAGAATCTCATTGCCTCGTTCACCATCTTTCTTGACCAGCCCTTTGGCGTGGGCGACCTCGTGACGGCTGGCGACGTGAGCGGCACCGTCGAGAAAATTGGCTTCCGCAGCACCCGCCTGCGCACCGCCGAGAAAAGCTACGTGACCGTGCCCAACAAAAGCATGATTGACAAGCCCCTCGACAACCTCTCGCTGCGCACTTCGCGCCGGGTGGGCTTCACGCTCGTGTTCGACCAGAAAACCACCAGTGCCCAGCTCCACGCCATCATCGCCGGCTCGCTGGAAGCCATGCAGGCCCACCCCCTCGTCACGCAGGACGTGCAAATGAAGTTCAACGCCCTCACGCCCGCCGGCAAGGAGGTTACGGTGCAATACTTCGTGGATACCACCAGCTACGATGAATACCTCAACGTGAAGGAAGACCTCAACTACCGCATCATTGAAGTGGTGGAGCAGTACGGCGGTGCGTTTGCGGGCACAGCCCCCGCGTCCGCGCCGGTGGTTGGTAAGGTCTGAACCACGGATTCGGGCGGATTTTTCGGATTTCGCGGATTTTGTGGACGGCACCAGCGGCAGGCCGAAGGTTACTAAAAAAGGCCACTCTGACGAGTGGCCTTTTTGCATGTAGAGAAATAGGGTATCCGTCCACAAAATCCGCGAAATCCGAAAAATCCGCCCGAATCCGTGGTTCAGACCTTACCGGCCACCGAACAGGCCGCCGAGCATGCCGCCCAGGCTGCTGCCGCCCAGCAAGCCACCCAGGCCGCTACCGCCTGCGCTGGCTGGCTGCGAGTTGGGACGCCCGCCCAGGCCGCCGAGGATGGACATCATCGAGCCCAAGCCGCCGCTGCCAATGGCCGAGCCCTGCTGCGGATAGTTGGCAGCCTGGCCGCCGCCCATCAGGCCGCCCAGCATGCCGCCGCCCAGCAGCCCGCCGAGCATGCCACCCAGGCCGCTGTGGGCCGCGCCGCCCAGCAGGCCGCCCAGGGTTCCGCCGCCGCCCATGCCACCCAGCAGCCCGCCGCCACCTTGGTTCTGGTTGTTGCCGCCGCTCATCACGCGCGAAATCACCATGGGGGCCACCACGCCGAGCAGGCCGGTCATGAGGGCCGTTTTGGGAATGCCCGCGCTGGAGAGCTTGTCGCCGATGCGGTCGAAAAATCCTTGTTTGGCGGGGTCTTGCGGGTCGTGAGCCACGGTGGCGGCCTGGTCGACCACGGTTTCGAGGGTTTGCTTCTGCTCGGGGTTAATGCCCAGGTACTGCGACATCTTGCCAATCATGGCTTCTTCGTCGTTGGCGTAAGCACCGTCGGCGCGGGCAAAGCTGATGAGGTCGGTGACAAGGGAAAAGCGCAGGTCACTGCCCTTGAGCACGTCCAGGTTCTGCTGAATGCTTTGGTTGTTGGCGTCCTGCGCGGCGGCAAGCACCTGCTGGGTGGCCCCGCCCGAGAGGCCCGCCTGCTGAGCCAGGGCCTGCAGGAACTGGGTTTCTGCTCCTGAGGCTTGGCGGTCGGCGGTGGCAAGGCTCGCAATGGCGCTCAAATACGCAGTTTTTTCTTCTTCGGAGTAGTTTTGGAGGAGTTGGGTGTCCATAGGAGGGAAAGGTTGGTTGAAAAGAGGTTTCGGAGCTTAACGGGAGCGGCCTGAATACGTTGCTTGCTAACCAGCGGCCGTCAATGCCTTTTTTCTGCCCATCCTGCATAAAAATTCTTGTCCTGAAAATGAAGGAATTGCTGCGTTTGGGCTGAGGCAAATGCAAAATTCTGCGCCCTAAATCAGGATTTCGTTTGGAGCTTCCAAAAACACCCCCCATCTTTGCAATCCCAAACGGGAATACCCACGGGGGATTAGCTCAGCTGGTTCAGAGCATCTGCCTTACAAGCAGAGGGTCGTAGGTTCGAACCCTACATCCCCCACACTAAAAGACAGCCACTTAGCTGCAAAGCCAGGTGGCTGTTTTGATTTGAATTACACGTTAGATTACTCAGGTGCGCTTAGCACTTGTACTTAGTCATTGGGAGGTTAGCTCAGTTGGTTCAGAGCGCTGCTTTCACACAGCAGAGGTCGAAGGTTCGAGCCCTTTACTTCCCACATCCATCAACAGCCACCTAGCTTCACCGCGGGGTGGCTGTTTTGCTTTTGGGTTAAACGGCGGGTTAAATCCGTTGTGCCAAATACGCGGCTAAGAGAGATGAGTGCATTGCTTTGCAATGCTACAACCAACGAGGGTAGTATTATGAGCATAAACCCTCCGCTGTGTCTAACCAAATCTGATTTTGGCGTTTCCCATTTCCTATGCGCTTGATTCTAGGCGGGTTGTTGCTTGCTGGTACTAGCCGGTCCGCTGCTTCAGGCCCAAACGTTTGACTTTGCCGCTGAGGAGGCCATTGGGGCCTCAGCAGCTACAGCAGTCACGATGCGGCAATGCTTTGAAACACACGGCGGTGTAGACCTCTACATTTTTAATGAGAAGTACGCCCCCGTCCCCGTCTTCAATGTGCTTCAGCGGTCGCAGAAGCAATTTATTCACGGCCTGTACTTTTTTAGGTGGGGCGCGCTCAACGCACGAGCGCCTCATTCCGAATTGTGTACTAAAAAGCCGGCTCGCTACTTCTCAAGGTAGCGAGCCGGCTTTTGCGAAGCGGCTATGAATCAATAACCGGGGTTTTGCGGCAGCTTCCAGGTTTGCGCGTCGTTCAGGGAAATGGGGAGCAGTGGGAACGGATTAACCGACGGCTCGGTGGCGAGGTGCGACTGGGCCCGGGCCCGCACGTCGGCGGGTAGGGTAGCTAGGTAACGGCCCGTGCGGATGAGGTCCCACAGTCGAAGCGACTCCTCGGCAAATTCTACCCGGCGCTCGTGCCAGATGGCATTCAGCAAGGGTTGGCCCGACAACCCGACCGCCAGGTCCGGCAACGTGCCGGCCGGCGTGTTGGCCGGGGCGTAGGTCAGCGTGCCCAGTGTGGTGCCCGGCGGGCGGGTCGACAAGCGGGCGCGCTGCCGCACCTGGTTGACCAAGGCGATGGCCTCCGCCGACTTGCCGGTTTGGGCAGCGGCTTCGGCTTTCATGAGCAAGATATCGGCGTAGCGCAGCTTGCGGATGTTTTGGGGGCCAGCCTCCGGGGCGGGCGGACGAATGATGGCAACCTTGCGACTGAAGTAGCCCGTGGCATTCTCCGAGAGGTTGACGGGGTTGAGGATGCCCAGCACGATGTCGTTGTTCTTGATAATCGTGACTTCGCGGCGAGGGTCGTTGGCCTCAAACTCATCGACCAGATTCTGGGTCGGGTTGTTAAAGCCGTAGCCAAACGTCCCGCGGTTGTTCTGGAAAATGTTGTTGGTTGTGCCTATCGAGATGGGGCCGTAGGTGTTGTTGTCCGTGCCGAACTGAATCTCGAACAACGACTCGCTGCTGTTTTCGCCGATGTCCTGATGGATGGCGGCATAGTTGGCCAGCAGGCTGTACTGGTTGGAGGCGATGATGGTGCTCGTGAGGTCGTAGACCTCCTGCCAGGTGTGGTTGTTGCCGTTCACGGTGCCCAGCTGGTACATGATGGCGCGGGCCAGGTAGCCGTTGGCCGCGCCCTTGGTGGCGCGGCCCGCGTCAGCAGCAGGGTAGCCGCTTTTTTCGGGCAGCATGGTGGCCGCCGCCCGCAGGTCTTTTTCGATGAAGGCATAGGTCTGGGCGATGGTGGCGCGCGACACGTTGGGCGCCTCGGTGGGGGTCACGCTCTTTTCAAACAAGGGCACCCCGCCGAAACTCTTCACCAAATTGAAGTAGAAATAGGCCCGCAAAAACAGCGCCTCCCCCTTCAGGCGCATTTTCAGGCCCGCATCGATGGTGCCGGCGTCGATGTTGTTAATTACCGTATTGGCCCGGGCGATGCCCGTGAAGCTGTGCACCCACAGCGTGGTAACGGGCGGGCTGGAGGGTGGGATGGTCCAGTTTTTGAGCTCAATCAGGGACTGAAAATCGCTGGGGCCGCCGCCTCCTTTTTCAGCATCATCGGTCATCAAATCCCCGAACATCCATTCGTATGTCTGGGCCACGTACTGGCCGTTGGGGTCGCCCCATTTAGGGCCCTGGTCCCAGGCAGTCACGTCGTACACGGCGTTGATGGCCTGAATGGAGTTGACAGGGTCCCGGAACAGGTTGTCCTGGGTGGTGGTGCCCAGGGGCTCTTTTTCCAGAAAGTCTTTGCACCCTGGGGCCAGGGTGGTCGTAAGTAGCAAGCCGAGCAACACGGCGGCGCGGGTGGGTTTCATATGAAGGATTGGGAAATAGCGGGTTAGAACTGCACGTTGAAGCCTACGCGATAGGTGCGCGCCTGCGGATAGTTGCCGTAGTCCACGCCGTAAGCCAGGGGGTTGTTGTAGGAAGCAACCGTCGAGATTTCCGGGTCGTAGCCCGTGTACTTGGTGATGGTGAACAGGTTATCGACTGACACGAACACGCGCGCGCCCCCCACCTGATAACGGTCCAGAAAGCCCTTGGGCAGCGAGTAGCCCAGCTCTATGTTGCGGGCACGCAGGTAGCTGGCATCTTCCACGTAGCGGCTGCTGAAACGGTCGTTGCCATTGTTGTCAGTCGCCGTCACGCGGGGCTGGTCACTGTTGGGGTTGCTGGGTGTCCAGCGGTCCAGGCGGCTGGCGTAGAAGTTGCTCCACACGCCCACCAGGTTGGAAGACTTGTTCAGGTTGAAACCCGCGCCGTTCACGGCCTCCGCACCCTGCACCCCGTAGAGCAACACCTTGAAATCGAAGCCTACGTAGCTCAGATTCAGCGAGGCCCCGTAGCTAAAGCTGGGCGTAGCACTGCCCAGGTACGTGTAGTCGGCGGTCGTGATTACACCGTCGCCGTTGGTGTCCGTGTACTTCACGTCGCCGGGGCGGGCATTGGGCTGTATGAGCGCCCCGGAAGCGCTTTTGTAAGCATCAATCTCGCCTTGGTTGTGGAACACGCCCTCGGCCTGCAAGCCGTTGAAGTACGCTACCTCGCGGCCCACGTCGGTGAGGGTGGTGTTGTTGATTTGCGTGAGCACGTTGCCGGCGGCAATGGCGTTGCCGCCCCCCAGGCTGGTTACTTCGTTGTTGATTTTCGTGAAGTTGACGCCCACGTTGTACTGGAGTTTGCCCACTGCATTGCGATAGTTCAGAGCCAGTTCCAGGCCGCGGTTGCGCAGCGAGCCCACGTTGGCGCTGGCAGGAGCCTGCCCCACGTAGTCGGGCACGGGCAGCAGGGCAATCATGTCCTGGGTACGCCGCTCGAAGTAGTCGGCCGTGAAGACCAGTTGATTGTTAAAGAATTCAGCATCGATGCCCACGTCGGTGGTGACGGCCGTTTCCCACTTCAGGCCCGGGTTGTTAATCTGGGTGATGGCCAGGCCAGGGGCGGGCGTGTTGTTGAACACGTAGGTCTGGTTGCCATTGGCCACGGAGGCATAGCCGTAGTTCGGCGCAGCGTTCTGGTTGCCCACCTGGCCGTAGCTGGCCCGCAGTTTCAGCACCGACAGGTAGCTGACGCCCTTGAGAAAATTCTCGTTAGAGATGTTCCAGGCCGCCCCCACTGATGGGAAGTACCCTTTGCGCACGGGGCCCAGAAACTTGGAGGTCTGGTCCAGTCGCAACGTACCCGTCACGAGGTAGCGGTCGCGAAAATTGAAGTTGGCCCGCCCAAAATAAGAAGACAAGCTGCCGTCGTACTGGCTGCTCCGCACCACGTTGTTGGTGCTGCGCGAAGCCGATAGGTACTGCAGCGAGGCATCGGCTGGTACGTCGAAGGCCGTGCTGGAGATGCCGTTGCCGTAGCCGCGCTGGGCCTCCTGGCCCAGCGTAGCCGAGAAGGACGTGTTGTTGTCGAAGGTTTTGGTGTAGTTGGCGTAGTTCGACCACACCCACGAAACGTTCTCGGTGCGCGTCTCGACGAGCGCACTCTGGGCACGCTGGTCCGTCGGCCCGATGTAGTACTGCGGCAGGAAAACTTTGGGGTGGTTGTTGAAGTAGTTGACGCCAAACGTGGACCGGAAGGTCAGGCCCTTGAACAGCGAAATGTCCAGGTAGCTGCTGCTGAACAGGTTGTTGTTGATAATCTTGTTGTACTTCTGTTCATCGAGGTAGCGCGGCACGTTCGGCGCATTGCGCGTGATAATGTCGTCGTTGTAGGTCCCATTGGGGCCATAGGGGTCGAGGAGCGGGTTTTTTTGCAAGGCGTATTGCAGCACCAGGTAGGGCTGCGAGCCCCCCTGGCCGTCGCCGCTGCCCGTTTGGTTGTTGTTGGTGAACGTAGCCGCTACGCCCGCCTTGATGCGCTTGGTGAGCACCACGTCGTCGTTCACCCGAACGACGTACTTCTTGAAGCCCGAATTCTTGACGATGCCGTCTTGCTGAAAATAGCTGCCGCTCACCAGGTAACGGTTTTGCTCGGTGCCGCCCGAAACCGACAGGCTGTAGTTGGTAATCAGCCCCTTCTGAGTCACCAAGTCTTGGTAATCAATTCCCTGAGCGTTGGTGTCAATGGCGTTTTGCAGCTGCGAGCCATAGTCGGCGGGCAGTGGTTGCCCGGCGTTGGTGTAGGCCTCCTTCACGAGCGTGGCGTACTGGGCGGCGCTGGCGAGGGGCAGCGTGCGCCGAATCTGCTGGAAGCCGGTGTAGCCGGAAAGGTTGAATTGCGTGGCCCCGGCCTTGCCGTGTTTAGTAGTGATGAGCACCACGCCGTTGGCCCCGCGCGAGCCGTAGATGGCCGTGGCCGAAGCATCCTTCAGAATCTCGGTCGATTCGATGTCGGCGGGCAGCAGGAAGCCGATGTCGCTGGTCTGGATGCCGTCTACCACATAAAGCGGGTCGCTGTTGTTGATGGTGCCCACGCCCCGCACCCGAATGCGGGTGCCCGAACCGGGCTGCCCGCTGTTGGAGGTCACCTCCACGCCGGCCGCGCGGCCTTGCAGTGCCTGCACGGCGTCCGAGGTGGCCACCTGCGTCAGCTGTGCGCTCGTTACCGAGGCCACGGCCCCGGTGAGGTCGCTCTTGCGTGCCGTGCCGTAGCCGATGACTACCACCTCGTTCAGGGCCTGCTTGTCTTCCACAAGCGTCACCGTCAAGTTGCCGGTGGCCCCGGTCACGGTCACCTCCTGCCGGGCGAAGCCCACAAAACTGAACACCAGCACGCTATTCTCGGGGGCCTGCACCGTGAAGCTGCCATCCGGACCGGTGCTGGCACCGGTGGAAGTGCCTTTTACCACCACGGTCACGCCCGGCATGCCCTCCCCTTTGGCATCGGTCACCCGCCCGGACACGGTGACGTCCTGCCTACCGGAATCGATTGCGGAAATGGCCTCGGAAGGCGCGCGCAGCACCACGCGCTTATTGTCCACTTCGTACTGAACCTTGAGCGGAGCCAGCAATTCATCCAGCACGGCCAGCAAGGGCGCATCCTGCGCGTTGATGCTTACCCGGCGCTCGGCGCCCACGAGCTGCTGGCTGTAAACGAACCGGATGTTGGCCTGCTTTGCAATCTGGCTCAACGTCTCCTTAATCGTTTGTGCTTCGACCCGTAAAGTAATTTTTTGCTCGAGCACGCCTTGTGCCACGGGCAGGCGCGAAGTGGCGGCGGGCTTCGCACCTACATGTGCGCTCGCCGCGGCCGGCAAGCTCACCAGAGCTGCCTGCAGCAAGAGAACCTTCACGGCAGACCAGGAAGGCGGCGGAAACTGTACTGTTTTTTTCATGGATTGATGTGGGGTAGTTTGTGGGAATTTGAAACTGGAAAAAGACGCGGCTAGTAGTTCCGCAATCGATTGTGAAAGGGTTGATGAGGCAGGCTTCTGCCGCCGCCACACGGGGCTCGGGCAGAATCAACCGGCCTGCCCTATTTGCCTAGCTGGCCTTGGCAGCCAGGGCTGTGAATGAGGATGCTGGCATCGGCAAGGGTGTAGTAGGCCCCCAACGACTTGCAGAGCAAGCCCAGCTTTTCGAACAGGGGCTCGTCGTAGAAAGTGATGCTCACCGTGCAGTTGGCCAGCGTGGCCTTGTCGTACACGATGTCCACGCCGTAGGCCTTTTCCAGCGCGGCCAGCACTTCAACCACGGGGCGCTCTTCAAACTCGAAGGGCTGCGGCGCCAGCACCACCGGCCGGTCCACCAGCTCCTTTTTCAGGCGCCGCTGGCTAGCCGAGTACACCACCTGCTGGTTGGGCAACAGCACCACTCCCGCCGCCGCCGGGTGGGCCGGCGAGGCATCGAGTTGCGCGCCCTCGCGGGCCTGCACCGACACTTTGCCTTCGCGCACCGACACCGACGCTTCTTTGCCGTCGGCGTAAGCTTTCACCCGGAAACTGGTGCCGAGCACGGTGGTGACGACTTCTTTGGTGAACACCAGAAAGGGACGGCGGGGGTTCTTGCTTACCTGAAAGAAGGCTTCGCCCACCAAGTGCACTTCCCGCCGGGGGCCCGCAAAGGCCGTGGTGTAGCGCACGCTGCTGCCCGGATGCAGACTGATGCGGCTGCTGTCAGGCAATTGGAAGGCCTGCACTTGTTGGGTCTGGTTGCTGCGCCGCGTCCACTTGCCATTCGTTGTGGCCACCGTATTCTGCTGGGAAGGCTTGGTAAAACGGCTGGTGGAAAACACCAGCCAGCCAATACCAAACGCAAGTAGCGCCAGCACCGCTGCCCACCGCAGCGGCGCCGACGACCACATGGCTACCACCCGGGGCTCCGGTTTGGCAGCACGCTTGCTCATGAGCCGCGCCCAGATGGCCTGCTCTATTTCTTCCTGGTTTTGGGTGCGCAGGGCAGGGCCTTCGGCTTGTTCCAGCCGGTCGTACCAGCGTTCGACCACGGCTTGCTCCTCGGGCGTACATGAGCCGGTGAGGTAGCGTTCAAGTAGCTTGTGAAATTCGGATTCCGTCACGGCTGGGAGAGTTGGGCTGGCTGCTGATTAGGAAGTCAACCAAGTCGCCATTTACCCTCAACCACCCCACATTTATTTTTTCCCGCACATCAGCGTCCGCAACAACATATTGCTTATTAGCAACTTATTTCATAAAGAGTAACAGCGGCCACACCGTTAGCAGGAAATTGCGCAGGTAGGAGCGCATGAGCTTGAGCGACTTCCGGAGGTGATACTCCACTGTTTTTTCCGATAAGTTCACACGCACCGAAATCTCGGGGATGGTGCACTGCTCCAGTCGGCTCAACCGAAAGACTTCTTGGGTCTTTTCGGACAGGTGCTGCATGCCCGCGGCCAGCGCCTCGTTCAGGTCGTTGAGCGCCACCGTGGCCTCCGTGCCCGTGTCGGCGTCGGTGAGGGTGAGGCGGCAGAACAGCTCGTAGCTCGTCCGGACTTTCTCGGATTTAATGTAGTTGATGACGCGGTAGCGGATGGCCGAAAACAAGTAGGGCTTCAGCTGCTGAATTTGGGCGCTGCGGCGTTTCTCCCACAGGTTTTCGAACAAGTCTTGAGCCAATTCTTCGGCGGCCTCTTTGCTTTTCAACTTCCCGTACGCCACGGTAAAAAGCTGGTAGCTGTACCGCGTGTATATCTCTGCAAAAGCCCGTTCGTCGCTCTCCTGCATTGCCTCAAGTAAAGCAGCATCTGGCCAGGAGGCATAATGGGGTAGCGCGGCAGGCTTCACACAAATCAAATTTTAACAGACACTCGGAGTAATAGCCAATATACAGTTGGATGTCAGATAAGTTCCACTAGTGAGCCAGTCCATGCATCTGGATTTTGAACTTGCTGTTGCGATTCACATAATGCGTTTTTGGGTCCAACGGATGCGCATACGAGACTGACAAGGTGTTATTGCGGGTGGTCACTATCGCCCCGGGCCACCATCTGGTTGATGAGCCGCCCAGATTCGGGAGTAGCCGATACACCATGAACGCGTTTCCGTCCGCCTCAACCCCTACGCCCCGGCAGTGCTCACCGGTTCGGTGGCCGCCGTGTGCGCCGGGACCAACGCCGGCCCCCTTACGCTGATGCGCCGGTGCGCTGTGGCCGAGGCGAAATCCGCGGGTTCGGGGCCAGACGCGAGCCCGCGGAATCATGCGGGTCTCGCGAAAACGGACGCGTGCTGGGCTTATCGCAGCGGGTGGCGCCGCCGGCTGAGTCTTCTACAACGGGCGCGCGGTATCGTGTTTTGTCAGCCATGCCATTGCCTGGCGTAAATTGGAAGTATTTCGAACCGGGTGCTCTTCCTGGGCCTTCGTTAAGACGCGGAATGTATATGTAGGTCCCTCTTGCGCTCGAAAGAATTCAGGGTAGGCGTCGGCGTATGAGCTGCATTCTACATAAAGAAAATCGCCCAGGCGCAAAAGGTCGCATTCCACCACCAAGCCGGCGAAGAAAGGTGCGAAATCATGTACACACTGCAAGCACCATCTTATGCTACACTACCGGGTTAGTTCGGTAAGTCGTTTGGACCTTAAGTCGAAGTTGCTACAGGGGGCATACGAGTAAGAAGCATAAGGCTAGTCTGCTGAGATAAACAAAAGGTGGTACTTTGCGACGCTAAATGGCAGGAAAGTCATAAGCATTCTTTCAAGCATCCACAATTCTTGGTCCCAGGCACTGTGAAGTCCTTTTCTACCCTCTCTTTTTTTCTGGCACTAGCTGCGGCTGGCTGCAATGCCGAGCGCGTCAGCAGTAGTCCGTCTTCACTGCGTGAGCAGGAAATAGTTCGTTTTCGGTCTGCGCCGGGCAAAGCTCCCGTGCTGTTTGGGCAGGTGCAAGCCGTGGATGATGCCGGGCGTTACCCTATGGCCACGTCATCGGTTTCGGTAGATGGCAACGTGTACTACACTAATGCCTTGGGAATATATCGCGTGCCGGTATCCGTGGGCAAACACCAGCTGGTGGTGGAGCACACAGGAGTACGTTCCTCGCGCGCCTCCGTGAAAGTAGAGCCAGGCGATTCCATGCAAGTCAACTTTTACCTGCGCTATACCGATTGAAATATTGCCTCCTAGCAAAAGCAAAAAGGCCACCCGATACATCGGGTGGCCTTTTTGTGGGAGGAATTTCCATTGGTCTGCTATTCCACCTGTAGCGTGCGACTAAGCTGTCGGTCGGGGGCCGTCAGGCGGAGGAGGTAGGTACCGGCTGCCAACAGAGGCAGGTTGAGAGTAGTGCTGCCAGCGTTGGCAGCGGGCATTTCCTGCTGATACACCAACTGGCCGAGGGCATTGTATACCCGTACCGAGGCGGCCTGGCGGCCCAGGCCCGGCACCTGTACCTGCACGCGCTGGCTGGCGCCAGCCACGGGGTTGGGGTAGAGGCGCATTTCGGCATTGGCTTCGGTGCTGGTGCGGGCGGCCAGCACCGTGCCGCCGTTCAGGCGCAGGTTCAGGCCCGGAGCGGTGCCAGTGGAAAGGCTCACGAAATCCAGGTCGCCGTCGGTGTCGAAGTCGGCCAGGAGCAAAGGCCCGGGCGTGCCGCCCACCGCAACGGGCGTGCCGGCGCTGAAGCCAAAGCTGCCGCCGTTGAGGCGCAGCTGCACGGTGCCCGCCGTGATGGCCAAGTCGAGGTCGCCGTCGTGGTCGAGGTCGCCCACGGCGAGGGCACTGGGGGCGGCCGTCAGGGGCAGAACGACCGGCGCGGCGAACGAGCTCGCGGAGCCGGCGTTGCGGTAAAGGCGTGCCTCGCCGGTGGCGGCGCCGGTGGTGCCGAGCACGGCCAGGTCGAGGTGGCCATCGCCGTCGAGGTCGGCTACTTTGAGGTCCTTGGCCGCGAAGCCGGTGCCCGGGTTCAGGTTCAGGGCCACCATTTGGCCCGACAGGCCGGCGGCGTCGTTGTTGGCGTTGTACCACACGCTCACGGCGCCGGTGGCGGCATCGGCCACGGCCAGGTCGAGGCCGCCGTTGCGGTCGAGGTCGCCCACGGCCAAGCCCACGGGCAGGGCAAAGCCGTGCGTGAACGTGAAGGGCTTGTCGACGAAGAAGCCGCGGGCGTTCAGGTAAATGTCGATGGCCTGCGGGCGGGTGAGGGCAAAGTCCTGGTCGCCGTCGCCGTCGAAATCACCAAAGGCAATGGCATAGGCGCCCGTGGCCAGGTCGAAGGAATAGTACATGTTGGTGCTGAACGAATTGCCGGTGTTGAAGGCCATGTTCAAACGCGCTTGAATGGGGCCACCGTAGTGGTCCACGATGGCTGCTTCCAGGTCGCCGTCGTTGTCAAAGTCCACGGCGGCCATGTGGGCGGTCGAGGAGTAGGCGTAGGGAATCAGGGTGGAGTGGTAGGTGAAGGCGCCCGTGTGGTTGGGGGTGCCCATCCACAGGTACATCTGCGTCACGTCGATGTTGGAAAACGGGCCCGGGCCGCCGGCGATGATGTCGGGCGCCCCGTCGTCGTTGAAATCGGCGGTGATGAAGTCGCGGGGCGGGCCCAGGTTGATGCCGAAGGCATTGGGCGCTTGTGGCGCCACGCCAAAGTTGCCGACGCCCGTGCCGCCCACGGCCGCCGTGTACTGAAACACTTCGGGCTTGGCCCGCGCCCCGGCCACGCCGGCCGTGGTGGAGGCGGCCTGCAGGAAGGAGGGCACGCTCACGCTCACCTGCTCGCCGGGCAGCAGCGCGTCCTGGGGCGTGAGCTCCGGGGTGGCCGTGCCCACCAGGCCGTAGGAGGAGCGGCGCTTGCCCTGACGCATCGCCGTGTGGGCGTTCCAGGCGTCGAAGTTGGCGGCGGTCAGGGCTTGGTTGAAGTTGAGGCGCACGGCGGCGGTGCGCGACACGTTCAGGGCATTGGTGGCGGGGGTGTGGCTCAGCATCTGCAGGGGCGGCGCTATGGGGCCGTTGCGCAGCAAGCGGATGCCGGCGTTGGCGGTGAAGAACGACGTGGTGAACACGTCGAGGTCGCCGTCGCCGTCGAAATCAGCCAGCGCGATGGGGGCCGACAGCGTGGTGGCCACGGTCATGGGCTGGGAAAAGCTCATGTTGCCGGTGTTGCGCAGCACGCTCAGGCCGGTGTTGTAGTTGCCCACCAGCACGTCGAGGTCGCCGTCGGCGTCCATGTCGCCCACGGTCACGCCGTCGGAGGTGGCGGTGGGGTAGCCCACGTAGCGCTTATACTGGCCGAAACCGCCGGCGCCGTCGTTGGCGTAGAAAGCCAGGCCCGCCCGGTAGTTGTCCTGCAGCATCAGGTCCAGGTCGCCGTCGCCGTCGAAGTCGCCCAGGTTCAGGTTGGCGTAGCCGTACTCGTAGCGCGGCGGCGTGGCCGGCGCCACCAGCTGGCCCTCCCCGTTGTTGAACAGCACCGACACCACGCCGGTGTAGTAGTTGGCCTGCACGTAGCCGTAGGTCAGCGCATCGAGGTCGCCGTCGTTGTCGAGGTCGGCCAGGCGCAGCCCGTCGAGCGGGGTGCTCCCGGTGGCAATGGCCGGCAGCGGAGCCGCGAAGCCGCCCCGGCCCGTGCCCGGATACACGCGCAGGCCGGAGTCGTCGCGCAGTATCAGGTCGATGTGGCCGTCGCCGGTGATGTCGCCCAAGTCGTAGCCGACGGGGTTGTACCAGGTGCTGCTGGCAAGGGCGGCCGGTGCCTGGAAGTTGCCTTGGCCGTCGTTAATCAGCGGCTGCACGATGCCCGGCGAACCGTTGAAACGGTTGGTGCCCACGATGTCGAGGTCGCCGTCTTCGTCGAGGTCGGCCTGGCCGAGGTAGTTGAATTCCCCGCTCCCAAAGGCCAGTTGGGCCGTAAACCCGCCCTGGCCGTTGTTGCGGTAGAGCGTGCCATAGTTGTTGCCGCTGCTGGGGTTGGAAATGGTGAGCAGGTCTACCGCGTTGTCGCCGGTGAAGTCAGCCGCCAGGTAGCGGCGGGTCTGGCTGGGCGGGGTTATCGGGGCATCGGCCACCAAGGCGCCGCGGCCGGTGCCGCCGGTAGCCGCCCGGAAGGTGAGCACCCGGGCCGTGTTGCCCAGCACGGTGTTGCCGTTCTGGTCGAGCAGGCCGGGCAGCACGCTCAGGGCCAGTTCTTCGCCGGGCAGCAGGGCCGCGGTGGGGCGGTAGGTGAGGGGCGTGCCGCCGCTCACGGCACCGCTGCGCTTACCGCGCAGGTTGCTGGTCAGCAGCAGCTTGCTGGCGCCCGAGGCCTGGTCGATGGGCTGCGAATAGGTGAGGGCCAGCGCCGCGCTGGGCGCCGCCGCAATGGCGTGGCGGGCCGGCAGCGAAGCAAGTTGCACGGGGTTGGGCACCACCACAAACGCCGTGGGGCTGGTGGCCGTGCCGCTGGGCGTGGTGATGCTGATGGCGCCCGAAGTGGCCCCCGCCGGCACGGGCACCGTGAGCTGGGTGCCGCCCTGCACCGCAAAGCCCGGCGCCAGCATGCCATTGAAGCGCACCGCCGTGGTGCCACCGAAATACAGACCTGCCACCGTGACCACGCGCTGCACCGCACCGCTGGCCGGCGTGAAGCTGCTGATGGCCGGCACCGGCACCGTGAACGTGGCGCCCGTGGCCGTGCCCGCCAGCCCCGCCACCACAATGGGCCCCGTGGCCATGGCCGCCGTGGTGGTGATAGTAATTTGGGTAGCCGACACAATGGTGAAGGGCACCGACACGCCGCCGATGGTGACGGTGGTCACGCTGCCCAGCGAAGTACCCGTGAGGGTGATGACCGTGCCCACCGGCCCGTTGGTGGGCGTGAAGCCGGCAATGGTGGGCTGCAGGGGCCGGTTGAAGTAACTGTAGAGCCCGCTCTTGTAATTGCTGCCGTTGGCGGCAATGAGGCTGTCGCCGCCCACAATGATGTCGAGGCTGCCGTCGAGGTTGAAGTCGGCCACGGTCATGTCGCGCGGCACGGTGCTGGGCGCCAGCGTGAGGGGCGTGGCAAACGTGCCGGCCCCGTTGTTGAGCAGGATGTTGGCGCCGGTGTAGGACATGGTCTGGCCGGTGGCCAGGTCGAGGTCGCCGTCGGCGTCGAAGTCGCCCACGCGCAGGGCGCCGAAATAGCCGTTGGGACCCACGGCCGTTGCCGTGCCGAAGTTGCCCTGGCCGTCGCCCTTGCGCAGCTTCAGGCTGCCCTGCGCGGAGGACGTGGCCGTGCTGGCCACTAGGTCGAGGATGCCGTCGGCGTCGAGGTCGCCGGTGTCGAAGATGAGCACGGGCTCGGCGAAGGAGAGGGCGGCCACGGGCACGAAGTCGCCGGTGCCGGTGCCCATGTTGCGGCCCACTTGCGCCGAGGTGAACTGGCCGCCGCCCGTGAGCAGGTCGAGGTTGCCGTCGTTATCGAGGTCGGCCAGGCGCAGGGTGTTGCTGCTGCGCACGGCAGCCACGTCGGCACGGCGCTGGAAGGTGCCGTTGCCCACGTTTAGGGTCACCATCACGCTGTCGGCGGTTTGTATCAGGGCGGCCAGGTCGGAGGTACCGTCGGCGTTGAGGTCGCCCACGGCCAGGTCCAGCACCGTGCCGTTCACGACGTGCACGGGCTGGGCGGTCCCAAAGCTGCCCGTGCCGGTGCCGGCCCGCCACCACACGCGGTTGATTTCGCGCCCCGAGCGGTAGGCCAGAAACTCAGCCGTCACCAGGTCGAGGTGCGAGTCGCCGTTGATGTCGGCCACGCGAATGGCGCGCACCAGCGACGTAGTCAGGGTTTGGGTGCGGGCCCCAAACCGACCTTGGCCGTCATTGAACAGAATGCGCAGGCGGTTCTGGAAGGACTCCTGCGTAATGATGTCGACGGCGCCATCCTCATCAAAGTCGCCCACGGCGCTGCTCAGGTAGCCGGTGTAGTTGGCGTAGCCGCCCCAGCGCAGGTTGCCCTGGCCCGCGCCGCCGGTGGCCGCCGTGAAGTCGTACACCTGCGGCGGCGCGCTGCTGGCACCCACCGGGGCCGGAATCGTCACCTGCACCCGCTCGCCGGCCGCAAAGTCCACGGCGGGGTCGAAGCTGAGGGTGCCGGTGCCGGCCCCCGTGGCCGTGCCGGCGCGCCGGCCCTGGTAAAGGTTGCTGCGCACCACCAAGTTGGTCGCCGTGGTCCCTTGGGCCAGGGTGAGGGTTACGTTGCCGTTGCGGGCCGCACTGTTGGAGTTGCGGGCCGGCGCCAGACTGCTGATGGGCAGCGGTGCCGTGATGGCGAAGCTGCCGGCACTGGTGGCCACGCCGCCCGGCGTGGTGAGCGTGAGCGGGCCCGAAGTGGCGCCGGCCGGCACCACGGCCGTGCACTGCGTGTCCGAAAGCACCGTCACGCCGCTGGCCGGGCTGCCGTTGAAGGCCACGCCGCGGGTGCTGCTGAAGCTGGTGCCGGTGATGATGACGCGGGTGCCCGCCGCGCCGCGCGTGGGCGAGAAAGCGGTGATGGTGGGAGCGGGGCGCCCCTGGTTGAGGCGTAGCTCCATAGCGTTGCCGCCAGCAGGATAAAGGATGTCGAGGTCGCCGTCGCCGTCGAAATCGGCCAGCTCGCCGTTGTAGAGGGCGGCGCCGGCGGTGCTCACCGAGTAGTCGGTGGGCAGCTGCAGCTGGCCGGTGCCATTGCCCAGGCGCACGCTTATTTTGGGCAGCGCGGTGCCCCCGCCGCTGCCGCTAAACGACACCGCATCGAGGTTGCCGTCGCCGTTCACGTCCACCAGGTTCAGGCCAGTGGGGTCGCTAGGTACAGTGGTCGATGCCACAGCCGAAGCAAACTGGCCGTTGCCCAGGCCTGCCCAAAACAGCACCGGCACGGGGTTACTGTTGAACACATTGGTGGTGGTCACCACGTCGAGGCGGCCGTCTCCGTTGAGGTCGGCGAGGTCGATGTTGGCACCGTAGGTAGTGCCCAACGACACGCGCGGCAGCAGTGTGAACTGTCCCTGGCCGTTGTTGAGCGCCGCGTGCAGGCCACCGCTGTAGGAAGTGGACACCACGTCGAGGTCGCCGTCGTTGTCGAGGTCGCCGAGGCGCAGCTGGCTGGGGTTGTTGAGGTCGAGCGGCGAGCCGAATAAGCTGAAAGTACCCCCGCCGTTGTTCAGGGCCACGCGCAGGTATTGCGAGTAGTCCAGGTACGCCAGGTCGAGGTCGCCGTCGCCGTCGAGGTCGCCCACGCGCATCGGGCCCGATACATTGTTGGCGCTCAGTGGGCTGCCCATCGAGAACTGCCCCCGGCCGTCGTTCAGTAGCACGTCCACGCGCACGGTGGTGGTGGTGCCGGTCACGGTTTCGGCCACCAGCAGGTCGAGGTCGCCGTCGCCGTCCACGTCGGCCGGCAGGGGCTCGCTTTGCACCGAGCCCGCCAGCGTGGGCAAGCCCGCACCGGTCGTGAAAGTGCCCGTGCCGTTGTTGAGGCGCACCATTAGGCCAAAGGTGCTGCTGCCCGTGCTGAGGGTGCCCACCACGTCGAGGTCGCCGTCGTTGTCGAGGTCCACGGCGTGTAGGCCACCGGCCGTGCTGCCCATGGCCGTGGAGCCGGTTACCGTGGAGTACACCCCCTCGCCGGTGCCGCCGGTAGCGGCCCGGAACTCCACCACCTGCGGCTGCACCGAGCCGCCCGACGTGCCCGTGAGCGTGGCCGGCAGCAGCAGCGAAACCCGCTCGCCGGGCGCAAAGGCCGGGCTGGGCGTCAGGCTGAGCGTGGCGGTGCCCGCACCGCTCACGGTGCCCAGCTGCCGCCCCCGGCGCTGCGAGCCAAACACGCGCATCTCGTTGGCCGAAAGCGTGGAAATGGGACTGGCAAACGTGGCCTGCACCGCCGCGGTGCGGCTCACACCCAGGGCGTTGCGGGCGGGGGTGGTGCTGGCCACCAGCACGGCAGGCACGGGCCCGGCGGTCACCACGAAGGTTTGGGAGGAAGTGGCGGCCCCGCCCGCGGTGGTCACGCTGATGACGCCGGTGCTGGCGCCGGCCGGTACGGTGGCCGTTACTTGCTGGTTAGAATTTACCACGAAGGCGGCCGACACGCCATTGAAGCGCACGGCCGAAGTGCTGCTGAGGGCGGTGCCCGCAATGCGCACTGACGTGCCCACCGGGCCCGCCGCCGGCGAAAACGCGGTGAGCGTGGGTGCCGATACCGGGGGCGCCAGGCCGTCGCGGCCCATTATCACGCGGTTGGAGGGGCCGGCGGCGGTGATGACGTCCAGGTCGAGGTCGCCGTCCACGTCGCCCAGCGTCACGCCCAGCGAGTAGGGCGTGCCCTGCTGGGACTTCAATTCCAGGGCGCCAAACTGGAGCGCGAAGCTGCCGGCGCCGTTGTTGATGAAGGTGATGACCTGGCCGCCGGTGCCCTGGGCCACTGCCAGGTCCATGTCGCCGTCGGCGTCCACGTCGCCGGTGCTCAGGGCGTTGGGCGTGCTGCCGGTGGGCAGGGCGAGGGCGGTACTGCCCACGAAGCTGCCCAGGCTGTTGAAACGCACGCTCAGGGTGCCGGCCGTGGCGTTGGTGGTGATGAGGTCGAGGTCGCCGTCGCCGTCAATGTCGGCCAGCGCCAGGTCCGACGGTGCGGCGCCCACGGCCACGCTGGTGCTGCCCGAGAAGCTGCCGCTGCCGTTGTTGACGCGCACGCTCACCGTGTTGCTGCCGCTGTTGCTGGTGATGATGTCGAGGTCGCCGTCGTTGTCCACGTCGGCCAGCTGCACGCTGGTGGGCTGGCTGCCCACGGCCACCGTGACCACGCCCGTGAAGACGCCCTGGCCGCCGTTCAGGCCTATGCTCACGGTGTTGCTGTTGTAGTTGGCCGAGGCGAAGTCGAGGTCGCCGTCGCCGTCCACGTCGCCGGCGGCCACGCTCACGGGGCGGTTGCCCACGTTGAGGAGCTGCCCGGCCAGGTTGGCCACGCCGAAGTGGCCGTCGCCGTTGTTGAGGGCAATGGCCACGGTGGCGTTGTCGGCGTCGCCGGCCAGCAGGTCCAGGAAGCCGTCCTGGTTCACGTCGGCCAGCACGGCGCCGCTGGGCGTGTTGCCCACCACGGTGTTGAAGTTGGGGGTGAAGGCGCCCTGCCCGTTGTTCAGAAACGAATACATGCCGAACAGGCCGATGTTCGAGAGCAGGTCCAGGTCGCCGTCGTTGTCAATGTCGCCGAGCAGCATGTCGCGCGAGTTGGTGTAGGTCACCTCCGTCGTGTCGAGGAAGAAGCCCTTGCCCGGGCCGCCCGTGGCCGCCGTGAACTGGTACACCTGCTTGGCCGCGCCGGTGCCCGCCCCGCTGGTGAGGGTGTTGGGCACCGTCACGCTCACGCGCTCGCCGGCCGCGAAGGGCTGCGTGGGCGCGAAGCTCAGGATGCTGGTGCCGCCCCCGCTCACGGTGCCGGGCCGCTTGCCGCGCAGCTGGCCGCCGTACACCTTCAGGTTGGGGGCCGAGGCGGCGCTGATGGGCTGCGAGAAACTCACCGTGACCGGCCCCGAGCGGGGCGCGGCCACCGCCTGCCGGGCCGGCTGCAATGACGTGACCGTGGGCGCCTGGGCCAGGGCCGGTAGCTGCCCGGTGCCAAGGAAAAGAAAGAAGCCAAGCGCGAGCTTGGAAAGATGCGTAAAGCGTTGGGGCATACCTGGAAATAATGGATAAAAAGAACGGCAGTAAAGCTACTCTGCAATAGTTCTTTTCTCCGCATCACAGGCCCTGCTTTGTTTGCTGCGCGTGCATTCGGGGGCAGCGGTTTGTCGGCCGCAGCCCGGCCCGGGCGCTAGTCGCCTTTCTTCACCACCTTTTGCCTGATTTCGGGAGGCAGTGGCTTGCCTTGCTCGTAGGCGGCCAGGATGGCCTTCTCCCGGCCCCGGCCAAACGAGGCGAACTTGACGGTGCCGACCGTGACGGCCACTGCCGCGGTGCTGGCGCCCACAATGAACGGGGTGTCGTTGGGGGCGTGGGTGCCGCTGGGCACCACGCCGTTGCTCACCAGCCAAAAAATAAACGACACCGGCACCAGCAGCGCCCCGCCCAAGACGAAATACCCGCCCGTTGCCCGCTGCTTTTTGAACAGCCGGTGCACGGCCTGGGCGGTGTCGGCGTGGGCCTGGAGCGCCAGTGGCCCTGGCGCCACCGCCAGGCGGGCGGTATCGGGTGCGGTCTGGGCCTGGGCCGCGCAGCTACCGGCCAAGAACAGGGCAACAAACAGGAAGCAGCGCATCGAAACGGAGTGAAGCAAGCTGAAACCCTAATAGGAAGGCATTTTCCAACAGGGGCCGGAAGCTAATCATAAAAATCCTATAAATATTTTTATTGCTATGTATTGGGCTTGTGGGAGGGAAGGCGCCTGCTCCGGGAGGCTACGCCCTATCTTCCGCCCTGATTTCTACCCTGAACCATGACCTACCCCGACTTCGCCGCCCGCTGGCGCAACTCCGGCGGCGCCGAGCGCGCCAACTACGGCCTCTTCCTGCAAGACCTCTGCGACCTGCTGGGTGTGCCGAAGCCCGACCCCACCACCGACCAACCCGCCCAGGACCAGTACGTGCTGGAACGCGCCGTCACGTTTCAGGACGGGCCCAAGAAAAGCACCGGCCGCATCGACCTCTACAAGCGCGGCTGCTTCATCCTGGAAACCAAGCAGGGCACCGACTCGCCCGATTCGCAGCAGCGGGCCGAAAGGTCGGACCGCGCCGAGCTGGGCCTGGCCGCCGAGAAGCGCCGCAAGGGCCACGCCCTGCGCGGCTCCGTGAAGTGGGAGCAGATGATGCAGGCGGCCCGCCAGCAGGCACTGGGCTACGTGCGCGCCCTGCCGCCCGAGGAGCCCCGGCCCCTGTTTGTGCTGGTGGTGGACGTGGGCTACTGCATCGACGTGTACGCCAACTTCGCCGGCGTGGGCGATTCCTTCGTGCCCTTCCCCGACCAGGCCCGCTTCCGGCTGCCGCTCGCGGCGCTGGCCGACGAGGGCACCCGCGCGCTGCTGCGCCAGGTGTGGGCGGCGCCCCGCGAGTTGGACCCCAGCCGCCGCGCCGCCCGCGTCACGCGGGAGCTGGCCGGCTACCTGGCCGGCGTGAGCGCCCAGCTGGAGCGAGCCGGGCACGCGCCCGAGGTGGTGGCCCAGTTCCTGATGCGCTGCCTGTTCACGATGTTCTCGGAAGACGTGGGGCTGATTCCCAAAACCAGCTTCACGGGCATGCTGCGCACTTACTCCACGCCCGAGCTGCGCGAGTTTTTGCCCGATGCCCTGCGCGGCCTCTGGGCCATCATGGACACCGGCGGCTTCTCGCCCGACCTGAAGGCCCGGCTGCGGCGCTTCAACGGCAAGCTCTTCCACGACGCCACCGCCCTGCCCCTCACCCCCGACCAGATGGCCCTGCTGCTCAAAGCCGCCGAAGCCGACTGGACCGAGGTGGAGCCCGCCATCTTCGGCACCCTGCTCGAACGCGCCCTCGACCCCCGCGAGCGCCACAGTCTGGGCGCCCACTTCACCCCGCGCCGCTACGTGGAGCGCCTGGTGCTGCCCACCGTGCTCGAACCCCTGCGCCGGGAGTGGACGGCCGCCCAGGCCGCCAGCGCCCGCCGCCTCGACGAAGGCCAGCCCCAGCAGGCCCGCCAGGAGCTGGTGCGCTTCCTCACGCGCCTCACCTCGCTGCGCATCCTCGACCCCGCCTGCGGCTCCGGCAACTTCCTCTACGTGACGCTGGAGCACCTCAAGCGGCTGGAGGGCGAGGTGCTGGCCGCCATCAACGCCTTCGGGCAAACCGGCCTGCTCGACCTCGGCGGGGGCACCACCGTGAGCCCGCGGCAGCTGCTGGGCCTGGAGCTGAACCCGCGCGCGGCGGCTATTGCCGACGTGGTGCTGCGCATCGGCTACCTGCAGTGGCACCTGCGCACCCACGGCATCACCCAGCTGGCCGAGCCCCTGCTCGACGAGTACCAGAACATCCGCCAGCAGGACGCCGCCCTGCGCCACGACGCGCCCACGCCCCGCCTCGACGCCCACGGCCAGCCCGTGACCCGCTGGGACGGCACCACCCGCCCGCACCCCGCCACCGGCCAGCCCGTGCCCGACGAAACCGCCCGCACGCCCGTGCTCGACTACCCCAACCCCCGGCCCGCCGAGTGGCCCGAAGCCGACTTCATTGTGGGCAACCCGCCGTTTGTGGGGCCGGCCCGCATGCGCGACGCCCTCGGCGATGGCTACACCGAAGCCCTGCGCAAAGCCTACAAAGGCCGCGTGCCCGACTCCGCCGATTTGGTGATGTACTGGTGGTACAACGCCGCCGCGGCTGTGCAGCGCGGCCCCGCCGAGCGGTTCGGCTTCATCACCACCAACAGCCTCAAGCAAACCTTCAACCGCCGCGTGATGCAGCCCTTCCTGGAAGGCGACCCGGCCCCGCTCACCCTCACCTTCGCCATTCCCGACCACCCCTGGGTCGATGCCGCCGAAGGCGCGGCCGTGCGCATCGCCATGACGGTAGCCGAACGCACCCCCACCGTGGCCGCGCCCGGCCAGCTCTGGATTCTGAAAACGGAATCCGTAGCGGAAGGCGACGAAGCGGCTGAAGTGACTTTTGAAACGCAGCAGGGCCAGATTCTTTCTGACTTGTCGATTGGCGCTGCTTTAGATTCTGCCGCTGCATTGAAGGCAAACGCTGGTATTTCAAATCCTGGCGTAAAACTTCATGGCGCTGGCTTCATCGTAACGCCTTCACTTGCTTCAGAATTAGGCCTTGGACAGATTGATGGGCTTGAAAACCATATCCGTCCTTATCGCAATGGCAAGGATTTGACAGACAAGCCACGCGGCGTACTGGTCATTGATTTATTGGGTCTTTCTTCTAAAGATGTGTTGGAAAAGTATCCAGCCGTCTATCAGCACGTTGTCGAAACCGTTAAGCCCGAAAGAGACCAAAACAACCGAGCTACTTATCGTGACAACTGGTGGATTTTTGGCGAAGCACGGAGCAGTTTCCGTCCAGCTTTGCGGGGCTTGTCTCGTTACATAGCCACGGTTGAAACTGCAAAACACCGTTTCTTTCAGTTTGTAGATGAGCAAGTTTTGCCGGACAATATGCTGATTGCAATTGCCCTTGATGATGCCTATTGCTTAGGCGTACTGTCAAGTAAGATTCATCAGACTTGGGCATTAGCAGCAGGCGGCACTTTGGAAGACAGACCGCGCTATAACAAAACCCGCTGCTTCGACCCATTCCCCTTCCCCGCCGCCACGCCCGCGCAGCAGGCCCGCATCCGGGAGCTGGCCGAACAGCTCGACGCCCACCGCAAGCGCCAGCAGGCCCAGCACCCCAGCCTCACCCTCACCGACCTCTACAACGTGGTGGAGAAGCTGCGCGCCAACCAGCCCTTGTCGGCCAAAGACCAGACCGTGAACCAGCAGGGCCTCGCCTCCGTGGTCCTCAGCCTGCACCAGCAGCTCGACACCGCCGTGGCCGAAGCCTACGCCTGGCCCCCCGCCCTGCCCGACGCCGAGATTCTGACGCGCCTCGTGCGCCTCAACCACGAGCGCGCCCGCGAGGAAGCCGGCGGCCACGTCCGCTACCTGCGCCCCGCCTACCAGGCCCCCGGCCAGCAGCAAGCCGCCCTGGCCCTGCCCGCCGAAGCCACCGCAGCCACCGCAGCCACTACCGCCGCCACCGGCCCGCAAGCCTGGCCCGCCGAGCTGGCCCAGCAGATGCAGGCCCTGCGCGATGCCCTGCAGCAAGCCGCCCAGCCGCTGAGCGCCGCCCAGGTAGCCGCCGGCTTCAAGCGCGTCAAGGCCGACAAGGTGGAACCGCTGCTGGCTACGCTGGCGGCTCTGAGCCTGGTGCGCCAAACACCGGAAGGCACCTACGCCGGCTAGGGCGTGTGGACAGTATAAAAGCCCGTCATGCTTCGACTGCGCGGACGCCAGATGAGCATGACGGGCTACCTGTCGGCAGACCCTGCCAGCGCGTTGGGAAGTTGCCCAACCTTCTCCAGCACGTCGTGCAGCGCGCCGTCGGCGCACTTCTGCCACGTCGTTTGCGTGTTTTAACGAAGCGGTAAAGATGCTTCGGCGGGCTGCTGCTGCACGTCCTGCTCAAACATCTCGACAGGCCCTTTATCTACCGGCGGCGCCGTCTCGCGGGCCTGGTCTACGGGGCTGGCGGCGCGCGTGGCAAAAATCCGCTCCCGAATGGCCGTCGCCAGAGCCTCGTTTTTCCAGTACTGCACGTGCGCCGCCAGCGGGGTGCGGGCGTCTGCGTCTATCCGGTTTTCTACCGGTTGGTAGCCCGGCACCTGGGTGTCCGCGGGGGCGTCGTAGAAATCGAGGCCGCCGCTCACCACGTCGTTTTTCGAGTAAATGTTAATCCACTTCACGTAGTTGCGCACGCGCCAGGAGCGCAGCAGCGGCTGCACCGAAGCCATCAGGGGCGGCCGCACCGAGGTGTCGTCGGATTGGGTGTGGAAGAGGTAGGCGGTTTTGTCGAGCGGCGAGCCGAAGGTGATGAGGCCGCCGGTCCGCACGTCGGCCTGCAGGGGCCGGTCCATGCTTTCGTCGAGATGCAGCGTGGCGTTGAGGGCATCGTAGGTCACCACCGAGCCCAGCGAATGCCCCACCAGCACCAGCCGGTCGTAGGCAAAAGGCAGCTTCACGGCGGGGTCGGGGCTGGTGGCGGCGCGGGCCCCGTAGAGGGCACAGGCCATTTGGGAGGCCTGGCGCTTCACCTCCTCGCGCACCTTATGAAACTTGTCCACTTTGTACGCGTCCAGGTAGATGGCCACGTCGCCCATGTACTGCACCAGAAACCCGCGCAGGTACAAGCTGATGCCCACCGTGAGGCCCCAAACGCCGCCAATGAAAGCCATGCGCAGCAGCACGGCCCAGTGGGGTTTGGTCAGCCCGTCGGGCAGGGCGCGCAGCCAGGCATTGTTCTGCTCCAGCTGCCAGATGTAGCTGAGCACGGGGCTGGGGTCGGGGGCCTTCGGGGCCAGGGTGTGCGCGCTGGTGAAGTAGTCCCAGGCCATGATGCCGGCCATGCCCACCAGAAACCCGCCGGCCACCCCCAGCAGCCCCCACACGGCCCAGTGCACCAGCTTATCGGCCCGCCAGTCGGCCCCTGCCCGGGCTTTTTCCTTCGAAATCCCGCTGACCTTGCGCACCACCTTGCGGTCGAGCTTGCTCAGGTTTTCGACAATCTTCTCGCTCCACAGCAAAAACAGCCCCGCCACCACGGCCGGGAGCAGCAGCCACACCAGGTCCATCGTGAGCCGGTCGACCAGCCGGGCCGGCATTTTAGAGAAGCTGGAAAAGCTCAGCAGGTTGGCCCCCACCACCAGCGTCAGCAGGGTGTTGATGGCCACCAGCGCCAGCACCAGCACCAGTGCCGCAAACAGCCCCAACACCGTTTTGCGGGGAATGGTAAACTCCCGCGTTTTCCCAAAGAGCCAGCGCTGAAACGTGCTGCCCTTCAGCAGCCGCGACCGCACCCCGCGCCACCCCGCCGAGGCCATGAAGCGCACCACTTCCGACAGCGAGATGTTGCCTTCGGTGAGGGGCGCCCAGTAGTTTTCGTACACGTGCACCGTGCGCTTTTGCTGGCTGCGGGCGTCGGTCAGCTCCACCTCGGCCCGCGCGAGCCAGGTTTCGCGCTTGCTGTCGGGGTCCAGAAAGCGCACGTGGGTGACCACCGGCGCGGGCCCGGTTAGGTCGGTCCTGGTGGGCTGCTGCAGCAGCTTCACCACGTCTTCCAACGTGGCGAAGGGCACTTGCTGGCCCATGCCGTGGCTCACCAGCAGGGCCACGGGCTTGTCGGGGGCTTCGGTGTGGGTGCCCGTGGTGGGGCGGGTCAGCGAAGTGGCCACGGTGGTAGAATTCGCCAGGTCGACAGCAGGTAAGCTCGGGCTCATCAGTAGAGGTAGATTGAGGTGATGAATGCGGGTATATACCAGCGCAATGATATAGGTTTTTCTGGAATAAGTCATTTCATTCTCAAAAAAATCTAGGCCGATTGGGCAAATGCTTTGTCCAAATGCCGAAATCAGCGCGAGGCCGCACTGCATACAGCCGGTGAGCTGGAGAGCGGGACGGAGCCGGCGCTGCCCGGCGCGGGCGGGCGTAGCGGCGTGAGAATGAATTCGGCGCTTCATATCCGCTTCATGCGGTTGGCCGTTGGTTTGTGCCGTGAACCCCTCACCCGGGCGGTGCTGCACTGGTCTTCCCACCCGGCCGCAGCTTTCCGCCGCCCGGCCTTTGGTACCGGCCGGTGGCCGGCCACCAACGGCTTGCTGCTGCTTGAGCCAGGCCGAACGCGCATGTACGAACCCCACCACGCAACCACGGGCAGTCGATGAACGGGAGACCCGGCCCCGGTTGGCGTGGCCCAGCCACTACACAATCATCATTTAGACAATGCATTACCGAACTCCCACGCTATTCTCCGAGGCTTACCTAAAAAAAACGCTGCTGCTGCTAAGCGGCAGCGCGCTGCTGTACACCACCGGCTGCAAGGAAGAGAAGAAGCCAGTCGAAGAGCAGATTAGACTGGTGGCCACCAGCCCCTTGCAGAAGGACACCACCATCACGAAGGAGTACGTGGCCCAGATTCACTCCTACCAGCGCATCGAGCTGCGGGCGCTGGAGAAGGGCTACCTGGAGAAGATTTTCGTGGACGAAGGCCAGAAGGTCGCGCAGGGCCAGACCATGTTCCAGATTAAGCCCACCGTGTACCAGGCCGAGCTGAAGAAGTCGCAGGCCGAGGCGCACTACGTGCAGATGGAGTACCAGAACACCAAGAACCTGGCCGACAAGAACATCGTGTCGAAGAGCGAGCTGGCGCTGTCGCAGGCCAAGTACGACAAGGCCAACGCCGACGTGTCGCTGGCCCAGGCCCACCTGCAATTCACGACGGTGAAGGCGCCGTTCACCGGCATCATGGACCACTTTCAAGCCCGACTGGGCAGCCTTGTGGACGAAGGTGACCTGCTGACGACGCTGTCGGACAACAGCAAAATGTGGGTGTACTACAACGTGCCCGAGGCCGAGTACCTGGCCTACAAGCAGCACGCCAAGACCAACGACAAGGCCGCGCACGTGAAGCTGCGCATGGCCAACAACGAGGTGTTCGACCAGACCGGTATCGTGCAAACCATTGAGGCTGATTTCAATAACGAAACCGGTAACATCGCCTTCCGCGCCACCTTCCCCAACCCCGACGGCCTGCTGCGCAACGGCGAAACCGGCAGCGTGCTCATGACCGTGCCGCTGAAACACGCCCTCATCATCCCGCAGAAAGCCACCTTCGAAATCCTCGAAAAGAAGTACGTTTTCGTGGTCGACAAAAACAACGTGGTGCACCAGCGCGAAGTCGGCATCGCCTCCGAAATGCCTGACCTCTATATCATTGGCTCCGGAATCACGCCCAACGACCGCATCCTCCTGGAAGGCCTGCGCAAGGTGAAAGACGGCGACAAGGTGACCTATGACTACAAGGCGCCGCAGGGGGTTCTCTCGAATTTGAAGGTGACGGCCGAGTAAGCGTCAGGGCGCAGCCAAAAAGCCGTCATGCAGAGCGCAGCGAAGCATCTCGCTTGTGCCAGCAATCAAAAATGCAGAACGATTGATTTAGTGGCGGCACGCAAGATGCTTCGCTGCGCTCTGCATGACGGCCTTTTGGGTTCTACCGCCCTTCCAATTAATATCCACACAGCCAGAAGAATATGTTTAGTAAATTCATTCGCAGGCCCGTATTTGCCATTGTTATTTCGGTGTCCATTCTGCTCATGGGCGGGCTGGCCATCATGCAGCTGCCCACGTCGCAGTTTCCGGAGATTTCGCCGCCCCTTGTGATGGTGAGCGCCTCCTACCCTGGCGCTAGTGCTAAAGTGCTGACGGAGTCGGTACTGATTCCGCTGGAGCAGGCGGTGAACGGGGTGCCGGGTATGAAGTACATGACTTCCGACGCCGTATCGGCTGGTGAGGCCAACATTCAGATTGTGTTCAACCTGGGCACCAACCCCGACCAGGCGGTGGTGAACGTGAACACCCGCATTGCGCAGGTGCTCAACCGCCTGCCGCTGATTGTGCAGCGCGAGGGCGTGATTGTGAACCGCGTGGTGCCTAACATGCTGATGTACGTGAACTTGTACTCGAAAGACAAGAACACGGACATGAAGTACCTGTTCAACTTCGCCGGCGTAAACATGATACCCGAGTTGCAGCGCCTCGGCGGCATTGGCCGGGCCAGCATCCTGGGCAGCCGGCAGTACGCCATGCGCGTGTGGCTGAAGCCCGACCGCATGCGGGCCTACAACATCTCGGTGGACGACGTGATGAAGGCGCTGGATGAGCAGAGCGTGATTGGCTCGCCGGGCCGCATTGGCCGCGCCGATGGCAAGAACGCGCAGTCGCTGGAATACGTGCTGAGCTACCAGGGCCGCTTCAACGACGTGGAGCAGTATAAGAACGTGATTCTGAGGGCCAACGCGAACGGGGAAAGCCTGCACCTGAAGGACGTGGCCAACGTGGAGCTGGGCTCGGAATACTACGACATCTACTCCAACCTGAACCAGTATCCTTCGGCCGCTATCGTGCTGAAGCAGACCTACGGCTCGAACGCTTCGGACGTTATTAAAGAGGTGAAGGCCAAGCTGGAAGAGCTGAAAAAGAGCAGCTTCCCGCCCGGCATGGACTACAAAATCACCTACGACGTGTCGAACTTCCTCGACGCCTCGATTGAGAACGTGATTCACACCCTGCGCGATGCCTTTATTCTGGTGGCGCTGGTGGTGTTCATCTTCCTCGGCGACTGGCGCTCGACGCTGATTCCGGCGCTGGCCGTGCCGGTGTCGCTGGTGGGCTCGTTCATTGCGATGCAGGCGTTCGGCCTCACCATCAACATGATTACGCTGTTTGCGCTGGTGCTTTCGATTGGTATTGTGGTCGATAACGCCATTGTGGTGATTGAGGCGGTGCACGCCAAGATGGACGAGCATCATCTATCGCCTTATAACGCAGTCCGACAAGTGGTTGGGGAAATCAGCGGCGCTATTATTGGTATCACCATCATGATGACGGCCGTGTTCATTCCGGTGTCGTTCATGAGCGGCCCGGTGGGCATTTTCTACCGCCAGTTCTCCATTACCATGGCCACGGCCATCGTGATTTCGGGCCTCGTGGCCCTGACCCTGACGCCGGTGCTTTGCGCCATGATTCTGAAAAACCACCATGGCCAACCCAAGAAGCAGACGCCGCTACAGCGCTTCTTCGACTGGTTCAACCGTGGCTTTGAGAAGCTGACGAATGCCTATGTGGGCCTGCTGCAGCGCATCGTGGCCAACCGCATTGTCACTTTCGTGATGCTGGTGGCCTTCGGGCTGGGCATCTGGGCCATCTCGGCGGGTCTGCCGGCCGGCTTCATTCCAAGCGAAGACCAGGGCCTGATTTACGCCATTGTGCAGACGCCCCCCGGCACCACGCTGGAACAAACCAACGCCGTATCGAAGCGCCTGCGCGACCTGGCCAAGGACGTGCCCGGCATCGCCAACATCTCGACGCTGGCCGGCTACGAAGTACTCACCGAAGGCCGCGGCTCGAACGCTGGTACTTGCTTGATTGACTTGAAGCCGTGGTCGGAGCGCAAGGAATCCATTGCCGAAATTGTGGAGAACCTAGAAAAGAAGGCCCACGAGATTCCCGGCGCGACCATCGAATTCTTCGAGCCGCCGGCAGTGCCGGGCTACGGCGCGGCGGGTGGTTTCCAGCTGCAGATGCTCGACAAAACCAGCACCGGCGACTACAAGGCTCTGGAACGGGTGAACAACGAGTTCATCGCCAAGCTGAAAAAGCGCAAGGAGCTGGCGGGCGTGTTCACCTTCTTCTCGGCCAACTACCCGCAGTACGAGCTCAAGATTGACAACGAGTTGGCCATGCAGAAGGGCGTGAGCATTGGCAACGCCATGAACACGCTGAGCATCTTGGTGGGCTCGACTTACGAGCTGGGTTTCATCAAGTACCAGCGCTTTTTCAAGGTGTTTGTGCAGGCTTCGCCGGAGTACCGCAAGCTGCCCGAAGACATCCTGAACATGTGGGCCAAGAATGACAAAGGTGAGATGGTGCCATTCTCGGCCTTCATGAAAATCGTGAAGAGCCAAGGCGCCAACGAAATCAACCGCTACAACATGTACCCCACCGGCTCCATCCGGGGCGGTGCCGCGCCGGGCTACAGCTCGGGCGAGGCCATCAAGGCGGTGCAGGAAGTGGCCGAGACCCTGCCCCACGGCTACGGCATCGACTGGGGCGGCTTGTCGAAAGACGAAGTGGGCCGCGGCAACGAGTCGACCGTGATTTTCCTCATCGTGCTGGTGTTCGTGTACCTGGTGCTGGCCGCGCAGTACGAAAGCTTTCTGCTGCCGCTGGCCGTTATTTTCTCGCTGGTAGCGGGCGTGTTCGGCTCGTTCCTGTTCATCAAAATCTTTGGCCTGGCCAACGACATCTACGCCCAGGTGGGCTTGGTAATGCTCGTCGGTCTGCTGGGTAAAAACGCGGTACTTATCGTTGAATTCGCGGCCCTCAAGCACGAGGAAGGCATGAGCGTCCGCGACGCGGCCATTGAAGGTGCCAAGACCCGTTTCCGCCCGATTCTGATGACCTCGTTCGCCTTCATCGCCGGCCTGATTCCGCTGGTGGTGGCCACCGGCGCCGGTGCCATCGGCAACCGCACCATTGGGAGCTCGGCGCTGGGCGGCATGCTGTTCGGCACTGTGTTCGGGGTAATTATCATCCCCGGCCTGTACTACTTCTTCGGCACCCTGGCCGGCAACAGCAAACTGATTAAGGATGAGAATGAGTCGCCCATCCTCGAAGGCGTAGAGCCCCGCGTTACACTAGAAGAAATGGAGCCTTATGCTTAAGAAACGAATTTATCAATACCTCGGTGCTGCCGGTTTGGCTCTCGCGGTGGGGGCCTGCAAAACCCCGGAGCTAGTGGTGAAGAACGAAACCCGCAGCACCCCGGCCAGTTACCCCACGGCTTCGGCCGCGGCCCCGGCCACCGCCGACAGCGCCAATCTGGCCCGCGTGCAGTGGAAACAGTTTTTCACCGACCCCAACCTGAAAGCCCTGATTGAAACGGCCCTGCAAAACAACCAGGAGCTGAACATCACGCTGCAGGAAATCGAGATTGCCAAGAACGAAGTGCGCGCCCGCAGCGGCGAATACCTGCCCTTCGTGGGCCTGGGCGCCCGCGCCGACGTGGAAAAAGTAGGCCGCTACACCCTGCAAGGCGCCACCGAGGAGCAGGTCGACATCAAGGAAGACCGCCGCACGCCCGACCCGCTCACCAACTTCCAGCTGGGCGCGTTTGCCACCTGGGAGGTCGACATCTGGCACAAGCTGCGCAACGCCAAAAAGGCGGCAGCCCTGCGCTACCTGGCATCGGTGGAGGGTAAAAATTTCATGGTGACCAATCTGATTTCCGAGATTGCCAACTCGTATTACGAGCTGCTGGCGCTGGACAACCAGCTGTCCATCGTGAAGCAGAACATCGGCATTCAGAGTAATGCGCTGGAGCTGGTGCGCCTGCAAAAGGAATCGGCTCGCACCACCGAGCTGGCCGTGAAACGCTTCGAGGCCCAGGTGCAGCACACCCGCAGCCTGCAGTTCAAGCTGCAGCAGAGCATCACGGAAACCGAGAACAAGCTAAACTACCTGGCCGGCCGCTACCCGCAGCCGGTGGTGCGCGACGACGCCACGTTCAACGACCTGCAGCCCTCCGTCATCACGGCCGGCCTGCCCACCCAGTTGCTTAGCAACCGCCCCGACATCCGGCAGGCCGAGCAGCAGCTGGCGGCCGCCAAACTCGACGTGCAGGTGGCGCGCGCCAACTTCTACCCGTCGCTGAGTCTGGCCGGGGGCGTGGGACTGGCGGCCTTCACGCCCGGCCTGCTGGTCTCGACGCCGCAGTCGATGCTCTATTCGCTGGGTGCCGACCTGGCCGGCCCGCTGTTCAACCGCAACGGCATCAAGGCTACCTACTACAGCGCCAATGCCACGCAAACGCAGGCCGTGTACCGCTACGAAAAGACGGTGCTGAACGCCTACGTGGAGGTGAGCAACCAGCTTTCCAACATCAGCAACCTGGAGAAAAGCTACGACGCCAAAGCCAAAGAGGTGGCCGCCCTGAACCAGTCGGTGGACATTTCCAACAGCCTGTTCCGCTACGCCCGGGCCGAGTACACGGAGGTGCTCTTCACCCAGCGCGAGGCGTTGGAGTCGAAGTTTGACCTCATCGAAACCAAGATGCAACAGCTAAACGCAACGGTGAATGTGTACCGCGCTCTGGGTGGCGGCTGGCAATAGTACCTGCGCCGCATACCATTTAGGCTACGTTCCCGCTGATTGAAACGCCCCGCACGAATCTGTAGCGGGGCGTTTTTGTGTTTAGCCCCGGCGGTGTTGGCCGTTCGCGGTAGGGGAGGGCGCGGCCGTTGGGCCGGGACTGGGGACACTCACGTATCTTGGGCGAGCCCATTGACTCCTGTGCCCCGCCATGCCTTCCGGCAACAACGCCCCCACGCCCGCTGAACGCCCCGCCGACAGCCGCCCCAACCACCGTCTCGAACCGGCAGAAACGCCGGAGACTCCGCTAGCCGAGGCCAGCCACCGGCAGCGCCTCAGCGACGCCGTGCTGCTCACGGCCACCCGGTGGCGGCCGCTGGTGGCCGTGCTCGATGCCGTGCAGTCGCACACAGCCACTGATTCTGTGTTTCACACCCGCCGCCTCAAGATTAACGCCCAGATTGCCCGGGTATACGCCGAGCTCAAAACCGAAAAGCCCAGCCGCCAAACCCTGCTGCACGCCTTCCAGACCATGGGCGAGCTGGTGAAGGAAGAAGCGCGCGACATCAGCAAAGACGAGCTGAAGCAGGCCGCGAAGGAAGTGGTGCTGGCCACCCTCAAAAATGCGCCGGGCCTGATAAGCGCCGCCCACCAGGCCCGGCTGCTCTCCTGAGCAGGGCGGCACCCCGGGCGCCGGCGGCCGGGCGGGGCTTTTGCGTACAGCAAGGCCGTCTTGTTCGTTGTGCGCCATGAAAACGCTCTACCTGCTGGCCGTGCTGCCGCCAGAACCCGTCTATTCCGAAACCTGGGCCCTGAAGCAGGAGGTGCATCGCCTCACGGGCAGCCGCAACGCCGTGCGGCTGCCGCCCCACATCACCCTGCTGCCACCCCAGCGCCAGCCCGATTCGTTTGAGGCCCGCTGCACGGTGGCGCTGACAGCTTTCGCGGCCACGCAGGGCCCAGCCACCGTGGCCCTGAACGGCTTTGCCTGGTTTGGAGAACGCACCCTGTTTGTGCGGGTGAGCGAGCCCGGCGCAATCGGGGCCTTGCACGCCCGGCTCGTGGCCTGGTGCGCCGCGCACTTGCCCGAAGTGCCGACCGAAAGCCGGCCCTTTACGCCGCACCTCACGCTGGCCACCCGCGACTTGCCCCCTGCGCAGGTACCGGCGCTGCGCGAGCTGTTTGCGGCCCGCCCCTATGCCGCCGAGTTTGTGGTGAACCGCCTCACGCTGTTCCGGCATAGCGGGCAGCTGTGGGAGCCGCGCGCCGCCTTCGACCTGCGCGGCACCGAAGCAGCCGCGCCGCTGGCCGGCTGAAAGCTTCCCGGGCAGGCACCCGCGCCGCCAAGCTGTGCCGCAAGCCGAGCCAACCCTTTTGCCTTGTTTGCGTTAAAAGCCTTCAGATTGGCGTTTTGCGACGCAAATATGGTTTCACTAACTCTTGTAGCCGCTATGAAAAAGCAATTGTTTCTGCTCGCGCTGTTGGTTACCACGGCCGGCTATTCGGCCAGTGCCCAGACCAGCACCACCACCACTACCCGCCAAACCACGGTAACGCCGGCCACGCCTGCTTCGCCGTCGTATCCAACGGCGGTACCGGCCCCGGCCACCAACACCACCGAATCGACCACTACTACGGTAGAAACGGCGCCCGCTACCTCCACCACTACCGTTGTAACGCCTGCTCCGGCAGTGCAGACCGACGCTAAGGTGAAGGACAAGCGCAACAAAACGAAGGTGAAACCCAAGGATTAGGTATAGCCTGTTTCACTTAGTCGGAAAATGCCCGGCTGCAAGCACTTGCAGCCGGGCATTATTGCTTGCATTTGTTTGACATCCATGATGTAATGCCTAATTCACTGCGAAACCGGAACCGCTTTTTGAGTTTGACAATGATTCCGTTACAAAATGATAAATATCATTTTTGCGTGTATAAAAAATAATGTTGGTTCGTTTAGTTAAATATTATATATTATTTGTACATTTATTGCGTTTCGAAACGAAACAGCATGGTTCCGCCTTTCCCCTTTTATTCCAGTTTGCCGGGCAAAGCGGAGTCCACCGTTTACCACACCCACCCGCGGTGCAAGGTGGCGTTGGGCATAGCCGAAACGGCGCGCGTGCTGGGAATGGGGGAGGGCAGGAACGAGTGTCCATTTTGCTACCTGTTGGGGCAGTTCAAAACCAGCCGCCTGGCTACGGGTGACGCCGGCCGCGAGCCGGCCGGGGGCCATGCCAGCAGCAGCCCGGCCCGCGAAAACGCGTATTCGACCCCGTCGCGCTGAAGCCCGCCGCCGGGCCGGAGCAGCCGCCAGCCCGTTTCTTTGCGGCGGTGCCGGCCTCGGGCAGCTAGTGGAGCTGCCAGACTAGGCACCGCCTTTGCCTATGCCGCTTCTTGAAGTTGTTGACGACCGCCTGGCGCGGTTGTTTATTGAATTGCCGGCCCGCCTGCACGCGGCCGTGCCGAACTACATCGGCCCGCTCGAAAACGAAGTGGAAGCCGTGTTCGACCCCGCCAAAAACCCCAAGTTCAAAAATGGGGAGTGCGCCCGCTGGGTGCTGACGGACGCTTCCGGCCAGGCCGTGGGCCGCGTGGCCGCCTTTCTGAACCGCGACGCGGTGGACGTGCAAAACCCGGACCTGCCCACCGGCGGCATGGGCTTCTTTGAATGCACCGACGACCAGGCGGCCGCCAACCAGCTCTTCGACGCGGCCCGGCAGTGGCTGGCGGCCCGCGGCATGCAGGCCATGGACGGCCCCATCAACTTTGGCGAGCGGGACCGGTTCTGGGGGCTGCTCATTGAGGGCTACGACCTGGAGCCCAACTACGGCATGTTCTGGCACCCGGCCTACTACCGGCCGCTGTTTGAGCACTACGGGTTCGAGCTGTATTTCAAGCAGTACACCTGCTACCGCACCACGGCGGCCGAGCTGCACCCCAGCTTTGCCAAGCGTGCCGAAGAGCACGCCGGCACCTACCGCTTTGCCCACGCCCGCAAGCAGGACGCCAAAAAGCTGGCCCAGGACTTCCACCACGTCTACAACCTGGCCTGGGCCCGGCACTCGGGCGTGAAGCCGATGACCCTAGACGAGGCCCGCAAGATTGTGCAGCAGATGAAGCCCGTGCTGGACGAGCGCCTGCTCTGGTTTGCCTACCACGGCCCGGAGCCGGTGGCCTTCTTCATCAGCCTGCCCGAGCTGAACCAGATTTTCAAGCACGTGGGCCGGCGCCTCAACCTGCTGGGCAAGCTGCGCTTTTTGTGGGAGCAGCGCCGCTACATGCAGCGCCGCGACAAGAAGCTGTTCGGCATCATCTACGGCGTGGTGCCCGAGCACCAGGGCAAGGGCGTGGACGCGGCCATGCTGGTGTATGCTCGCCAGGCATTTATCGATGCGGGCTACGCCGACATCGAGATGAACTGGATTGGCGACTTCAACCCTCGCATGCTGGTGACCACGCGCTCCATCGGCGCCAAAATTCTGAAAACCCACGCCACCTACCGCTACCTGTTCGACCGCGAAAGGCCGTTTGAGCGCATGCCGATAATTCGGTGAGGTGGTGGGGATGGTTAGAATCCTAGCTGTGCTAGCTGCGCAATTGGCACATCACACTTCCCATCTCCCTTCCTCTTTTTCTCCCTACCTCTCCACTAGAACGGATACCCAATGGCCAAGTTGAACCGGCCCGCGGGGTTATCGGGTGTGCCGTAGGGGGCTTTAAACGGCAGGGCGTAATCGAAGCGGATGACGAAGAACTGCACGTCGATGCGCAGGCCCGCGCCGTAGCCCACGGCCAGCTGCTTGAGGAAGGAATTGGCTTTAAACTCGCCGCCTTCCCGCTCCGGGTCGGGGTTGGCCAGCCAAATGTTGCCGGCATCTACGAACAGGGCGCCTTTCACGTAGGGCACCAGGTCCTGGCGGTATTCCACGTTGCCTTCGAGACGGATGTCGCCCACTTGGTCGTAGAACTGGTTGAGGCTCTGCTCGGTGGTTTGGGGGCGGTAGGTGCCGGGCCCAATGCCGCGCGCCGCAAAGGCCCGCACGCTGTTGGGGCCGCCAATGCCGTACTGCTTGGGGTAGGGGAGCACCACGGAGTTGCCGTAGGGCATGCCGATGCCGGCCTGCAGGCGCGCCACAATGCGGTTGCCGGACGTGGGGTTCTGGCTGATGCGGTAGTACTCGCGCAGCTCCAAATCAAACTTCAGGTACTGGCTGAACTGCTGGCCCAGCACGGTGTAGCCCTGGTCGGGCAGGTTGCGGCTCTGGCCCGTGGCCTGGGCAATGAGGCTGGCCACGTTGCCGCTGCCCTCCACCTGGCCGCTGAAATAAATCTGCTGGCGGCGCTGCTCCAGCACCTGCTGGTTGTAGGTGTAGCGGTACGAGCTGGCCAAGATGAACTGCTGCTCGAAAGCGCTGCGCAGGTAGCGGCGGGTTTTCAGCAGGTCGTTGAAGGCCTTGGTGGTGTCGGCCAGGCGCACGTAGGTGATGTCGATGGGTCGGATTTCCTGCTCGTTGGTAATCTTGGTTTTGAAGGTGTAGCCGTAGTTGAGGTTGAAAAAGTCCTCGCGGAAGTAGTTGGCGCGCGTGACGGTGCGGTAGCCGGCTCCGATGGTGGTGCGCGGCTGAAAGTCGGAGTTGGGCAGCTTGATGTCGAACAGCGGCAGGTTGGGCGCCACCAATCGCGGAAACACCAGCTGCGCATTCAACCCGAACTCGTAGCTGGTGAGGCCCAAGGCGCCGTTGCCGTTGCCGCTTTGGGTTTCGGTGCTGGCCACGGCGTTCACCAGCAGCTGCTCGCCGCCGCGCAGGGCCGAGCGGTTGCGAAACGACAGCGTGAGGCCGGGGCCGGTGAAGCCGTTGCTCTTGCTCACCAGCTGCAGGTCGGCCCGCAGGCTCTTCTTCTTGAGCTGCGTCATCAACACGTCGGCGTCGAGGCGGGCGCGGCCAGCCGAGTCGCCGGCCGCCGAAGGCCGCAGCCGGATTTCCACGAACTTGAACGTGTTCAAGCTCATCAGGCGGCTGATGGTCTGGTCGCGGCGCCGCCGGCGGTACAGGCTGTCCGGGTACAGGAAGGTGGCGTTGGTAATGGCCTTGGCCTTGAACACCTTTTCGTCGGGGTAATACTCGTACTTCTTGTACAGGATGGGCTGCCGGGTGGTCGTGTCCGTCAGCACGTAGTTGGTGTTCAGTCGAATACGCTCGAGCCAGTACGGCTTGGTGGCCTTGTCCGGCGCCTTGGCCTTCACCCGCAAATACACGTTGATTTTGTTGTTCAGCGTGCTGTCGACCTGAAACAGGATGTAGTCGGGGTTAAAATAAAAATAGCCCGAGTTTTTCAGGTCGTTGTCGATGCGCACCCGCTCGGCCGTGAAGGTGTTGAGGTTATAGGCGTCGCCCACCTTGAGCAGGCTGCCCGCCTGCGTGGCCCGAATGTCCTTATCGACCAGCGTGTCGCGGTCGGGGAAATGAATTTCCTGAATGGTATACACCCGGCCGGTATTGGCCGTGTAATTCACCTGCGCGGTTTTCTCCTGGGTTTTCACTTCGTTGGTCACCGTGCCCTTGAAGAAACCGTTGTTGTAGAGCCGGTTGGTGATGAGGCCGCTGGTGGCGGCAATTTTCACGTCTTTCAGCAGCACCGGCGCCTCCCCAAACTTGTCGGCCAGGAAGTGGCCCAGGCCCTTGGTTTTGCCTTGGCCCAGGCCCCAGAAGTACAGCTTGGGCCGCAGGCCCAGAAACGAGGCATTGGGCTTGGGCCGGATGACCGATTCCAGCTCCGTTTGCAGGGCCGCTTCGTTGGTGATTTTCTCCGGCGACTTGATGATGACCTTGCTGCCGGTGTACAGCTTCTGGCCTTCGGGCACGTATTTCAGCCCCGAGCAGGCCGACAGGCCCAGCAGCGCCAGCGCCGTCACGGCCCAGGCCCCAAGCCGGCTGCCCGAGTTGCCCGCGCGCCCGCGCAAGGGCGCGGCGCAAGGCTCAGCAGCAGAACGGCGGTAGTGAATAAGCATACTCTGATTCGGTATTAGCGTCCGGTGGTGGACTTGTCACGCGTGGAGTCAACCCGCGCCGCGGGCTGGTTTTGCACGGAGTCTTTTTCGGCTTTTTTCTCGGCTTTCACCTCTTTGCGCTCCGCCTTGCGCTCGGCTTTCACGTCCTTGGGTACCTTCGAAAACAGGTCTTTCAGGTCGCGGTAGTCGCGCTGGAACACCAGCGCCGCGCCCGTCCGGATAATCTGGCCGTCGATGTCCTCGTAGCCGTTCTGGCGGAACACGCGCACCCGCAGGCGGCCGTCGGCCAGCACCCGGTATTCCAGGCTCACGTCGCCGGCCAGGTTGCTGGCGCTGTTCTGGCCCTGGGTGGCCTGCGTGCCCGAGCCGCCGCTCAGGTTGATGTCGGTGCCCACGCGCACGGTCAGGCGGTTGTTGAGCAGCTGGCGGCGCACGGCCACGTTCAGGTCGGTGCGGCTGCGGGCCTCGCCGGTGCTGTAGTCGGCCTGGTTGGTCACGCCCAGGTCCAGGCCCAGGCCGGAGAGGTATTTGTCGGTCAGGTTGGTGAGCTGGTCGGTAAGCACAGCGCTGGCGCTGCCGCGCAGCTGCGTGGCCACCAGGCCCTCGCCGCTGCTGGTCTGGAAGGGGTTTTGGGCCACAAACCGGCCCAGAATCAGCAGCGAAAACACCTGCTTGCTGAGCTCCGACGTCTGGCTGGGTTGGCGCAGCTGGGCCAGCTTGGTGTCTACTTGTCCGCCCAGCGCACCACGCTGGTTTTCGGGCAGCGTGATGTCGAAGCCGATGGTGGGCTTGCTCAGTTGGTCCGTCACCTTCAGCAGCACGTTGAAGGGGAGGCGGTTGCGGGCCACGGTGTTGGCCGTTTGGTCGTCGATGCCCTGGCCGGCCAGCAGCTCGGCCGGTGCGGCCTGCACTTTGTAGATGGCCGTGAGGTCGAGGGTGGCGTTGTAAGGGTCGCCGTCCCAGGTGATGGACGAGCCGCGGGCCAGGATGAAATCGCGCTGCGCCAGGTCGTAGAGCGACATGTGGTACTGGCCGCGGGCCACGTCTAGGCGGCCGCTCAGGCTGATGGTGCCATCGGGCGCAATGTTGGTGTTCAGCGTGCCGGCGGCCCGCACTTTCAGGTTGTCGCCGCTGGCCGGGTCGATGACGATGGTAAACGGCGTGCGGTTGGTAATGGTCACCACCGCCGTGATATCGTAGCCCGTGGCGTTCACCTTGGTGGTGTCGAGGGCCACTTTGCGGGCCAGCATGGTGTCGAGCGGGGCGCTCTTGTCGATGAATTCCACGATGCCCGTGCGTTCCTGGGTGGTGGGCGTGGCCGCCGGCGACTCCACCGTCAGGTTCGAGCCTTCGACCACCGTCACCCGCGTGTCAATCTTGATGAGCTCCACCGGACCGGTCAGGCGCGTTTCCGAATCGAGCACCAGCCGGCCGTAGAACAACTCGTTGTTTTCGCGGGTACTGCGCACGGCCAGGAAATTGTTGGTCGTGGCGTTCATGTCGAAGGAATAATTGATGAAGTCCTTCGTGAGCAGATAGCCGTTCACCACGGCCTTATTCGAGGCCGAATCCAGTACCGTGAAGTTGTTGAACGCAATGCCCCGGTCGTCAAACGTGAGCGCCTGGTTGGGCAGCCGGAACGGCGAACCCAGCTGCGGCACAATGAACCCGGCATCGGCCGAGGTATTGAGCGTGCCGCGCACCACCGGCGCCGCGGGCGCGCCCGTCACCGTCAGCCGCCCGCTGATGTATCCGTTGGCGTTGCGCACCTGGCCCACCGAGAAGGGCTCCACCAGTTTCAGGTTGAGCCGGTTGGCGTCCACGTTCAGGTTGAGCGGGGCGGGGCTGTTGGCCAGGTAGGTGCCGCGCACCTGCACGTCGTTGCCGGCGCCGCCCACCGTGCCGGCGGCCCCGCCGGTCAGGCGGGCGTCCACGTCGTAGCGGCCGGCGCTAGGGTTGGTGGCGTTGAAAGCGATGTCGCCGATGAGGGCTTTCTGAAACACCAGGTTTTTGACGGTGGCATCGGCCGTGAAAGCTTGGTTGGGCTTGCCCAGGTTGTCGATGCGGGCCGTGCCGTTGAGCTGCCCGGCCACCAGCGAGTCCTGCTGCTGCACAATCTTGGCCAGCTCGGCCAGCTCAAAATTGGTAAACGTGACGCCCAGCGGCGAGGTGGGCACCTGCGGGTTCTGGCTTTGCAGGGCCAGCGTGCTGCGGCCGTTCGTCAGGTTGAGGCCGTTGGCCACCACCGCGCCGGTGGGGTAGTAGCGCACGTAGTTGTTGGCGCCGGCGGTCCAGGTGTCGTAGTTGAGAATCTGCTCCGGCGCGGCCTCAAACTGGTAGGCCACTTCGCCGCGGGGCTGGGCCAGGGCCTGCACGGTGCCGGCCAGCGCCAGCCTTTCGCGGTTGGCCGAGTCGCCCAGGATGGCCGCACGCGCAAATACCTTGTTGTTGGCCACGTTGCCAATCACGCTGGGGCGGCGCAGCTTCAGGGTGGTGTCTTGGGCGGCCTGGGCCAGGCGCAGGGCGTAGTCCAGCTTGCCGGGGTCCGAGTCCACGTTCAGCCGCAGCGAATCGAGCCGGTAGTTGTTGTACTGAATGAGCGGAATGCTGGTGGTGGCCGTGAGGCGGGCGGCTTGCCGCGAGTAGTCGCCGGCCAGCGTAAACGGCGAAATTTTCTTCAGGCCCGGCACCAGCTTGGTGGCCAGCTTGGGGTCTTTCAGCTTCAGCGAATACGTGAAATGGCGGTCGGCCGCGCTGGGCACGTACTGCACGCCGGGCACGTCGAAGTAGCGGTCGAGGTGCTGCTGCAGCTCCGTGGCCAGGTCGCCGAGGTGCACGTTGCCGTCGAGGTTCACGTTGGCAATGTCGGAGGTGATGACGGCCGTGGTGCGCGTGGCCGTCTGTACAATGCGGCCGTTGAGCGAATCGAGCGCGAAGGGCTGGTTGTCGCGCACTATCACAATCTTCTGCCCGCTGAAGGTGCCGTTCAGCGAGTTCAGGTCCGAGCCGCGCAGGTTGGCTTTCAGGTTGCCCTGCACCCGCAGGTCGCCGCCGGTGTAGAAGCCCAGCGCCGTGAGGTTGGCGCCGCGCAGGTTCAGGCTGGTCACTTCGTAGGTGGGGTTGCGGGCGTCGCGCAGGTTCACCACGGCCTGCAGGTCGAGGTTCAGGTTGGGGTCGCTCTTGCTGCTGGCGTTGATGACGTAGCGGTTGCGGTCCAAGTCGACCGTCGCCACCACGCCGCGGTAGGTGTAGCCGTTGTAGCGGGCGCTTTGCACGGTGCTTTGCACGCGGCCCACCAGCGTGCCGGGGTCTTTCAAATTGCCCGTGGCGTTGATGCGCCCCGAAGCCGTGACGCGCCCAAGCTGCGGGTTCTTCAGCAGCCGGCCAAAGTCGAACCCGCCCACCGCGAAGGTGCCCACCAGCGGCTGCCGCCCGTTGGCCTGCGGCGCGCCCACGTTGCCGCTAAAGGCCAGGTCGCCGTAGGTGCTGCGCAGCTTCAGGTTGGTGTCAAACGCCAGCGTGGTAGGCCGGCCGCGGAAGGTGCCGCTCAGCGCCAGCGAGGGCGGAATGCTGATGGTGTTCGGAATGCTGCCCTTGGGCGCGAGGCTGCGGATATCGGCCTCGGTGGTGTGGAAATCCTGAATGTCGAGGTCGGCGTACAGCCGCGCATCGGTGTTGGGCAGCCCCTGAATGCGGCCGCGGCGGGCTTTGAGCACCGTATTCCGCAGGCCCACAAATTCCAGGTTGCGCACCGTGAAATCGCCCACGCGCCCGGCAATCTGCCCGTTCAGCAGCACGCTCTGGTTGGGGCCGGTATTGAAGGGCGGCGTGCCCGCCAGGTCCGGCGCCAGGTACAAGATGTCGCGGAAGCCCAGCCGGACGTCGCGCAGGTCGCCTTCAATCTTCAGGTTCGGCAGGTTTTTGGTGTCGCCCAGCGCGGCCAGGCTTTCGTAGCCAATGGCCAGCGTGCGCCGAATGCGGGTGTGCGGCGTCACCAAATCGAGGCTGTCGAGGCGAATTTGCACCGAGTCATACACCACGTTGGCCCGCCATTTATCTACGCGGAAGCCGCTTTGCTCTTTGCCAGCCAGGTTCAGCACCCGGCCGGTGGTGCGGTTTTCGGAATAGCGCAGGTCGCGCGTGTTCAGCACCAAGTCCGTAAAGTGCAGGTGGTTGTAGTCCATGGCCGGCACCTTGGTGCGCTGCTTGGGCTGGTTGAAGTTGTCGAAGTTCACGGCCAGGCCGCTGATGTCGGACTGGTCGAGGGCCACGCGCCAGCCGGGGGCCGCGGCGGTTTGGCCGGTGGCGGCCTTGGCCTTATCGGTGGCTTCGTCCAGCTTGCGCACAGTCTCGGCGGGGTTCACCACCCGCTCTTCCACCGGCACTTGTTCGTTTTGCGCGTAGGCAAACGTGGTGTTTTTGAGGGTGAGCTTGCCCAGGCTCACGCGCTGCCGCTGCAAGTCGATGTCCTTGGCGGTGATGTCGGCCAGGCCAATGGTGGTGTTGATGTACTGCGCCGCCGGGGCGTTCTTGTAAGTGAACTGCACGCTGTCGAGCGTGGCCCGGTTCAGGCCCAGCTGCAGGGTGAGCGGCTCGGTGGGCCCGGGGTTTTCCACCTCCGGCGCCGTTTTGGTTTGCACAATGCTGATGGCCGCGCGCCGCAGGGCCGCGTTATCCACCTTATAGATGGAGTTGTCCACATCCACCTCGTCCATGTTGGCCGTGAACTCGCCAATCCGGGCCCTGATGTCGGAGCCGGTGATTTGGTCGTTTTGGGTGAAGTAGATGTTGGTGAGCCGGGCCTTGCCGATGTCGTACTTCAGGCCTGAGGCCGTGGTATCGACCGGCGCCGTGGGGTCGGTGAAGGCCGCGATGATGAAATCGTAGTTGTTCACCGAGTCGGGTTCGGTGCGCGTGAGGCGCACCCGGCCGTCGTTCAGCTCCACGTTCGACACATTCACTTGGCTGTGCAGCAGGGCCCAGATATCAAGGTCGACGCCGAGGTGGCCTACTGACAGCAGCGTATCGCGCTTCTGGTCCTCCACGTACACGCCATCAAGGTTGATGGCGTGGCGGAAGTCGGTGCGGAACTTGCCGATGCGCACTTCCGTGCCCAGCTTGCCACGCAGGTAGCTTTCGGCGCGTTTCGCCACAAAATCTTGTCCCGCAGGAAATTGCAAAACCACCACCACCGCGATAACGAGTAGCAGCACCAGAGCAATTAACCCCAGCAATCCGTAAAGGGCACGACGCAGAAAAGTGGACAAAGCAGGAAGGAATTAGCAGCAACACGTAGCAAGGCAGCCCTTCCAAACGCAAAACCATGAGCCGGGGTTGGAAACCGGTGCCGTACCGAATGGGGATGGAATGCCGTGGGATAAATCCGGGCGTCGGAATTACTCCATTTAAGAACCGCCCAAGCAGCCCGCGGGCACTAGAATTCAGCAACTGAGTACAATCGATTGCACAAATGCCGTCCGGATATTCCTATTCCGTCTTGCACAACGGGTTGCACAGGGCCATTCCTCCGTCGCGGTTCCTCCGTCTTCACTCCGCAAGGCGTTATCTTTCGCCCCCAAATCCCACCAAGCTTCCTGCATGACAATACGTTTTTCCCTTCCTTACCGCACCGTGTTCGGCCAGCGCTTGGCCGTGTGTGGCTCGCGGCCCGAGCTGGGCGGCTGGCAGTTGGCCAGTGCCGCGCCCCTGCACTACGACGAAGCCACAACCTGCTGGAGCCTCGACCTGGAAGTGCCCGATGCCGCTGGCAGCCTCTCCTATAAGTACGTCCTGCTCGACGCCAACACCGGCGCTCAGCACTGGGAGCACGGCCCCAACCGCGTTTTGGCCTACGACCCCGCCCGCGCCCAGCGACTGCGCCTGGCCGACTACTGGCGTGCCCCCGCCCAGCCCGAAAACGAGCTGCTGACCGCCGCCTTCACCAAGGCGCTGTTCCGCCGCCCCGGCGCCCCGGCGCCCGCCGAGGCCCCGGCTGCCAAACCCAAAAAGCCGGCCGCCAAAGGCGCCAAAGCCGCGAAGGCCCCCGACACTGCCGCGCCGGCTAGCCCCCCGCAGCCCACCAGCCTGCCACCCGCGGCCGGCGAAACCGTGTTTCAGCTGGTAGCGCCCCGCGTGGCGCCGCACCTTGGCCTGTGCATTCTCGGTTCCGACCCCGCCCTCGGGGCCTGGGACAACACCAAGGCCCTCGTGCTGACCGATGCTGCCTACCCCACCTGGAGCGGCCGCATCAAGCTGCAAAGCCCCGGCGAGGACTGCAACTACAAATACGCCATGTGGGACCCGGCCGCCGGCCACGCCCTCGGCATGGAAGGCGGCGACAACCGCGTGGTGCCCGCCAGCCAGGACCGCACCGCCGCGCGCGTCTTCAACGACGAGGGCTACCGCTACCCCGACGCCTGGCGCGGCGCTGGCGTGGCGCTGCCCGTGTTTGCCATGCGCTCTGAGCAGGGACTTGGGGTAGGGGAGTTTTCCGATTTGAAGCTGCTGACCGATTGGGCCGTGCAAACCGGCCTGCAGCTGATTCAGATTCTGCCCATCAACGACACCACGGCCACCCACACCTGGGTCGACTCATATCCCTACGCCGCCATTTCGGTTTTTGCCCTGCACCCGCAGTTCATCCACCTCGAAGGCATTGCCGCGCTCAAGGACAAGAAGGCCGCCAAGGAATTGGCCCAACTCAAGCAGGAGTTCAACGCGAAGGACTTCGTGGATTACGAGCCGGTGATGAACGCCAAGTGGAAGTTTTTGAAGCTGCTCTATAAGCAGGAGAAGCAGAACTTCCTGGCCGATGCCGGCTACCGCGCGTTCTACGCCAGCCAGGCCGAATGGCTGGTGCCCTACGCGGCCTTCTCGGCCCTGCGCGACCGGTTTGGCACCGCCGACTTTCAGCAGTGGCCCGAGGAGTTCCGCACCCCGCAGAACCTGGAAGCCCTCACCGCCGAAACGGCGGCCGACTACGACGAGTACGGCCTGTTTTTCTTCGTGCAGTACCATCTCGACAAGCAACTGCTGGCCGCGGTGGACTATGCCCGCGCCCACGGCGTGGTGCTGAAGGGCGACTTGCCCATCGGCATCTACCGCCATTCGGTGGATGCTTGGACCCAGCCCGAGCTTTACCACATGGACCGCCAGGCCGGCGCCCCGCCCGACGACTTTTCCACCACCGGCCAGAACTGGCGCTTCCCCACCTACAACTGGGAGCGCATGGCCGAGGACGACTACAAATGGTGGAAGCAGCGCATGGGCCACCTCGCTCGCTACTTCGACACCCTGCGCATCGACCACATCCTGGGCTTTTTCCGCATTTGGGAGATGCCCATCGAGTCGGTGGAGGGCCTGCTGGGGCACTTTTCGCCCGCGCTGCCGCTGCACCGCCACGAGATTGAGCGTCGCCTGGGCTGGTTCGACTACTCGCGGCTGTGCGAGCCCTACATCCGGTGGCACATGCTGCAGGATATTTTCCAAGGCGAGGCCCAGAACGTGTTCGACGAGTACATGTACGACGCCAGCTACGGCCGCATCCACCTGAAGGAAGGCGTCGACAACCAGCGCAAAATAGAGGCCTACATTGCCCAGAAAATAGCCGACTACCCCGAGCATACGGCGTACTTCCAATGGCTGCAAACCGGCCTGTTCAAGCTCGTGAACGAGGTGCTGTTTGTGCCGGCCGGCAACGACTTCTACCACCCGCGCATCACGCTCAACAAGAGCTATTCCTTCCGCGAACTCGACAGCGACGAGGACCGCCGCCGCCTCTACGACGACATTTACATCGACTTTTTCTTCCGGCGCCACGAGGAGTTCTGGCGCCAGCAGGGCCTCGTGAAGCTGCCGCCCGTGCGCTACGCCACCGACATGCTCATTTGCGGCGAAGACCTGGGCATGGTGCCTGCTTCGGTGCCCGGCGTGATGAAGGAACTCGGCATCCTGGGCCTCCATATCCAGCGCATGCCTTCCGACCCCGCCACCGAGTTCGGCCACCCCGACCACGCGCCCTACCTGAGCGTGGTCACGACCAGCAGCCACGACATGAGCACCGTGCGCGGCTGGTGGGAAGAAGACCGAGTGCGTACCCAGCGCTTTTTCGAAACCATGCTCGGCCACTGGCGCGAGGTGGCCCCTTTCTACTGCGAGCCCTGGGTGGCCCGCGAAATCCTGGTGCAGCACCTGCACTCGCCGGCCATGTGGGCCATCTTCCCGCTGCAGGATTTGCTGGCCATCGATGGGCATCTGCGCCGGGCCAACCCGCACGACGAGCAAATCAACGTGCCCAGCAATCCCACACACTTCTGGAAGTACCGTCTGCACTTGCCCCTAGAAGAACTGGTGGGGGCTGTCGGCTTCAATGAGCCTTTGCGGGGACTGGTTACCGCCAGCGGACGTTCGCAAGCCATCGCATAGCCAGCAACCGGTAGCATTACATCACGCCACAGGCCGGGGGCTCAGCATATTGGTGCTGAGCCCCCGGCCTGTGGCATTTTTTAACAAGACTATACTCCTGCATGAAGCGGATTGCCAGTCCATTTCGTGCCTGTTTTCGGAGCGTGAAAGTTGTGGGTACAAGTGCGGGTTGAGCTGAGTGATTTTCTAAACCATCGTTACAGGTGGTGTTTAAATTAATGATTTATCACTTATTAAAGTTAAAATTTAACATCAATTTGCGCTTTATTAGATTAGTTAAACTTTTGATTTAAAACGGTCATTAATATCAGTTGCATTTTTTTGCATGTTTATATAACATAAAAAAATATTGTGCCCAAGCTAAATCCCGTTTAATCAGATACTGCGTAGGTATTCGCCTTTATTATTTTTTTACTAAATCAAGAAATACGTAGTCAATTAGTGTAAAGCATTGGGTAATTTTGCCAATGGAATAATGCATTCTATTCAAGTGAAGGTTTTGCCTTGTGATTGTACTTTAATCATTATTATATGTGTAAGCTGCATAATGTGCCTCACGGTGTCGCCTGCTTCGCCTCGCAAAAGCACTTCATTCACCGGGCCAATTGGCTTATTAGTCGAATACCGCACAGCGCGCTTATAGGGCCCGGTAATTTTACGCTCGGATTAGCTGGGTCATACTCATTTTAGATGACTCAACGACTTGTGTTTCGTCAACTAACATTTTAAATTTTTTCACCCAAGTTCCTCATTACATGAGACAAACATTATCCATCTCTACATTCCTGCTGCTGGCATTGCTGGCTTTTGTGCCGATAGGCGCATGGGCTCAGACTACGCCTGGCGGGGCTTTTTCCTGCGATGGCACCTTCTTTCAGGTGCGACAGTCGGGTTCCGGTGCAACGGCCTTTTCCGTGTTGTACCGCGTGGACCGCACCACGGCCACCTATACCACGGTGCCCATCACCGGTGGCACGTATGGCACCACGGGCAAGCTAAGCGTTGGCAGCACCAACATCGTGGTGAACGCCTTGGCTTATAATTCGCAGGATGGCTACCTGTATGCACTAACGTTCCCGGCCGACAATGGCACTGCCGTTGTGGTTCCCCGCCTATATAAAATGGGATTGGGCGGAGTACAAGACTTGGGCGCCACCAACCTGCCGGTGGCACAGTTTGCCACGGGTACCTTCGACAAGACGGGCCACTACTACGTGTCTACCCGCAACAGCAGCGACGCGACTTACCGGGGCAACCTGTACCGTTTCGACCTGAACAGCGGCACCCCCGCTACTTCGGCCACTATACTGCCGCTGCGCAATGCAGCCGGTACGGGGGCCGCCAGCAATGCCGCTTCCGACTACTTCGACTTGGCCTACAATCCGTCGGACAACAAAATGTACGGCGTCTACGCCGATAACATTCTCTATCGCCTCGACCTCTACGACGCATCGGGCAATCCCACGCTGGGTAACACGTCGAACACCGTGCCCACCTCGGCCCGCGTTACCACCATCACCTCTCCGAACGCAACCACCAACCAAACCATTGGTACGGCCTTCTTCGACGTTGCCGGTAAGCTGTACGCCTACGCCAACGGCACGGCCGGGTCGGCCAACGGGGGGACTTTTTACATTGTGAACACGTCGACCGGTACGTACACGCAAATCAGCACCATTGATGGGGTGAGTAACTCCGATGGCGCGAGCTGCATCAACCCCAACCAGCGCATCGACGTGACGAAAGAGGTGACCAATGTGGTGGCCGTCAACGCTACTACGTTCAACGTCACTTACACCATTCGGGTGCGCAACACGGGCACCGTTACCGACAGCTATGTTCAGGTAAGCGACCTGCTGCGCGGCACCACCACCGCCACCCGCAACAACACCACTTTCCCGACCGCTACCTCCACGACCATCACCGCGGCTCCCACGGTGACCAACCTCGACGGCAGCTCGCTGGTGGCAAACGCTAGCTTCACCGGCCTAACGGGCGGTGCTTCGCTTTTGAGCGGCACCCAGCCCCTCACGGCGGGCCAGCGCGCCGTCATTACCTACACGGTGCAGGTTGTATTCCCGGCCGGCAACGTGCCGTCGACCGCGCAAAACAACACGGCCTATGCCACCAGCACCGACACCAGCCCGAACAATGGCTACACGCAAGCCAGCGCCGACGGTTCGCTGCTGAGCCCCAACGAACTGCAGGCCTATGATGCTTCGACCAACTCGGCTACCTTCCCGGCCCTGCGCGCCGACCTCTCGGACGTGGGCGATACGCCTGCGCCCACGCCGGTAACCTTTGCGCCCAGCATCTCGGGCACCGTGTTTGAAGACGTGAACTACGGCGGTGGCCTTGGCCGCTCGCAAGGCACCAGCAGCGGCGTAGGCCGCAGCGGCGCCCGCGTCGAGCTCTACAACGTGACGGGCGGGGTCGCCACTTACAGCACCGCCACCACGACTGCTGCCGACGGCAGCTATTCCTTCATCGGCCTGACCGCCGGCAACAGCTACGTGGTGCGCGTGGTGAACAACACCGTGACCAGCAGCCGCACCGGCTACACGACGGCGGCGATTCCGGTGCAGACGTACCGCACGCAGGTAACCGCCGCGGGCGGAACCATCCCCGATGGAAACCGCGTGGGCGGTGAAGACCCTTCGCGCTACGATGCCGCGCAGGGCGGTGCTGGCACCACGTTGGCATTCCTGGCGTCCGTAACCGGCATCATTGCCGAATCGCAGGCACCGATAGTCTTGGGCACGGCCGCAGCCGGTGCTCCGGCCGTGAACGTGGATTTTGGCTACAACTTTGATACTGTGGTGAACACCAACGACGTTGCCACGGTATCGGGTAACAACGCCCAGGGTTCTTTGCGTCAGTTCATTACCAACAGCAACCTGTTGGGCGGCGAAAGCACACTGGCGCAGGTGTACACCGCCACAAATGGCGCCACCACGGCCCTGACCACGGGCTTGGAGACGAGCATTTTCATGGTACCAAATGGCTCGGCCGTAGCTGGCCAAGTGGCTGGCTTGACCTCGACCTTCACCGGTGGTGCAGCTCCCATCAGTTTACTATCGGCACTGCCGACGGTTTCGGGTTCGCTCACTGCCATCGACGGCAGCACGCAAACCCGCTCGACTGGCAACTCCAACGCTGCCGTGACTACGGCCGGCTCGGAATCGACAGGTCCCGAAGTAATCCTGAACTTGAATGGCCAAACCGGCTTGGCTTTCTCCGGTGCCAACGAGCAGCTCCGCAGCTTGGGCATCACCGGCTCGGCAGCAGCTAGCAGCGGCGTGCTGGTAAATACCACTGCCACGAGCCTAGACATTGTCAACAACACAATTTACAGCAACGGTGTCAACGTGACTTTGCTGGGTAACGCAACCGGCACGGCCATCACCAGCAACGTCATCCGCAACTCGACTCGTGCTAGCGGTGGAGGCATTGTGGCCCAGAATGCCACCAGCAGCAACGTCTTCTCGCAAAATATTTTTGGCGGCAACAACGGCTTGGCCATCGACCTCACAAATGGTACTACCACGAACGGCGACGGCGTGACCCTGAACGACAACGGCGACGCCGACACCGGCGCCAACGGCCTGCTCAACTTCCCGGTGATTACATCGGCTACCATTTCGGGCACCAACCTGATTGTGGCCGGCTATGCCCGCGGCACCTCGGTCATTGAGTTGTACCGGGCAGCCGTCGACCCCACTGGCTTCGGCGAAGGCCAGGCCTACTTAACCACCGTGACGGAAGGAAGCGGGGCGGACATCGAAAGCAGCTCAGCCCAGAGCTACTCAGGCCTGATTAATGGCCTCAACCAAGGCTCGGACAATTCGGCGAACGGGTTTAGATTCACAATTCCGCTGGCCTCTCTGTCCGGCGTGTCCCTCGGTACGGTGCTCACCGGCACCGCAACGCTGAACAACGCTACCTCAGAATTCTCGGGCAACGTGACGGTGAATCTGGCCCCCGTGGCCAATGACGTAACCAACAACCCCTTGCCCACCAATAGCTTGGCCACGGTGCTCAACCCCAACCTTTCGGCCACGGCCGACGGTGCCGGCAACTCCATTGTGTTGTACCGGGTGTTTGCACCTACCACGGGCGGCACGCTCGTCTTCAACGGCACGACTGTAACGGCCGCCGGCCTGAATGTTAACGCCAATCAATTGAACCTGCTCACGTTCCAACCCACGCCAGGATTTACGGGCAACGCGGTTTTCAACTACTCGGCCTTCGATAACAACTTTGTACTTTCGAACACTGCCACTTACACCGTGCCAGTAACGGCTGTGGCCAATGTGGCCACCACAATTACGGGTGCCAACCCCAACGCGGGCGGCGCCTTGACCCTGACGGCTACTTTCCGCAACCTCGGCCCGAACGACGCCCTCGGGGTGACGCGTTCCGTGCAGTTGCCGGCGGGTCTTACTTCGAACGGGGGCACGGTGACGGTTGCAGGTGGCACATATAATAACCTCACGGGCCTGATAACCTTCGCGACAGTGTCTCCACTAGCTCTAGGTTCTACGGCTCAGGACGTTTCCATTACCGTGACGAACCTGCCGGCAACCTATTCTTCCATCACGGCCGTATCGCGAATTGCCACCACCAGTGACGAAAACGGCGCGACAGCCGATAACGTGGCGCGGGTTAGCCTGACGGTGACGCCGCAGTCGGACCTGACCACGCGCCTCGCTGGCCCCGCCAGCACGGTGACCAACGGCTTGGCTACGTACGTCGCCACCATGACCAACAACGGCGTGTCGCCCGCCGACGCTGTCGTGCAAACAGTGCAACTGGCCACGGGCCTGAGTGGTGTGTTTGCCACCAACGGCGGTACCTACAACGCCAGCAACGGCGTGGTGACTTTCCCGGCGGTGCCCCTAACGGTGGGCCAAGTGGTGACCAATTCAGTTTCCTTTACGACACTGGCTGGCAGTTTTTCGCCCTCAGCCACGGTTACTCTAGTTTCGGGCACTGACACTAATCCAGGTAACAACACGGCCTACCTCAACGGAGCCGGTAGCCTAACGCCCGTCACCTCTTCGGCTGCCACCGGCTCGAGTGTGAATGTATACACCACTGTGACGGGCCCGGCGCAAGTAGCTACTGGTGGTCCGCTTACATACGTTGTGACACAAGGTAATCGCGGTCCTGCTACCGCCAGCAACGTGCAATCGCAGGTGATGCTACCCCTGGGGCAAACGACGCAGACAATGACTGTGGACGGCACGTTCGGCACACTGAACAGCGGCATCATCACTTTCCCCAGCGGCGCGACGTATTCACAACTTACGGGCGTACTAACGCTCCCGGTTATTACTTCGCAAGGCAGTGCCGCAAATGTCTCTTACAGCATTGTGCTCGAAGGTCCCAAATCCGGTGCTTCGCTTGCAGTGAGTGCCAGCGTGACGACGACCTCACCCGACCTCGTGCCGGCCGATAACGTGGCGACCACAGAAACGGAAATCCTTCCGGTGACGGACGTGGCCATCAGCATCTTCAACACCCGCGTCAATGGCGGTGGGCCGGCCACGAACAACGAAACGGCTGGCCAAATCGTGACGTACGGCGTGCAAACGGTTAACAACACGACCATCACAGCGCAGAGCGTGCAGCAGTCTGTGAACCTGTCGGTGGGCTTCGACCCCGCCACGTTGCAGGTGAACGGTGCTACGGGCACGGTGGGCGCCACCACCGTAACGTTTGCTTCGGGCGCGGTGTACACCATCGCCACCGGCACGCTGGTGCTGCCTGCCATCGCCAATCTGGTGGGCAACGGCACGGCGTTCACGACGGTGAGCTACGAAGTAAGCGGCAACGGCCCCCTGCGGGCCTCTGCTCAAGTTTCGACCACCACCACGGAGTCGAATTTGACCAACAACGCCTCGCAGTTCAACCCCGCCAACGGCAATACCGTGACGCTGGCAGTGGATGCCACCGTGCAGATTGCGGGCCCCGCGCAAGCGGTGGTGGGCAACCCGGTGCTCTACACCGTGACGACCTCTAACAACGGCCCGTCCACTTCGGGTACTACGGCCACCAGCCTCGTGCTGCCGGCCAACTTGGCTCCGGCTACCTTGTTGCTGAACAACGCCACGGGCACCTCAAACGGCACCACGGTGACGTTTGCCAACGGCAGCGTATACACGCTCAGCACCGGCGCCCTCACGGCTCCAACCGCCAGCCCCACGCTTGCGCGCCCCGACGCGCCCGGTACCAGCTTCACGGTGCAGTTCCTTGCCCCCGACGTGACCTTGCTGCGCGTGACGGCGGCCGTTACTTCTTCGGTCACCGACGTCAACTCGGCTAATAACGCGGCCCAAATCATCACGCCGCTCAGCACCTCGGCCCTGACCGGCCTGGACCTGGCCACCACCCTGACGGGCCCCACGACCCCGGTAGCCGGCTCCACCGGCCGCTTCACCGTGACGACGACCAATGGCACCGTGCAAGCAGCCACCAACGTGGTGCAAACCGTGTCGCTGCCTTCGGGCCTGCGCAACAACGGCGGCACCGTGACGGTGAGCGGCGGCGGCATCTACGACAACGCCACCGGCGTGGTGACCTTCCCGGCCACGGCCAGCCTGGCCACCAGCGGCAGCATCGTCAACACCATTGACGTCACGCTGCCGGGTACTTCGTTCACCGCCACGGCCACGGCCACGCTCGACAACCCCGATACGAACCCGGCCAACAACACGGTCGCCGTGCCGGTAACTCCGGCTTCCCGCGCCGATGTAACGACGGCCATCAGCGGGCCGGCTGCGGCCATGGCCGGTGCCACGGTGTCTTACGCCATTGTGACGACCAACAACGGCCCGTCGGCGGCCGGCAACACCACCCAAACCCTGAACCTGCCCGCCGGCGTGACGGCGTACAGCATCAACGGCGCTTCGCCTGTCGGCGGCAGTGGCACGGTGACCATTCGCGCGGCTGGCACCCTGGTAGCGGGCGCTTCGGAAACGGTGATTGTCTCCTTCGCAGCTCCCACGGCCAACTTTGTGGTGCGCACCGACGTGACTACCACCACCACCGAAACCACTCCCAACGCCACCAACACCGCTTCGGTGTCGACCAGCGTGCTGAACCAGCGCCCGGTGGCCTACGACGTGGTGAACACTTCCATGACGCCCGAAGGCAACACGGCCGACCGCCAGTCCATCTCGCCCTTCGTCGTGACCGACGCCGAAAGCACCGTTAACTCGTTCCAGTTGGTGACCATCCCGAACGCCACCACGCAGGGTACCCTGTACTACACCAACGGCGGCACCCCCACGGCCATCACCACGGCCAACTTCAGCAGCCTGAATCTGTCGCTGACGCAGATGCAGAGCCTGTCGTTTGACCCGGTGAGCAGCTACGTGGGCACGGTGGCCTTCACCTACACCGGCACCGACCCCCAGGGTGGGGTGTCCAACGTCGCCACCTACACGCTGGCCGTGGGCCAGGACAACAACTCGGTATACACCCGCACGGCCACCAAAGGCGGCAACGCCAACAAGTACGCGGCGGGCGATGTGCTGGCTTTCGGCATCGACATCAACGGCGCCCAGTACAACACGGCCGGGTTGATTTACGACCCCACGACCGGTGCGGCACCCGCCACGGGCACCGGCACGGTAAGCAACGGCATCATGTCGGCATCCATCAGCGCGGCCGACGTTACGCTGCTGGCCACCTACGGCATTGTGTTCAACACCACGACCGGCCAGTTCATCGTGTCCGACCCCACCAAGCTGCCGCGCTTGGGCATCACCCTCCCGGCTATCACCGTGACGACGATTGACACCAAAGGCGGCACCAACACCAACGCCGTGACGATAATCACGGGAGCGGTGCCCCTGCCCGTCGAGCTGAAAGAGTTTGCCGTGACGGCCGTGAAAAACATCGACGCCGCCCTGACTTGGACCACGGCTTCGGAGAAGAACAACGACCACTTCGACGTGGAGCGTAGTTTCAACGGTTCCGACTTCGTGAAAATCGCGCAGGTGAAAGGCCAAGGCACGACTTCGGCCGGCACCAGCTACGCCCTGACCGATGCCGGCGCTGGTGCCAAAGCTTCGGGCCAGGTGTACTACCGCCTGCTGCAGGTGGACGCCGACGGCACGAGCACCTACTCGCCGGTGCGCACGGTGACCTTCACCAAGAGCACCGTTGAACTGGGCATCTCCCTCTCGCCGAACCCCGCTTCGGGCCGCACGCAACTCGACCTGACCTCGCTGCCCACCGGCACCTACCAGGTGAGCGTGCTCGACGCCACGGGCCGCACGGTGCTGAGCAAAGTGCTGCCAGCTGGTCTGGCGCACGCCCTCGACCTGAACACCATCGCCAGCGGCACCTACGTGGTGCTGGTGCGTGGCCAGAACGGCGGCCAGGTGGTGAACCTGACCAAGCGCCTCATCAAAGAATAACGGATGAGCGACTGCCGGCCTACCGGCGCATGAAAAAGCCCTCCCCACGCCGGGGAGGGCTTTTTTTATGGCTGTGGCGGCGGCCAACGCAACCCCGGGCCCTCCCGGCCGGTTAGACCAATCCGGACAAGGACTGATTTTGACTTTGATGCAATACGACGTGTTGATAATTGGCGCGGGCAGCGCCGGGCTGGCGGCGGCCCTCACGCTGGGGCGCTGCCTGCGTCGGGTACTGCTGGCCGATGGCGGACGCCCGCGCAACGAGTGCTCGCCCGGCGTGCACGGCTTTCTGACCCGCGATGGCGTGACGCCGGCCGAACTGCTGCGCCTGGGCCACGAGCAGCTGCGTCCCTATGAAACCGTAGAAGTGCAGTGCGTGCGCATCGAGCGCGTGGTGCCGGAGGCGGGCGGCTTTCGGGCTACCGGCCGCGGCACCGCCGACGACGCACCGCTCAGCATCACGGCCCGGCGGGTGCTGCTGGCCACGGGCGTGGCCGATGTGCTGCCGCCGCTGCCGGGCTTTCGGGAGCTGTGGGGGCGGGGCGTGTTGCACTGTCCGTATTGCCACGGCTGGGAGGTGCGGGAGCAGCCCCTGGCCGTGTACGGGCAGGGCCGCACCGTGACGGGCCTGGCCCTGCTGGTGAGCCGCTGGAGCCCCGACGTGGTGGTGGTGACCGATGGCCCCGGCCACCTCACGCCGAATGCCCGACGCCGCCTGCGCCGCCAGCACATCCGCGTCAACGAGGAGCCCATTGCCCGGCTCGTGGGCACCGACGAGCGGGACTTGCACAGCATCGAGTTTGCCGATGGCAGCCAGCTGGCGCGCGCCGCGCTGTTTCTGCACGCGCCCCAGCTGCAGCGCAGCACGCTGGCCGAGGAAATGGGCGCCCGCATCACCAGCAAAGGGGCCGTGTGGGTCGATTCGGGCCTGCAAACGTCGGTGCGCCACGTATACGCCGCTGGCGACACCACGCCCGGTGCCCAGCAGGCCCTAATCGCCGCCGCCGAAGGCAACCGGGCCGCCATCCTTATCAACGAAAGCCTGACGCGCGAGGAGTGCCCGCGCTAAGGCGTGCTACCGCACGAGCTGCGACAACGCCTGCAGGGCGGCGCGGGCCCGCGTCTTGACGGTGGCCACCGGGATGCCGAGCTGCTCGGCGGCCTCGGCCTGGGTGCAGCCGCCGAAATACAGCAGGTCGATGACCTCGCGCTGGCGCGGCTTGAGGCGCAGCACGAACTCGCGCAGGCCAATGTGCTCGGGGTTGAACGTTGCGGGGGCCAGGGCCTGCTGCGCCCCGCCCACTTCCAGGGAACGATTGCCGCTGTGAAAACGGTGGCGCGGGCTGCGCAGGGCGTCAATGGCTTGATTGCAGCACACCCGCACCATCCAGGTGAAGAGGCGGCCGCGGCCGGCGTCGTAGCGGTCAATGCTCAGCCAGACCTTCAGGAGGCCTTCCTGCAACACGTCCTGGGCGAGGTTTTCGTCGCGCACCAGACGTAGAATGACCGTGAACAGATTGCGCGAATACCGGTCGTGGAGGAGTTGTAGAGCTTGTTCGTCGCGGGCCAGGAGGCGCTGCACCAGCACTTCCTCGTCGGCCGCCGCTAGCAGCGCCAGGGGTGATTTCATACAGGACAACAGCCAAGGCCAGCCCAAGCCTAGGCGGCATCGGTGTTAAGGATAAAGAATGTGGACTTGAATAGTAGGGATTTAGAACAGATAATGGCGAGGTTAGGCGAGGGCCGCGAATAAATAATTTGGGCTTAAAACCGGCAATGCGTAAGGATAGTTAGTCAGGATGTTGGGGCAGACGTACGACAGGACGCGGGCAAGTGGATTTGGGGAGGTAGAAAAGCCGGAAGCGGTGGGCAGTTCACTCAATACGAGCTACCGAATTTCCACGCCCTGGCAAACAAGTAGGGGCAGGTGCTGCTTACGCTCTGGCCCGCGCCAACTCAACCGTAGCGCGGGCGTGGCCATTCTGCTTATGACTCCTACCATCGTTGCGCTGCATTGCTGGGCCAGTTCCGGCCGCGAGTACGACCTGCTCGGGGCGCTGCTGCCCGCCGGCGTGCGCTTGCTCGCGCCCAGCCTGCCGGGCTTCGGCGGCCAGCCCGTGCCGGCCGATTTTGATTATTCGGTGCGGGCCTATGCCGACTGGATTGCTGGGTTCATCGCGCAGCACGAGGTGGGCGAGTTCACGCTCATTGGCCACAGCATGAGCGGCAAAATGGCTTTGGCGCTGGCTGCCCGGCGCCCGGCGGGCCTGCGCCGGCTGGTCCTGCTGTCGCCCTCGCCGCCGCCGGGCGAACCCATGTCCGACGAAGACCGGGCCGCCTCCGTGGCCGCGCACGGCAAGCCCGAGGAGGCCGCCAAAACTTTCGAGAAGATAACCCGGCGCCCCATTGCGCCCGACCTGCGGGCCCACGTCATTGCCGACAACCTGCGCACCACGAAAGCCGCCTGGACCCACTGGCTGCTGGAAGGCGCTCGCGAAGACCTGAGCGCCCTCATGTCCCAGGTGGCGGTGCCCTGCCACCTGCTGGTGGGAGAGGCCGACCCCGCCATTACGCCCGATACCCAGCGCCGGCTCACGCTGCCGCTGCTGCCGGCGGGCACCCCCTTTCAAGTTGTGGCCGGCGCCGGGCACCTGCTGCCCCTAGAAGCCCCGGCCGAAGTGGCAGCCGCCCTCAACTGAGCCCCTCGCTTATTCCAGCGCCCGGCTCCGAAACAGCAGGAAGCCCAGGTGCCCGTAGACGCCGAAACGTTCGGCCGGGTCGTCGTAGAAGCGGGCGTGCACGGCCAATGGGCCCACCGGCGTCTGGAAAATCAGGCCCGTGCTGGCTGTCACGCGCGGGCGGTCGAAGCCGGCGCGGCGAACGGGCGCCTGAAGCTCGCCCTGCCGTAGCGGCTGGGCGTTCATGTGCGCGTACACTTCGGTGCGCCATTCCAGCTTTTTCAGGAAGGGCTGGGTGTAGCGCAGGCCCACGGCGCCGTAGCGCGCCGAGCGGTAGGCGTCCAGAAACAGCGTACGCGAATCGGGCAAGGGCGCAAACACCGGCGCAATGGTCTGCGACGAGCGGAAGGTGGTGAACAGCGGCTGCGTGCTCACCATCAGCTCGCCGAAGTAGCCCCAGGCGTGGCGTTCTTTTTTCAGGGGGAAAAACCGTTCTACCGTGGCCCGGAACTGCAGCCACTCGCGGTGCTGGGTGTTGGCCATCTGCTCGGCCGTGGAGCCGGGCGTGTAGGTGGCCGAGCCCGTGACGGCGCGTAGCGTGTACACGTAGCGGTGGCCGCTGGTGGCGTACTGCTTGCGGTTGAGGGTGTTGCGGGCCAGGCGCAGGGCCGCCGTGGCGCCCCGAAACACGGTGGCATCCAGCACGTCGGCCGATTTGATTTCGGTGGAATTGGTGTACTCGTCCTTGGTCACGAAGGTGGCCACGTCGAGCAACAGCCGGCTGCGGTAGGTGGGGCTGATGCCGAACTGCCCGCCGAGCTTGGTGTCCTGCTGGCGCACCTGCGTGTTCAGCACGTCGCGCCCCAGCACGCCGCCCGTGTTCTGGTAGTCCCACTGGTTGTAGGTCACTTCGGGCTCGAAGAAATAGGCAAACTTGGCCGGAATATTGACGCGGAACGAGCCATGCGCGCCGTTGTAGAAGCGGCCCAGGCTCACGTCGGCCGAGGCCGTGTAGAGCAGCCGGCGCAGGTAGCGGTATTCCACCCCAAAAAAGAGGTTATCGATGGGCCGGTTCGAGAGCACGAAGCCGACCTCGGTGCTCACGTTGTTGTTGCGCTGGGCATCCACGCTGAACACGTAGCCCTGGCGCGCCGCGTCGTAGCGAATGCGCGGGTAAATGTTCTTAAAGTAGTCGTCCGACGCCAGCCGGTAGTAACCTTCCTCGATGTCGTCGAGTGAGTATTCGCGGCCGCTTTTTCGGAAAAACCGGGCCGCGTACTCGTTCTGGTCGGGCCGCAGGCCGTTCACCTTCACCTGAATGAAGCGCGGCTTCGGCGCCAGCGCCTGGAACGCCAGCCGCCGCCGCTGCAGCGAAGTAGAATCGACGCGGCGCCCGATGCGCTGCTTTATCTTGTCCATGTTGCGCAGGGCGGCCGTGTCGCCTTCGGCAATGAAGTCCTTCACCCGGTCAAAGTCGCCCACGCCCATGCCTTCGAGGTCGGGCTGGATGTAGATGCCGTTGCGGCCCACGCTGCCCGTGTCGGCCACGCTCGTGCCCAGGAAGGCCACGGTGCTGGCCAGCAGCTGGTCGTCGTTTTTGGGGTACTTCTTGAAGGCCACGTCGCCCACGTTCACCCCAATGATGATGTCCGGGGCGAAGGTCTTCTTCATGGCGCTGGTGGGAAAGTTGTCGTACACGGCGCCGTCGTAGTAGTACTTGCCGTCGAGGTTGCGGATGGGCCGAAACGCCAGCGGAAACGACATCGAGTTGCGAATGGCGTCCGAAAGCGAGCCCTTGCTCTGCTCCACCACCTGCCGCGTAAATACTTCCGACGCCATGCAGCGAAAGGGCACAAACAGCTTGTCGAAATCGTAGCCGCTGCTGGCCGAGGCCGGCGCCAGCAGGCGGGTCAGGGCCAGGTTCAGGTTCAGGTCGTTCACCAGGTTGGTGCTCACGCGGGCCTTGAACGTGGAGTCGATGGCAATGCCGAGGCGCAGGGCCGAAGGCGAGGGCTCGGCCGTGAGGAAGTTGAACGTTTTGCTCTCCAGCGGCTTGCCCGAAGTCCAGTTCTGAAACTCGGGGCTGAGCACGATTTGCTCAATCTCGGCCGGGGAGTAGCCGGCCGCGTACATGCCGCCCACCACCGCGCCCATGCTCGTGCCCACGATGTAGTCGATGGGAATATGGTTCTTTTCCAGCTGTTTCAGCACCCCGATGTGGGCCAGGCCCTTGGCCCCGCCGCCGCTGAGCACCAGCCCCACCTTTTGGGCCTGGGCCGGCAAGAGAGCAAAAGCCGCCAGCACCAGCGCCGGCAGCATTCGAGAGGAGAAAAAATTCATACACGAACAGAAAAGTAAATCCCGGGCTCGGCCCGTGCCGCTGGTACGCCGCAGCCCACGGCGAGGTTTTAAGCTAACCCAATGCCGGTGCGTCGCTTTGGCTATCAGGTATTTGAATTGCAGAGAGAATGAGCCTTGGCCGCCAGTAGCCGTGTGAGGCGGGGCCGCGGGCCGTCGCTCACCACTTCTTGAAAATGACGTACACCGCCGCCACCAGCAGCCCGAAGCCCACGAGGTGGTTCCAGCCCAGCTTGTCGGTTTTGAACACGAACACGGCGCACACCGTGAAAACAGTCAGCGTGATGACTTCTTGAATGACCTTGAGCTGAAACAGGCTGAACGGCCCGCCGTTTTCCTCGAACCCCAGCCGGTTGGCCGGCACCTGGAAGATGTATTCGAACAAGGCCAGCCCCCAGCTCACCAAGATAACCCCAACCAGCCCCAACTTGGCAAACCAGGCCATTTTTTTGAATAAGTGCAGGTGCCCGTACCAGGCAAACGTCATAAACAGATTGGAAATGGTGAGCAGCACTAGGGAAAACACGCCTTTCATGGGGGGAAACAGGGGGTAGGGACAAGAAACTATGTCCAGTACGTGAGGTCGAGCTTTCTGAGCCATGCCGTTCTTTTGCTTTCTCACTCTTGCTTCTTTGCATGCGCACCCTCGACCCCGGCATCGGCGAAAAATTTTCGCGGCGCACCAAGCGCGCCATCAACCACGACGGCTCGTTCAACGTGCGCCGCCGCGGCGGCCCGCACCGCCACGACCCCTACCAGTGGCTCACGCGCATGGACTGGTGGCCGTTCATCGGCTTGCTGGTGCTGTTTTTTAGCGTGCTGAACGTGGTATTTGCCCTCATCTACCTCGCCTTGGGCCTCGAAAGCCTGCCGGGCGTGATGGCCCCGCGCGGCTGGTGGCAGGACTTTCTGAGCGCGCTGTTTTTCTCCATTCAAACCTTCACCTCGGTGGGCTACGGGCACGTGTACCCGGCCACCAACGGCTCGGGCTTTGTGTCGAGCATGGAGGCGCTGGTGGGCGTGCTCTCCTTTGCGCTGGCCACGGGCTTGCTCTACGGACGGTTTTCGCGGCCCACGGCGCGCATTTATTTCAGCCGCACGGCCATCATCAGCCGGCGGGCCGACGGCACGCCCTGCCTGCAGTTCCGCATTGCCAACCAGCGCGCCAACGTGCTGATTGACCTGCAGGCCCGCGTGCTGCTCAAGAGCGTGAACGAAACCACCAACGACCAGACCTACGCCCTGCTGCCGCTGGAGCGCAACGCCATCAGCTTCTTCCCGCTGAGCTGGACGCTGGTGCACGACATCACGTCCGACAGCCCGCTCCATGGCCTCCAGCCCGCCGACTACGCGCGCCTCGACGTCGAAATCATCGTTCAGCTCAAAGGCTACGACGACACCTTTGCGCAAGACGTGCACGCCCGCAACTCCTACACCCACGACGAGATAGAGTGGCACCGCCGCTTCGTACGCGCCTATGAGGTCGACGACGACGGCATTGCCGTGCTCGATTTAGACCAGCTGCACACGACGGAGGCGCTGGGGTAGCCTGTTTTGTTGTTGCGAAAGCGCACCTCACTCGTCGTGCCCCGGCGCCGACACCACGGGCTTGGCCGCGGCTTCCTTGGCTTCGCGCTCCAGGCGCTGCTTCTCGGTTTCGGAAGGCGTGCGCGGCAGCTGGCTCAGGTCCGGCGAGCCGCCGTCGACCCAGCAGGTAAACCAGAAGTCGCCAATCAGGGCCGCGGCGTAGCGCATCTGGCGCTCTACCTGGCCATTCAGGCGGGCGTGGTAAGCCCGGCTGAATTCCCGCGAATACGTCCGCACGGTGTTGTTGCCGCGCTGCTCGTAGCCAAATTTCTGGTCGCCGGCCGACTGCGCCGTCAGCTGCCGCTCAAACAGCAGCACCGAATCGACGGCCGCGTGCGAGCGAATGACGGCCGCCCAGATGGCATCCGTGGGGTTGGCGAGGTATTCGGCCTTGCCGGTAAACAGGTCGTAGTCGGCGCTCAGCAGCTCGGGCAGCCGCGATTCCCACAGCCCGTGAATGCCGCGCTGCCCGGTGAGCTGGCCGTTGTAGTTTTTGGTGGTGTGCAGCGGCACGCAGGCGTCGGCCACGTAGTGCCCCATGTCGGCCGAGAGGCGCAAAATGCGGTCGGTGTCCTTGGCCTTGAAGGCAGCGGTGAGCTGGTTTTTCATGGCCACCACGTTCCAGGGCACAATGCCGTGGCGCTGCAGCGAGTCTTCGCCGTAGCGGGCCACGGCGTCGGCGTACTTGCGGGGCAGCTTGTACTCGGCGCTGTCGCCGTAGCGGTCCACGTCCAGGAAGTGCTTGGGGGCCTCGTCGGGCACCACGGTGCGGCGCGAGTCGGGCCGCGTGGCGTTCACCGTGAGGTACTCAATGTTGGCCTTGTAAAAGCCTATCATGCCCGGCGGCAGCGTGTACACGGCCAGCCGGTTGAGCAGACGGTGGCCAAAAAAGCCCCACGCCTGGGCCCGGTAGGCCACAAGCACGAGAGGCAGACAAAACAGTAAAGCGTAGCCGTATTTTTTCACGGCAAACAAGGTACGGCGCCGGCTGCGTAACTAATCAAAGAAGTAATGTAAAAATCTGTCATCCTGAGCGCAGCGAAGGACCTTATCACGTCAGGACAATAGCTGTTCCTCCGTGATAAGGTCCTTCGCTGCGCTCAGGATGACAGATTTGCCTAGCGCCGCCGGCCCTCGCCGGCAAACTTCATGCGGTAGTCGTGTTTCACGTCGCCCTTGCTGATGCGGGCCAGCTTGCCTTTCAGCAGCTGCTTCTTGAAGCCCGACAGCTTGTCGGTGAACAGGATGCCCTCCAGGTGGTCGTATTCGTGCTGAATCACACGCGCAGCCATGCCCGAAAACGCCTCTTCGTGCACCTGGCGGTTTTCGTCCTCGTAGCGCAGCACGATGTCGGCGTGGCGCGTCACCAACTCCCGCACGCCGGGTATGCTCAGGCAGCCTTCCTCGAAGCCCCATTCCTCGCCGGTTTCGCTCACCATCTGCGGGTTCAGAAAGGCGCGCTTGATGCCCTGCTCGGGCACTTCGCCTTCTTCCAGCTCGGCCAGGTCTTCCTCGTCCAGCTCCACCATGGGGGCGGTGTCAATCACGAACAGGCGCACGGCCTTGCCAATCTGGGGGGCCGCGAGGCCCACGCCGTTGGCCGAGTACATGGTTTCGTACATGTCACCAATCAGCTGCTTGAGCTCGGCGGCGGGCAGGTCGGCGGGCAGGTTCTTGGCTTTGGTTTTCAGCACGGGGTCGCCGATGGCGACAATGGAGTAAATCATAGTAGTGGTCAGTTGTTCGTAGTCAGTTGTCAGGAGGCAGCCGCCGGTCGGTCGTTGTCGGCTGCCGACGCAATGGCCCGACAACCGACAACAAACAACCGACCGCTAAACTTCTCGCATCAGCGGCGATTCGAGAAAAGATTGCAGAATCAGCGTGGCGCTGATGCGGTCCACGGTGGCTTTGTCGCGCCGGGCTTTCTGGCCCAGGCCGCCGGCCAGCATGGTGGCGTGGGCCATGCGCGAGGTAAACCGCTCGTCGAGTTCGTGCACGGGCACGTCGGGCAGCTCGCGGCGTAGCGTGCGCAGCAGGCCCACCACGGCGCTGGTCACGTCGGTGGGCTCGTTGAGCAGCGTGCGGGGCATGCCCACCACGATGGCGCGCAGCGGCTCGCGCTGGTGGTAGGCCTTCACGTACGTCAGCAGGTCTTTGCTGTGAATGGTCTCGAGCGGCGAGGCAATGAGGCACAGCGGGTCGGTGGCGGCCAGGCCAACGCGCTTGTTCCCGTAATCGATGGCAAGAATGCGGCCCATGTGCCCGGTGTGCTTATGCGGAAAGGAAACGGCCGCCGTGGCCGCTGGTGCAAAGATACGGCAGGGGGCAGGGCCTAATCCGAAGCGCACCCGTTGCCGTACCTACCCGTCCTTCGGCGCTGGCATCGAGAAAGGCAGTACTGAACGGGTTTTTGCCTTGACTCATCGAAATCACGTCAATGACGGATTGGTAAAATCCTAAATTGCATCGTTAAAGAAGATGCACTTAAACATGTTTTTTAATTGCAATATCCCGTAAGTATTGTCGGTTTATTTGATTTTTGAATCTAAAATACTGTATTTATTAAAGAAATTGCCTTTTTGGGGTATGTTTGAGATGCTAACTAAGAAACTTTCAATAGTTTTGATTTCAACTTACGGTTTATTCTATACGCTAACATCTATACTCTAATTAATGTCCGCTACCCTTCCCGATGCTTCGGAACCCGTCCGGCCGGCTGCCCGGCAGCGGCTGCGCGGGTGGCTACGCCAGGGCGCGCTGCTCACCCTGACCCTGGCTTGTGGCGTGCTGGTGGCCAATAATCCCTTCCGGCCTTCGTCGGAAAATCCCGACGCCACGGCCCGTGGCTACCTGCGCTTCAAGGAAATTCTGAGCTACGTAGACCGCGACTACGCCGACTCCGTCGACACCGAGGGCTTGGCCGACTATGCCGTGGTGCAAATGCTGGAAAAGCTCGACCCGCACTCGGTGTACATCCCGGCGCGTGACCGCGACAAAACCGACGCCTTCCTGCAGAGCGACTACGACGGCGTGGGCATTGAATTCAACGTTTTCCGCGACACCATGACCGTGGTGGCCCCGCTCAGCGGCGGCCCCGCCGAGCAAGCGGGCGTGCAGCCCGGCGACCAGATTCTGAGCATCGGCGGCAAGCGCGTGTCGGGCGCCCACCTCACCACGGGCCGCCTCACCGAGCTGCTGCGCGGTCCGCGCGGCAGCAGCCTCACCGTGGAGCTGCGCCGCCGGCACCTGGGCCAGCCGCTGCGCCTGAGCATTGCGCGCAGCCGCATCACCAATTCGTCCATCGACGCGGCTTACCTGGTCGATGACCAAACCGGCTACATTAAGGTGAGCCGGTTTGCCTCGAATACTTACGACGAGTTCAAGGCCGCGCTGGTCGACCTGCGTCGCCAGGGCCTCACGCGCCTCGTGCTCGACCTGCGCGGCAACCCCGGCGGCTACTTGGACCGCGCCACCCGCCTGGCCGACGAGTTCATCGCCGGCTCGCGCAAAATTGTGTACACCGACGGCAAAGGCGAGCAATACGACTCGCAGACCTACGCCAAAGTAGCCGGCGAGTTTGAGGAAGGCGCCCTGGTGGTGCTCGTGGACGAAGGCAGCGCCTCGGCCGCCGAAGTGGTGGCCGGCGCCTTGCAAGACCACGACCGCGCCATTCTGGTGGGCCGCCGCACCTTCGGCAAGGGCCTCGTGCAGCAGCCCATCTCGCTCAGCGACGGCGGCGAGCTGCGCCTCACCATTGCCCGCTACTACACGCCCGCCGGCCGCTCCATTCAGAAGCCCTACGGCGCCAACTACGCCGAATACAGCGCCGACGTGGCCAACCGCGCCGCCCGCGGCGAACTGCAGTCGGCCGACAGCGTGAAGTTTGCCAAAGGCCTGCGGTTTCGCACCGACCACGGCCGCACGGTGTACGGCGGCGGCGGCATCATGCCCGACGTGTTTGTGGCCCGCGACTCCATTGCCCACTCTGCCTACTACACCCGGCTGATGAGCCACGGCGTGGCCCGCGCTTTCGCCTTGAATTTCTACCAGGCCCATAAAGCCGAGTTGGAAGGCTTGCGCTTCGAGCAGTTCAACGCCACGTTCCGCATCTCGGACGCGCAGTTGGTGAGCCTGGCTGCCCAAGCCGCACAGGATGGCGTGAAGGCCGACGCCAGCACCGTGCGCCGCTGCGCCGCCCTGCTGCGCAACCAGCTGAAGGCCTACATTGCCCGCAGCGCCTACGGCACGGTGGCCTACTACACCGTGCTGCGCGAGCAGGACCAGGAGCTGCAGAGCGCCCTGCACGCCGTGAGCGACAGCTCGGCGCAGCTGGCGCTGCTGGGGAAATAACGTGGCCCCAAGCGGTGCTTGGGTTCGGTTGAAATCGTTCGCTCTCGCACTGTCCGTGCCCAGGCACCGCTTGGGGGGACGGCTGCCGGGTACGCGTTTTTCGTAACTTCACGGGCCCAACCGCAGGTCAGCGCAAGCTAATCCCACCCCCTGAGTTATGTCGTATTACCACCGCCTCGGCCAGATTCCGCGCAAGCGCCACACCCAGTTCCGCCAGCCCGACGGCTCCCTGTATTCGGAGCAGCTGGTGGGCACGCTGGGGTTTCACGGCGTGTCGTCGCTGCTCTACCACGTACACCCGCCTACGCAGATTAAGCACGTGGGCGAGCCCAAACCGTATGCGCCCAAGCTGCTGAAGGACCGGCCGCTGCAGCCCGAGCACCTGCGCACGCTGGCCCAAACCACCACCGGCGGCGACTACCTGGCCGCCCGCCAAACCCTGCTCGGCAACGCCGACGTGACCATGAGCATCTGCAATCCCACGGAAAAGCAGATGGGCTACTACTACAAAAACGCCCAGGCCGACGAGGTAATTTTTGTGCACGAAGGCCGCGGCGAGCTGTGGAGCCAGATGGGCAAGGTGGCCTTCGAGCCCGGCGACCACGTGGTGGTGCCGCGCACCATCATCCACCAGCTGCATTTTGAAGAAGGCCCCGTGCGCCTGATGATTGTGGAGTCGTTCAGCCCCGTCGAAACGGTGCGGCGCTACCGTAACCACTTCGGGCAGCTGCTGGAGCACTCGCCCTACTGCGAGCGCGACATGCGCCCGCCCACCGAACTGCTGCCGCACGACCAGCCCGAGGGCGACTACCTCGTGCAAGTGAAGAAAGAAGGCATGCTACACCAGCTCACCTACGCCCACTCGCCCTTCGATGTGGTGGGCTGGGACGGGTATTTCTACCCCTATGCCTTCAGCATTCACGATTTTGAGCCCATCACGGGGCGCCTGCACCAGCCGCCGCCCGTGCACCAGACGTTTGAGGGGCACAACTTTGTCATCTGCTCGTTCGTGCCGCGCTTGTTCGACTACCATCCGCTCAGCATTCCGGCGCCCTACAACCACGCCAACGTGGATTCCGACGAGGTACTGTATTACGTGGCCGGCAATTTCATGTCGCGCAAGGGCGTCGATTTGGCGTCCTTCACCTGGCACCCCACGGGGCTGCCGCACGGCCCACACCCCGGCACCGTGGAGGCCAGCCTCGGCAAAAAGGAGACCCACGAGCTGGCCGTGATGGTCGACACCTTCCGCCCGCTCTACCTCACCGAAACCGCGCTGCCTTACGTGGACGCCCGCTATCCCATGAGCTGGAACCCCGGCTTCGTGCCCGACCCGCCCCGCTCGGCCGACCTAATGGACTAGGCCCGCCGGCCCCGTCCGGAACTTCCACCCCGGAATTTTTCGTATACTCGGTTCTTCTAATTCAAATATGACGACCATGAAAAGAATCTTCCTCCTGGCGCCCTTGGTGCTGTTTCTGGCCGTAGTGGGCTGCAAGAAGATTGACCAGCTGCTGACGTTCACCGTCGACACGTCGCAGAGCGTGGTCATTCCGGGGCTGCCGGGCTCTACGCAGCTGCCCGCACCCGTCACGGTGACAACCAACTCGGCCGCTTCGTTTCAGAACAACAAGACCACCAAGGACAAGGTGAAGGACGTGTACCTTGAGGAGATGGTGCTGACCATTACCGACCCGTCGGGGGCCAACTTTGACTTTCTCGACAAGCTGGACGTGTACATCAACACGCCCAACACCAACAACAAAATCCTGCTGGCCAGCATCAGCAGCGTGCCCCGCGGCACCAACACCATCAAGCTGACGCCCACCACCGCCCGCCTCGACGAATACCTGAAAGCCGAGACGTATGAGCTGACCGTGGATTCGCGCTCGAACCGGTTCAGTGCCAGCAACTTCACGGTGAAGGCCGATTCGCGCTTCAAGGTGACGGCCAATCCGCTTTAGTGCTGCCCACGGCTACCCAACAAAACAGCCGGCTCCGCAAGGGGCCGGCTGTTTTGTTGGGCGCTGAGGCCGGTGTTTCTTATTTCACCACCGCAATGCGGTTGTAGTGGTCCATCATCCGGGCGATGTCGGCGGGGCGGGTGTAGTCGAGGTGCTGACCCGTGGCGAAGGTGCGCACGGCGTCGGCGCGGGCACCGAACAGGCGCAGCACCGATGCCTCGGAGGGCTCCAGCGGGCGCAGCGGCTCGGTGCCCACGGTGCCGGGGCCGGCCAGCAGGGTGCCCACCAGCGGGTGCTTGCCGTTGGGCGTGGCGTCGGGGGCGGGGGCATAAAACCAGGCCAGTAGCTGCGGGCCGGCGTCGATGGCGGTGAGCACCTCCACGAATTCGCGGCGCGTGCCGGTGCTGCCTTCCTTCACCAAGCGCGAGCGAAAGCGGCGCAGGGGCTGGTCGGGGTTGCCGGCTTCGCCGAAGTCGAAGCCACGCAGGCTGCTGGCGGGCCAGAAATGGGTCGAATCCAGCTCCACCGAGTCCTGGGCTTCGAGCAGGTGCAGACCGGCGTGGTAGCGCAGGCCCGGCACCAGCAGGTTGCGGCCGTCGAAGGTGCGCAGCGAGCCCGGCTGAAACGCATTGCCCCCCAGAAAGCCGGCGGGTTGCTGCCCCATCGCGGCGCGATATGCCCGAGCCGACGCGCCGGTGTTGGCCTGCTGGTAGGCCACGCGGGCTTCGGCGGCGTCGCGGGAGGTCTGGGCCGCCACCGGGCGGGCAAAAGCACTCAGCAGAATTGCAAAAAAGAAAGGCGTAAAGTTCTTCACAAATGAATAGCGGTAAAGTGATTTGCGTAAGGGGAAACAAATTTACAACAACTCGCTCAGCTGCAGCGAGTGCGTTTCAGCCTTTTCGACCCGCCTCATCAAATCCTGCTTGGAGAAGGTGGTGAAGCGGCTATTTTCCCTGCAAATTGTAGTATTCCACCATTCTTAGTACCTGCGCCAGGTCGGTATAGCTAAGGTGCTCTTTGGCCGCGTACGCTTCTACCTGCGGGGCGCGCGTGCCAAACAGGCGCGGAATCTCGCGCTGGTTGAGCGACACGGCGCGCAGGGGCTCCTGCGGTTTCACGCCCGGTCCGGCCACCACCACCTGGCCGATTTCGGTGCGGGCCGGCCGGGTCATGGTCTGCAGCACGGGGTCGTACTGGGCGTCGTCGTGCACGTAGTGGTGCAGCACGGCCAGCACCAGGAAGGCGTTGTCGTCGCGGGTCAGCACCTCCACAAACTCACGCCGCGTGCTGCCATCGCGCACCATGTAGGTGCGGAAATGCCGCGCATCGGCGCCCTGGCCCAGGTAAAAGCCGTCGAGGCTGCCCGGCGGCCACACGTGGCTGCCGGTCGAGTCGCGGGCTTCGAGCAGGTGCAGGGCCACGTTGTAGCGCATGGCCGGCACCCGCACGCGGCGTTTGTTGGGCAGCACCAGCACGCCGGGCTGCTCCACGCTCACGAGGTAAGCTTCGGGGGCGTTGATGAGGTCTTTGCGCATGCGCTCCAGCGCACCGGGCGAGTTGGCGCGTTGGTAAAGCTGCAGGCCGATGTCGCCAAGGTCGGGCTGCGACTGGGCCCGCGCTGGCGCCGCCAGCCCAACCGCCACCAGCAACCCAGCCAGCAGCGCGGTAATCGAGGGTTTCATGCGTAAATCAGCTGAAATGCGTTGGTAGAGGCTTAGCGGTTGCGGCCGTATTGCTCGTGGCTGCTCACCCAGTCGGAACTGCTGATGGCGGCGCCCAGGCTGAGCTCGCCGGCCAGCACCACGCCGGCCACTATCTCGGCAAACTTGCGCACCGTGCCGCGGCCCACGCAGCCCAGCATCTGCAGGCACTCGTTTTGGGTGGCCAGGCCGGTGCCGCCGCCGTGCGTGGCCACAATGAGCGACGGAATGGTGATGCTGATGTATAAATCGCCTTCCGGCGTCACTTCCGAATACAGGATGCCGGCCGACGACTCGCTCACGTTGGCCACGTCCTGGCCGGTGGCGATGAACATGGCCGTGATGCCGTTGGCCGAGTGGGCGCCGTTGTTGTTGGCGCCCGAAATGAAGGCGCCCACGTTGCTCACCTGCCCGTGGTAGGCCAGCTGCTCGGGCGTCACGCGCATGCGCTGCTGCAGCACGTCGCGCTTCACCACGGCCTCGGCCACCACGCGCTTGCCGCGGGTGCGCATCACGTTGATTTGGCTGGCTTTTTTGTCGGTGGCGAAGTTCGATTCGAGGTAGAAATGCTCGATTTTGACGTCTTTGTAATTTTCCAGAATCCAGGAGCAGGCCGCGAAGGTGGCGCGGCCCACCATGTTCTGGCCGGCCGCGTCGCCGGTGCTGAAATTGAAGCGCAGGTAGGCGAACTTGTTGCTCAGGTACGTGTCGATGTACTGCAGCTTGGCCACGCTGGACGTGCTTTCGGCCTGCGGCCGAATCAGGTCAATGTTGTCTTCCACCCACTTGCCGAAGTCGCGGGCGCCGCGGGCATCGGCAAACACAAACACCGGCGCCCGCTGCATGGCGTCGCCGATGACGGTGCACTTCACGCCGCCGCACAGGTTCAGCACCTGCATGCCGCGGTTGTAGCTGGCCACCAAGGTGCCCTCGGTGGTCGCCATCGGGATGAGGAAGTCGCCTTGGGCGTGCTCGCCGTTCACGGTGAGCGGGCCGGCCAGGCCCACCGGAATCTGGGCCACGCCCATGAAATGCTCGCAGTTGCCCTGCAGCTGGTGGGCATCGAAGGAGTAGTGCTTGAGGTGGGTGAACTCCTTGCCTGAAAACTGCTCGGCGAAGCGCTGGCGGGCGGCCACGGCGGCTTCCGAATAGTCGTCGTCGGCGGCGCGCGGGATGCGGGGCTTGTGGTTGGCGGCGCTCACAATGGCGTCTTCTACTTCCACGTGCAGGTCGCCAAAGGCATCGGTCGAGAACCAGGCCTGCACCGGGTGCATGCCTTCGGGCAGGGCCGGCGTGTCGAGCACTATCATCAGGGAGCGGCCCACGGGCAGGTCGATGGCCTGGCCGTCGGCGTTTATCTGGCTGGCGGGGCGGCGCTCGCCGTCGCCCAGGTCCACCAATATTTTTTCGGCCGGCACCACCACGTCCCCAATCTGTACCTGCCGGAAGCCGGTGACTTTCACGGTGTCGAGCCGGTTTTTGATGCTGAAGGCCACGCCCGCGTTGTCGGGCAAGTTGTGCAGGCTGCCGCGCGTGTAGAGCAGCTTCAGGAGCATGGGGCTGGGGGTGAAAACCATTGGGGCAGGGGCTGTAGTGAACGTGTGGGAATTACGGCAGCATAAAGCGCCGCGGTGAAGGTGGGGAATTTTGGCCGAAATCGCCAATTAATTGACCTGAACCGTCATTGGAAATGGCCAGTGCCCCTACCTACGCTGGCCGCCGGGCTTGCGCGCCGCTGCCGCCGGGCGTTGCGCACTGCGCCGGCAGAAATATTTTCGAGTGGCTGCGCGAGGTTTTCTGAGGGGCTACCAGACAAAATAGGGGCCGCTGCTCCAGTGCTGCCGGAGCTAAATCGAAATCCGTAAAGTATTTAGGCCGGCAGGCCGTCGGCAGATGGCGGCGGCGCCCCGCGTTCACCCGGAATTCACCCGGCCGGCGCGAGCTTCAACCACTAAAACCCCCGCGCGGCGGGCCGGTTGTTAGCCGCCGCGCGCCGCGCGGAGGGCCCGCCACACGGCCGGGCGCTTCGCCGGGCGTATTACCTTTGTGCATCGCTGGAAGCCCCTGGTGGCTGCCCTTTTTCTGCTATGGCCTTATCTCCCGACTACCCCCGCTTCACCCTTGGCCATGCCCTCACGGCCGAGCAACGAGCCTTTTTTGCTAAATACGGCTTCCTTCATTTTCGCCCGTTCGCTTCGCCCGAGTACGTGCAGCAACTCCTCAAAGCCACCCAGGAGGTGCAGGCCCGCTGGCTGGCCGAGGGCGTGGAAAAAGTGAACGGCGTGCCCATCAAATACGGCCACGACGTGGACGGCTCGCGCATTGTACAGCGCTTCGCCTTTGCCTCGCAGCACCACCCCGTGCTGCACGAGCTGCTGCAAGACGAGCGTTTTAAAGCCCTGTTTCCCTTGCTGGAAGCCGAAGGCGGCCGCGTGGGCGAAAACGAGAAAGACGGCCTCGTGGTGAACCACTACGTGAACGTGGAAGGCTCCGAATTCAGCCAGATGGGCTGGCACACCGACTCGCTGCGCGACGTGTTCTACGGCAAGCGCATCGGGCCCATGCTCAACGTGGGCCTACACCTCGACGGCACCAAGGCCACCAACGGCGGCCTGCGCATCATACCTGGCACGCACCGCCAGGGCCTGCACAAGATGCTGTTTCGGAAGAAGTACTACAAAGACGTGTTCTACGACCCCAACGAAGTGGCCGTGGAAACCGAGCCCGGCGACCTCACCGTGCACGACGGGCGCATGTGGCACCGGGTGGCGCAGTCGCCGCTGGTGGGCGATGCCAGCCGCCGCCGCGTGATGTACGTGCCCATCCTCGCGGGCAAGTACCAGCCCAAAAGCCAGGACAGCCCCACGCCGTTCTACCTGCGCTTTCTGCACTTGGTGAAATAATTTAGTGAACAGTTAGCAGTGAGCAGTGAACAGTGTTGTTCGGTGAACTCCTGGCAACTGTTCACTGCTCACTGCTCACTGTTCACTGATAAGATGTACGCTCTCGTTACCGGCGCTTCGCGCGGCATTGGCCGGGCCATCTCCCTCTTGCTGGCCCGGCGCGGCTACGACCTGCTGCTGGTGGCCCGTTCCGAAGACCAGCTCACTATGCTGGCCCAGGAGGTAGCCCAGAAGCATAAGCGCCAGGCCCACGTGCTGGCCCTCGACCTGGCCGCGCCCGGTGCCGCCGACGTCGTGGCTGCCTGGGCTACCCAACAAACCAACCAACTGGCCATTTTGGTGAATAACGCCGGCTACGGCCTCTGGGGGCGGTTCGAGCAGCTCGGCCTGGCCGAACAGCAGAACATGCTGCAGCTGAACATGCACCTGCCCGTGGCCCTCACGCATGCGCTGCTGCCGGCCCTGCACAAAGCACCCAAGGCGTACATCCTGAACGTGTCGAGTACGGCCGCCTACCAGGCGGTGCCGTCTCTGTCGCTCTACGCGGCCAGCAAGGCGTTTTTGCTCAGCTTCAGCCGCGGCCTGCGCTACGAGTTAAAGTCGAGCAACGTCTCGGTGACCTGCCTGTGCCCCGGCGCCACCACCACTGCCTTCGCCGACCGCGCCGGCATGGGCGCCGAGCTGCAAGCCACCGCCAACAAGGTGTCGATGACGCCCGAAGCCGTGGCCGAAGCCGCCGTGGCAGGCCTGCTGGCCGGCGAGGCCGAAATCATTCCCGGCGTGCTCAACAAAGTATCGGCCGGCCTCACCAGCGTAGTGCCCAAGGGCATTGTGGAAAAAATAGCGGCTGGCATTTACGAGAAGTATTTGTAAGGCTTGGTTGTCATTTCGAACCCAATCTCGGAAAGCAGAAAGCCCTGAATGCATTCGGGGCTTTCTGCTTTCCGAGATTGGGCGTTTTGCGGAGGCCAGCGAGCAGGTGGTGCCCGCGGGCGTGGCGTTACCCGACTCGTTAAATTTGGAACTCATGAGCGACGAGGCCATCCAACAGCTGCCCCTCGAGCGGTATAACCCGTGGCACGCCCAACACGCGCAGCCCGATACGCGCATGCACTACCAAGTGGGGTGGCGCGTAATAGACCCGACCTCCATGCGGGTTGAATGCAACGGCAAGGGACGAGTAAAACAGTTCTGGGTGGGCCTACACTAGCTTCATCGAACACTCTGTGTCTAGGTTTAGCGAAAGGCTCCAATTATAAAAACGAGCAAAAAAACCATTTCGCCTCAGGCCCCTACAAACTTCAGCAGCCCCTGATAGATGAGGTTGTGCTGCCAATACAGCTGCAGCACCATGGGAATGTGGTGCCGGCCGGGCACGATGGTGTAGAGCGGCGCCTGCCCCGTCGCCTTCAGCTTGTCGCGGAAGCGCCCCGAGCTGCCGCTGATGCTGGGGTACGTCTCGCCGCCCAGGTAAAAGATGAACGGCGGCAGGCCCGGCTTGATTTTGTAGATGGCCGACATCTGCTTCCACACGGCGGGGTCTTTGCCGAAGGGCACGAGGTACTGTTCGTCGTTGCTGTACTTCATTTCCCGGAGGTAGCTGTACATGTCGAGCCCGGCCGGGTCGTCTAGAATGGCGCCGCGCACGGGGTTGTGGGGCAGGCCGTGGGCGGCCAGCAGTTCGTCGTCGGTGGCGAGCAGGGCGGCCAGCCCGCCGCCGGCCGAGTGGCCCATCACGAACACGCGGGCGGGGTCGCCGCCGTACTGCCGAATGTGCTGCACCGTCCAGGCCAGGGCGCGGGCGCAGTCAGCGGCCTGCTCGGGCACGTGCACGGGCGGCGCCAGGCGGTAGTTGATGACCACGGCCACCACGCCCTGCTTGGCCAGGCGGCGGCCAATGAATGTGTAGATGTTTTTGTTGCCGCTGGTCCAGCTGCCGCCGTGGATGAACAGCACCACTGGGAAGCCAGCCGCGTGGGGCGCCGCCTTCTTGGGCGAATACACGTCGAGTACGTGGCGGGCCGGGTCAACATCGGGGGCATTGGCGGGCACGTACGCCACGTCTTTGGCCCGGCGGCTGGGGCGGGCCACCACGTATTCGGTGGCCAGCACCACTACCGCCACGACCAGCAACGCGGCCACCGGGACCGCCAACAACAAACGACGCATACACAACGAGCAAGGAAAAGCCACGGGCAGGCGCCCGCCGCGTGGCTCACCTACGCCCCGGCGGCCGCCGCAGTTTGCCCACGGGCAAAGGCTGCGGCGCGGCCCGGCCTTGCCGCGGTTGGCTTTATCTTTGTCAGCATCCGTAGCTGGCCCATTTTGATGGGGTTACGCTTTCTTTTTATTCATTACCGCATCCACGTGTTTCTCTCCGCTTCTTTCAAAACCGTTTTGCGGGCCGTGGCCGCCGCTGGGCTGCTGGGCCTGTTGGTGGCCTCCCCGGCCCACGCCCAACGCAAAAGCAAAGGCCAGGCCACCAACGCCGACGGCAGCCTGGCCGCCACCACGGCGGCTCCCGGCAAGCCCGCCCGCCTGCTGCCGCTGTTCGGTGGCCTCAGCCCCGCTCAGGCCACCCAAATTATTGGCGAGGCGCAGCTCAAGGCCATTGCGGCCAGCTTTGCTTCCACCAGCGAGGCCAGCACCTTCTTCGCCACCAAAGGCTTCGAGTACCTGCGCGAAAACAACCCCGACACCGCCGCCTACCGCTTCAACCTGGCCTGGCTGCTCAACCCCCAAAACCCCGATGCCTACCGCGGCCTGGGCATTGTGGCCAGTGCCGACGCCACCCCCGACGCGGCCATTGGCCTGCTGAACAAAGGATTTGCGCTGGCGCCCAACAACTCGCTTATCATGAGCGACCTGGGCACGAGCTACCTCATTCGCTACAGCCAGACCAAAAAGAAAAAGGACCTCGCCACCGGCCTCGACCTGCTGCAGCGCGCCACCGCCGTCGACCCCGCCAACGCCATTGCCTGGCAGCAGCTCGCTCGGGGCCTCTATTACCAGGAGAAATACGCCGAGGCCTGGGCCGCCGTGCACAAAGGCCAGAACGCCAGCGTGAGCAGCCTCGACCTCGACCTCGTGACCGACCTGCTGGCCAAGCTGCCCGACCCGCAAGGCACCTTTAAATAAGCCCGCCGCGTAGACACGGATTTCCGCCGCGTGGTCGTTAGGGGCCATCCGGGGGATTCCTCCATTTTTACTTAGACTACCTATGCGGTTTCGTTCTTGGATATTTAAGGCCCTGGTGGCGGGCGTGGGCGTGGCCGGCGCCCTGCCGGCGCAGGCCCAGTTTCACCGAGAGGTGCGGCACTACAACCGGCAGGGCCGCCCTTACTACCGCGGACCGTTGCACGTGACGCTGGCCGGCGGCACCACGTTTTACGACGGCGACCTGGGCAACGCCCTTGGCGACAACTTCCTGGGCCCGGCCGTGAGCGCAGGCGTGCGCTACCGCCTCACGGCGCACATGCACATCGCCGGCGAGTTCTCCTACTTCGAGATGGGCGCCCGCGACAAAGCCAAGGAGCGCGGCCTGGCCTTCACCAGCACCAACGGCCTGGGGGCCGTGTTCCTGCGCTTCGACCTGTTGCCCGACGAGTCCATTTTTGCGGCTTCGCTGGCCGAGGCGCCGGTGTTTCAGGTATACCTGCAAGGCGGGGCCGGGCTGGTGCTCTACAACCCCAAGTCTTACCTGGGTACCACGCGCGCCGGCGGCCAAACCGTTTTTCTGGCGCCCGAGCGCAACGACTACCCGGCCCTGACGGGCGTGTTTCCGGTGGGCGCCGGCTTCGCCGTGCGCCTCACCGACCGGCTGCGCGCCGGCCTCGAAGGCAACTACTATTTCTCGGCCGGCGACCAGCTCGACGACATCAGCAAGCGCCTGAACGGCGCCTCGCGCAACAACGACGGCTTTGCCACCGTGATGCTCAAGCTGGATTACGAGCTGAAATAACCCGGCTGGAATTTTGCAAATAAAAAAGCCCTTCCGCTGCAGCGGAAGGGCTTTTTTGTGGCTCAGTGGAGCGCCGAACGGGCTACTCTTTCACGAAGCGCTGGTGGAACACTTTCTGGCCGTCGCTGGCGCTCACGGTGTACATGCCCTTGGCCAGGCCGCTGATGTCCAGCGTGCCGTTGCGCAGGGTGGCGCCGGCCACGCGGGCGCCGCGAACGTCGGTCACGGTCACGTCCTGGGCTTCGGCGTTGCCGGGCAGGGCCAGGCGCAGGGCGTCGGTGGCGGGGTTGGGGTACACTTGGAAGGTGCTGGCGGCCTCGTTGCCCAGCGGCGTGGAATTGCCGGCCAGGGTGGCCGGAGCGGTGAGGGCCGCGCCGCCCGTGATGTTGAGGGTGTAGTCCTCGGCCTCGCCGTAGCTGAAGGTGCCGCAGCTGGTGGTGGCTGAGTTGTCGCTCATAATCACGCGCATCACCGTGGTGCCGTTGCGGGCGGTGGTGGGCACGGTGAAGGTGCTGCTGAGGGTGCCCGCGCTGGCGCTGCTGCCGCTCACCACCAGTTCGCCGGCGTCGGTAAACACGCCGTTCTTGTTGTAGTCGATGTAGATTTTCCAGTACTCGGTATAAGCTGTGCTGGTGAAGCCGGCTGAGAAGTAGATGGTCTGGGCCGAGCCGGCGGTGACGGTGGTGCTCAGGGCCGTGCCGTTGTAGTAGCCGGCGTCTTTGCCCGAGGTGCGGTTGATGCTGCCCAGTTGCACGAGGTCAATCCACTCGTAGGACTGGCTGGTGCCCTTGATGGTGCAATACGTGGTGGTGGGCGGCGTGGTGGTGCCCCCGCCGGTGTACGACGCGCCCACGCCCACGGCGTACCAGGCGTTGGTGACGGCAATGACCTGGGCCGAGCCGGCGCCGTACAGGTCGGTAGCGGCTTGGATGGCGTAGGTACGGGCCTGGGCGTAGGTCGACGAGGCCGTCATGTACACGCTTTCCATGCGGTAGGTGATTTTGGCAGCGGCATCAATGCCCTGGCCGGTCACGCTGTAAGTATTGCCGCCTTCGTTGGTGCCCGACTTGCCCACGGCCAGGATGTAGAACCAGTGGTTGAGCACGCCCGAGTTGGTGTGCACGCCGCCCTGGTCGTTGGCGTTTGAGGGCGACGACGAGAGCGGCGCCCAGTACTGGCCTTTGTAGTACGCCGGCTGGCCCAGCGACTTGGGGTCGCTCATCGAGCGCAAAGCGGCCTGCTGCTTGTCGATTTCCTCGCCAATCAGCCAGGTCGACTTCGCTTTCACGCCGCCCGAAGTAAAGCCGAGGTTGGCGACGGCATAGGCCTCAATTGAAGCGCCCCAGATGTCGGACAGGCCTTCGTTCATGGCCCCCGATTCGTTGGCGTAGGTCAGGTTGGCCGTCTTTTCGCACACAGCGTGGCCGATTTCGTGGCCGCACACGTCCAGCGCCGTCAGCGGGCGGAAGCGGGTAGCGCCGTCGCCGTAGGTCATGCGCACGCCGTCCCAATAGGCATTCTCGTAGCCAGCGCCGCCGGGCACGTCGTCGAAGTGCACGTAGCTTTTGATGATGGCCCCGGCGTTGTCGTAGGAGTTGCGGCCGTGCACGTTTTTCCAGTAGTCGTACGTGGCCTGGGCGCCCACGTGGGCATCGCCGGCCACGTTATCGAAGTTGGCGTTGTTGTATTCGGCCGACGTCCAGTTGTTGTCGGCGTCGATGAAATCGGTGGCCGAGGTGTAGCTGTTGCTCTTCTTGCAGTTAAATGTTTGAATGCCCAGGCCGCGGGTGGTTTCGCGCAGTAAATAGCCGCCCGTGGTAGTGCCATCGGCAATGGTGCGGCTGCCGCTGTAAGCCGTGGCAAAGGTGCCGGTGGCCGCCGCGTGCTTGATGATGTTGTCCTGCAACACCACCTGTCCGCTGCGCGCATCCACGTACACGAAGGAGCGGCTGATGGGCTGGGCGGCGTACACGTTGAACTTCCAGGCCAGCACCAGGGGGCCGGTTTCGGCGTTCTGGCGGCCGTCGCGCACTATCACCAGCTCGCCCTGCGGGGCAAATTCGGCGGCGTTGGCTTCGGTGGTTTGCCACATGTACTTGCGGGCGCCCACGTGGGCCAGGGCCTTGGTCAGGGCCGCGCTTTCGCTCAACGAAGGCGTGGTGCTCAGGCCCGAAATCTTTTCAAAATCGCCGCTGATGCTTTCCACGGTGCCGCCCTTGCTGTGCACGGTGTAGGTGGCGTGCTCCACGCGCACGCCCTGGTAAAACTGGGCAAACTTCTGGTGGGTGTAGCCCACTTGGTCGGTTTCCAGGGTGCGCTGCACCATTTGGTCGGCGGTGGTGAGGCCAAGCTGCTGGCGCAGCACTTGGTCGCCGCTCAGGCCGCGGTAGGCCATTTTTCCTTCGGGGCTGAATTGTACCAGCACGGGCTGGTTGTCATTGCCCAACACTTTGGTTTGAATGCGGGCCGCATCCTGTGCCTGTGCCGTGGTAGCGGCCAGTGCGCCGAGCAGAGCTACTGCTACAGCTGAGTATTGTTTTCTCATGTAAAAAGGGTTGATGGTGGGAAATTTGGCCCGCTGCAAAAGTTGAATATTTCGCAGTGAATCCGCCGCAACCTAACCATTTTTACATTCCGCAATCGATGTCGATTAAAAATTTTAATGCTTATGACAAAATTTTGTACGAATCATGAACGTTTGGTGAAGACGATTTTGCACTCTAACAAATAGAATTATTCCTTTCGCCCGAATCGGCCAAAACGGGCCTATTTTTGCTTGCGCTTGCTACTGTCGAGGTAGTCCACGGCGAGGGTGGCCAGCGTTTTCACGCCCAGCGTGAGGCCGCTCTCGTCGATGCGGAAGCCGGCCGTGTGGTGGTCGGCCGCGGTGGCGGGGTCCTGGCCTTTGGTCATACCGCCCACAAACAAAAACAGGCCGGGCACCTTCTCCTGGTAAAAGGAAAAGTCTTCGGCCCCGGTCACGGCCTTAATTTCGCGCACGTGGCCGGGGCCGGCGGCGGCTTGCAGCGTGGGCAGCATGCGCGTCGTGAGGGCGGGGTCGTTGCTGGTGACGGGCACGTAAGGCTCGATGGTGACCTCGGCGGTGGCGCCGGCGCTCTCGGCAATGTTGGTGGCAATGCGGCGGATGGACGCCCAGATGCGCTGCTGCACTGCCGGGTCGAGCGCCCGGATGGTGCCGCTGAGCTCCACATCGGCCGGAATGACGTTGTAGCGCACGCCGCCGTGCACGGTGCCCACCGTCACCACGGCCGCGTCGTCAATCAGCTTGGTTTCGCGGCTCACGATGGTTTGCAGGCCCATGATAATCTGGGCGGCGGTCACCACGGGGTCCACGCTGTTCCAGGGGTAGGCCCCGTGCGCCCCCTTGCCCCGCACCTTGATGGCAAACCGGTCGGAGCTGGCCATCTCGCCGCCGGGGCGGTAAGTGAGGTTGCCCACCTCGGTCTGGGCCTGAATGTGCACGCCAAACACGGCGTCGACCTTGGGCTTGTCGAGCACGCCTTCTTTCACCATGAGCTTGGCGCCGCCCTCCACGCCGGGCAGCGAGCCTTCTTCGGCGGGCTGAAAGATGAATTTTACGGTACCGGGCACATCTTTTTTCACCTGGCTCAGCACCTCGGCCGCGCCCATGAGCATGGCCACGTGGGTGTCGTGGCCGCAGGCGTGCATCACGCCCACCGGCTGGCCCAGGTAGGTCGATTTTACTTTGGAGGCGAAGGGCAGGTCGTTGTTTTCGGTGAGGGGCAGGCCGTCCATGTCGGCGCGCAGGGCCACCACGGGGCCGGGCTTGCCGCCGCGCAGAATGCCCACTACGCCGGTGCGGCCCACGCCGGTTTGCACTTCCAGGCCCAGCTTTTTGAGGTGGGCGGCCACGATGCCGGCCGTGCGGGTTTCCTCGTTGCCCAACTCGGGGTGCTCGTGAAAGTCGCGTCGCCAGGCAATCACCTTGGCTTCTTCCTGGGTGGCCAGTTGGGCAATGCGGGCGTTGAGGGCCGCGTTTTGCGCCTGCGCCGGGCGGCTCAGCGCCGCCAGTGCCACGCCGGCCAGAAGAGAACGAAGAAGAGTAGCGGAACGGCGCATAGAAGAGCGAAAAAAGTGAAATGAAAATCAGGGCCCAAGGCACGCATGCCCGGCCCGTAATGTTACGTCCCGGTTATCAAACATCTGCACGGCTGTGGGGCCGCCGCCGTATTTTTGCCCGTTGAGTTATCCGCAGCTAATTGGCTGACGGGCTTTCTTCTGTCTGATTGTGGCCAATCTTCTTTCTTCCGCTACCACCTCTCCCCTTGAAACGGCCCCGGCGGTAGCCCGCCGCACGGGTTGGGCTGCGGCCTGGAGCCGCCCGGCGTTCCGGCTGCGTCTGGCGTTGGTGCTTGCATTGCTGGTGGGCCTGCTGCCGGTGGTGCCGGGCTTTTACCATTTCATTCAGGCACGGCCGGGGCGCCTGCTGCCCGACCCGCTGCTGGCGCTGCTGCCGGTGCACGACGTGTCGGTGCCCACGTTTGCCATCATCTACGGGGCCATTGCGGGCACCGTTGTCTACCTCCTGCCTCGGCCCAACCTGCTGCTGCGGGCGCTGTGGGGCTATTATTTCCTACAGGTGTTGCGCATGGCCACGCTGTGGCTATTGCCGCTGGAGCCGCCCACCGCCCTGGTGGTGTTGCACGACCCAGTGATGGACCGCATTTTCGAAGTGACCACGCAGCCCATTGTGCGCGACCTGTTTTTCTCAGGCCACACGGCCACCATGGCCCTGCTGGTGCTGGCCGTGCGCGGCCGCGCTTGGCGTCGTGCTTTGGTGCTCATGACCGTAGCCGTGGGCCTGTTGGTGCTGGTGCAGCGCGTGCACTACACCTATGATGTGCTGGCGGCGCCGCTCTTTGCCTGGCTGGCCTACTGGCTGGCGGGCCGGATTACGAAGCGGTAGCTCTCCGTTCGCGCGCCCATTCTTATTCGACCGTCGTTTGCAATACACCCGAAAGCCCCGAAAACGCAGATTTTCGGGGCCTTCTTATGGTAGTGGCCTGAACGCCCCCGCCTTTTGGAATAACCACCGTTTTCTTGAACAGCGCGGTATATTTCTCTATCAACCCCGAGCACTACTGTACGGCCTCAAATTTTCTTATTGCTCGCACAACGGCCGTGTCCAGCACATAGTGCACATCAGCCCGTAGTGTAACTGACACGATAATGAACAGGACGTTAGGGTAACTGGCTGACAAAACACCAGTTAGTCGCGCGAATGGTTATCATTGCCGCTTGGCCAAGCAGGTCCAGTGCGCGGCGGATGGAAGGAAAACCAGTCATTGGACCGCGGGAAAAAGTGAAGTGAGGCTTTTGTGCCAGTTTTGGCAGGAAGTGTAGCCGGCGACGGCGCACGTTAAAAAAGGCATTTCAATTTCAAAATGCCAACCAAACACCCGTTGACCCGACAAAGATAGAACGATGGGCAACAACCGCGGGGTACGGAGAAAATGCACGGGCGGCCCTAGCCCTGCTCGCAGTTATCGGAACTTTCCTCGCGCGCCGAAAAGGACAGGCGTGAGCCAAGATGCTGCTGGTGCTTTGCCGGGGCCGTGGCGCTTTGGTTTGGCAACCCAGCCGCCCAGCCAGGAGTTGAGTCAATGACCCAGAAAAAGCCCGAGGTGTAGACGGTGCCGCTTGAATACGCGCACCACGGGCAGGCGCCTACCGTGAGGCATGAACCTCCTCCTTCTTCGGACCGGTTTCGTGAACCGCTTGCCCCCGCGCTTGTTGGCCCCTTTCTCGCCGTACGCGGGAGGGACAGCCTGTTATTTCAAGCCGTACTGCCGCATAAGCGGTGCGCGCCGGTCATGAAATTCCACGATGCCGTAGCGGGCATTGAGGGCGTCGAGCCGCGCCCGCAGCTGCGGGGACCCGGGGGCCCAGCCCCGGCGTTCGGCTTCGGGCAGCAGTTGGGCGAAGAGCTCCTCGAGGTAATCTTCCAGGTTCTGGTGGAAAAACATGTCCACGAACCGGGCCGGGGCAGTGGGGTGGCTGTTCCAGAACGTGTGGGGCACCCCGTGCGGGCGGAAGTGCCACCCGCCCGCTCGGACTTCGCAGACCTCCGTGCCGACTAGTACGTGCACGGTGCCCTCCAGCACGTGCATCAGCTCGTCCAACTCCCGGTGCACGTGGGGCGCGGGGCCCATGGTTTTCGGCGCGAGCACGCCCTCAATGCAGGAAAACTGCCCGCGGGTCTGCCCGTGGCGCACGCGGGTGCGCACGGCGACGCCGGCCGGCCCGGGCTGCAGAGCCGGGCCCGGCGGCAGGTAAAACGGGGGCAGGGAGGCGGCGGGGCCGGGCGCCTGCTGGCCCAGGGCCGCGAGCACGGGGCCGCCGAGGCCGGCAAGGAGGGTCGAGGAAAGAAAGGTGCGGCGTTTCATGATGGCGCAAACCTCGCGCCGACCGGGGCCGGATGGGTGGTAAAAAACCGACAACTTGCGGGCGCCCGTTTTCCCTCTTAGCTTTCCCGCCAGCCAAAAGCCCGCTCCGGGGCGCGTTCGTCCTGCGCGAACAAGGCCGTGGGGCCGGCCCCGGCCAGGGCGCGGAAGTCTTTGGCCAAGTGCTGCAGGTCATAATAGCCGCAGGCCAGCGCGGTGCTGAGCCAATCTTCCTGCGGGCAGCGAAACCGCCGCTGGTAGGCGTGGTGCAGGCGGGCGATGCGGGCAAAGGTTTTTGGGCCCACGCCCAGCCGCTCCCGGCACTGGCGTTCCAGTTGGCGCGGGCTCAGGCAGCTGCGCCCGGCCAGGTCGACCACCGACAGGGCGTCCGGGGCCGTCACCGCTCCGCCGGCGGCTCGGTCGACGGGCAAGGCGGGGCGGTGGCTCCGGCGGACCGTCGCCAGCAGGAAGTGTTCCACCAGCCGAATCATTTCGGCGTAGTCGGCGGCGCTGCTCAGTTGCTCGCTGACCCTGCGCACGTGCCGGGAAAGCACGCTTTCGGCGTCGACGTGCGTGCCGGTGAGTTCGCCAGTTGGCAGGCCGGTGAGCCGAAAGAGCGCGCCGGGACGAAACACGACGATGAGGGCCAAAAAGTCACGCCCGACGTGCAGGTTGACGCGTTGGGTGGGCTGGCCGACGAGCACGGCGCGGGGCTGGGTCACCCAGCGCTGCTCGGCGGGGTACTCCACGCGTTGGGCGTCGCGGGGAAAGAAGCTCAGGCACTGCTCGGGGCGCGGCGGGTAGGGCTTGAAGGGCACCGCTTCCCCGGGCCGGAACACGAAGTGCCGCAGGTGGTAGCACGCCACGTACTCGCGGAGCTCCGGCCGGGGAAGGAAATCCTGAAAAATCATGCTCCAAGATACGGTGCCGGGGGGAGGGACCGAATTTGCGATTGGTTGGGACAATAGCTCGTTTGGGGGGTGGAGACTCTTTGCCTGAGCTATAAACCGCTGACGCGCTGCAAAGTGCAAGTACTGTTCCCGTGCACCTGAACCTGTCCTGGGCCTTCTCCCATTGGCTAACCCTATGCGCCCGCCTTTGCTTTTGTCGTTCGTGCTAGGCTTGCTGGTAAGGTGTTGCCACCCCGTGCCGAAGTTGCGCGAAGCCGACTTAACGAACCAGGGCACGGCAAATACTGGAACAAGCAGAGGGCGCAAGCAGCCGCACAGGCTCGCACGCGTGAGCGGCTGCTCTTGCTGGTCTGTTGCTCGTTTCCGTCGCGTTGTAGGTAGCGTTGCTATACTGAGTCGGGTGAAGGAGCGAAAGCGTTTCCGCCAGCGAATGAGCAGCAGGGGGCGACATGGCTAAACGACTGTTGGCATCCTCGTAATCATTTTGAGGCAAACGGGTGGGAAAGGCATTGGCTACGACCAATGTTTCACGCGGTACTCGTGCCCTAAGCTGCACCGCCGAAGCATCAGCCTCGCTAACTCCGCCCTCACTGTTTTGCTACTCACCCAAACAGCCCGCCCTGGCGCACGGGCTGCTCAAATTCCAGCAGCCACTGTTTGCGGTGCATGCCGCCGGCATAGCCCGTCAGGCTGCCGTCGGCCCCGATGATGCGGTGGCAAGGCCACACAATGGCCAGCGGGTTCTGGCCATTGGCCGCGCCCACGGCCCGCACCGACTTGGGGTTGTTCAGCCGTCGGGCCACCTCGAGGTAGGAAGCCGTGCGGCCGTAGCCGATGCCCGCCAGCGCCTGCCACACCTGCCGCTGAAAATCGGTGCCGTAGGCGGGCGCATAGGTCAGGCTGAAGTCGCGCAATTCGCGGCCGAAATATGCCCGAAGCTGCTCGTGGGCCGCACGCAGGCACGAGGCCACGGCGGCGGGCGCGGTAAGCTCGGCCGCTTCGTTGAGGAACGTGACGGCGCTCAGGCCCGCATCGGAACCGGTGAGGGCCAGTGGGCCGAGGGGCGTGAGCAGCGTGGCGGTGGCGACGTTCATGCCCTAAAAATAATAGGCATCGGACAGTGCCGCGCCGTAAAGCGCCGCGCGGCTACAGCAGCTCGGGTAGGCGCCGGCGCCGGCGGGGCGGCCGCGCGGCGCTCACCAATGCCTGGGCCTGCAGCAGGGCCTCGGCGCTGGGCTGGTGCAGCACGCGGGCCGGGCCGGGCTGCGAGAGGTCGGCGTCGAACAGGCCCGACTGGTGCCAGTGGTGCAGGTGGTCCCAGTCCGGCCGGTCGATGAAGGGGTAGATGCACACGCCTTGCAGCGGCAGGCCTTTGCGCAGCACCTGGGCGCATTCTTCGGCTATCATGCGCCACCAAATGGGCCGGTCCACGCCGGGGTGGCTGGTTTCGGTGATGGCGAAAGGGCGGCCGTAGCGCTTGTAGGCTTTGTGCAGCAGCTTGTGCAGGGGCACCCAGTTGGGGTCGGGCACGGGGTCGTTCCAGCCCAGCTTGCGGTAGGGGTGCAGCTGCCACTGGTTGTCGTAGTAGTAGTTGAAGCCCACAATGTCAAGTAGCTCGGGGCTGCCGCCCAGTTCGGGCGACATCCGACCGCACAGCATATCCGTGGCCTGAAACTGGTTGTTGTGGGCGTCGCGGGCTTCGCGGCGTTGCTGGGGCCAAGCGTTGGGCGGCGGCACGATGTTGATGAGCGGCTCGGTGGTGAGCAAGCGGATGCTGGGGTCGGCCTCGCGCAGGGCGTAGCTGCCTTCGATGTAGGCGCGCATCAGGCCGTACTTCACGCGCCAGCCCTGGCCGTGGCAGTAGGGCGAAGTGCCGTTGGCGTCGCCGCCCAGCCAGCTGATGAAGCTTACCTCGTTGATGGGCGTCACGATGAGCGTGCCCTCGGGCCGCACGGAGCGATAGAAATCGACGAACGCGCGGCACAGCGCGGCAAAGCGCCGGGCAAACATGGGGTGTAGCGGCGTGAGGTCGTCGGGAAAGCCGAAGTGGCACAGGTCCCAGATTTGTTGAATGCCGTGGCGCGCGCCGGCGTCCAGCATGGTTTGCACGGTGCTGAAATCGTACTGATACGGCGTTTTCTCGATGTGCGCCCAGCGAATGCCCTCGCGCACGGTGCCCACGTTGAAGGGCTTTTGGGCGGCGTAGTCTTCGTCAATCAGCTGCAAATGGCCGGTGAGGGGCAGGAAGTCGACCCGGTTGCCGAAGGCGTTGAGCTGGTCGGTGCATTCGTAGCCGCCCCACCAAAAAGACTGAAACGGGCTGGATTCGGGGGTAAGTATTGCCATAGCTGGAAAAGGGGGAATATGCCAGCGCCCGCGTCAGCTGTTGAGCTAGCGCGGGCACCGCTTCTGTGTACCGCAAAAAGAGGCCTCGGGTTAAGGTCGAGCTTATTTTGCGGCGGTGGGCGCTGCTTGCACCAGGTTTTTGGCCTCGATGAAGATACGCTGCACCTCGGGGTGCTCTTCTCGGATGGCGTCCTGCAGGTGCTCCACGGCCGCCGCTACCTGCGTGGACGTCAGGTTGTCGGCAAAATCCACGTCCAGCGCCATGATGACGTCGTTCGGGCCCAGGTACATGGTGAGGGGCGAGCGGATTTCGCGCACCTGCGGCTGGGCGCGGGCAATGCGCTCCAGGTTGGCCAGCGTGTCGGCATCCACGCCGGCGCCCACCAGCAGGCCCTTGGTGCGGCCCACCAGAAACACGGCCACCAGCATCAGCAGCAGCCCAATGGCGATGGAGGCGCCCCCGTCGAAGTACGGATTGTTGAGCAAATGCCCCAGAAACACGCCAATGCCGGCCAGCGCCAGGCCCACCAGCGCGGCCAGGTTTTCCATCACCGACGCAAACACGGCCGGGTCGCGGCTGGTGCGCAGCATTTTCACAAAGCCCACGTTGGCTTCCGATTGCGCCAGCAGCGCCTTCACCGACAAGTAAAACGCGATGCCCTCGAACAGGAAGGACAAGCCCAGCACCACGTAGTTCCAGCCGGCGTCTTCGAGCGGCTCCGGATGCTGAATGTGCTTGATGCCCTCGTAGAACGACATGCCGCCGCCGATGGCGAAAATCAGCACGGCCACAATCAGGCCCCAGAAATACAGCTCTTTGCTGTGCCCGAATGGGTGCTCGGCATCGGGCGGGCGCTGGCTTTGGGCCGTGCCGTAAAGCAGCAGCCCGCTGTTGCCGGTGTCGACGAGCGAGTGAATGCCCTCCGACAGCATGGCCGAGGAGCCCGTGAAATACGCCGCCACAAACTTGCTGACGGCAATGGCGATGTTGGCGGCAATGCCGCCGTAGAGGGAGAGTTTGGAAGCGTTAGCGTCGGCCATGCGGCGGGGAGTCTGTTTGGATAGAGGGGCAAAGAACGCCCGATGAGCAAGACGAGCTGTTTGGGGTGAATGTGCCTAGGCGGTCTGCTCGCGGCTCGACAGCGACTTGGCTTCCACAAAAATGCGTTTCATTTCCGGGTATTGGGCCCGAATAACGTCCTGCAGCGCGTCGATGGCATGTTCGATTTCCTCGGCCGTGAGGTGGTGGGCAAACTCCACGTCGAGGGCCAGAATGACGTCGGCCGGGCCGAGGTAGGAAGTGAGGGGCGGGCCCACCTGGTCGATGTTGGGCTGGGCGCGCACCAGGGCCTCGATGGCATCCAGGGTTTCATCGTCGACGCCGGTGCCTACTAGCAGGCGCTTGGTTTTGTAAATGAGGAACAAGGCCACGCACACCAGCAGCAGGCCAATGGCAATGGAAGCCGCGCCGTCGAGGTAAGGATTGTTGAGTAAATGCCCGAGGAAGACGCCCACCAGCGCAAACACCAGCCCCAGCAAAGCGGCCAGGTCTTCGAGCAAAATGGCAAACACCGAGGGGTCTTTGCTGCGCCGCAGCGTGTCCCAAAAACCGGCGTCGCCGCGGCCAGCATTGAACGCCTTGAATGCCAGGTAGCAGGAAATGCCCTCAAACACCAAAGACAGGCCCAGCACCACGTAGTTCCAGGTGGGGTCGGAGAGGGGCGCCGGGTGTTTGAGGTGCTCAATGCCTTCGTAAAACGACATGCCGCCGCCCACCGAAAACACCAGAATGGCCACAATCAGCGCCCAGAAATACAGCTCCTTGCTGCGGCCGAAGGGATGCCGTTTGTCGGCGGGCTTCTCGGCCTGGCGCACGCCGTGCAGGATAAGCCCGCCGTTGCCGCTGTCCACGAGCGAGTGAATACCCTCCGACAGCATGGCCGAGGAGCCCGTGAAGTACGCCGCCACAAACTTGCTGGCGGCAATGGCGACGTTGGCGGCAATGGCCCCGTAAATGGCCAGTTTGGAAGAAGAACCCGGTGAACTCATGCCCGGGCTTACGCGGGGGCTGCGGCCGGGGTTGGTGAAACGTAGCGCGGACTTTTAGTCCGCGAGTTGTTACGGTTCCTCTCGCGGACTGAAAGTCCGCGCTACTTTCGCCTCTATGTCGCAACCCTCTTTGCAGCGCCGCCTGGGCCTGGTGCAGGCCACCGCCCTCAATATGATTGACATGGTGGGCATTGGCCCATTCGTCACGCTGCCGCTGGTCATGGGCTTCATGGGGCCCAATTTTCTGCTGGCCTGGCTGGTGGGCGCGGCGCTGGCCTCGGTCGACGGCCTCATCTGGAGCGAGCTGGGCGCCGCCTACCCCGAAGCCGGCGGCAGCTACCGCTTCCTCAAGCTGGCCTACGGCGAGCAGAAGTGGGGGCGCTACATGTCGTTTCTCTACGTGTGGCAAACGCTCATTCAGTCGCCGCTGGTGCTGGCATCGGGCGCCATCGGCTTCGCCCAATATTTCGGCTACCTCGTGCCGATGACCGAGTGGTGGCAGCCCAAAGCCGTGGCCGGTGGCGTGGTGCTGCTGCTCATCGTGCTCCTCTACCGCCGCATCGAGGACATTGGCAAGCTGGGCGTGGCGCTGTGGGTGGGCGTGCTCGGGCTCATGGGCTGGCTGATTTTCGGCGGCGTCACGCACCCCAACCACCACGTGGCCATTTTTCCGGAAGGCGGCTTTCCGGCCTTGCCGGGCCTACTTATTTCCGTCGCCATGGGCCAAGCGGCCGTCAAAACCATCTATTCCTACCTTGGCTACTACAACGTGTGCCACCTCGGCGCCGAAATCAAAGGCCCGGAGAAGGTCATTCCGCGCAGCATTTTTCTGAGCATTCTGGGCATCGCGGCGCTCTATCTATTGCTGAACTGGAGCGTGGGCACGGTCATTCCCTGGCAGGAAGTGCAGGGTTGGCAGGCCAGCGCCGGCGACAAGTCGCAGTTCATCGTGAGTGTGTTCGTAGAGCGGCTCTACGGGCCGGCGGCTGCCACCTTTGCCACGGCGCTGGTGCTGCTGGTGGCATTTGCCTCGCTGTTTGCGGTGCTGCTGGGCTACTCGCGCATCCCCTACGCGGCGGCGGCCGATGGCGAGTTCCTGCCCGTGTTCGGCAAGCTGCACCCCACCAAGAATTTCCCCTACGTCTCGCTGCTGCTGCTGGGCGGCGTCGGCTTCGTGTTCAGCCTGCTGTTCCGGCTGGGCGAGGTGATATCGGCCATTCTGGCCATGCGCATTCTGGTGCAGTTTGTGGGCCAGGCCGTGGGGTTGGTGCTGCTCCGGCGCCGGCGCGGCACGGCGGCCCTGCCGTTCAAGATGCCGCTCTACCCGCTGCCCGTCATCGTGGCCATCGTGGTGTGGCTGTTCGTGTTCGTGGGCATCGCGCCGGCCGAGGTGACGTGGGGCGGCGTGCATTTCAAGCTCTATTTCCAGTTCGCCGCGCTGGGCATGATGGCGCTAGGTACCGTAGCATTCCTGCTCTGGAGCCGCAGTTTGAAGCGGTGGCCGTTTAGTCAGCCTTAGAGGTTATAACAACAAAAAAGCCGCCTGATATTTCTCAGGCGGCTTTTTTGTTGCTTTCGAAGTGACGTTACGCCGTCAGCTCGCGAAACAGCTGCAGGTAGTGCCCGCGCTCCGAAATGACCGAATACTTATCCACCACCGTCTGGCGGCCGGCGCGGCCCATTTCCAGGCGCAGGGCTTCGTTGTCGATGAGGCGGCTGATTTTGTCCACCCACTCGTCGGGCTGGTCGGCCAAGTAGCCGTTCACGCCGTCCTGAATGATGGTCGAGTTCACGCCCACCGGCGACATCAGCGTGGCAATTTCCAGGGCCATATACTGCAAGCCTTTCAGGCCGCACTTGCCCTTGGCCCACTCCGTGTCGGGCAGCGGCATGATGCCCACGTCGATTTCAGACAGGTCCTCAATCTCGGTGTTTTTGCGCCAGGGCAGGCCCGCAATGCCGAGCTCCTCGTTGCGGTAGGAGCCGTCGCCGATGACTTTGAAGTACACCTTGTCGCCGTACTTGGCCTTGAGCTTGCGTAGCGCCGGAATGGCCGTTTCGAAGTGCTCGATGGTGGTGAAGCTGCCGCTCCAGCCCACGCACACGCGGCCCGGGTGCGGCGGCAGCTTGGCGCGCTGGTACTCATCGGTGTCGATGGTGGTGGGCACAATCACCACGTTCTTGTTGAACTGCCGCGAGTAATTGGCCAGGTACTCGTTGCCCGCAAAAATCAGGTCCGACGCGGCAATAATGTCCTTCGTCTTGTCGGGGTTCTTCAGGAACAGCAGCTTGGTGTTGGCGCCCACGGCCTCGCCCTGGTTGCGCCAGATGGAATCGTCGAAGTCGAACACCACCTTGGCCTTCGACTTCGCAAACAGCTGTTCAAAAATGGTGGTGCCAATCATGAACGCCTCGCGCTGGATAAACACGATGTCGTATTTGCCCAGGTCCAGCACGTTGCCCAGGCGTTTGGCCGCGCTCTTGAGGAAGATTTTCAGCTTGCCGAAATAGTTGCCGGGGCTGTAGAGCACCTTGTCGTCTTCGGCCGAAATCAGGTACGAGTAGTCGCTGTCGAAGCCGTTTTCGCGCAGGTAGTCGATGTATTGCTCAAAGCGGAACCGCTGCGAGGGCGAGCGGTCGGGCCGGTGCATGGCCACCCAGAGGATGCGTTTCATTCGGGGAATCAAAAGGATAAAAACTGAACGTCATGCAGAGCGGAGCGAAGCATCTCGCGTGCAAGAGTAAATGATTACTACCACACGCGAGATGCTTCGCTCCGCTCTGCATGACGTTCTCTCAAACGATACTTAAAAATGCATCAACCTAGTCTTCCAGCCACACCGGGGGCAGCTTCTCCAGCACTTCGATGTTCTCAAACTTGCTGCTTTTCTTGATGCCGGTGCGCTTGGCCCAGTCCACCATCTGGTCGAGTCCTTCGCGCAGGGTGGTGGCGCGGCCCTGGCCGAAGAGGCGGTGCGCCTTGGAGTGGTCGGCCCAGGCAATCTGCACTTCGTTGCGGGCTTCCACGTGGCGAATCATGCCTTCGAGGCCCATGCTTTCCATTACGGTGGTGGCCAGCTCGTTCACGGTGTACTCCTGGTCGGCGCCGATGTTAATCACCTCGCCGTAGCTCTCCGGGATGTTCACGCAGTTGGCAATGTGGGGGGCAATGTCGCCCACGTAGGAGAAGGCGCGCTTCTGCTCGCCGTCGCCGAAAATGGTGAGCGGCTTGCCCTGCATGAGCTGGTTCATGAAGATGCCCACCACGTTGCGGTACCGGTCGCCGAGGTTCTGGTACTCGCCGTACACGTTGTGCGGGCGGAATATCACGTAGTTCAGGCCGAACATTTCGTGGGCGCACTTCAGGTCGAGCTCCACGGCATACTTGGCCACGCCGTAGGGGTCTTCGGGCTCGGGCGTCATGTCCTCGCGCATGGGCGGGGTGAGGGCGCCGTAGGTGGCAATGCTGGACGTAAACACGAAGCACTTGATTTTGTGCTTGATGCTCTCGTTAATCAGGTTCACGCTGCCCACCAGGTTGTTCTGGTAGTTGAAGCGGCGAATGAAGTGGCTCAGGCCCTCGGCGGCGTAGGCCGCGAGGTGGTACACGTAGTCGAACTTGTGCTCGTCGAACAGGCGGGCCAGCAGTTCGTGGTCGAGGATGGAGCCGTGTACAAACGTCGACTCGGCCGCGTGGGGCAGGTTTTCCTCAAAGCCGCCGCTCAAATCGTCCAGCACCACCACTTTGTGGCCCAGTTTGAGAAGTTCGCGGGCCACGTGGGCTCCTACGAAGCCGGCCCCGCCGGTAACGAGAGATGTAATCATATCAAAGAAATGGCGCCCGGTTGCAACGCTGGCCCGGCACTAACGTGGTAAAGTGAGGTATTTCAGGGGGCAAAGTTCGGGCATTTTTGTTGCCCGGCCAACCGGGCCTCCCGGTGGCACTGGTCGGAGGCGTATACTGCCTGGACGCCGCTGGGGTTAGTCCAGCCGTTTTTCGTAGCAAAAAAACCGCAGCCCCGGCCGAAACGCCAGCGAAATCTCGCCCGCAAAGCGGTAGCCCAGCTTCGGAAAAAGTCGCTGCGTGGCCGCGTTTTCGGAGTTGGTGTCCACCCGCAGCACGCGCAGGCCTTGCACCGCCGCCTGCTTTTCGGCTTCTGTCATCAGGGCCAGGGCCACGCCCCGGCCTTGGGCAGCGGGGTCCACGGCCAAGCGGTGCGTCACCAAGGCCGGTTCGGTCACGTCCCAGTCGGCCTGGGCATATTCCGCGTCTTGGTCCTGGGTCAGGGCCGCCACCCCCACCACCGCGCCGTCAAGCTCCGCCACCCAGAGGTTGTTTTGTTTCACGTCGGCCGTGAAAACGGCTTCGTTCGGATAGTCAGCCGACCACTGGAAGTTGCCGCTGGCGTTCATCAACGGCACCACCCGCCGCACCAGGGCGAGGATGGCAGGCACGTCGGCCAGAGTAGCGCGGCGGGTAGTAACCATCGGGCGAATGCGTTAGCCGCGGCGCAGCACGGCGGCGGCTTCCTTGGCGAAATAGGTCAGAATGGCGTCGGCGCCGGCGCGCTTAATGCTGGTGAGCACCTCCATCATGGTGCGCTCGCCGTCGAGCCAGCCGTTTCGGGCGGCGGCCTTCACCATGGCGTACTCGCCGCTCACGTTGTAGGCCGTCACGGGCAGGTGGGTATGCGCTTTCACTTCGTGAATCACGTCCAGGTAGCTCAGCGCGGGCTTAATCATCACCATGTCGGCGCCTTCAGCCTCGTCCAGGGCCAGCTCGCGTAGCGCCTCGCGCTTGTTGGCGGGGTTCATCTGGTAGCTTTTTTTGTCGCCTTTCTTGGGGGCCGAAGCCAAGGCGTCGCGGAACGGACCGTAGAAAGCCGACGCGTACTTGGCCGTGTAGCTCATGATGCTCACGTGCTGAAATGCATTCTCATCGAGCACCCGCCGAATCCAGGCCACGCGGCCGTCCATCATGTCGGAGGGCCCGATGATGTCGGCGCCGGCGCGGGCCTGGGCCAGGGCCATCTGGCCGAGCACTTCCAGGCTGGCGTCGTTGAGAATTTCGCCCGAGTCGGGGTCCACCACGCCGTCGTGGCCGTCGGAGCTGTAGGGGTCCATGGCCACGTCGGTCATCAGCACCACTTCCGGAAACTGGCGCTTGATGTCGGCCACCGTCTTCAGGTAGAGGCCTTCCATGTTGGTGCTTTCGCGGGCCATGGGGTCCTTCAGCACTTCGTTGATGTTGGGGAAGGGCGCGAAAGCTTTCACGCCCAGCTCCACGCAGGCCCCGATTTCGTCCATCACTCGGTCGGCCGTGAACCGGAAGATGCCGGGCATCGACTTGATTTCCTCGGTCTGATTCTGCCCTTCGGTGATGAAGATGGGGTAGATGAAATCGTGGGCGGTGAGGCGGGTTTCCTGCACCATGTCGCGGATGACGGCGGACTTGCGGTTGCGGCGGGGGCGGTGAGTGGGGAGCATAGGCGCGGGCCGGCGCGCCGGCGCCGGCTTAAGATATTTAATTAAGGAGAAACGTGTTCTACAAAGCAGAATCGCCGGGCAAAGTTCGCCCCAAACCCCGGACTACCGCCCAAACGGGTCGATGTAGGCCACCAGTACTGCTATAGCCGCCAGTCCAGCCAATACGCCCCATACCAACCCTGCGCCACTCAGCAGTAGGCCCACCAGAGCAATAGGCAGCACCACCAATCCCAGCACGCCCAGCACCGTGGTGCCCAGGCCTGCCTCGGCCGTGGCGCGAGGCCGCGCAAGCCAGACGTGCCGGCGCCCGGTCGGGGCCGGGGTTATTTCGGCCGTGGCAAGGGTTAATGGCGCGGCTTTCGCCATCGGTTTAATGCGCGGAAGCCGCCGCGCCGGCTTTGCGGCTCTAGGCACCGCCGCCACGTGAGCCTGACTATTCGCCCCTGGTATCGCCGCTGAAGTCATGGCCGCAGCAGAATCCACCGATTTCACGGGCGCTGTGGCTTTGTGTTCGGGCGCTGACGAAAGGCGTACCGGTTGAAACGAAAAGCTGGCCCGGCTGCTCTGGCAGCTGCTAGCCCCGGCGGCCACCGCCACCAGCGCCAGCAGGTGCAATCGGAACGAGCGAAGTCGCGTAGCAAAAAGCATAGGGCAAAAGCTAAAGGATGGGATTGATGGAGGGCTGTACGAAAGTCCGGGCCTTTTCGCTATGCCCCGGCCAGCAGCCGGGCGGCCCGCCAGCCCGTGCCGGCGCCCATGGCCACGCCCATGCCGTTGCAGCGCACAGCAGCCAGCACGCCGGGCCGGGCCCATTCCACAATGGGCGCCAGCGCCGGCCCGAACCCCATCACCCCGCTCCACCGAAAGTCGATGCGCGGCCATTGGCCGGGCACAATGACGTGATGCAGCAGGTTTTCCAGGTAGGCCTGCACCGGTTCGGTGAGGCCCGGCGTCGTGGTGGCTTCGGCCGCAAAATCAAGGTTGCGGCCCCCACCCAGCAGAATTCGGTGGTCGGGCAGTTGGCGGAAATAGGCATAGCCGTGGTCATAGTGAAATGTGCCTGGCAGCGCAACATCGGGTAGTGGCTCCGTCACCAGCACTTGGCCCCGGCCGGGCGCCACGGCCACGCCGGGCAGCAATTCACCCGCGAAAGCATTGGTGGCCAGTAGCACCTGGGCGGCTTCGAGCGTCGCGCCATTGCCCAGCTGCAAACGATGGTTATTCGCTGTCATTTCAATGGATTCGACTGCGCAGCCGGTGAGTACGGGCACATCGGCGGCCCAGACGCGGGCCAGCAGGGCGCGCATCATGCGGCCGGCGTCGAGGCTGCCCTCGTGCTCGTTTTTGAGGAGCGTACCCACACCCCCAAAAACGAAACGACCCGCCTCGGCACTCGCGTCGCGGAAGGTGCGGGCGTGGCCCACCACCGGCGCCAGCAGCGCGTTGTAGTAGTCGATTTTGTCGCGGCATTCTGCGGCCAGTTCGGCTTCCTCGCGCCGAAAAAGCTCGTAGCCGCCCACCGGTTGGTAGTCGAGCCCGGCATCGCCCAGCAGTTCGCGCAGGCGGGCCAGCCCTTCGCAGCGGGCGGCCACCACGGCCTGCAAGTCGCCGCGCTTTTCCTGCTCTATCAATTCTGAAATCGACCCAAAGCAGGCGAAGCCGGCATTTTTGGTGCTGGCGCCGCTGGGCAGGCTTCCCCGTTCCAGCACCACCACGCGCCAGTGGGGCCGCCGCTGCTTCAGGTACAGCGCCGCCGTAAGCCCCACCAGCCCCGCGCCGATGATGGCCACGTCGGCCGGGCCGAAGAAAGACTGGTGCTCCCAGTAGGAGAGGTTGGGGTCGGGCATGCAGCAAATAAAACGTCTGTCACCCTGAGCGCCGCCCAGAATGACAGACGAAGGACTATACCGCCAATTTTAGAAGGCCATGATTACCTCCTCAATCACGTCGCAGGCCTCGTGCAGTTGCTCCTCGGTAATCACCAGCGGCGGGGCGAAGCGAATGATGTCGCCGTGGGTGGGCTTGGCCAACACGCCGCGCTCCATCAGGGTCACGCACACGTCCCAGGCCGTGCGGCCGTCGTTAGTAGGATTGATGACCACGGCGTTGAGCAGGCCCTTGCCGCGCACTAGGTCCACCAGCTCTGGCCGATGGGCCTGCACCCGGCGCATGCGTTCGCGGAAGATTTCGCCCAATCGGGCGGCGTTGTCAATCAGCTTTTCGTCCAGCAGCACGTCCAGCGCCGCGCGCATCACGGCGCAGGCCAGCGGGTTACCGCCAAAGGTGGACCCGTGCTGTCCGGGCTGAATGGTAAGCATAATCTGGTCTTCGGCCAGCACCGCCGATACCGGCAGCACGCCGCCGCTCAGGGCCTTGCCCAGGATAAGGATGTCGGCGTGCACGTCCTCGTAGTCGCAGGCCAGCAGCTTGCCGGTGCGGCCCAGCCCGGTCTGGATTTCGTCGGCAATGAACAGCACGTGGTGGGCCTTGCAAATGGCCGCCGCCTTCGCCAAATAGCCCGCCGAGGGCACCATCACGCCCGCTTCGCCCTGAATGGGCTCTACCAAGAAGGCGCACACGTGCGGTTCCTTCACGGCTTCTTCCAGGGCCTGCAGGTCGTCGTAGGGCACCACCTGGTAGCCGGGCATGTAGGGCCCGAAGCCGCCCGTGCTGTCGCCATCGGTGCTGAAGGAGATGATGCCCGTGGTGCGGCCGTGGAAGTTGTGCTCGGCTACGATGATGCGGGCCTGGTTGGGCGCAATGCCTTTTTCCTGGTAGCCCCATTTGCGGGCCAGCTTCAGGGCGGTTTCCACGGCTTCGGCGCCGGAGTTCATCAGCAGCGCCTTGTCGTAGCCGAACAGCTCGCACAGCTGCTTTTCGGCCGCGCCCAGCTGGTCGTTAAAGAAAGCCCGCGACGTGAGCGTGAGTTGCTGGGCCTGTTTGGTGAGCGCGCCGATGATGCGCGGGTGGCAATGGCCCTGGTTCACGGCCGAGTAGGCCGAGAGAAAATCGTAGTAATGTTTGCCGTCCACGTCCCACAGGTGTACCCCTTCGCCCCGGGCCAGCACCACGGGCAGCGGGTGGTAGTTGTGGGCGCCGTACTGGTCTTCGAGCTGCATAAGCTGCTCGGCGCGGCTGGACGTGGCAGTGGGGGAGGCGGGGCTGTGCATACGGTGTGGGCGGGAATGATGGTGAACCCACGAAAGTACGTTTTTCCAGCCTGTTTGGCCGACTTTTAGCGCAGCGGCAGGTTCTCCAACTGCCGCGAGGTGTCGATGTAGCGGCCCACGTAGTTGCCTTCCTCGCGGCCGCTGGCGCGCAGCAGCGTCCAGTCCACCACGGCGGTTTCGGGGAAGCTCACGGGCACGGGCTCGGCCGGGCTAGCGGCGTCGGGCAGCAGCAGGGCCTGCACGGTATTGCCGTGCCAGCCCAGCACCCGCGCCGAGGCTTGCCGGAAGCTGGTGTCCGTCGCAATCACGCGCACCGAGAGCAGGAATTGGTCGCCGGTGGGCAGGCCGGCCAGAAATTTTTTCTTCGCCTGGGGCAAGGTGCGCAGGGCTTCCCGCACGGGGTCGGCCAGGGCGGTTTCGTCGCGGGTCAGGGCGGGGCGCACACCGGCCGGGGCAGTGGCGGCCGTGAGCACCACCGGCGGGGTGGCCTGCGCCCTCACCAGGTTGCTGTGGGCCATGCTGGCGGCCAGGGTCAGCAGAAGCGCCCGGTAAAAAGGTGTTTTCATGGGAAATAGTAGCATGTTTACCACACCAAGATACCGCTTATAATTCTACCAACGCAGCCGGGCCTAACTTTGATTCACGCAATGCCCGCTCCTCAGCCCCAGCCGCTTCAGCCCGGCGATTTCTATTACACGCCCGAAGGCTACCTCGTGTTTACCGAGCAGTACCACTTGCGCCGGGGCACGTGCTGCGGCAGCGGCTGCCGGCACTGCCCCTGGAAATTTCGGCCCAAAGCAGGCCGTCAGGGCGCATCTGAACAGAAATAAGGGCAGGGGGCTTGGTGAATGCCAGACTTTTGCCGATATTTGCGGCCCGTTTCCCTGCTTAGTAACTAATTAACCCTCCGATATCATGGCCCGTGTTTGTGATTTGACCGGCAAGCGTACCCGCGTTGGCAACAACGTTTCGCACGCTAACAACAAGACCAAGCGCAAGTTCTACCCGAACCTGCAGAAAAAGCGCTTCTACGTGCCCGAGCAAGACGCCTGGGTTACCCTCAAGGTAGCTACCTCCACCATCCGCACCATCAACAAGAACGGCATCATGGCCACCTTGAAGAAGGCCAAGGAGCAGGGCTTCATCGTTTACTAGATTCCGGTAACCAGTAAGGAGTACCAAGTAATAAGACCTGGCTGCCACGGCTGCGGGTCTTGATGCCCGGTATTTTTTACAACTTACTCGACTAAAGCCAGCGCCGATACATTGCCTTTGAGGCAACGTATCGGCGCTGGCTTTGTCTGTTGGCGGCTACCTTGCACTACAGCATGGGTTTATTTAACGGTTGATGAATATGTCGCGCTACTTCGACGCTGTTTTTGCCTCGCCGCTGCGGTGGCGGCGCGCTACTTCGCTTTTCGTCCTGAGCTGCTTTGGGCTAGCTGCTTTGCCCGCAGCAGCCCAGCAGCCCGCCTCGGTGCCCGAACCCATCACCGCCAGCGAGGCCCCTGCCCGGCCCAGCGATTTTTTGTCGCCGGCGTTTCATAAGCAGCGCCGAGAGCTGCTGCGGGCGCAGCTGCCGGCTGGTAGCGTGGCCGTGGTGTTTGCCGCTCCCGTGCGCAACCGCGCCAACGACGTGGACTACGTGTACCACCAAAACCCCGATTTTCATTACCTCACCGGCTACGAAGAGCCCGACGCGGTGCTGCTGCTCTTCAAGGAGCCCCGCGCCGTGGGCGGCCAATCGGGCGTAACCGAGGCGCTGTTTACGCAGCCCCGCAACCCCGCCCGTGAGCAGTGGACCGGTCGCCGCCTGGGCGCAGCCGGGGCCAAAGGCCAGCTCCAGTTGCAATTCGCCGCCGACAACAAAGACTTTGCTGCGGCCGGCATCAAGTGGGCTGATTTCGAGCACGTGCTCTTCAGCGACTTGCCCCTCGACACCCGCGACGACGCCAGCAACCCCGCCGACCTGCACAACCTCGTGGGTACCTTCCGGCAGCAGGCCGGCGTGCCGGCCGACTACAACCCGGCCGTGACCACTGTGGAAAGCATCGTGCGTCGCTACGGCCGCGGCGATTCCAAGCGCATGAGCGACTACCTCAAGCGTCAAGTGCAGGAAAGCCCCGCGCTGGCTAAGTCACCCCTCATCAGCGCTTACCTGGCCGCCGCCACCGATGCCGAGCGACAAGCCGCTATTAATGCCCGCCCGCCCGGCCGCATCGACGACACCACCTTGGGCGAAAAGCTCGACGAACTGCGCGCCATTAAAACTCCGGAAGAACTGGCCTTGCTGCGCCGCGCCATCCGCATCAGCGCCCAGGGCCAGCGCGAGGTGATGAAATTGCTGCGCCCCGACATGGGCGAGATGGAAGTGCAGGGCCTGCACGAGTACGTGTACCGCCGCTACGGCGCCGAATTTCAGGGCTACCCTAGCATCGTGGGCGGTGGCGCCAACGGCTGCATCCTGCATTACGAAACCAACGACCGCCAGCGCCTCGATAACGACCTCGTGCTCATGGATTGCGGCGCCGAGTACCACGGCTACTCCGCCGACGTGACGCGCACCGCGCCGCCTTCCGGCACCTTCAGCCCCGCCCAGCGCCAGATTTACGAGTTGGTACTGGCCGCCCAAGAGGCCGGTTTTGCCGCCTGCAAGCCTGGTGCCGACTTCGACGCCCCCAACAAAGCCACGCAGGAAGTGGTGGCCGCGGGCTTACTCAAGCTCGGCATCATCAAAAAGAAGGAAGAGTTTCGCCGATACTACCCGCACGGCGCCAGCCATTACCTGGGCCTCGATGTACACGACCGTGGCCCGGGCGGGCCGTTGCAAGCCGGCAACGTCATCACCGTGGAGCCCGGCATTTACATCCCCGCCGGCTCGCCCTGCGACCCGAAGTGGTGGAACATCGGCGTGCGCATCGAAGACGATGCGCTGATTACCGCCACCGGCTACGAGAACCTTTCGGCCGAAGCACCCCGCACCGTGGCCGACATCGAGAAATTGATGGCCGAGCCCAGCGCCCTAGAAGGATTTAAGTTGCCGGACTTGAAGTAAGTGAAGCAGCAAGTGCGGCTTCGTTGTGCATCGCAGCCCGTACTGAGCCCCCTGTAAAGCGCCGTTCTGCTTCTCCAACTGAAAGTTGCGCACCAACCCATTGCGTTTTCCAAAAAGACCCGTACCTTTGCAGTCCTAAAATTAAAAACATACACCCCCGTCGAGATGGCCAAGAAAGGAAACCGGGTGCAGGTTATCATGGAATGCACCGAGCATAAAAACTCGGGGATGCCGGGCACCTCGCGCTACATCACCACCAAGAACCGCAAGAACACCCCTGAGCGCATCGAGTTGAAGAAATTCAACCCCATCCTCAAGAAAATGACCGTTCACAAGGAAATTAAATAACCTGAACAATGGCTAAGAAAGTAGTAGCAACTCTGAAAACCACAGAGAACGCCAAGAACTGGGCTAAGGTGATTCGTGCCGTGAAATCGGAGAAGACCGGTGCTTACACCTTCAAGGAGGAAATGGTGCTCCTCGACAAAGTGCAGGAATACCTGGCCACCGGCAACAAGTAATTGTTGGCCGGCTTCGCAAGAATTTAAAAAGTCCCACCTTCGTGGGACTTTTTGCGTGTAGGGGTATCACTCCCCACTATTCTCTCCCTATGGGTCTCTTCGATTTTTTTAAAAAGGACAAGGAAACGCCCGCCCAGCAAGCCTCGCTGGACGCAGGCTTGGAAAAAACCAAAACCAATTTCTTTGAGCAGCTGAGCAAGGCCGTGGTGGGCAAAAGCACCGTGGACGAGGCCGTGCTCGATGACCTGGAAAACCTGCTGGTGCACGCCGACGTGGGCATCGAAACCACGGTGAAGGTCATCGACCGCATCGAGGCCCGCGTGGCCCGCGACAAGTACGTGAGCACCGGCGAGCTCGACCGCATCCTGCGCGAGGAAATCGCGGCGCTGCTGGAAGACAACAAGTCCGGTTCGATGGCCGTGCTCGACAGCGCGGGCAGCACCGGCCAGCCCTACGTCATCATGGTGGTGGGCGTGAACGGCGTGGGCAAAACCACGACCATCGGCAAGCTGGCGCACCGCTTCCACTCGGCCGGCAAGAAAGTGGTGCTGGGCGCCGCCGATACCTTCCGGGCCGCCGCGGTGGACCAACTCATCATTTGGGGCCAGCGCGTGGGCGTGCCCGTGGTGAGCCACGGCATGAACACCGACCCCGCCTCCGTGGCCTTCGACGCCGTGAAAAAAGGCGTGGAAATGAACGCCGACGTGGTCATCATCGACACGGCCGGCCGGCTGCACAACAAGGTGAACCTGATGAATGAGCTGAGCAAAATCAAGCGCGTGATGCAAAAGATGATTCCGGATGCGCCGCACGAGGTGCTGCTGGTGCTCGACGGCAGTACGGGCCAGAATGCTTTCCTGCAAGCCAAGGAATTCACCAAAGCCACCGAAGTCACGGCTCTGGCCATCACCAAGCTCGACGGCACGGCCCGCGGCGGCGTGGTCATTGGCATCTCGGACCAGTTTAGCATTCCGGTGCGTTACATCGGGGTAGGGGAGAAGATGACCGATTTGCAGCTGTTTGACCGGCACACGTTCGTGAATTCGCTGTTCAAGAAATAAACACGACGGCCAGGCGTTGGCCGCCGACGAACCAAATGCGTCGGTATTCGCATTAGGGAAGCAATGGCAGAGCCGTGGCCCTGCTACTGTTGCGGATGCTGCTTTGTCTTCAGCAATTTCTCAATACCGTCTTCTATGCGTCAGTTGCTGCTTCCTTTGGCTCTTGGTTCTGGACTGGTGGTGGCCGCGTGCGGCGGCAAAAACGAAGACCAGCCGCTCATTCCCAACGCCCCCGTCAACCTTAGCCTCACCCTCACCAATCAGGAGTACGTGCGGCTGCGTTTCGATAATGGCGCCGTGATGCTGCCGGTGAAAGGCCCGGCCGGCGCCGGCGGTGTGAAGGGCGTGATTGTGGTGCGGCAAAGCGCCAGCAACTACCTCGCCTTCGAGCGCAACTGCCCATATCGGCCCTACGACGCCTGCGCCACGGTAAGTCTCGACCGCAACTCGGGCTTATTCATGCGGGATTCGTGCTGTAGCTCGCAATTTGATTTGCGCGGCCAGCCTACCGGCGGACCCAATACCCGGCCGCTTAAACAGTACAGTGTCAGCCTGCAAGGCAACATTCTCAACGTAACCAACTAGCCTCGCAGCTAATTTTCTTGAAAAAAATGTTTGACAGACTTGCGCCAATTTAGAGAAAGTCGTAGGTTTGCAGTCCGAAGCAACGCCAACCGGGTTTCGGGCATGAAAATGCTTCCTTAGCTCAGCCGGTTAGAGCATCTGACTGTTAATCAGAGGGTCCCTGGTTCGAGCCCAGGAGGGAGCGCAAAAAGGCCACTCACAGTATTGTGAGTGGCCTTTTCCTTTTAGGCCTTGGTATGGTGAATGCTAGCCAATGTCATTTCCAAGTTCGGGGGCACGACACAAACGCGTTTCGCATTTGAAAGCAAAGCCTTGAGCTTGCTTCTTCATTAAAATAGAAGCCGGTAGCGCCGAGCGCTGGGAGCGCACACTTCGTTGAAAAACGCCTTGGGAACCGCCCGGCTTGTGGGATGCCGGGCAGAATGTGCCCGGCCGGTGGCAACCGCCGCCGAAGGTTTTGCCCATCACTTTCTTCAAGGGTTACGTATTCATGGACGGGCAGCCCCTTTTTGTGGGGCGTTTGAGCCGGGCACAGGTTGCCTGGACATGGTGCGAGACGGTGGCACGTGCGCACTGGCCAGTTGATTTCTCCATTTACTCCTTCGGGACTCTCTGCGCGCGTGGCTTCGCAAGCCAACCTGCTCATGTCGAAAACGATTATTGTTTCTAACCGCCTGCCTACCAAAGTGCTGCGCACTGACGACGGCCTCAGCTTTCAGCCCAGCGAGGGCGGGCTGGCCACGGGGCTGGGCTCCATCTACCGCGAGGGCGACAACCTGTGGCTGGGTTGGCCTGGCCTGCTGGGGTACGACGAGACTGAGGAAGCCCACATTGCCGAGCAGCTGCGGGCCGATAACATGGCCCCGGTGTTTCTGACCGAAGACGAAATCCGGGACTTCTACGAGGGCTTCAGCAATTCCACGCTCTGGCCCACGTTTCACTATTTTACCGAGTTTGCCACGTACCTCGACGAGCATTGGGCCGCTTACGTGGCCGTGAATGAGAAATTTTGCGCGGCCGTGCTGGAACACGCCGGGCCCGACGACATCATCTGGGTGCACGACTACCAACTGCTGCTGCTGCCCGAGCTGCTGCGGCAGGCGCGGCCTCGGGCTACCATCGGCTTTTTCCTGCACATTCCGTTTCCGAGCTACGAGCTGATTCGGGTGCTTCCTTGGCGCACTGAGCTGTTGCGCGGCATGCTGGGGGCCGATTTGCTGGGCTTCCACACGTTTGGCTACATGCGGCACTTCCTCAGCGCGGTGTCGCAGCAGCTGGGCCTGCCCAACCAGAACGGGCAGATTGAAACGCCCAGCCACACGGTACGCGTCGATGCCTTTCCGATGGGCATCGACTACGAGCGCTACGCCACTGCGGCCGCATCGGAAGAGGCGCGGGGCCACGTGGCGGCTTACCGCGAAGCACTACAGGACACGCGCATCATTCTCAGCATCGACCGGCTCGACTATACCAAGGGCATTCCGCAGCGCTTGCGGGCGTTTAACCAGCTCCTGGAGCGCTATCCCGAATGGCGCGGGCAGGTGAGCTTGATTATGGTGGTGGTGCCCTCGCGCGACCAAGTGGCGCAATACGCGTCGCTCAAGGAAGAAGTGGACGAGCTGGTGGGCCGCATCAACGCCCAGTACCGCACCATCAGCTGGAGCCCGGTGCACTATTTCTACCGCTCGTTTCCGCTGGCCGAGCTGGCGGCGCTCTACTCGATGGCCGACGTGGGCCTGGTGACGCCCCTGCGCGACGGCATGAACCTGGTGGCGAAGGAGTACGTGGCCTGCCGCCTCGACCACCGCGGCGTGCTCATTCTCAGCGAGCGGGCCGGGGCGGCGCGCGAGCTGTCCGACGCCCTCATCATCAACCCCACCGACACGCGCCAGCTCACCGAGGCCCTGCACGATGCCCTGGTGATGCCCGACGACGAGCAGGAGCGCCGCATGCGGGCCATGCAGGCGCTGGTGCGGCGCTACAACGTGTTTTCGTGGACGCGTCTTTTTATGAATCAGCTGGCCTACACCAAGATGAAACAGGAAACCCTGGCCACGGCCACCCTCGACGAGTCGGCTACCGCCGCGCTGCTGGCCGACTACCGCACCGCCGAGCAGCGCTTGCTGCTGCTCGACTACGACGGCACGCTCGTGCCCTTCCACCCCGACCCCACCCGCGCCGCCCCCGACCCCGAGCTGCTGCACCTGCTGCGCGCCCTGACCAACAACTCCCAAAACCACGTGGTGGTGATTTCAGGCCGCGACCGCAACACGCTGCAGCAGTGGCTGGGCCATCTGCCGCTGCATTTCATTGCCGAGCACGGCGTGTGGCTGCGCGCCGCCGAAGCCGAGGAGTGGCAGCTCTTCCAGCCCTTGCGCAACGACTGGAAGCGCGAGCTGCGCCCGGTGCTAGAGGTGTACGTGGCCCGCACGGCCGGCTCTTTCATCGAGGAGAAGGACTACTCGCTGGTGTGGCATTTCCGCCGCGCCGACGCCGAACTGGGGCCCGTGCGCGCCCGCGAGCTGCTCAGCCACCTCAGCTTCATCACGGCCAACACCGATTTGCAGGTGCTGGAAGGCAACAAGGTGCTCGAAATCAAAAACGCCGGCATCAACAAGGGCACGGCGGCGGTGCGCTGGCTGAGCCAGTACACGCCCGGTTTCACGCTGGCGCTGGGCGACGACCGCACCGACGAGGACACCTTTCGGGCCCTGCCGCCCGAGGCCTACACCGTGCGCGTGGGCTCGGCCCAACACTCGGCTGCCCGCTTCCACCTGCACTCGCCCAACGAGGTGCGAGGACTGTTGCGCCGGTTGCTGGAGTAGGCCTTGCAGATGTTTTTTCGCGGGGCAGTCGGCCCGGAGCGGCTAGGGGCGGGAAGCTACGGCGGGCGCTGGGGACTCCTGGCTCAGCGTTTCGCGGATGAAGCTCTGGCGCAGGTGTTCGTAGAGGGAATGCGGGTCGACGAGCGCGGCCACGGCCTGGGCCAGCATGGCTCCAATCAGCAGCTGGAAGATGGCGGAGTGTCGGTCCGTCATTTCCAGTACCAGAATGGCGGCCGTGAACGGCGAGCGCACCACCCCCGTGAGGAAGCCCACCATGCTCACCAGAATGAGCAGGTTGCGGTCGGCCACGGCCACCTGTGCCAATTGCGCAATGCCGTCGCCGAGCAGGGCGCCCGCGCTCAGGGAGGTGGCAAACACGCCGCCGGCCCCGCCGCTGCTGTAGCTCAGGGCCATGCCCGCAAACCGCACCGGAAACAGGTAAGCGGCCGCGTGCCCGTCGTTCTGAAACAATAGCCGGTTGATGATGGGCTTGCCCGTGCCCACGCCGTCGGGACCCACCAGGTAGGCCAGCCCGCCCAGCAGCAGGCCGCAGCCCAGCACCCAGCCGGCCTGCGCCTGCGGCGTGGCAAAGCGCTTGCGGTAGGCGTTGAGCCAGAGCAGCGTTTTGGCGAAGTAGGCCCCCGCCAGCCCGCAGGCTACCGCCGCCGCCATCACCAGGGCCTGGTACCAACCGGCGGGCGAAGTGATTTTGGGAAAGCCGAGGTAGAGGTAGGAACCCAGAAACTGCTGGGCCGTGAGCCCGGCAATGATGACGGCGCTGAACACGGCCAGTCGGAAGCGCGACAAATGAATTTGGGTGAGCTCTTCTATCACGAACACAATACCACCCAGCGGCGTGTTGAACGCTGCCGCCAGGCCGGCCGCGCCGCCCGTCACGAGCGCAATCTGGCGCGAAAGCTGCGGCCAGCCCGCTGGCTGCAAGCGGTTGATGGCGCGGAAAATAGCCGCCGAAACCTGAATGGTGGGCCCTTCGCGTCCGATGACCCCGCCGCCGAGCAGTAGTACCACGCTGCTGAGCACCTTCACGCCGGCTACTCGTAGGCTGAGTAGATAGGCCGTATGCCGGTGCTGCGAAGGGTTCGACAGCTCGATGCCGGCCATTACTTGCGGAATGCCGCTGCCCCGCGCCGCCGGCGCAAAGCGTTTTACCAGCCCCCACGACGCCAGAAATGCCAGCGGCGTGAGCCCGAAGGCCAGCAGCGGCTCGCGGCGCAGCCAGCCGAAGCTCACTTCCTCGGCCCAGGCAAACAGCTTTTCGTAGCCCACGGCTCCGAGCCCCGTAAGCAGGGACGCAATCCAGAAAGGCACGCTCTGCAAAATGCGCCGGCGCACCCGCGCCGTGTACAGCGGCTGCACCAAAACGCGGTCAAACCAAGCCAGCACGCGGGCGTAGCGGGAAGAAGAATCGGGCATAAGGAATGGAAAAGAGCAAGCAGCGAACAGCCGAGCCGCCGCTGTTTTTTCTTTTTAACTGCTGCGGGTGTGGGCGCCAAATGGTGACCCAACGCTTCGCCGATGGGTCGATGGCCTCATTGCTACACAGAAGTGCGAGGTTGAGGAGAATAAAGTCCTCCTTACGCAGCCGCAGTAGCAATGGCTGCCTGCCCGGGCTTAGCGCCAAGGTGCGGTAAGTGCCGAAATTTTGCCGCAACTTCCGGCCGCCCAACTGCTAACTTATTTTGCGTTATGGTCAACCGTTTGTTTGCTGGTGCCGCGGTGCTGGCGCTGTGCCTGCTGAGTGCCTTTGCGCCGGCGCCCGGCAAGATTACCGTCTACCTCATCGGCGACTCCACCATGTCGGTGAAAGAAGTGAAGAATTACCCCGAAACCGGCTGGGGCATGCCCTTCGCTACTTTTTTCGACGAAACCGTGACGGTGGACAACCGTGCCCAAAACGGCCGCAGCACCAAAAGCTTCCTGGCCGAAAACCGCTGGCAGCCCGTGGCCAGCGGTTTGAAAGAAGGCGACTACGTGTTCATCCAGTTTGGGCACAACGACGAGGTGCCCACCAAGAAATCATACACCCCCGAAGCCGATTTCAAGGCCAACCTAGTGCGTTTTGTGGCCGAAACGCGGGCCCGGAAAGCCCAGCCGGTGCTCATCACGCCGGTGGCGCGGCGCAAGTTCGACGCCGCGGGCCAGGTGGAGGGCACGCACACTGTGTACTCCGAAATTGTGCGGGCCACGGCCCGCGAGCAGCAGGTGCCCCTCATCGACCTCGACCGCGAAAGCCAGGCCTTGCTGCAGCAGTTTGGCGTGGAGAACTCGCGCCTGCTCTTCAACCAGCTGCTGCCCGGCGAGCACCCCAACTACCCCGACGGCAAAGAGGACAACACTCACTTCAACGAGCTGGGGGCCCGCAAAATGGCCCAACTCGTGCTGGCCGACATCCGGGCCCTGCGGCTGGAGTTGGCGGGGCGCATTGTGCAGCGCGCGGCGGCGAAAAACGTGGACCCGCAGGCGCGCTAGCCGGCGGCGGAGCGCTGCCCATCGCGCAGTGGGAGGCACCATTCTTATTTTGGGGGCCGAGGCGTATCTTCCAGTGTTCGGGTTCCGCTTTTGCCCAACGCTCCATGTGCCATGCTGCCTCCTGACGCCACATTGCCCGCGCTCGATTATTTGCAGTACCAATTCCGGTCCGATTTGCAGGTGCTGGTGGGGCGGTGGCTGCGCCAGCCCACCGAGGCGGAGCTGCACGCCGGCTACCACCGCTTGCTAGACGTGGCCGAAGCCGTGGGCGCCCGCCTCTGGCTGATAGATACCCGCCGTCGCGACCACGCCAGCCAGCAAAGCACCCCCTGGATGATGGAACACTTTCTGCCCCTGCTGCCGCCGCGGCTAGGCGGCCCCGTGCACTTGGCTTATCTATTTATGCCCACGCACCTGCACGAGCTCGAACACGATGCCGCCGTGCCGCCGCTCACGTACTTCGACGGTCGCCCATACCACGTGGGGCGGTTCACGGAAGAGCAGGCCGCCATGGGGTGGCTGGCGGCGTGCCAAGCGCAGCAGGCACATCTGCAGTAAGCGCGGCGCTTATTTGAGGTTGGTGCTGCGGTGGTTGAGGCGCATCACCTGGCCCGCTTTTTTGCCGTGCTTGCGGAAGCGGGCATCGGGAGCAGGCGCCAGCACCAGGCGCGGCAGGGTGCAGTCGTCGAGGGCCACGTGCTGCAGGGTGTAGCCGGCAGCTTCCACGTCCAGTATCTGGCCCTCATACACGGGGTCGGAGAGCTGGAAACGGCCCAGCGCATCGGTCACGTAGGTTTGGTGCGTGCCCTTGATGAGCAGGGTAGCGCCCACCAGGGGCTGGCCGTTGGGGTCGAACACCTGGCCGGTGATGGGCGCACACATCAGGCGGGCCGGGCGGGCGGCACTGCGGTCGGGCCGGTTCGAAAGGGCAATGCGCTCGGGAGCGTTGCCCGCGGCCGACGGCCGGGAATCGGCGCTTTGCGCAAGTGCCGGCCGCACGCCGCACACCGTAATAACCGCCCAGGCGAGGAGAAAAAGGCGCATAGAAAACGGAATGGGTGGAAAGGAAGGAAACAAAACGCCGCGTGAGCAAAGCCAACGCATGGCTCTAACACGCAACACACTACGCCGGGGTTGCCCCCGGGCACACCGAAACCGGCCCGGGCCCGCGGCGCAGGTGTATGCGGCCGCAACAGGCCGGGTTCACGGCGCGTTCACCACGACGGTATTAAGTTGCTGATTCATCGGGAAGCCATGCTGAATGTAGTCAACCTGTTTTTTGCTCGCCGGCCGTCGCGGCAGGCGGTATTTCTGCTGAGCGGCGCCCTGCTGGCGGCCGGCCCCGGGCGGGCCCAAGGTTTGGTGGCCTTTCCGGGAGCCGAAGGGGCGGGCCGCTTCACCACCGGCGGGCGAGGCACGGCTGCCGTGCCCACCACTGTGCTGGAAGTTACGAATCTTTTGGACGACGGCCAACCCGGCAGCCTGCGCTACGCCGTGCAGCTGAGTACGGCCAAGGCCCCGGCGCGCACCATCGTGTTTCGGGTATCGGGCACCATTCACCTGGTTTCGCCGCTCACCATCAGCAAGCCCAACACCACCCTGGCCGGCCAAACCGCGCCCGGCGACGGCATTTGCCTGGCCGACTACCCTGTGTCGGTGAAGGCCAACAACGTCATCGTGCGCTTTCTGCGGTTTCGGATGGGCGACAAAAACCAGAACCAGGGCTTTGTGGACGGCGCGGGGGGCGACGACGCCTTCGGCGGCACCCGCAACAGCCGCCTGATGGTGGACCATTGCTCGATGAGCTGGAGCACCGACGAGGCCCTGAGCGTGTACGAAGGCGACAGCACCACCCTGCAGTGGAACCTCATTGCCGAGCCGCTGAACTACTCTTACCACTACGAAAAGGGCGACACCGACTTCGAGCGCCACGGCTTCGGGGGCATCTGGGGCGGGCAGCATTCGTCGTTTCACCACAACTTGTTTGCCCACTGCAAAAACCGGACGCCGCGCTTCAACGGCAGCCGCTACACCCACCCGGCGGGCTTCGAGAACTGCGATTTCAGCAACAACGTCATCTACAATTGGGGCGAAAACAACGTGTACGCCGGCGAGGGCGGCAACTACAACATCGTGGGCAATTACTACAAGCCCGGCCCGAACACCAGCCCCCGCACCAAGGCCCAATTGCTGAATCCTTACAAGATTGATAAGGAGAAGGGCCGCCTGCCCTACGGCAAGTTTTACCTAGCCGGCAACTACGTGGACGGGGCCCCGGCCGTGACGGCCCACAACTGGCGCGGCGTGGTGATGAACGGCGGCACCGCCGCCGACACCGTGCAGGCCAAAGTCGAAACGCCGTTTGCGGTGGGCGGCAAGGTTGCCGTGCAGTCGGCCGGAGCGGCCTACGAGGCCGTACTGCGCGGCGCCGGCGCCGTTCGGCCCACCCGCGATACCCTCGACCAGCGCATTGTGCGCGAGGTGCGCACCCGCACCGGCACCGTCATCGACGTGCAGGGGCACTACCCGCACGGCACGCCCTACAGCGTGAGCCAGCGCGCCTGGCCCGTGCTCAAAACCGCCCCCGCGCCCGCCGACACCGACCACGACGGCATGCCCGACGCCTGGGAAAAAGCCCACGGCCTCAACCCCAACAACCCCGCCGACCGGGCCCAGCGCGCGCCCAACGGCTACCCCCAACTGGAAAACTACCTCAACAGCCTCGCGCTAGCCGTGGCCGCGCCCGCTGCCAAGCCGGCGCTGCCCAAACTTGCCGCGCCCCAAACGATAAAACCTGCCCCGAAGGTGACGCAGTCTGGCGGTGCGAAGCGTTAGATAGCGCGCAGGCCGGGGGCTTCGCAGAACACGATTCGGTTGCCGAAGGGGTCGAGCACTTCCATCTCCATCACCCGCTCGCTCCAGGCGGCGGGCTGCAGCGTGGGCGGCGTGTAGGCGTTGTTTTTGTCGAGCAGCTGGTTGTGGTAGGCCAGCAGGCCCCACGTAAGGGCCCGCACCCGGGCGCCGGGGCAGCTGTCGTCGGGGTTGGTGCTGAGGTGAATGACGACGTCGCCGCGCGACACCTGTGCGTAGGAATAGGGCTTCACGGGCTGTTGCTCCCAATCGACGCGAAAGCCCAGCCAGCCGACATAGAATTCGAGGGCTGCGGCGTAGTCCAAAATCCGAAAAACGGGCGTGAGCATGCCGCAGGAGGGAAGGAAGCGGGAGGGGCGAGTCGAAATATAAAAACTAAATATAACCTGTTATAAGTTAAACCCTATTTTACTGTAACTGTTTTGGGGCCAAGGGGCGGGCCGGTATGGCCGGCGAGCGGCTACATTTAGCGCATGATATCTTCTGCCGAATATGACCGCCTCGACGGCCTGGCCATGGCCGCGCTGGTGCGCAGCGGCCAGCTCACGGCTACCGAGCTGTGCGCCGCCGCCATTGCCCGCGCCGAGGCCGTGAATCCGCGCCTCAACGCCGTGGTGCATCCGCTCTACGAGCCCGCGCGGCAGCGGGCAGCGGCCGGGCTGCCGGCCGGGCCGTTTGGCGGCGTGCCGTTTCTGCTGAAGGATTTTGGGGCCCAGTACGCCGGGGCGCCGCACACCTCGGGCAGCCGGGCCCTGCGCGGCTTCACGCCCACCGAAGACGCCGAACTGGTGCGCCGCTGGCAGGCGGCCGGCCTCAACATGCTGGGCAAAACCAACACGCCCGAGTTTGCCCTCATGGGCGTGACCGAGCCCCAGCTCTACGGCCCCGCCCGCAACCCCTGGCACCTGGGGCACACGCCCGGCGGCAGCAGCGGCGGGGCGGCGGCGGCAGTGGCGGCGGGCGTGGTGCCGGTGGCCGGCGCCGGCGATGGCGGCGGGTCTATTCGGATTCCGGCGGCGTGCTGCGGGCTATTTGGGCTGAAACCCAGCCGGGGCCGCGTGCCCACCGGGCCGGAGCAAGGCGAAAAGTGGCAGGGCGCCGCCGTGGAGCACGTGCTCAGCCGCTCGGTGCGCGACAGCGCGGCCCTGCTCGACGCCACGCAGGGGCCCGACGCCGGCGCCCCGTACTTTCTGCCCGCGCCCGCCAGGCCTTATCTGGAAGAGTTGCGCCGCGAGCCCGGCCGCCTGCGCATCGCCTTCAGCCTGGGCCACCCGCTGGGCCGTGCTGTGCACCCGGAGTGCGCCACGGCCGTGCGCGAAGCCGCCCACCTGCTCGAAAGCCTGGGCCACGAGGTGGCCGAAGTGCCGCTGCCCTTCGACGGCCGGGCCGTGGCATCGGCGTTTCTGATGCTGTATTTCGGCGAAACCGGAGCCAGCATTGCGGCCCTGGCCAAGCACCTGGGCCGCCCCGCCCGGCCCGCCGACGTGGAGCCCACCACCTGGCTGTTGGGCTTGCTGGGCCGCACCTACACCGCCGCCGATTTTGCCGCCGCCCGCCACACCTGGAACGACAGCGCCCGCCGCATGGGCCGCTTCCATCAGACCTACGACCTGCTGCTGACGCCCACGCTGGCCACGCCGCCCGTCCGCATCGGCGAGCTGCAGCCCAAACCCGCTGAGCAAAAGCTCCTGCAGCTGGTGAACACCTTTGGGCTGGGCGGCCTCATCCGCCGCTCGGGCCTGGTGGAGAAGCTGGCCGAACAAAGCCTCGAAAAAACGCCCTATACCCAGGTGGCCAACCTCACGGGCCAGCCCGCCATGTCGGTGCCCCTGCACTGGACGGCCGAGGGGCTGCCCTGCGGCGTGCAGTTTATTGCCCCACTGGGTGCCGAAGATGTGCTGTTTCGGCTGGCCGGGCAGTTGGAGCAGGCCCGGCCGTGGTTTGAGAAGCGGCCGTCACTCTAGAAACGCGTATTTGCGTTTCTACTTCTTCACCACGCTGATGCTGCCGTTGCGCTCCAGGCGCACGGCTTCGGTTTCGGCCAATGAGGCCACGTTGCCGCTGTCGCGGATGCCTTCCAGCAGGTCGTTGTGGGTGAGGTTGTGCTGGGTGAGGGCCTCGGTGCGGGGCTGGCCGTGCTCGGCCAGCAGCACGGCATCGCCCTTCACCATGCGGCTCACGGCCTCGCTGCGGAAGGAGGCCCAGGCCAGCAGCCGGTGCAGGCCCACCAGCACCAGCCCGGCCAGCAGCGTGCCCCCAAACGGCGACGCCGCCACCACGGCCCGGCTCAGCACCGCGCCGAGCATGATTTTGACCACCATGTCGAACGCCGTATTGCCGCCGAACGTGCGCTTGCCCGAGAGCCGCAGCAGCGCCAGCGCCGCAAAAAACACCAGCACCGCCCGCACCGTCATTTGCAGCGCCGTGATGGTGTGCGAGTCGGCCTCGGGGCCAAAAAGGGTGTCAACTAGTTCTTTCATGGGGCTTGGGCCGGGGCAGGGCGGCTTCGTCCAGCAGGGCCGTGGCGCGGGCCGCGCCCACGCGGCGCCGCACGGTTAGCTGCTGGCCCTTGACGGCGTTGTAGGAAATGAAGAAGTGCTCGATTTCGTGCAGCATTTCCGGGGCCAGGTCGGCTAGCTCGCGGATGCCTTTGTGCTCGCGAGCGTCGGCGGCCACGGCCAGCAGGCGGTCGTTGCGCACGGTTTGGCCGTTGGGCTCCTCCTGCTCCACCTCCAGCGCGCCAATAAGACGCGCTTCCACCACGCAGCCCGGAAACGCGGGCGCCGAGAGTATCAGCAGCACGTCGAGCGGGTCGCCGTCGGCGGCTTGGGTGGAGGGCACGAAGCCGAAATCGAAGGGAAAGCTGTGGCCCTCGGGCAGCACGCCCTTCAGCTTGAACGCCTGCAAATCGGGCTCGAACGCAAACTTGTTGCGGTCGCCTTTGGGCGTTTCTACCACCACGTGCACGCGGCTTCGGGAGTGGGGCACGTGGGCGGGCAATTCATGCAGTGGAGAAGCCATGGGAGAGGGGCGACTGGCGGCGCCAGAATTTCCCCTAGGACGACTACTGTTACGCAGATGTTGCTACGGCGCAGCTTGTCCCGTGCGAATAAAAAAAGGCCCGGCCATGTGGCCGGGCCTTTTTCAGGTCTCTGTGGTCGGGCTTAACGCTGCACGCTCACCTTGGTGCTGAAGGTGCCTTCGGTGGTGGTCACGCGCACCACGTAGATGCCCGTGGCCAGGGTGCCGGTGTTCAGCTCCACGCCGTTTTGCTGCAGCTGCGCGGCCGGCACCGATACGGTGCGCAGCACGGTCTTGCCAAGCAGGTCGAGCAGGGTGACCTGCACGGGGGCGGTGCTGGCAAGCTGCGCGCGCACCGTGAGCTGGTTATGGGCCGGGTTGGGGTAGGCTTCTAGGGCCGAGCTGACCACGGCGCCGTTCTTGCTGGCCAGGGCCAGGGCGCGCACGCCGGGGGGGAGGTTGAAGCCCTGCACAACGCCCGTCACTTTGGGTTGGCCGTTCACCCGGTCGCCCTGCCGGGCGTCGTAGCCCATGCCGCGGCGCGCAAACACGTTCCAAATCAGGTCAGCATTGGCGGCGCGGTTGGTCAGGGAGTCGGCGCGCAGCAGGGCGTCGCGGCCGTCGAGGAAGCCGGGGTTGCACACCTGCAGCTTGCAGCCATCCAGCACCAGTTTCAGGGCCTTGTTGTTGCCGCCGTTGGTGCTCAGAAAATCGGTCTCGTAGCCGTAGCGGTAGATGAACTGCCAGTTCAAATCCCACAGCACGGTGGCCCACACTTCGCCCACGTCGTGCGTTTCCTGGTACTTGCCCGTGCCCGTGCCCAGCTGGCCGTAGGTGTAGTTGTTGGCCGAAAAATTGGTGGTGTAGGGCTTGGCGCGGAAGCCGGGGCCCACGGCGTAGGGGTTGCCGTTGTCGTAGGTGGCCATATAGCGGTTGGTCGAGCCGATGTCGCCGGGGCGGGTGGTCATCCAGAGCGCGAAAAAGTCGCTCCAGCCTTCGCCCATGGTTTGGTTGCCGGTGGCCGAGTTGAGGCAGCTGGAGTTGGCCGGGCCGCCGGTGAGGCGGTTGCTGATGCCGTGGCCGAACTCGTGCGACACCACGCCGTTGTCGAACGAGCCGTCGAAATCCGGTCCCAGCGTGGCGTTCACGTTCAGCACGTTGCCGGCCTGCAGGGCCGCGCGCAGCCGGAAGCCGTCGGCCCCGCTGATGAAGATGGCCGGAATGCGAATGCCCACCGTGTCGGTGCCGCCGAAGTTGACCAGGTTGGTGGTGGTGCCCAGCGAGTCGAACACGATGACGGCGGTGGCGCCGTTGTCCTGCGCCCGCTTCACTTTGGGCGCAAAGGTGTTGTTGGCGCGCGGGTTGAGCGTGGTGAGCTGCGGGCAGCCGCCGCGCTGAATGAAGGCCACGTTGCCGGCCACGGCCGCCGCGTTCACGAAGGGCGACGCGCAGCCGTGGGCGCCGTTGTCGGCCGACACGCCGTCGTTCACCAGCACCAGCCGGCCCGCCACGGGCTTTTTGGTGAGGCGCGGGCCAAATGCCACCGTGGCAAAGCGGTAGCCGCCGTTGGCGCTGGCCGCGCCCGTCACCGTGAGGGTGTTGGCGCCGGTGTTGTCAAACAGGTACATCTGCATGCGGCCGGGGCTGCCGTCCACGGGCGTCGAGAAGTTGGCGTTGTTGCGGCCGCTGCCGTCCTGCGACTCGGCCCGCACGAAGTCGTTGCCGAGGCCCTGGCCGGTGATGTTTTTGTATTGAAAGTTGCCCGACACTTCGTTGAACCCCTTGCTCATCATCACGTCGTGGAGCATGTTGTTCCAGTAGAACAGGTTCGTGATGCCGGCGGCCAGGTTGCCGGGGTCGCGCGGCCCCAGGGCCTGGTTGAAGGGGAAGTCGAAGTCGCGGGTAGGCCCGCCGTCGGGGGAGTTGGTGGTCGACGACACGTTGCCGTTGCCCGACGTCAGGGTCACGTTGTCGTCGTAGGCGGCCACGTTGTTGCCGCGCGTCAGCTGCTTGCCGGTCGAGAGGAAGGAATAGGTATCGGCGAAAAACCCGCTCGGGGCGCGGCTGTCGCCCACCTGCCAGCCGTAGGGCGAATACAGCGGGTTGGCGGCGCTGAAGGGCACCACCACGCGGGGCGACAGGTCGGGGCTCTCAAACGGCACCGGAATCACGGTCAGGCTATTGGCCGCGCCGGTGGTGCCTTTGGCGCCTTTCATGGCCTGCGCCGTGGCGGGGGCCGTGGCCTGGGCGGTGGGCACAAACGCGCGGCGCTTCTGCGCCTCGGCCACGTGCTGGCGGAAGGTGGCCAGCTCGCTCACCACGTAGTCGTTGCGGTCGAGCAGGCGGCCGGTGTGGGCGTCTATGCGGGCGTTCCAGTGGTGCTGCTGGTCGAGCTGGGCAATGGTCACGTTCCACACCAGCACCAGCTTGTCGCCTTCGCGCAGGTACATCAGGCGCACCGGAATGTTTTCTTCCGAGATGCCGGCCTTGTTGAACACGATGCCGTCGGCGGCGCGGCCTTCCACCACGCGGGCCAGGCCCACCGGGCGGGGCAGCTCCAGCGCCTTGGCGGCGGCGGCCACGGCCTGTTCGGCCGAGAGGCCCGGCGTAGCCGAGGGAGCCGCGGCCGCGGCGTCGGCCAGAAATTCGTGGTTGAAGAACACCACCTTGCCGCTGCGGTCGGTGTGCACGGCCCCGTTGGCGTTGAACACCGTCAGGCCGTTCACCCGCTGCTGCAAGTAGGTGTGGGTGAGGCCCGTGCCGGCATCGAAGTAAGAGCTGGTCACGGTGGGGCTGGCCACGTCGGCCGCCGTGAGGTGGCTCTTGGGCTGCGCCTGGGCTTTGGCCGAGAACGAAGCCAGGGCCTGCGCCAGCGGCGTGGCCTCCTGCGCCAGGGCCAGCCCCGGCACGGCCAGGGCAATGGCCAGCGCCAGGGCACGGTAGCCCGAATTAGTAGGAATTGCGGTCATTAGAGTAGTGGGATGAGAAAAAAGAAAGGCTTGAAAACCAGAATTATTTAACAATGCTCAGCTGGCTGGTCAGGTGCTCGTCGCCGTTGCGCACCTGCAGGTAGTAGATGCCGGGCGCGAGGCCGCTCAGGTCGAGCTTGTTGGTGTAGTTGTCGCGGGCCGAACCCGTGTACACGCGCTGGCCCAGCGTATTGGTCACCTGCACGCCGAGGCCGGCGCCGGCGTTGGCCCCGTGAATTTCGAGGTCGAACAGGCCCGTGGCCGAGGGGTTGGGAAACACGCTCACGGCGCGCAGCAGCGCTTCCGAGCTGGCGCTGATGGCCGTGGCCGTCACCGCAATGTCGTCGATGTACAGGTTGCCTTGGTTGGCCGTGCTGTTCACGTGGAAGCCCACGTACTGCGTGCCCGCGCCCAGCGGCAGCAGGGCCACCACCGGCGTGGAAGTGCCGTTGGCCAGCGCGTAGTTGGTGTTGGTGATGGCCGCGTTGCTGAACAGCAGGTTGGTTTGAGCCGCTACGGTGGGCGCCGTGCCCGATTTCACTTCCAGGCTTTCGGTGTAGTCGGAGGGACTGTTGGCAATGCCCTCGCCGCGGTAGCGGAAGGCCACCTGGTAGCGCGAAGTGCCCAGCAGCGTGAGCGGCGGCGTAAAAAACCAGTCGTCGGCCGCCACGTTGTTCAGCACCAGGCCGCGGTAGCGCATGCTGTTGGTGCCGGAGTTGGGGTTCACGTTCGACACGGCCCAGGTGGTCGCGTCGTTGTTGGCGTTGAGCACCGTGATGCCGCAGGGCAGCGTCTGGCCGGGCAGCACCGTGTCGAAGTTCTGGGCGTAGGGGAAGGCCGATACCGCCGGGTTGGGGTTACAGAGCGTGGCAAAGCTCACCACCGGCGCAAAGCTGCTGGTGCCGCCCGCCGAGCAGACGCTGCGCACGTACACCTGGTACACCGTGGCCGGGTTCAGATTGGTGAGCGCAACGGGCGAGGCCGTGACGGGCAGCGAGGTGCCCCCGGCAACGGGGTTGAAGCCCGTGGGGCCGTACACCAGCTCATAGCTGGCTGCGCCCGTGGCCGGGGGCGTAAACGTAACCGTGGCCCCCGTGGCGCCGATGTTGCTCACCGCTACCGCCGTGGGCGCCGCGCAGTTGGGCACCGTGGTGCCAAACTCAATGGCAAACCGGGCCTTGGGCGTGGCCGTGGCAAAGTCGTTCCACACCGCGCCGTCGGTGGTGAAGTAGAAGGTGGCCGGGCGGATGGGATTTTCCACCTGGTAGGCAATGGCCATGTTGGTGGCGCTGGTTTCCTTCACCCCGATGAAGAAAGAAGCCGGCACCGCCACATTCGGCACGGGGATGGTCACGGCGCCGCCCGCCGACGTCCGGTTCTGCGTGGCCGAGGTGTAGAGCACCTGCCCGGGCAGCCCGCCCGCCGCCGTGGCGTCGTAAATCACCACCTGGTAGGGGGCCGTATTCACGGCCGTGCCGGTGGTGGGATTGAACGTCACCACCACGTCGCTCAGCACCGTGGCCGCCGGCAGCGTGTATTTCGACGCGAAAATGGCGTTGCCCGCGCCCACGCCCAGCGTGAGTGGCTGGGCCGGGTCGGTATAGGAAATGCGGTTGGTGGTCACCAGCTGGCCGTACGTGGCCGAGTTGTTGGCGGTGTTGCCGTCGGCTGGCAGCGTCACGGTCACGGCGTTGGTGCCGGGCACGAGGGTGGCGGGGTAGGCGGCAAACGTGACCGTGGCCGAAGCTCCCACCGCCAGCGAGGCAATGCGTTTGGTGTCGGTGAAGGTGTTGGCGCCCGTCACGTTCAGGGCCACGTCCAGGTTGGTTTGGGCCGTGAGGCCGGAGTTGGTAATCACGGCGCGCACGGCGTGGGGCAGGGCCCCGGGGCTGGCAATCTTGCCCAGCGTATAAATGGCCGCTACCCCGGCGTCGCTGTTGGGCGTGGGGGCAAAGCGGTAGGTGCGGCCGGCGTCGGGCAGCGCGGTCTGGCGAATGTTGTGGCCGTTGCCGGTGAGGCGGTCCAGGTAGGGGCCTGGGGCAAACACCGCCGTCGACCACAACCCAGTGGAGCCCTTGGTGGCCACCAGCGAGGCCGTGGGCGTGGCGCCCTTCAGCCCCACCGCGGCGTATTTGGGATTGTCGGTGCCCGTGCCGGCCGTGGCCGCGCCGTACACAAACTCCACCGTGTTGGTGGTTTCGTAGAGCTTTACTTGGAAGGAGAAGTTGGCGTATTGCGTGGTAATCACCGTGGCAATGCTGCCGGAGGTGGCCTGCGGCTTGTCGGCCACGTTTTTCCACTGAATGGTGCACACCCGGTTGGGCGCCGTGCCGGTGGTGGCCACGCGGTATTCGGTGCCGCCCGCCGTGCCGGCAAACAGGTCGAGGTTGAACGGCGCAATCAGGTTCACGTCGGCCGCGTTGGTGCCCGAGATGGGGCCCAGCTCCGGCGTTTGGGCATAGGTTGGAAACGCGGCGGCCGACGACGGCGCGGCGCTGCCCAGCCGCAGCAGGCCGTTGGTGTTTAGCACGAATTCGGTGAAGGCCGTGCCGTTGAACGTGAACATAAAGCCGATGGGCGTCGCGGCCGAGTTGGCGTCGTCGGTGTTGGCCGTGGCAATGGCCGTGCTGCCGGCCACGGCGCTGACGTCGGCATAGGTGCCGGCCACGTTGGCCGCCGTGGTCGCGGTGTAGTTGAGAGCCTGCGCCTGGGCAGCCAGCGCGGTGCCGCCGGCCAGCAACGCTACCAGCCCGGCTTTCTGTACGCCACGAACCCAGGTGGAGTGGGGGTAGGAATTGGTCATGAAAAAGAAAGAGATGAATGAATTGGGCCAGGCCCGGCTTCCTGCATTTGGAAACTGCCTTAAAAATACGCTGCTAAGACGGCAGTATTTTCATTAAAAATTCACAATCACTAAATATTGCACGAGCAATTGCCTCGATTATTGAAAAAATAGAAATCGGGCATTATTTAGGTTGCTGGCTCTTTGCCGGCTGAGCCCGGGCATGAAAAAGTCCCGCCTGCCGGAGCAGACGGGGCTTTTTGGCCCAGTGAAACAGGACGCGGCCTATTTGCCGAACACTTCGTTGAGCATGCCCGCCAGCCGGATGCCGGCTTTCAGAATCTGGTCTTCGACGGTGGGCCCGAAAGTGGGGTAGAAGTGCCAGTCGAACTTGGGGTTGGTGATGGCCGCGGCGTACACTGGTGTACACAGCTGGTACGACTCAAACAGCCAGGCTGTGGGGTCGTCTTGCTGCCACTGCTTCACCTGGGCGGAGGTAGCATGGTCGTAAGCCGAGGCCATTTCCGTGAACGTGAAGCCGGGGTATTCCACCAAGTCGCCGTCCCAGATGCTGTGCAGGTTGGTTTCGCGCCCGCGCCAGCTCACCGGAATGCCGTTGCCGCCCTTGTCTTCGAGGTGGCCCAGGTGCAGGGGCTGGTGCACGTCGCCCACCAAGTGAATGAGAAACTTGAGGGCAATGCGCTTTTCCTCGGTCGTCTTTTTGGGGTCTTTCAGGTCCTGGCGCATCTGCAGCAGGGCGGCGTAGGCGTTGGTGGGCAGAGCCGGCGCCGGGGCCACCGTGCCCTTGAGCTGGGCAGTGAAAGCGGCGTAGTCGAGGCCGGTGGGCACGTTCACGTAGTGCCACGGGGCCGTGTCCTTGAACTGCGGGTCGTTGCGCAGCTCATCGGCCCAGGTGCTCACCAAGGGCATGGTTTCGCGGCCCAGAATGCGGGCAATTTCGCGCTTGGCTGTGGTTGATAAGTGGTTTTCGGCAATGCGCGCCACGGCCCGGTGGCCCATTGCGCCCCAGGCCAACAGGCTAAAAGGAGCACAGCACAAGGCCAGTAGCACAACACATTTTTTGAACATGAGAAAAAGGGGAGGGAATAAGTGAAACAAGCCAGTAAAAAATGCCGACGGCAGCAAACAGCCTGCAAAGCTAGCGCCTCGCTGGCGCCGCGGGCTCGTTTCCGCGGCGGCGCCCGCCCAGCCCGTGCCTGGCCGCAACCCAAATCCTGTTCAGCAGTAAATTTGATGCCCTCAATTTGTCGCGCTTTCTCCCGCCCCATGCAACTGCAATCCATCGTCGACTTGCCGCAGCTCGCCATCGGCTACGACGCGGACAACGAATGGCTGTATGTGGACTGGAAGGGCGAGCACGACCCCGACACTTCGCAGGCCTGCTGCCTGCTCATGCTCGAAAGCCTGCGGGCCTGGCCCTGCTCCAAAATCCTCAACGACAACTCCAACATCATTCGCACCACCATGCAGCTGCGTGAGTGGAGCATGTGGTGGCTGGAGCAAATGCTGGAGGCGGGCCTGCAGCACCTGGCCTGGGTGCTGCCGCGCCACCTGATTTCTCGCGAGGGAACCGAAGCCGCGGTGCGCGTCATTGCCCGCCCGCACGTGGCCACGTTCGACGACGTGGCCTCAGCCTACGTATGGCTGCAGCAGCGGCCCCCTGTGCAGCCCTGCCCCCTCGGCAGCTAAATAAGAGGGGCGCGGTCCCGTGTTCTCCTCGCCCAGCCTATGTACACCAACCCCATCCTCGACGACAATTTTCCCGACCCCACCATCATTCGCGCCGCCGATGGCTGGTACTACGCCTACGGCACCCAAACCAAGCGGGCTGGCGTCATCATCAACCTGCAGGTGGCGCGGTCGTCGGATTTGGTGAACTGGGACTACCTCGGCGAAGGCCTGCCCGAAAAACCCGTGTGGGCCCGGCACAGCCAGAAAATCTGGGCGCCCCACGTGAGCGAGCACGGCGGCCGCTTCTACCTCTACTACTCGGCCCGGCCCGACGGCGCCGACTACCTCAGCCTGGCCGTGGCCGTGGCCGACCGCCCCGCCGGCCCGTTCCGCGACAGCGGCCAGCCCTTTCTGCCCGGCCCCGGCTTCACCTGCATCGACCCCATGGCCTTCGACGACCCCGCCACCGGTCAGCGGCTGTTGTACTGGGGTTCGGGCTTTGGCCCCATCTGGGTGCGCGAGCTGGCCGAGGACCGGCTCAGCTTCCTACCCGGCAGCGAGGCCCGCGCCGTGGTGTACCCCAGCGCGAGCGACGACCCCGCCGACTACCACCGCCTGGTGGAAGCGGCCTGGGTGCACTACCGCGACGGCTGGTACTACCTCTTCTTCTCGGGCGACAACTGCTGCGGGGCCAATGCCCACTACGCCGTGCTGGTGGCCCGCGCCCGCCACGCCACCGGCCCGTTCGAAACCTACGCCGAAGCCAGCGCCGACCCCCTCACCGCCTTGCTGGCCGCCAATGCCCACTGGCACGCCCCCGGCCACAACTGCGTGGTGACCGACGCCGCCGGCCACGACTGGCTGGCCTACCACGCCATCGACCCGCGCCAGCCCACCTTCGACGCCATCGACGACTCGGAGGGCTACTCGCGCCGCGTGCTGCTCCTCGACCGCCTCACCTATGCCGATGGCTGGCCCGTGGTGGCCGGCGGTTCGCCCTCGTGGCAGCCGCAGCCGGCGCCCGTGGGGCAGTAGTTGGCATCGTTCCGGGAGGGGCCTAAGTCGCTGGCGGCCGCTTTCTCGTATCTTGGGCTGCTCGATAATTCTTCGCTTATGCTGGTTTCGTTACCGTCTTTTCGTGGAGCCGGCCTGTGCTTGGCCCTGTTGCTGACTCTGGAGTGGATGGGCGTCGGTGCGGCCCGCGCCCAGGCGCCCGCCCCGGACCTGCACTGCCTCATGCTGCCCTTGGCGCCGGAGCAGCGCGCCCGGCAGTCGGAGCTAGTGGTGGAGGCGCAGGTACTCGACGCCCAGGGCTTTTGGAATGCTGAGCACACGCGGCTGTTCACGCGCCACCGGCTGCGGGTGTTTTCGCTGCTCAAAGGCCAGGCGGCCGACACCGCCGGCCTAGTCCTTATCACCGAAGGCGGCCGCCTGGGGCTCGACCAGCAGGTGCTCACCAATACCCTGCGCCTGACGCCCGGCCAGCAGGGCATTCTGTTTTTGCAGCGGGCCCCGTGGGCCGGCCTGGGCGTGGCGGGCCGCGCCTTCACGCCCTACGGCAGCGAACAAGGCTTCATCGCCTTCAATCCCGAGGAGCAAACCGCGGCCGAGCCTTTCCGCAACTATCCGGCGCTGGACGCGGCTTTCTTCGCCGAAATGACGCGCTACACCGGGCAGAAGCGCTTGGTGCTGCAGGCCCGCCCGGCTGCGGCGCCCCGGCCAGTCCCCGCCCGGCGCACCACCGCCGCCACCATTGCCAGCTTCTCGCCCCTGAGCCTGCCGGCCGGGGCGGGGGCCGTGCTCAGCATTGTGGGCGACGGCTTCGGCAACAGCCGCGGCACGGGCTTCGTGGAGTTCCGCAACGCCGACGACGGCGGCGCCACCCGCGTGAAAGCCCGCGACGCCGACTACGTGAGCTGGAGCAATACCCTCATTCAGGTGAAAGTGCCTTCGGCCGCCAATGGGGGCTCGCCCGTGAGCAACGGCCACCCGGCGGGTTCCGGCACCATCCGCGTCACCACTTCCGACCAGTCGAGCGCGGAAAGCACGCGCACGCTCACCGTCATCTACGCCCTCAGCAACGTGGAAAGCACCGACGGCACCCTATTGCAGCGCCCCAACCACGTGATTTTGAATGCCCGCGGCGGCATCAGCTTTCGTTTCGGGCCCAATTTTGTGGCCAATGCCACGGCCTCGGCCGCCTGGCAGCGGGCACTGGCTACCTGGCGCTGCCAGACCGGCATGAACTGGGACGTAGACGCCCCCGCCACTGCCAATACCGTGGCCGAAGACGGCCAGAACGTGGTGGCCTTCGATGCCGGCGCCGAGCTGCCCACTTCGGTGCTGGGCCGCACCTCCAGCTACTACCGCGGCTGCTACGCCCCCAGCGGCGAGGTGGTGTTTTGGGTGAAGGAAATTGACATGCAGTTCGACGACGGCGCCAACTTTCAGTTTGGGCCGGCCCCGCCCATCGGCACCTTGCGCCAAATCGACTTTGAGTCGGTGGCCGTGCACGAGCTGGGCCACGCCCACCAGCTCAACCACCTCAACCTGCCCGGCGCCATCATGCACTACGCCGTGTCGTTCGGGCAATTGTCGCGCAGCCTTAATCCGGCGAGCGACGTGGCCGGCGGGCGCCAGGTGTTGCGCGTGCGCAGCTTCCGGCCCTTGGGCTGTGGCGGGCCGGCGCTGCTGCCCGCGCCGCTCACTGGCTTTGCGGCCCAATACGCCGCCGGCACGGGCGTCACCCTGACGTGGGCCACCCGCGACGAATGCTTCCTCAGCGGCTTTGTGGTGGAGCGCAGCACCTCCGGCGACACCACCGCCTGGGAGCGGCTGGGCACCGTGGCCAACCGCGCGCCCGGCGGCCCCTACCAGTTTGTGGATGCCAGCGTGCCCAGCGGCTTGCTCTACTACCGGCTGCGCCTGCAGCGGCCCGATGGCACGCTCGACAACGCGCCTGCCATTTTGCTCAGTACCGACGGCGCCAACGCCAGCGTTTCGGTTTTTCCCAACCCCGTGACCGGCGACCAGTTGCGCGTGCAATACCCCGCTGCCGCCGATGGAGTCGTGACGTTCCGCGTGTTCGACCGGGTGGGCCGGCGCGTGCGCACCTCGGTACTCGGCCTGTCGGCGGGCCTCAACGTGGTGCCGCTCACCGTTTCGGGTCTGGCGCCGGGGCTCTACGTGCTGCTTTGGCAAGACGCGCAAGGCAAAACCGGCACCAGTAAATTCGTGCGCTACTGATGCTGCCGCCGGCTTAGCCCCCTTGGTGTTAGAATCCGCGCCCCACTGGCCGTGCCGCTTCGGCCGCAGCGGGTGCCACGGCGTAGCTGGCCAGCTGGCTTTCGTCGAGATTGCCGTTGAACCAGTCCTGCTCGATGGTGGCGCCCAGCTTTTGGTAGAAGCCGATGGCGGGCTCGTTCCAGTTCAGCACTTGCCACTTCAGGCGCACGGCGCCGGTGGCGCGGGCCTCGGCCACCACGGCGTCGAATAGCAGCCGGCCCAGGCCGCCGCGCCGCGCCGATTCCGTCACCACCAAGTCTTCCAGGTATAGCATGCGGCCTTTCCAAGTCGAGTAAGCGGTGTAGAACAACGCCAGCCCAATGATTTCGGCCGCTTCGTTTTCGAGCACGAAAAACCCGAAGATGGGCGCCGGCCCGAAGCCGTCGCGCTGCATGGCCGCGAGCGTGTTGGTCACGGCCTCCGGCGCGCGCTCGTACAGGGCCAGCTCGTGAATCAGGCCCAGCACCTGGGGCAAATCGGCTTCGACGCCGCGACGGATGGTGTAGTTATCAGTGGCCAAAGCAGGAAGATTGAAAGGGTAAGAAAAAGCCGCGAACAAAAAATGAGCAATGAAAAACGCCGCAGGCGGCATCATTCATTGCTCACTGTCTCAGCAGCAAAAAGCCAGATTACATCTGGGGCTGCATCTTTTTGATGTCTTCGGTGGCATTCACCGAGTTCAGTTCGCGGTATTGCTCGGGCTGCTTGGCACCCTTGGTGGTGTCGGGCGCGGCGGGCAGGGGCGGCAGCTCGGTGGTGGCGATGTCATCGTCGCCCTCGGTGGCCGAAGGACCGCAGGACGGCAGCGTGAACGACAGCAGGGCAGCGGCCAGCAGGCCGGGGAGGAGCGTTTTTTTCATGTGTGGGGAAACGAATGCGGGCGCAAGTTACGCACGGAGTGCGGCTTGCCATACGGAAATATCATGGGCAGGGCGGTGGCATTGGCTAACAAAAACAGCGGATATTTGCCTGCCCATGCGTGTTTCTCTTTCTGTCGTTATCATCACCTTCAACGAAGAAGCCAACATTGCCCGCTGCCTGCAGGCGCTGGGCGACGTGGCCGACGACGTGCTGGTAGTCGATTCTTTTTCCACGGATACTACCGTCGACATCTGCCACCAGCACGGCGCGCGCGTCATCCAGCACGCCTTCGCCGGCTACGTGGAGCAGAAAAACTACGCCACCAGTCAGGCTCGGTTCGACCATGTGCTGCAGCTCGACGCCGACGAGGTGCTGACCGAGGAGCTGCGCCGGTCCATTCGCGCCGCCAAGGCCGACTGGCAGCACGCGGCCTACTCATTGGCCCGCCTCACCAACTACTGCGGCCACTGGGTGCGTCACGGCGGCTGGTACCCCGACCGCAAGCTGCGCCTCTACGACCGCCGCCTGGGCCGCTGGACTGGCCTGCTCCTGCACGAGCGCTACGAAGTGAACGCCGGCCAAACCAGCGGCCACCTCGCCGGCGATGCCCTGCACTACAGCTACCACAGCATTGCGCAGCACGTCAGCCAGCTCAATAAGTTCACCAGCATCACCGCTCAGGAGCTGGCCCTGCGCGGCAAAACCAGCGTTGGCTTGTATCACCTGCTGCTCAAGCCGCTTTGGAAATTCGTGCACGGCTACTTTTTCCGGCTGGGCCTGCTCGACGGGTTTGCTGGCCTGTGCATTGCCGGCATCTCGGCCTGGGGCGTGTTCCTGAAATTTGCCAAGCTCAAAACCCGCACCGAAAGCGCCGAAGCATGAGCCAGACCTTCCTCGTGTCCCGCACCGATGCCATCGGCGACGTGGTGCTCACGCTGCCGGTCTGCGGGCGGCTCAAGCAGCTGTTTCCGGGCTGTCGGGTGGTGCTCATCGGGCGCACCTACACGGCGCCCGTGGCGGCGGCCTGCCCCTGGGTCAATGATTTTCTGAACCTCGACGAGCTGCTGAAGCTGCCGGAGGCGGAGCAAATAGCGGCCTTGCAACGGCACGCGGCTGCCGCCATCGTTCACGTTTTCCCCAACAAGCTGCTGGCGCGCCTGGCCCAGAAGGCCAAGATTCCGGTTCGCATTGGCACGCGCAACCGTTGGCGCCACTGGCTCACCTGCAACCGGCTGGTGGCCCTCAGCCGTCGCCACTCGCCCCTGCACGAAGCCCAGCTCAACCTGCAGTTGCTCCAGCCCCTGGGCCTTCGGGGCACGCCGCCGCTGGCCGAAGTGGCCAAGCTGGTGCGCCTGCAGGCCCCCGAGCCACTGGCCGACCACTGGCACCAGCTGCTGCAGCAGCGCCGGCCCGGCCAGCTCAACGTCATTCTGCACCCGCGCAGCCGGGGCAGCGCCCGCGAGTGGGGCCTCGATAATTTTGGCCAATTGGCTCAGCTGCTGCATCGGGCCGGCCACCGCGTCTTTGTCACGGGCACGGCGGCCGAAGGGGAGGAGCTGGCCGATTGGCTTCGGCAAAACGATGCTTTTCTGGCCGCCGACCTCACCGGCCAGCTGGACTTGCCGCAGTTTCTGGCCTTCATTGCCGCCGCCGATGGGCTGGTGGCCGGCAGCACCGGGCCGCTGCACCTGGCCGCCGCGCTCGGCCGCCACGCGCTGGGCCTATACCCGCCCATTCGGCCCATGCATCCCGGCCGTTGGGGGCCGTTGGGCCCGCACGCCACGTTCCTCGTGTTCGACAAGCCCAATTGCGAAGACTGCCGCGCGCAGCCTGCCGCCTGCACCTGCATCCGGGCAGTGGCGGCGGCGGCCGTGGCGGCGCAGGTGGCCGCGTGGGCCCCTTTACCCAGCGGATAAATACTGCTCTTTGTCGATATTCTGCGGGCGGTTCGTCCACTTAGTTTGGCAGTTCCGGACCGGATTGCAACCTAGCGAGAGCTGCTATCCGTACATCGGGCAGGGCTTGTGCTGCCCGAGGGTGTACCTGGCAGTAGTTTCTCTGCTCCATGGTGCGGCTCAGCGGGTAGTTTTGTGTCCGTGTCGAGCAACCCGGCCACCCGCCCATCCGAGTTGCTGATTCAGCTCCATTTGTCCTAATCCTTTATTCTTTCGTAGGTTTCGGCCTACAATTTCCCCCGCCCACCTGTATGAGCGATTCTCCCGAACGGGTCAAACTGAGCAAAGAGGAAAAAGACCGGCGCTTCCAGGCCGAGCTCATGCCCGTGCTCGACCCGCTCTACAACTTTGCCTACCGGCTCACCCTCGACGAGGACGATGCCAACGACCTCGTGCAGGAAACCTACCTCAAGGCGTACCGCTTTTTTGAGTACTTCGAACCCGGCACCAACGCCAAGGCGTGGCTTTTTCGCATTCTCAAGAATTCGTTCATCAACGACTTCCGCAAGAAGAGCAAGCAGCCCGCCAAAGTCGATTACAGCGAGATTGAGGGCTATTACAACCCCGACGACGTCGAGGCCGAGGGCGAAGTGGGCGCTTCGTCGTCCGACATGCGCCAGCAGTCGGCCCGCGACCTGATTGGCGATGAAGTAGCCAGCGCCCTAAATTCTTTGCCGGTTGATTTTCGCACCGTCATCATCCTCTGCGACCTCGAAGGCTTTACCTATGAGGAGATGGCCAAAGTGCTTGATATTCCGATTGGTACCGTGCGCTCGCGCCTACACCGGGCCCGCAATTTCCTCAAGGATAAGCTGGAGAAATACGCCCAATCAATGGGATATGGCAATGACGCAATTGACGACGAAACGGAACTAACCGACTCCGAAAATAATTAACCCTCCCAGCAAGAGCACATACACGGTAGCTCGACTGCATTTCGTTGTCTTTCACCTTCTTTCGCGTATTCTCGTTATGAACCCATCTGCTACTACACAAACCAAAATGTCGGCCCCCGTTGCGGCTACCCCTGACAACGGCCCCGACTGCGAACGCGTGAATACTGTACTCGACCAACTCATCGAAGGCCAGCCCGTGACCGCGGAAGACGAGGATTACCTCTACGACCACGCGACCGACTGCTCGCCCTGCTTCGACGACATCGAGAAGCAACGCATCTTCATCTCCTTTCTGAAGCAACGCGTGCCTTCTCCCGCTACCCCCGCCACCTTGCACGAGTCCATTTTGGCGCGCGTAGGGGCCGTGGTGGCCTAATACCGGCGCCAACGGCTTAGCTTTGCGTGATGCAAGGCAAAATCATTGTGTTTTCGGCGCCCTCGGGCGCGGGCAAAACCACCATTGTGCACCGGCTCATGGAGCGCGTGCCGGAGCTGAGTTTTTCCATTTCGGCCTGCACCCGCGACCGCCGCGGCCGGGCCGAAGAAAACGGCAAGGACTACTACTTCATCACGGCAGAAGAATTCCAGGACAAGATTCGTCACGACGAATTTGTGGAATGGGAGGAAGTCTACGAGGGCGCCTTCTACGGCACCCTCAAGTCGGAAATCGAACGCATCTGGGACAGCGGCAAGCACGCCATCCTGGACGTGGACGTGAAGGGTGGTTTGAGCATCAAGGACTTCTATAAGGACCGGGCGCTGGCCATTTTTGTGCGCCCGCCGTCCATCGAAGTCCTGGAGCAGCGCCTGCAGGCCCGCGCCACCGATTCGCAATCCAGCATTTCCTCGCGGGTGTACAAGGCCAAGTTCGAGCTGGCGTTTGAAGACCGGTTCGACGTGACCGTGGTCAACGACGACCTCGACGCCGCCACCGACCACGCCGAAAAGCTCGTCCGCCAGTTCATCAGCGCCGAGCCGGCCGTCGTCTAACCGCGGGCAGGATGACGGATTCGCCTCGCATCGGCTTGCTGTTCGGCTCCTTCAACCCCGTGCACATCGGCCACCTCATCCTGGCCGAGCACTTCGCCACGCGCACCGACCTGGCCGAAGTGTGGCTGGTAGTCACGCCCCACAACCCTTTTAAGGAAGCCAAGGACCTACTGCCCGACACCGAGCGCCTTCGCCTCGTAGAACTGGCCCTGGCCGGTAATCCCCGCCTGCGCGCCGAAGCCATCGAGTTCGGTTTGCCGCGCCCCAGCTACACCATTTCCACACTCGACGCCCTGCGCCAGCGGCACCCTGGCCACGATTTTGTGCTCCTCATGGGTTCCGACAACGTGCCCGGCCTTCCACGCTGGCAAGAGTCGGCTCGCCTGTTGGCCGAAGTCGACATCTACGTCTACCCGCGCCCCGGCTACGAGCTGCCCGACCTGGACGCCTTCCCGCGCCTACATGTGCTGGCCGCCCCTCTGCTCGACATCTCGGCCACCTACATCCGCGAAAGTCTGCGCGCCGGCCGTAGTATCCGCTACTTAGTGCCCGCCGCCGTGGAAGCCGAATTGCTGAAATAGCATAGCACTGCGAGCCACTGCATTTTCCACTGCGAATACTGCAGGAAATAGCATCCATCAAAAAAGCCCGGCGATTTCTCGCCGGGCTTTTTCATGTGTCGATTGGCCAAATCAGATGGTCATAATTTCAGATTCCTTCTTGCTGAGCGCCTTTTCAACCTCGGCAATGTAGGTGTCGGTGGTTTTCTGGACCTTTTCCTCGGCTACTTTGATAGCGTCTTCCGAAGCGCCTTCCTTCAGCAGTTTGCGCAGCGCTTCGTTCACATCCTTGCGGATGCCGCGGACGCGAACCTTGCCGGCTTCCGATTCATTTTTGGCTTGTTTCACGAGGTCGCGGCGGCGCTCTTCGGTCATGGCCGGGATGTTGAGGCGCACACCTTCCGCGTCCGACACCGGGCTCAGGCCCAGGTCGCTGTTGCGAATGGCCTTGGTCACCTCGGCAATCATGTTTTTCTCCCAGGGCTTGATGAACAGCGAGCGGGCGTCGGGCGTCGAGATGTTCGCAATCTGGCCAATGGGCGTGGGGGTACCGTAATAGTCCACCCGGATGCCGTCGAGCATGGCCGGCGAGGCCTTGCCAGCCCGGATGCGGCTCATTTCCACGTTGACGTGGGCCAGGGCCTTGCCCATCGATTCAACCAGGTCGTCCAGGTAAAACTGAATTTCTTCGTCCATTTTGTTTAGTTGTCAGTTATTGGTTGTCAGTTGTCAGGCCGGCCACCAGTTTGTCAGTACAAACTAACAACTGACAGCAAGCAACTGACAACTAAAAATTAGGCTTGCTCCGGCTGGTTGCCCACCAGCGGCTGCAGCAGGCTATTGATGGGGTCCAGCGCAGCCTTGCGGCCGGCGTGGGTGTTGGCGTTGCCGTCGCTCACCAGCGTGCCCATGGCTTCGCCGTCCAGCAGGCGCTGCAGGTTGCCCTGCGTATTCATGTCGAACACGATGATGGGCAGGTTATTCTCTTTGCACAGCGTGAAAGCGGTCATGTCCATCACGTTCAGCTTTTTGCTCAATACCTCATCAAAAGTGATTTCGGTGAAGCGCGTGGCCGACGGGTCTTTTTCTGGGTCGGCCGTGTAGATACCGTCCACACGGGTGCCTTTCAGCACCACGTCGGCCTCAATCTCAATGGCCCGCAATGAAGCCGCCGAGTCGGTGGTGAAATAAGGAGAACCGATGCCGGCCCCAAAAATCACCACGCGGCCCTTTTCCAGGTGCCGCACGGCGCGGCGGCGGATGTACGGCTCGCACACCCGCTGAATGGTGAGGCCCGACAGCAGGCGCGTGCTCACTTCCAGCTTCTCCAGGGCACTTTGCAGGGCCATGGAGTTGATGACCGTGGCCAGCATGCCCATGTAGTCGCCCTGCACGCGGTCGAGGCCGAAGGCTTCGGCTTCCACGCCGCGGTAAATGTTGCCGCCACCAATCACGACGGCCACTTGCACGCCCGTGGCGGCCACGGCCTTGATTTCGGAAGCATATTGCATCAGCCGCTCGGCGTCGATGCCGTACTGCTGCTGGCCCATCAGCGCTTCGCCGCTGAGCTTGAGGAGGATGCGGTTGTATTTCAAGTCGAAATGAATGAGGATGTCGAAATAATAACGAAGGCTACGAAAACTGCACCAGCACCTGGCCTTTCTGCACGTTGTCGCGCAGGGTCACCTTGATGGTGCTCACCGTGCCATCGGCCGGAGCCTTGAGGATGTTTTCCATCTTCATGGCTTCCAGCACCAGCAGCGGGTCGCCCTTTTGCACAGCCTGGCCGGGCGCCACCCGAATGTCTACGATAAGCCCGGGCATGGGGGCTTTAAGTTCGTTCACTTTCGCGGCGGCGGCGTTGCTCATGCCCAGGCGCTCGAGCAGCAGGTCGAACCGGTCTTTGGCGTTGAGCTCCACGCGCTGGCCGTTGAGCTTCAATACGATGTTTTTGGCGGCGAAGTCGACCGATACAACTTCCGCGTTGTAGGAACGACCTTCGTGCAGCACGTGAAAGCGGCCTTCGCCCAAATCCGCCAGGTCCCAGGCAAAAGGTTGGCCGTTGAGCGTGACGGTGTCGGCGGTGCGGTAGTCAACTTCCCAAAGTTGACCGGAGCCGGTGCTGATTTGAAGCATCTGAAGCGAATAGGGTGGGAGGAAAGCTGGGGTTAAAGGTAGCCCAAATCTCAAATTAATTCAGAAATTGAGGCGTTTTTCGCCCGTTCTTGTTGGCATGAAGTATCTGGTTCCGGGCCTCACCAGCCTGATGTTGTTTGTGCACCTGCTGGCCGCGGCCCAAGGAGCGAAGCCCGGCACGGGAAAGCCCGCTGCCAAGGCGCCGGTGCATAAAAAGGCGGCTCCTGCTCCGGCGCCGGCCCCCGCGCCGGCCGGGCTGGTGGTGCCGTCCTGGTTGCCGGCCGAGGCGCCGTTGCAGCCCGCGGCCACCATCCTGACGGATGTACTCGACACCAAACTCGACGTTCGGTTCGATTATAAGAAGCAGTACCTGCTCGGTACGGCCATCCTTACCCTGCGCTCGCATTTCTATCCGCAGTCAGAATTGGTGCTGGACGCCAAAGGATTCGACGTGCAGAAAATTGAGCTGGTGGGCGAGAAAAAGAACAAGAGCCTCAACTACAATTACAACCGGCGCAAGCTCGTCATTGCCCTCGACCACCCGTACCCGCGCAGCATGCCCTACCAAGTGCGCATCGTGTACGTGGCCAAGCCCAACGAGCTGCCGCAGGGCGGCTCGGCGGCCATTACCTCCGACAAAGGGCTTTATTTCATCAATCCGCTGGGCACCGACAAAAACAAGCCCCGCCAAATCTGGACGCAAGGCGAGACGGAAAGCAGTTCCTGCTGGTTTCCCACCATCGACAAGCCCAACCAGCGGATGACCCAGGAAATCAGCATGACGGTGGAGAAGCAGTTCAAGACGCTTTCCAACGGCAGCCTGATTTCCTCGCACGCCAACGCCGACGGCACCCGCACCGACACTTGGAAGCTGAGCCAGCCGCACGCACCCTACCTCGCCACCCTGGTGGTCGGCGACTTTGCCGTGGTGAATGACTCCTGGCACGGCAAGCCCGTCGACTATTACGTGGAGCCGCAGTACGCCGGCACTGCCCGCGCCATCTTCGGCCACACCCCCGAAATGCTGGATTTCTTCTCCAAGAAACTGGGCGTGGAATACCCGTGGGAGAAATACGCCCAGGTGGCCGTGCGCGACTACGTGAGCGGCGCCATGGAAAACACCACTGCCACCACCCACGGCAGCAGCATCCAAGCCACCAAGCGCGAATTGCTCGACGCCAATTACCAGACCGGCGAGACAGTCATCGCTCACGAACTTTTCCATCATTGGTTCGGCGACTACGTCACCTGCGAGTCGTGGGCCAACCTGCCGCTCAACGAGTCCTTCGCCGACTATTCCGAATACCTCTGGGCCGAGTATAAGTACGGCGCCGATGAGGCCAGCTTGGTCCAGGAAATCAAGCTCAACAACTACCTCGAAGAAGCCACGGCCAAGCGCGAGCCCCTCATCCGCTACCGCTATGTAAACCGTGAGGACATGTTCGACCGCCACTCCTACGATAAGGGCGGCCGCGTGCTGCACATGCTGCGCAAGTACGTGGGCGACGAAGCCTTCTTCGCTTCCCTCAACCGCTACCTGACCCAGAACAAGCAAAGCGCCGTCGAAATCTCGAAGCTGCGGACTGCGTTCGAGGAAACCACCGGCGAAGACCTGACCTGGTTTTTCAACCAGTGGTTCATGCAGCGCGGCCACCCGGAGCTCCGCATCACGCATACCTACGCCAATGGCCAGGTGGCCCTGCGCGTGCAGCAGGTGCAGGATACCCTGTTTCAGCCCATCTACCGCCTGCCCGTGTCCGTGGCCGTGTGGACCAACGGCAACCAGCCCACCGAGCACCGCATCACCGTCACCAAAGCCGACCAGACGTTTACCCTACCCAGCGGCCAGAAACCCACGCTGGTCAAATTCGACAGCGAAAACCAACTCTTGGCCCAAATCGACGAAGAGCGCAGCCAAGACGAATTGGTTTTTCAGTTCTACCACGCCCGCACCTACCAGCAGAAAGCCGAAGTGCTGGAACTGCTCCAAAATAAAACCTCGGAGATGTCGGTGAGCAGCCTGCTTCGCAACGCCCTCAACGACAAGTTCTGGAACGTGCGCCGTCTCGCCCTCGACCACCTGCGCCGCTATCGCGGCCCCGAGCCCGAAGGCATGCGCAAAGACATCCAGCGCGTCGCCACCACCGACCGGAGCTCCCGTGTCCGGGCCCAGGCCATCACCACCCTGGCTACCTTCCCCGACGGTAATTACGTCAACATTTACAACGCTGCCCTCAACGACAGCTCGGCTTTGGTGGCTGCTGCAGCCCTGCGGGTGCTGGCCAAAAAGCCCGAGCCCACCACCCGCCAACAGGTGGCCGCCATTGAGTACACCAGCGGAGCATCACTCATTCCTGCCATTGCCGACTACTACGCCCTCAACGGCGGCCTCGACCAGTACCAGTGGTTCCTGCGCCGGCTGCCCGATGTTGGGGAGAATGACCTCTACGCCTATTTCCAGTCCTTCGGCACGCTCATGACCCACATCCCTCCCGTGGAGCGCGACAAAGGCATCAAAATTCTGGAAGACTACGCTCGCAACGGCTCCCGTTACGACGTTCGTCTCGGCGCTTATAAAGGCCTCGCCTTGCTCATGCCGACCAACCCAAACCTGAAAGCCGTGCTGCAAAACATCCGGGAGAAAGAAACGGACGACCGGCTCAAAGCATTCTATAACCTTATGTAGGAGCGCCTAAGCGAATTTTTGCGAAAAAAGTGACGCCTTTTTTTTCGCAATCCCTTGCCCGGTGTCAGAAAAGCCTTAATTTTGCGACTCCTTACGAAACACTACTGCTTCGGCACTAGCCAAAACGCAAGGGTCTCGCCTCTCAGCAATCGGCCGGGGAGCACCAAAACTGGGGGTATCGCATAGCGGCAATTGCGGGTGACTGTAACTCACCTCCTTCGGGTTCATAGGTTCGAGTCCTGTTACCCCCACTTTTTTTACATGCCATCTGCGGGAGTAGCTCAGTTGGTAGAGCGGCAGCCTTCCAAGCTGCAGGTCGCGGGTTCGAACCTCGTCTCCCGCTCACGTTTTCAGAATAAGCCGTTTTAGCTCAGTGGTAGAGCACTTCCTTGGTAAGGAAGAGGTCATGGGTTCAAATCCCATAAATGGCTCAGATTAGTTCAAGTCCAGCGGTCGGAGATATTCCGGCCGCCGGCACGGTTCTCTCAGGCAAGCGACGCACAGTTTTCTATTACAGTAGGGGCTGAGTCTCGCTTTCTTCGTGTAGGTCCGGTTTTTACCTTCAAATTCACTTCACCACCTCTTTTTTTACTCTTTACAATGGCTAAAGAAAATTTCGACCGGTCCAAGCCGCACGTTAACATCGGCACCATCGGCCACGTTGACCACGGCAAAACGACCCTGACCGCTGCTATCACCATGGTGCTGGCAAACCAGGGCCTGGCCGAAAAGCGTGACTTCTCTTCGATTGACAATGCTCCCGAAGAAAAAGAGCGTGGTATCACCATCAACACCGCTCACGTAGAGTATTCCACCAAGAACCGTCACTACGCCCACGTTGACTGCCCCGGTCACGCCGACTACGTGAAGAACATGGTAACGGGTGCTGCCCAGATGGACGGCGCTATCCTCGTGGTAGCTGCTACCGACGGCCCGATGCCCCAGACCCGTGAGCACATCCTGCTCGCCCGTCAGGTAGGTGTTCCCCAGCTGGTGGTGTTCATGAACAAAGTGGACATGGTGGATGACCCCGAGCTCCTCGAGCTGGTGGAAATGGAAATCCGCGAACTCCTCTCGTTCTACGACTTCGACGGCGACAACATTCCGGTTATCCAGGGTTCGGCCCTCGGCGGCCTGAACGGCGATGCCAACTGGGTTCCCAAAATCAACGAGCTGATGGACGCGGTTGACTCGTTCATTCCGATTCCCGCTCGTCTGACCGACCTGCCCTTCCTGATGCCGGTTGAAGACGTGTTCTCGATTACCGGCCGCGGCACCGTGGCTACCGGTCGTATCGAGCGCGGCGTTATCAACTCGGGCGACCAGGTTGACATCCTCGGCATGGGCGCTGCTGCCGGCCTGAAGTCGACGGTTACGGGTGTGGAAATGTTCCGCAAAATCCTCGACCGTGGCGAAGCTGGTGACAACGTAGGTCTGTTGCTCCGCGGGATTGAAAAAGAAGCCATCCGTCGCGGCATGGTTATCTGCAAGCCCGGCTCGGTAACCCCCCACCAGAAGTTCAAGGCTGAGGTGTACGTTCTCTCGAAAGAGGAAGGCGGCCGCCACACCCCGTTCTTCAACAACTACCGTCCGCAGTTCTACCTGCGTACCACCGACGTTACCGGCATCATCACCCTCCCCGAGGGCGTTGAAATGGTAATGCCCGGCGACAACATCACCATCACCGTTGAGCTCATCAACAAGGTGGCCATGGAGAAAGGCCTCCGTTTCGCTATCCGTGAGGGTGGCCGTACGGTAGGTGCCGGTCAGGTAACCGAAGTTCTCGACTAAGCTCCGGCTTATCAGTAAAAAAAGCCGCTCTCGAACCTTCGGGAGCGGCTTTTTTACGCTGAAACAGAAGGGCATATTTGTTTTGTCCGCTGTTTCTCTTACCTTTGCACTCCCTTTGGCGAAATGCGCTTTGCGGGAATGTTTAAAAACGAGTGTAGTTCAAGGGTAGAATAGAGGTCTCCAAAACCTTTGATGGGAGTTCGAATCTCTCCACTCGTGCAATCTGGGCCAGTTGGCCCGCTCCATGTCGTTATCAGCGGCAACGCTGTTTTTTTCTCAACCAATGGACAAACTGAGCAATTATTTCCGCGCCACCATCGAGGAAATGCGCTACAACGTGACGTGGCCCTCGACGACCGAGCTGCAAAAAAGCGCCGGTCTCGTGCTGGTTGGTTCGCTTGTGTTTGCCATTGTGGTCGGCATCATGGACGTAAGCTTTGAGTCGGTGCTTAAAGCATTTTACAACTCGTTTCGCTAGTCGGTAAAGTAAGATGGGCGAATTGAAATGGTACGTGGTTCGCTCAGTGAGCGGCCAGGAAAAGAAAGCCAAAAACTACCTCGAAACAGAGCTCGGCCGGCATAACCTGACCGAGCTTGTGCCGCAGGTATTGATTCCGGTAGAAAAGGTGTTCGAGATGCGCAACGGTAAGAAGCGCGTCCGTGAGCGCAACCTCTACCCCGGTTACATCATCATCCACGCCGACCTCGGCCATGGGGAAGTTGACCACATCATCACCAGCACGCCTGGCGTGATTGGTTTCCTAGGCGACAAAGACAAGAAGGACGCAACGAACAATAAACCAGTTCCGCTGCACATTTCGGAAGTGAATCGCATCCTCGGCATCGTGGATGAAGCCGAGCAGCAAGCCGACGCTACCCTCGACAAGCCCTACGTAGTGGGCGAACTCGTGAAAGTGGTGGACGGTCCGTTCAACGGCTTCTCGGGCAACGTGGACGAAGTATTTGAAGAGCGCAAGAAGCTCAATGTAGTCGTAAAGATTTTCGGCCGTTCGCAGCCGGTAGAACTCAGCTATACCCAAGTAGAAAAAGAGGTTTGACCTCGTCAATTATACCACGCCAGTTATTCACTCCGAACTAGCGGGGCTTCCAAACAGGAGTTTATACCAACTGAGGCAAGCGCGAGTTACGACGCAGGAGCCGCAGCCTAATCAATCAAATGGCCAAAGAAATCAGAGGTTATCTGCGTCTGCAGATAAAGGGAGGCGCCGCGAACCCTTCGCCGCCGGTAGGACCTGCACTTGGTAGCAAAGGCTTGAACATCATGGAGTTTTGCAAGCAGTTCAATGCTCGCACCCAAGATAAAGCCGGCCAAGTTTGTCCTGTACTCATCACCATGTACACCGACAAGTCGTTCGACTTCGTGGTGAAGACGGCCCCGGCTCCGGTGCTGCTCATGGAAGCTGCCAAGTTGCAGAGCGGTTCGAAAGAGCCGAACCGTAACAAGGTGGGCTCTGTGACGTGGGACCAAATCCGCACCATCGCCGAGACGAAAATGCCCGACTTGAACGCCTTCAAGGTAGAGTCGGCCATGAAGCAGGTAGCTGGTACGGCCCGCAGCATGGGCATTACCATCAAGGGCGACTCTCCTTTTGCTGAATAATTAAACGGAGAAACGAACAGATGGCACAAGTAAGCAAAAAGCGCAAGGAAGCCCTTGCCAAACACGACCTGACGCAAGTGCGCAGCCTCGTGGAAGCCGCCAAAGTGGTGAAGGACATTACCTACACCAAATTTGACGCCTCGGTAGATATCGACGTTCGCCTCGGCGTGGACCCCCGCAAAGCGGACCAAATGGTTCGTGGCGTGGCCACCCTGCCCCACGGCACTGGCAAAACCGTTCGTGTACTGGCCCTCGTGACTCCCGACAAGGAGGCCGAAGCCACTGCTGCCGGCGCCGACTTCGTGGGCTTGGACGACTATATCTCGAAAATCGAGAAAGGCTGGACCGACATCGACGTCATCATCACCATGCCGGCCGTAATGGCTAAGGTAGGTCGCCTGGGCCGTGTGCTCGGTCCCCGTGGTCTGATGCCGAACCCGAAGTCGGGCACCGTAACGACCGACGTAGCCAAGGCTGTGCAAGAAGTGAAAGCTGGTAAAATCGACTTCAAAGTTGACAAAACCGGTATCATCCACTGCTCGGTTGGTAAAGTATCGTTCGATGAGAAGATGCTGGCCGAAAACGCCCTGGAGGTAATCCAGACGCTGGGTCGCCTGAAGCCTTCTTCGTCGAAAGGCACCTACATCAAGAGCATCACGCTCTCGAGCACGATGTCGCCCGCCGTTCCGGTAGACAGCCAAGTAAATTCCGCTAGCTAATTAAACCAACCAAACATGACCCGGGAAGAAAAACAAGCCCTCGTGGATGAGTTGAGCGGAAAAATGCAATCGCACAACTCGTTCTACATTGTCGATGCTTCGGTAATGTCGGTAGCGAAAATCAACGACTTCCGTCGCCTGGCGTTCAACCGCGGCCTGGAGTACAAGGTGTACAAAAACACCTTCATCCGGAAAGCCCTCGACACCCTCGGCCACGACACGTCGGAAATGGATGCCGCGCTGAAAGGCCAGTCGGGCGTGCTGTTCTCCACGGAGAGCGGTTCGGCTCCCGCCAAGCTGTTGCGCGACTTCTACAAAGCCCAAGCTTACCCCCGCGGTGTTGAGCCCAAGCCCGTGCTGAAAGGTGCTTACGTGGATGCCAGCATCTACATCGGCTCGAACCAGCTTGAGACCTTGACCACCATCAAAGGCAAGCAGGAACTGCTCGGTGAACTCATCGGTCTGCTCCAATCGCCCGCCAAGAACGTTATCTCCGCTCTGTCGAGCGGTGGCAACAAATTGGCCGGTATTCTCAAAACGCTTTCCGAAAAAGAGGCCGCCTAAGCACCACTTCTCTTTTTCGACTTCAATAACAAATTTTCAACAACACTTTTTTTAACAATCTACAGAAATGGCAGATTTGAAAGCATTCGCTGAGCAGCTCGTAAACCTGACGGTGAAAGAAGTAAACGAATTGGCAGGCATCCTGAAGGACGAGTACGGCATCGAGCCTGCTGCTGCTGCTCCTGTAATGATGCAAGGTGGTGGCGGCGCTGCTGCTGCTGAAGCTCCCGAGGAGAAGACCGCCTTCGACGTAATCCTGAAAGCTGCCGGTGGCCAGAAACTGGCTGTTGTGAAGCTGGTGAAAGACCTGACCGGTCTGGGCCTGAAAGAGGCTAAAGAACTGGTTGACGGTGCTCCCAAGCCGGTGAAAGAAGGCGTAGCCAAAGACGAGGCTGAGTCGCTGAAGAAGCAACTCGAGGAAGCCGGTGCTGAAGTAGAAGTTAAGTAGTTTCTGCTCCTGAAGCATCTCCGGACCCGCTTCAAATAAGGATTAGACCTGGCAACTTAGCCAGGTCTTTTCCTGTTTGTAGCGTGTCAACCGCGCGAGCTACCCGGTTCGCGCTTTTGCTATGTCAGCTAACTTCCTTGTTGCACAGGTGGTTAGGGAGTGCGCTGCACCGCTGATGAGCCGCCACCCCGGCTTCCCACTTTACGCTTCTGTGTCCATCTTATAATCCCCATCGCATTGGCTACACCGAAAGCACAGACGGCCGCCCTCAAGAAAACGGCCGCCGAGCGAATCAATTTCGCCAAGATTAAGAAGGTTATTGAGTACCCGGACTTCTTGGACGTGCAAGTGCGCTCGTTCCAGGAATTCTTTCAGTTGGAAACCGCTGCTGAGCGTCGTTCTAACGAAGGATTGTTCAAAGTGTTCGCCGAGAACTTTCCGATTTCGGACTCGCGCGAAAATTTCGTGCTCAACTTTATCGATTACCACGTCGACCCGCCGAAATATTCGGTCGACGAGTGCATCGACCGTGGTTTGACTTATTCGGTTCCGCTGAAAGCCAAACTGCGTCTGATTTGCAATGATAAGGACAACGAGGACTTCGAAACGATTGAGCAGGAGGTGTTCCTTGGGAACATCCCGTACATGACCGTGAAAGGCTCGTTCGTTATCAACGGCGCCGAGCGTGTTATCGTATCGCAGCTGCACCGCTCGCCGGGCGTGTTCTTCGCCCAGAGCAAGCACACGAACGGCACTAAGCTGTATTCGGCCCGTATTATTCCGTTCAAAGGCTCGTGGATTGAATTTGCCACGGATGTGAACAACGTGATGTATGCGTACATCGACCGGAAGAAGAAATTCCCGGTGACGACGCTGCTTCGCGCCATCGGCTACGGCACCGACAAAGACATTCTCGACCTGTTCGGTTTGTCGGAAGAGGTGAAGGCCGACAAGAAAAACCTCAAGAAAGTGGTGGGCCGCAAGCTGGCTGCCCGGGTGCTGCGCACCTGGACGGAAGACTTCGTGGACGAGGACACCGGCGAAGTGGTATCCATCGACCGCAACGAAGTGTTGCTGGAGCGCGATGCCACGATTGAGGACGCTGACATCGACGTGATTCTGGAGGCCGGCGCCAAGTCGGTCATCCTGCACCGTGAGAACGTGAACATTGCGGACTTCGCAATCATCTACAACACGCTCCAGAAAGACAATTCCAACTCGGAGAAAGAGGCTGTTGAGCAGATTTACCGCCAGCTCCGTAACACGGAGGCTCCTGACGAAGAAACCGCCCGTGACATCATCCAGAAGCTGTTTTTCTCGGATAAGCGCTACGACCTCGGCGAGGTGGGCCGCTACCGGATTAACAAGAAGCTGCAGATTGACATGGCGCAGGAGTCGCGGGTGCTGACCAATGAGGACATCGTTCTCATCGTGAAGTACCTGATTGGCTTGATTAACTCGAAGGCCATTGTCGATGACATTGACCATTTGAGCAACCGTCGTGTGCGCACCGTGGGTGAGCAGCTTTACGCCCAGTTTGGCGTGGGTTTGGCTCGTATGGCGCGTACCATCAAGGAGCGCATGAACGTGCGTGACAACGAGGACTTCAAGCCAGTCGACCTGATTAACGCCCGCACCCTGTCGAGCGTGATTAATTCGTTCTTCGGTACGAACCAGCTGTCGCAGTTCATGGACCAGACCAACCCGCTGGCTGAGGTGACGCACAAGCGTCGCGTATCGGCACTCGGGCCGGGAGGTCTGTCGCGTGAGCGCGCTGGTTTCGAAGTACGTGACGTGCACTACACGCACTACGGTCGTCTTTGCACCATCGAGACTCCTGAAGGCCCGAACATCGGTCTGATTTCGTCGCTGTGCGTGCACGCTCGCGTGAACTCGATGGGCTTCATCGAGACGCCTTACCGTGACGTGAAGTCGGGCAAGGTAGACATGAGCGAGAACGTGAAGTTCCTGACCGCCGAGGAAGAGGACACCCACCACATCGCGCAGGCCAACTCGCTGCTGGACGACAACGGCAAGCTTACGCAAGAGCTGGTGAAAGGCCGTTTCGAAGGTGACTTCCCCGTGGTTAGCCCTGAGGAGTACTCCTACATGGACGTGGCCCCGAACCAGATTGTATCGGTAGCTGCTTCGCTGATTCCGTTCCTGGAGCACGATGACGCCAACCGTGCGCTCATGGGCTCGAACATGCAACGTCAAGCCGTGCCGCTGCTCCGCCCCGAGGCTCCCATCGTGGGTACGGGTCTGGAAGGCCGCATTGCTACTGATTCGCGCGTGCTGGTGGTGTCGGAAGGTGAAGGCGTGATTGACTTCGTAGATGCTAACAAGATTATCGTGAAGTACGACCTCTCCGAGGACGACATCATGGTGAGCTTCGACGCTGAGCGCATTACTTACGACCTCATCAAATTCCGTCGCACCAACCAGGACACCTGCCTCAACCTGACGCCGCTCGTGAAGCGCGGCGAGCGGGTGACCAAAGGCCAGCCCCTGTGCGAAGGCTACGGCACTAATCAAGGCGAACTCGCCTTGGGCCGTAACATGCAGGTGGCATTCATGCCGTGGCAGGGCTACAACTTCGAAGATGCCATCGTCATCTCGGAGCGCGTGGTACGCGACGACATCTTCACCTCGATTCACATTGAGGAGTTTGAGCTGGAAGTGCGCGAGACCAAGCGCGGCGAAGAAGAGTTGACTTCGGAAATTCCGAACGTTAGCGAAGAAGCCGTGCGCAACCTCGACGACAACGGTATCATCCGCCTCGGCGCCGAGGTGAAAGAAGGCGACATTCTGATTGGTAAAATCACGCCGAAAGGTGAGACGGACCCGACTCCGGAAGAGAAGCTGCTCCGCGCCATCTTCGGCGACAAGGCCGGCGATGTGAAGGATGCTTCGCTTAAGGCACCGCCCTCCTTGAACGGTGTGGTAATTGGCACTAAGTTGTTCTCGCGTCCTAAGAAAGACAAAAACCTCCGGGCCAAGTCAAAGAAGGAAGTAGAAGACTTGAAGTCGACCTACGCGCAGGAGTTGCGTGGCGTAAAGGCTGTCATGATTGATAAGCTGGTGCAATTGCTGGAAGGCAAAACGTCGCAGGGCATCAAGCACCGCTTCGGCGAGGAGATGATTGCCAAGGGCGTGAAGTTTAACCGCAAGAACATCACTGAGGGCATGTTCCCTGAGAAGAACCCTTACAAGGACGAGAGCAATTACGCTGTTCCGGAAGAAGTGAACCTGTTCAAGGACCTGATTCTGGAAGGCTGGACGGCTGATGCCCGCGTGAATGGCCTAGTGCTGGAGCTGGTGCGTAACTACGCCAAGCGCCGCAACACCATCACTGCGAAATTCAAGCGTCAGCGCTTCACCTTGGAAGTGGGCGACGAATTGCCCGCCGGTATCGTGCAGTTGGCTAAGGTTTACATCGCCAAAAAGCGCAAGCTGAAGGTGGGTGATAAAATGGCTGGCCGCCACGGTAACAAGGGTGTGGTAGCCCGCATCGTGCGCGATGAGGACATGCCCTTCCTGCCCGACGGCACGCCGATGGACATCGTGCTGAACCCGCTGGGTGTACCAAGCCGCATGAACATCGGTCAGATTTACGAGACCGTACTTGGCTGGGCTGGTTTGAAAATGGGTCGTACTTATTCGACTCCGATTTTCGACGGCGCTACCGAGGACGAAGTTGCTCGCGAACTGACCGAGGCTGGCCTGCCCGACTGGGGCCGTGCTTACCTGCACGATGGTCTGACGGGCGACCGTTTCGACCAGCCGGTAACCGTGGGCGTGATTTACATGCTCAAACTGGGTCACCTGGTTGACGACAAGATGCACGCTCGTTCTATCGGGCCGTACTCGCTCATCACGCAGCAGCCGCTGGGTGGTAAGGCGCAGTTCGGTGGCCAGCGCTTCGGCGAGATGGAGGTGTGGGCACTGGAGGCCTTCGGTGCTTCCAACGTCCTCCAGGAAATCCTGACCGTGAAATCGGACGACGTGGTGGGCCGCGCGAAGGCGTACGAAGCCATTGTAAAAGGCGACGTTCTGCCCAAGCCGAACATCCCCGAGTCGTTCAACGTGTTGCTCCACGAACTCCGTGGTTTGGCACTCGAAATCACGATGGAATAGTGAGAAACGCTGGTTGCGACCGGGACGGAAGTCTCAGCCGCAACCAGCAAGCTTGCTTTCCGGCAGACAAGACGAGCGGCTGATTGAGCCGCTTTGGTAAAAGAAGATGAGAAAACGCTTCGGTGAAAGAGGAGCGGGGGCTGTTCCGAGATATGGTCAGTGCAGCATCAAAACCCCAGCGAATCTTAATTGAAGGCCTTCTTGTCGGTCTGTTCTGCCGGTTAGATTTTAATTTTTCGACCTTGTTAAAGTGCCTTTGCTCAACATACCTATCTGTTTCGCAAAGGCACTTTTCTAAGTGTCAAACTGTTTGAAAAACTTGCGCCCTTCTGGCGAATGGCGAAGATTCAAGCAGCTCAAAGCCAACAGCTACTAGCTTAACCCCAATCAAATGGCTTTCGCAAAAAACAAGAAAGTAGTTCAGGACTTTTCCAAAGTCACTATCTCGCTGGCCTCGCCCGAAGCAATTCTGGAGCGCAGCACCGGCGAAGTGGTGAAGCCTGAAACCATCAACTACCGCACCTACAAGCCCGAAATGGGTGGCTTGTTCTGCGAGCGGATTTTCGGTCCGGTGAAGGACTGGGAATGCCACTGCGGTAAGTACAAGCGCATTCGCTATAAGGGCATCATCTGCGACCGTTGCGGCGTGGAGGTGACCGAGAAAAAGGTGCGCCGTGAGCGCATGGGCCACATCGAATTGGTGGTGCCTGTTGCCCACATCTGGTACTTCAAGTCGCTCCCCAACAAAATCGGCTACCTGCTGGGCCTGCCCACCAAGAAGCTCGACCAGATTATCTATTACGAGCGGTACGTCGTTGTTCAGCCCGGTTCGCTGGCTGAAGAAGGCGTGCAAGTGCTCGACTTCCTCACCGAGGATGAATACCTGGACATCATCGACAAACTCCCCCGGGAGAACCAGATGCTGCCCAACGAGGACCCCAACAAGTTCATCGCCCGTATGGGTGCCGATGCCCTGCACATGCTGCTGGAGCGCATCAACCTTGACGAGTTGAGCTACTCGTTGCGTGACTCTGCTGCCCACGAAACTTCGCAGCAGCGTAAGGCGGAAGCCCTGAAGCGTCTGCGCGTAGTAGAAGCTTTCCGCGACGCCGCCACCCGCATCGAGAACAAGCCCGAGTGGATGGTAATCCGCATGGTGCCGGTGATTCCGCCGGAACTGCGCCCCCTCGTGCCGTTGGACGGTGGCCGTTTCGCCACGTCCGACTTGAACGACCTGTACCGTCGTGTTATCATCCGCAACAACCGCCTCAAGCGTCTGATTGAAATCAAGGCTCCTGAAGTGATTCTGCGGAACGAGAAGCGCATGCTGCAGGAAGCCGTTGACTCGCTGTTCGACAACTCGCGCAAGGTGAACGCCGTGCGCGCCGAAGGCAACCGTGCCCTGAAGTCACTGTCCGATATGCTGAAAGGCAAGCAGGGCCGCTTCCGTCAGAACCTGCTCGGTAAGCGTGTCGACTACTCGGGTCGTTCGGTTATCGTGGTAGGCCCTGAGTTGAAGCTGCACGAGTGCGGTCTGCCCAAAAACATGGCGGCCGAACTTTTCAAGCCGTTCATTATCCGCAAGCTCATCGAGCGCGGCATTGTGAAGACGGTGAAGTCGGCCAAGAAAATTGTGGACCGCAAGGACGCTGTGGTGTGGGACATCCTGGAAAACGTGCTGAAAGGCCACCCAGTGCTCCTCAACCGTGCTCCTACGCTGCACCGCTTGGGTATCCAGGCATTCCAGCCGCGCCTCATCGAGGGCAAGGCTATCCAGCTGCACCCCCTCGTTTGTACGGCTTTCAACGCTGACTTTGACGGTGACCAGATGGCTGTGCACGTGCCCTTGGGCCCGGCCGCTATCCTGGAAGCTTCGATGCTCATGCTGGCGTCGCACAACATCCTGAACCCGGCCAACGGCGCGCCCATCGCGGTACCGTCGCAGGACATGGTTCTGGGCCTGTACTACGTGACCAAAGGCAAGCGCAGCACCGACAATGAGAAAATCGCCGGCGAAGGCCGTGTGTTCTACTCCGATGAGGAAGTAGTCATTGCCATCAACGAAGGCCAGCTCTCGAAGCACGCCTTCATCAAGGTGCGGACGCAAGTACGCGACGAGAACGACGACCTCGTGACGAAAGTCATCGAGACCGTAGCTGGCCGCGTGCTGTTCAACCAACTGGTGCCGACGGAAGTGGGCTTCGTGGATGAACTGCTGACCAAGAAAAAGCTCCAGCAAATCATCTCGCTAGTGTTCAAGCGCACGGGCATGGCTCGCACCGCGCAATTCCTCGATGACATCAAGACCCTGGGCTTCCAGTCGGCTTACAAAGGCGGCCTGAGCATGGGTCTGGGCGACATCAACATTCCGATGGAAAAAGACGTGCTGGTGAAGCAAGCCCAGGCCGACGTGGCCGCGGTGACGCAGAACTACCAGATGGGTCTGATTACCGACAACGAGCGTTACAACCAGGTTATCGACATCTGGACGCGCATCAACAACCAGATTACGGAAACGTTGATGGGCCGTCTGGAGAAGGAAAACCAGGGCTTCAACTCCATCTACATGATGATGCACTCGGGAGCCCGTGGCTCGCGCGAGCAGATTCGTCAGCTGGGCGGGATGCGTGGCCTGATGGCCAAGCCCCAGAAGTCGCTGCAAGGCTCGATTGGCGAGATTATCGAAAACCCGATTCTGTCGAACTTCAAAGAAGGCCTCGATGTAATCGAGTACTTCATCTCGACGCACGGCGCCCGGAAAGGTCTGGCCGACACGGCTCTGAAGACGGCTGACGCCGGCTACCTGACCCGTCGTCTGGTAGACGTGTCGCAGGACGTGATTGTGAACGAGCAGGACTGCGGTACCCTCCGCGGCATCGAGACCTTCGCGTTGAAAGACAACGAGGACATCGTGGAGCCGCTGTCGGAGCGCATCCTCGGCCGCGTGACGGTACACGACATCGTGGACCCGAACACCAGCGAAGTACTGCTGACTTCCGGCTCGGAAATCAAGGAAGACATGACCCGCCGCATCGACCAGGCTGGTATCGAATCGGTGGAAATCCGTTCGGTGCTGACCTGCGAAAGCAAGCGCGGCATCTGCGCCAAGTGCTACGGCCGCAACCTGGCTTCGGGCCGCATGGTGCAGCGTGGCGAGGCCGTGGGTGTTATCGCCGCTCAGTCGATTGGTGAGCCCGGCACGCAGCTGACCCTGCGTACCTTCCACGTAGGTGGTACGGCTTCGAACATCGCCGTTGAATCGAGCATCAAAGCCAAATTCGCCGGTGTGGTTGAGTTCGAAGACGTTCGCACCGTGGCGAGCACCGACGCCGAAGGCCGTAAGGCTGACGTAGTGATGGGCCGCTCGGGCGAAATCCGCATTGTGGAGAAAGGTACCGGCCGCGTCTTCACCACCAACCACGTGCCCTACGGCTCGTTCATGTTGGTGAAAGAAGGCCAGGAAGTGGAGAAAGGCGCCGAGCTGAATACCTGGGACCCTTACAACGCCGTAATTCTGGCCGAGTTCGACGGTACCGTGGTGTTCGACGCCATCACCGAAGGCATTACCTACCGCGAGGAGTCGGACGAACAGACCGGTCACCGCGAGAAGGTAATTATCGAATCGAAGGCCAAGGACCAGAACCCGTCCATCATCGTGCGCCCCGGCAAAAAAGGCGATGTGGAAGGCCAGAAAGGCTACAGCATCCCGGTGGGCTCGCACTTGAACGTGGAAAACGGTGACAAAATCACCGCCGGTCACATTCTGGCCAAGATTCCGCGCTCGGTGGGCAAAACCCGCGACATCACCGGCGGTCTGCCGCGTGTGACCGAACTCTTCGAAGCCCGCAACCCGTCGAACCCGGCCGTGGTGTCGGAAATCGACGGTGTGGTAACCTATGGCTCGGTGAAGCGTGGCAACCGCGAAATCTTCGTGGAGTCGAAAGACGGCGTGAAGAAGAAGTACATGGTGCCGCTGTCGAAGCACATTCTGGTGCAGGACAATGACTTCGTGCGCGCTGGCGCGCCGCTGTCAGATGGCGCCATCACGCCGACCGATATCCTGAACATTCAGGGCCCCGGTGCCGTGCAGGAGTACCTCGTGAACGAGATTCAGGAAGTGTACCGCTTGCAGGGTGTGAAAATCAACGACAAGCACATCGAGGTGGTAGTGCGCCAGATGATGCAGAAAGTGGTGATTCTGGATGCCGGTGACACGTCGTTCCTCGAAAATCAGGTGATTGACAAAATCATCTTCATGGCCGAGAACGACATGATTATTGACATGAAAGTCGTGACCGAAGCCGGTGACTCGACCAACCTGAAGCCCGGCCAGATTGTGACGGCCCGTCGCCTCCGCGACGAGAACAGCAGCCTGAAGCGCCGCGACCTTGCCCTCGTGCAAGTGCGCGATGCCCAGCCCGCCGTTTCGCGCCCCACGCTGCAAGGCATCACGCAGGCGTCGCTGGGTACGGCCTCGTTCATCTCGGCCGCCTCCTTCCAGGAAACGACCAAGGTGCTGAGCGAAGCCGCCATCCGTGGCAAGGCCGACCAGTTGCTGGGCCTGAAGGAGAACGTAATCGTTGGTCACCTCATCCCGGCCGGTACTGGCTTGCGCGAGTACACGCGTCAGGTAGTAGGCTCGAAAGAGGAGATGGAAGCTGCCCAAGCCGCCCAGGCGGCCGAAGCGGCCGTTCCCGCCAAGCGCCCCAGCCGTGCTGGCAAGCGCGAGGTGTCGGCTGAGTAATCTGCCGTAGGTTTGTAATGGAAAAGCCGACTGGGGTATCCCGGTCGGCTTTTTCTATTTTACTTTACGCCAGACCTCATTACGTACTGCCACCTAACACTCCAAATTGATGTCTTGGATTCTTTGGATTGTAATTGGCTTGCTGTTCATCATAGCACTAGTAATGGTGTTGAACAGACAGTCATCTTCTACAAGAAAAAAAGGCGCTTTGGTAGCATTAGTATTGGCTATTGCAGGTCCTCCAATAATTGGTGACGCAATGGGATGGTTTATCCTCCTCATTACTGTTCCAATGCTGATTGGGATTTACACATTGATTTTCTTCCCAAAAAACCAAGCGAGCGAATAGCGGCATCATTATTCGTGCTTTCTTAATAACTCAGAATCATGCAACCAACCGACCAAAACCCAGACCCCAACGCCATCAACATCGAGCTTTCCGAAGCCATGGCCGAAGGCGAATACGCCAACCTCGCCATGATTGCGCACAGCAACAGCGAGTTCGTGATTGACTTCATCCGCATGATGCCCGGCCTGCCTAAGGCCAAGGTAAAGGCGCGCATCGTCGTCACGCCCGAGCACGCCAAGCGCCTCCTGCAAGCCCTCACCGAGAACATCGAGCGGTTTGAAGCCGCTTTCGGCACCATCAAGATGCAGAGCGAAGCCCCCAGCTACCCGATGAACTTCGGCGGCGCAGTAGGGGAGGCCTAAGCTGAACCAATTGCTCTAGCTGCGAAAGCGCCTTCATTTTCCAGTGGAGGCGCTTTTGATTTCGGCCCAAAACCGAGAAGCTAAAAATTAACATCCTCAGTCTGTTTGCTATTGCGGCAGAATACTCTTACCTTTGCAAGCCAAATTTTAGGGGCAAACGGCTCCAAACAAACCATTCGCTAAATGCCAACCATCAATCAGTTAGTACGGAAAGGCCGTGAGGCTTTGACTACCAAGTCGAAGTCGCCCGCCCTTGATTCGTGCCCGCAGCGTCGGGGCGTGTGCACCCGTGTGTACACCACCACGCCTAAGAAGCCGAACTCGGCTATGCGCAAAGTGGCCCGTGTGCGCCTTACCAACGGTAAGGAAGTAAACGCATACATCCCCGGTGAAGGCCACAACCTCCAGGAACACAGCATCGTGCTGATTCGTGGCGGCCGGGTTAAAGACTTGCCAGGCGTACGTTACCACATCATCCGTGGCGCCCTGGACACCGCCGGTGTAAACGGCCGCACGCAGCGCCGCTCGAAGTACGGCGCCAAGCGTCCGAAGCCGGGCCAGCCCGCCGCAACGGGCAAAGGTGGCAAACCAGCACCCGGTAAAAAGAAATAAATGATTTAGTTGTTGGTTGTTAGTTGTCAGTTGTTAGGTCGTTCAATCGGCTGACCAACTGACAACTGACAACAAACAACTGACAACTATACCATATCATGAGAAAGTCAAAACCGAAGAAGCGCGTTCTGCTGCCGGACCCTAAGTATAAGGAGACGCTGGTAACCCGTTTTGTGAACTACATGATGTACGATGGGAAGAAAAACCTGGCGTACACCATCTTCTATGACGCCTGCGACCTCGTGGAGCAGCGCACCAAGGAGAACGGCCTCGAAATGTGGCGCAAAGCGTTGAACAACGTGATGCCCACCGTGGAAGTGAAAAGCCGCCGCGTAGGTGGTGCCACCTTCCAAGTGCCGATTGAAGTGCGTGCCGACCGCCGCATTTCGGTAGGTGCCAAGTGGATGATTCAATACGCTCGTCGTCGTGGTGAGAAGACCATGAAGGACAAGCTGGCCGGCGAAATCATCGCTGCGGCCAAAGGCGAAGGGGCTGCCGTCAAGAAAAAAGACGACACCCACCGCATGGCCGAGGCTAACAAAGCCTTCTCGCACTTCCGCTTCTAATACAAGTGCGAATGACTGAATGGGTGAATGAGTGAATGATTCTAAGCGGAACCATTTACCTCATTCACCCATTCAGCCATTCACTCATTCACTCATTGTAACAATGGCCGTTAACAAAGACCTTCAATACCTCCGCAACATCGGGATTATGGCGCACATCGACGCCGGTAAAACCACGACGTCGGAGCGTATTCTGTACTACACGGGTAAAACCCACAAAATCGGGGAAGTGCACGACGGTGCCGCCACGATGGACTGGATGGAGCAGGAGCAGGAGCGTGGCATCACCATTACTTCGGCTGCTACGACCACCTTCTGGAACTACCCCACCGATGCCAAAGGCAACACGACGGGCGAAACCAAACAGTACAAAATCAACCTGATTGACACCCCCGGCCACGTTGACTTCACGGTAGAAGTAGAACGTTCGCTGCGCGTGCTCGACGGTGCCGTGGCGCTGTTCTGCGCCGTATCGGGCGTGGAGCCCCAGTCGGAAACCGTGTGGCGTCAGGCCGACAAGTACAAAGTGCCCCGCATCTGCTTCGTCAACAAGATGGACCGTGCCGGCGCTGACTTCTTCAAAGCCGTCAACGAAATCAAGGAGAAGCTCGGCGCTAACCCCGTGCCGCTGCAAATCCCGATTGGTGCCGAAGACACCTTCAAAGGCGTAGTTGACCTGCTCACCGGCAAAGCCATTGTGTGGGACGACAAAACCGAAGGCAAGTCGTACGACGAAATCCCCGTGCCCGAGGACTTGGTGGACACCGTGGCCGAATGGCGCGAGAAGCTCGTGGAGAGCGTAGCCGAGTACGACGATACGTTGATGGAGAAGTTCTTCGACGACCCGGACAGCATCACCCGCGAGGAAATGATGACGGTAATCCGCAAAGCGGTTATCGACATGAAGTTCTCGCCCGTGTTGTGCGGCTCGGCCTTCAAGAACAAAGGCGTGCAGACCATGCTGGACGCTGTGATGGCTTACCTGCCTTCGCCCCTCGACATGCCCGCCATCGTGGGCGTGAACCCCGAGACGGAAGAGGAAGTGGAGCGTCACCCCGACAACTCCGAGCCTTTCACCGCGCTGGCGTTTAAAATTGCCACCGACCCCTTCGTGGGCCGTCTGTGCTTCTTCCGCTGCTACAGCGGCGTGCTGGAGTCGGGCTCTTACGTGCTCAACAACCGCACCGGCAAGAAGGAGCGCATCTCGCGTCTCATGCAGATGCACTCCAACAAGCAGAACCCGATTGACAAAATCCAGGCGGGTGACATTGCCGCAGGTGTGGGCTTCAAAGACATCAAGACCGGCGACACGCTGACCGCCGAAGGCCAGCCCCTGGTACTGGAGTCGATGAGCTTCCCCGAGCCGGTAATTGGCTACGCCATCGAGCCGAAGACGCAAGCCGACGTGGACAAAATGGGCATGGCCATCGCCAAGCTCATTGAGGAAGACCCCACCCTGCGTGTGAACACCGACGAGGAAACCGGCCAGACCATCCTGCGTGGTATGGGCGAACTCCACCTTGAAATCATCATCGACCGCATGCGTCGGGAATTCAAGGTTGAAATCAACCAGGGTGCTCCCCAGGTTGCTTACAAGGAGATTCTCACCAAGAAGGTCGACCACCGCGAAACCTACAAAAAGCAAACCGGTGGCCGCGGTAAATTCGGCGACATCGTGTTTGAGCTGGGCCCGAAAGAAACCGAGCCGGAGAAACCCGGCATGGAGTTCGACAACGCCATCGTCGGCGGTGTGATTCCCCGCGAATTCATCCAGCCCATCCAAAAGGGTTTCGAAGAAGCCATGAAGCGTGGTCCGCTGGCTGGCTTCCCGCTCGAAACCATGAAGGTGCGCCTGTACCACGGCTCGTTCCACGACGTTGACTCGGACGCTCTGTCGTTCGAACTCGCCGCTCGCGACGGCTTCCGTGAGGCAGCTCGCAAGGCTGGTCCGAAGTTGCTCGAGCCCATCATGGCCGTAGAAGTGGTGTGCCCCGACGAGTACACGGGTCCCGTAACCGGCGACTTGAACCGTCGTCGTGGTCTGATGAAAGGCATGGACACGAAGGCCGGCGCTCAGGTAATCAAAGCCGACGTGCCGCTGTCCGAATTGTTCGGTTACGTAACCGACCTGCGCACCATCTCTTCGGGGCGTGCTTCGGCTTCGCTCACCTTCTCGCACTACGAGCAGGTGCCCACCAACCTAGCCGATGCCATCGTTGCCAAAGTAAAAGGAGGTAAATAAGCTTTTCTAATTGGGGCAATCGGCCCCTGCCCAATACCATGAACCAGAAAATTCGCATCAAGCTGAAAAGCTACGACCACAACTTGGTCGACAAATCCTCCGAGAAAATCGTGAAGGCCGTGAAGGCTACCGGTGCCATCGTGAGCGGCCCCATTCCGTTGCCCACGCAAAAGGAGAAGTTCACCGTGTTGCGCTCGCCCCACGTGAACAAAAAGAGCCGGGAGCAATTCCAGCTCTGCACCTACAAGCGCCTCGTGGACATCTTCTCGACCTCGTCGAAAACTGTTGACGCACTGATGAAGCTGGAACTGCCCAGCGGCGTCGACGTAGAAATCAAAGTCTGAGGATTCGATTTCAGCGTGAATTGAAAGAAAGCCCCTCCGTACTTTGTTGCGGTGGGGCTTTTTCTTTGGAACTTGCGGCGTACTACTTTGCCCACATGCAATCTGTTTTCACGCTTGCCCGCTTGCACCTGGCTGCTTTGTTCTTCTGTGGCTGTGTCATCGTCGGCATTTTTGTTGCGGAATGGTTTCGCGTGTTGCCTAGCATCGGCATCGCGGGGGTAGCGGCCACCGGCCTAATGTATGCAGTTTCCCACCGCCGAATAGCCCATAAGCAACTTTGGCCAGTATTTGGGAGCTTGTTTTTGCTGTTTCTGGTGCACGCCTCGGCAGGCTTCCATACCACCCCTGCCAATACCGGTGCCTACTATCAAGACTTGGTTTTGCAATTACCTATCCTGGGGCTGGGGCTGGGGTTTTGGTTGCTGCCAGCGTTGCCAAGTCGCTATCTGCGGTGGCTTTGGTTGCTGTTGATAGGGGTAACGGTGCTCGCGGCCTTGGGGGCTACCACTAATTACCTGCTACACGCCGCCGAAATCAATGAGAGCTACTACCGCTCCAAGGTGATGCCTACGGAGCCCGACCACATCCGCTTCAGCCTCATCGTCACGTTGGCTATTGCAGCAGGCATCCTGCTGCTCGAGCATCGAGCTGTGAAGCATGCCTGGCGAATCTGGCTGGGTGGCGTCGTGGTCGCGTTGGCTCTGTTTCTGCACATGCTGGCCGTACGCAGTGGCGAAATGACATTTTATGCGCTTGGAGGACTTGCCATCCTATGGCTGGTGCTCCGCAAGCAACAATGGAAACGAGCCGCCGCGCTGGCAACTTGCTTGCTTGCGCTGCCAGTTATAAGCTACGTGGCTTTTCCTACGTTTCGGAATAAAATTGCCAATACGAAGGAAGACGTTAGCAAGGCCAAACAGAAGACTAGTTCAGAAGGCAAGAAATTCTCCATCTCAGGACGGTTGTACTCGTATAAAGCAGCGCTGGAAGTGTGGCGCGATAATCCTACACTGGGCGTGGGCAAGCCCGACTTGGAAGATGAGATGGCCGTCAGGTATGCCGAAGAGTATCCCGAGATGACTAGCGAGTATTACATCTTGCCGCACAATCAATTCTTATACAACCTGGCTGCCTTTGGCGCCTTAGGCCTGTTAGTAGGCATGGTTGGTTTGTTCTATCCTGCGTGGTGGGCGCGCCGGAAACAGGCCCCACTGCTTCTGGCCCAATACGTGAGCATTGCGCTTTCTTTTCTGGTAGAGTACACCCTAGAAACGCAAATAGGACTGGCATTTGTTGTGTTTTTCCTATTGCTGGCCCTGCAAGGATTGCTGCCCTGCAACGACCGTGACCCAGTTTGGCGTCCGGCTTAGATTACCACCTTTTCGGGAGCTAACAGCCTCACCTAGAAAATATTTCTAGGTGTCATTGTGATTCCCGAGCCTTTTTTCCTATCTTTGCACTCCCTTAGCGAAAACGGCACTCGGTCGTTTTCTTTTTGTGTCATTTAATCATTAACAGAATGCCTGGCATTATCGGTAAGAAAATCGGTATGACAAGCCTCTTCACTCCGGACGGGAAAAATATTCCCTGCACGCTCATCGAGGCGGGTCCGTGCGTAGTGACGCAGGTTAAGACTATCGCGAATGACGGTTACACCGCCATTCAAATTGGGTACGGCGAGAAAAAAGCCAAGAACACCACTAAAGCATTGGCTGGTCACTTCGCGAAAGCCGGTACGACCCCCAAGAAAAAATTGGTTGAATTCCGCCTCGACGCCGAATCGACCTACGCCGCTGGCGCTACCATCGACGCGACTCTCTTCGAAGAGGGCGAGTTTGTGGACGTAGTAGGCACCTCCAAAGGCAAGGGTTTCCAGGGCGTTGTAAAGCGTTACAACTTCCAGGGTGTTGGTGGCCAGACCCACGGCCAGCACAACCGCCTGCGTCACCCCGGTTCTATCGGTGCGTGCTCGTGGCCTTCGCGCGTATTCAAAGGAATGCGCATGGGTGGCCGAATGGGCAATGACCGCGTGAAAGTGCAGAACTTGAAGGTAATGCGCGTAGTAGGCGACAAGAACCTGATTCTGGTGAGCGGCTCGATTCCCGGCGCGAAGAACTCTTACGTGGTAATCGAGAAATAGACTAGTACGATGGAACTCGCAGTATATAACCTCAAAGGCGAAGACACCGGCCGCAAAGTGACCCTGTCTGACGCCATCTTCGGTCTCGAAGTAAACGAGCATGTGATGTACCTGGACGTGAAGCAGTACCTGGCCAACCAGCGCCAGGGCACGCACAAGTCCAAGCAGCGGAACGAGGTGCACGGCACCACGAAGAAGCTCAAGAAACAAAAAGGCACGGGCGGTGCCCGCGCCGGCAGCATGAAGTCGGGTGTGTTCGTTGGTGGTGGCCGCATGTTTGGTCCCCAGCCCCGCGACTACGGTTTTAAGCTGAACAAGAAGACCAAGCGCGTAGCTCGCCTCTCGGCTCTGTCGAGCCTGGCGAAGGATGGCAAAATCTCCGTTGTGGAGAACATTGCCATGTCAGCTCCCCGCACCAAGGACTTCGTTGCCATCTTGGACGGCCTCAAGCTGAACAACGGCAAAAAGACCATGCTCCTCACCGGCGAGGCTAACAAGAATGTTCTCCTCAGCGCCCGCAACCTGCAGAAAGTGAAAGTGGCTACCCCGGTAGGCATCAACACGCACGACCTGCTGAACACGGACACCCTGTTGATTTCGGAAGACGGCATGGCTTCATTGGTTGAACTCTATAGCACCGCCGAATAATGAGCACCCTGAAACGCCCCATCGTTACCGAAAAGGCCACCGGCCTGAACGAGAAAGGTCGCTACACATTCGAAGTGGAGCGCACCGCCAACAAAGTGCAAATCAAAAAGGACATCGAAGCCCTCTACGGCGTGACGGTGACCGAAATCAACACGATGCGCACCATTGGCAAAATGAAGACCAAAGGCACCAAAGGCGGTCAGGTGACCGGCCGTCGGGCCCACGGCAAGAAAGCCATTGTAACCGTGAAAGAAGGCGACGTTATCGACTTCTACGGCAACCTCTAGGCCTAGGCTCCGCCTCCATATTTTTCGCCGCAAAAGCACAACTAGCTAGTAATGGCACTTAAAAAACTCAGACCAACCAGCCCTGGGCAGCGCTTCCGCGTTGCGCCGGCGTTCGACGAGATTACGACGTCGACCCCGGAGAAGTCGCTCTTGACTTCCCTCAACAAGACGGGTGGCCGGAACTCCTCCGGTAAAATGTCCAACCGCTACATCGGCGGTGGTCACAAAACCCAATACCGCATCGTGGACTTCAAGCGCGACAAAGCCGGTGTTCCGGCCGTCGTGAAGTCCATCGAGTACGACCCCAACCGCACGGCGCGCATCGCCCTCGTCAACTATGCCGATGGTGAGAAGCGTTACATCATCGCTCCCGCCGGCATGACGGTAGGCGCGAAGATTGTGTCGGGCCCCGGCGTCGCTCCCGAAGTAGGCAACACCCTGCCGCTGCGCGAGATTCCCCTCGGTACCATCCTCCACAACATCGAACTGCAGCCCGGCCAGGGCGCCGCAATGGCTCGCTCGGCTGGTACCTACGCCCAAATCGTAGCCCGCGAAGAGAAGTACGCCACGCTGAAATTGCCTTCGGGCGAGATGCGTATGGTGCTCGTGACCTGCATGGCCACCGTTGGTACCGTATCGAACGGTGACCACATGAACACTGTGATGGGCAAAGCCGGCCGTAACCGCTGGGCTGGTCGTCGTCCCCGCGTTCGTGGTGTGGTAATGAACCCTGTCGACCACCCCATGGGTGGTGGCGAAGGCAAATCGTCGGGTGGTCACCCGCGTAGCCGCAACGGCATTCTGGCTAAAGGTCAGAAGACCCGCAACAAGAACAAGTATTCGGAGAACCTGATTGTGAGCCGCAAAGGCAAGAAGTAATATATGGCACGTTCACTAAAAAAAGGGCCGTACATTGACTTCCGGCTGGAAAAGAAAGTCACGGCACTCGATACGGCTGGTAAGAAATCGGTGGTGAAGACTTGGTCGCGCCGCTCGATGATTTCTCCGGATTTCGTGGGCCACACGTTCGCTGTTCACAACGGCAATAAGTTCATCCCGGTGTATGTGACCGAGAACATGGTAGGGCACAAGCTGGGCGAATTCGCCCCGACGCGCAACTTCCGCGGTCACATCGCCAAAAAAGATAAAGGCAAGCGCTAAGATGGAAGCAGTAGCAAAACTCCGCAATGTGCCGACCTCGCCTCGCAAGATGCGTTTGGTGGCCGACCTCGTGCGCGGCAAGAAAGTGACCCAGGCCCTCGGCCTGTTACGCTTCGAAGCCAACATCGGCGCCGAGAAGATTGAGAAACTGCTCCTGTCGGCCTTGGCCAACTGGCAGCAGCACAACGAAGAAGAGCGGATTGAGGACGCAAACCTCTACATCAGCGAAATCTTCGTGGACGAAGGACGCCAGCTGAAGCGCCTGCGCCCCGCCCCCCAGGGCCGTGGCCACCGCATCCGCAAGCGCAGCAACCACGTGACGCTGAAAATCGACACGAAGGTTGAGAAGCTTGGCTCCAAGCACGCCAAAGAAGTTGGCACTACCGAAAACCCCAAGGCCGACGCCAAATCCTAATTTAACATGGGACAGAAAGTAAATCCAACTGGCTTCCGCCTCGGCGTAATCAAAGGCTGGGACTCTAACTGGTACGGCGGCAAGGACTTCGCCGAGAAACTGGTGGAGGACGAGAAAATCCGCAAGTACATCAACGCGCGCATTCAGAAAGGTGGCATCAGCCGCATTGTGATTGAGCGCACCCTGAAGCGCATCACCATCACCATCAACACGGCCCGTCCGGGTGTGGTGATTGGCAAAGGCGGCCAGGAAGTAGACAAAATTAAGGACGAGCTGAAGCAAATCACCAGCAAAGACGTTCAAATCAACATCTTCGAAATCAAGCGTCCGGAGTTGGATGCCAAGCTGGTAGGCGAGAGCATCGCCCAGCAGTTGGCCGCTCGTATCTCTTTCCGTCGCGCCATGAAGATGTCGATTCAGGCTGCCATGCGTGTTGGTGCCGAAGGCATCAAGATTCAGTGCGGTGGCCGTCTCGGCGGTGCGGAGATTGCCCGTTCGGAGCAGTACAAAGAAGGTCGTACGCCGCTGCACACGCTGCGCGCTGATATTGACTACGCTTTGTCGGAAGCTCAGACCGTGTATGGCAAAATCGGCATCAAGGTGTGGGTAATGCGCGGTGAGGTGTTCGGCAAGCCCGACCTCTCGCCGAACCAGCAACTCACCAACCCCGGTGGTGGCGAAGGTGGCGGTGGTCGTCGTGACGACCGCGGCCCCCGCGGCGAGCGTCGCGAAGGCGACCGTGGCCCCCGTCGTGACGGTGGTGCCGGTGGCCGTGGCGGCAACGACCGTGGCCCCCGCGGTGGTGCCGGCGACAACGCTGGCCCCCGTCGCAACGGCCCCGCCCAAGGTGGTGGTGCCGGTGCAGCCCGCGGCCCGCGTCGCTAGAACTAAGCTCAATCATTTCGCTTCGTTTGCCGCGTTTGGTGAACGAAGCGAAATGTTCGGCTGTTCGCCCCTCTCTCTTTAGAACACTCTCTTTACAATAAATTAAAATGTTACAACCGAAAAGGACCAAGTATCGCAAGATGCAAAAGGGTCGCGTAACAGGCCTCGCCTACCGCGGCAGCTCCATAGACTTCGGTTCGTTCGCTATCAAGTCGCTGGAAGTGTCTTGGATTACGGCTCGCCAAATTGAGGCTGCACGTATCGCCATGACCCGCGCCATGAAACGCGAAGGGCAAGTATGGATTCGCATTTTCCCCGACAAGCCGATTACCAAGAAGCCCGCTGAGGTGCGCATGGGTAAGGGCAAAGGCTCGCCCGAGTATTGGGTAGCCTGCGTGAAGCCCGGCCAAATCATGTTCGAGTCGGACGGGGTTTCGCTGGAAGTAGCTAAAGAATCGCTGCGTCTGGCGGCTCAGAAGCTTCCCGTAAAAACTTCATTCGTGGTTCGCCGCGACTATACGGACGCTGCTTAAGTCATGAAGAACAAGACCGACCTCAAAGGCCTTTCCGCTGACCAGCTGAAAGAGCAAATCAAAACCGAGCAGGCTCAGGGCCAGCAGCTGCGTTTCGCCCACGCGATTTCGCCCCTGGAAAACCCCGCCCGCCTGAAGGCTAACCGTAAGACTGTCGCCCGCTTGCTCACCGAGCAAAACCGTCGCAAAAGCGAGCAGTCCACTAACTCCGCTCAATAACCGATGGCAACCGACGTAACAACCCAAGACCAAGCCGTAGCTGAAGACTCGCGCAATATGCGCAAGGAAATCACCGGCACGGTAACGAGCTCCAAGATGGACAAGTCCATCACCGTGGCTGTGGTGCAGAAACATAAGCACCCTATCTACGGTAAGTTCGTGACCAAAACCACGAAATTCCACGCCCACGACGAGAAAAACGAGTGCGGCGAAGGCGACACGGTGCGCATCATGAGCACCCGCCCGCTGAGCAAAACCAAGCGGTGGCGCCTGGTGGAAATTATTGAACGCGCTAAGTAATCCAGAGCAATGATACAGCAAGAATCCCGCCTGACGGTGGCCGACAACAGCGGCGCCAAGGAAGTCCTCTGCATCCGTGTCCTGGGTGGCACGGGCAAGAAATACGCCAGCGTTGGCGACAAGATTGTGGTAGCCATCAAGTCGGCGCTGCCCTCGGGCAACGCCAAGAAGGGCACCGTGAGCAAGGCCGTAGTGGTGCGCACGAAGAAGGAAGTACGCCGCAAAGACGGTTCGTACATCCGCTTCGATGACAACGCTGCTGTGTTGCTCAACAACAACGACGAGCCCCGCGGCACGCGCATCTTCGGCCCAGTGGCCCGTGAGCTCCGTGAGCGTCAGTTCATGAAAATTGTATCCTTAGCCCCCGAAGTACTCTAAGCTATGGCTATCAAGAAAGCAGCTCCCGTACAACTGCACGTGAAAACGGGCGACACCGTGAAGGTGATTGCCGGTGACGAGCGTGGCAAAACCGGCGTTATCAAGTCGGTGAACCGGGTGACCCAGCGCGTAACCGTTGAAGGTCTGAACCTGGTGACGAAACACAACAAGCCGAGCGCCAAATCGCCCCAGGGCGGCATCACCAAGATGGAGGCGCCCATGCACGTGAGCAACGTGCAGGCTATCAACCCCACCACCGGTGAGCGGGTGCGCAAAGGCGCCGCAGCTGCCGCAGCTCCGGCTGCTGCCCCTGCCAAAGCCAAGCGTGCCTCTGCCAAAACGGCTTAAGCAGCCCCCACCATCATGGCCCGTCTCAAAGACATTTATAAAAAAGACGTAGTACCGGCGCTCCAGGAGAAATTCCAGTTCAAGAGCATCATGCAGGTACCGCGCATCACCAAAATCTGCATCAACCGCGGCATTGGCGCGGCGGTAGCAGATAAGAAGCTGGTGGACAACGGCGTGGAAGAGCTGACCCAAATTACGGGCCAGAAAGCCGTTCCGACCATCGCCAAGCGTTCGGTGTCGAACTTCAAGCTCCGCGAAGGCATGCCCATCGGCGCGAAAGTGACCCTGCGCGGCGAGCGCATGTACGAGTTCATGGACCGTCTGCTGACGGTGGCCCTGCCCCGCGTGCGTGACTTCAAAGGCATCAACGACAAAGGTTTCGATGGTCGTGGCAACTACACGCTCGGCGTGAAAGAGCAAATCATCTTCCCCGAAATCTCGATTGACAAAATCAAAGGCATCTCGGGCATGGACATCACGTTCGTGACCACCGCCGAGAACGACGAGCAGAGCTACGAGCTGCTCAAGGCGTTCGGTATGCCTTTCGCCAACGCTAAAAAAGACGCTTAATCTTCCGAACTCATGGCTAAAGAATCCATCAAAGCACGGGAGCGCAAGCGCATTGCCACCGTGGCCCGCTACGCTGAGAAGCGTAAGGCGCTGAAAGCTGCCGGCGACTACGAAGGTCTCGACAAGCTGCCCAAAAACGCTTCGCCCGTGCGCCTGCACAACCGCGACATGATTGACGGCCGCCCCCGCGGCTACATGCGCAAGTTTGGCATCAGCCGCGTGCGTTTCCGCGAAATGGCACTGGCTGGGAAGATTCCCGGTGTGACCAAGTCGAGCTGGTAGTCCAGTACGGCTTTTCGCAAGCAATCGAATAGGCGCTCATGCTTCGGCTGGAGCGCCTATTTTGCTTTCAGCTCACTTGTTCGCTCGGAAGTGTCAAACGGCAATGTATCGGAAAGAATCATTGCAAACAGTCATATTGATTTTCGCCGTGCACTTGCATAAGTGCTTCGCTTTCCGCTACCTTTGCACTCCCAAAACCTGAGGCTTGCCTCAAAACCATTTGGCAGGTTGCCAAAAGAAACCATTGGCCGGACCGTCGCCGGACGTGCCAAGTAGTCTTAACCGAAATTTCGTTGGTCCCGTTGGGCACCCGGCGAAATTTTCTTATCTTTGCGCTCCGAAAAAAGCGGACGTATTTACTTATCAATGAACACTGACCCCATTGCCGACTACCTGACCCGGGTGCGCAACGCCATTAAGGCGAACCACCGGGTGGTAGAAATCCCGGCCAGCAACATCAAAAAGGAAATCACGAAGGTGCTCTACCAAAAGGGCTACATTCAGTCGTACCGTTTTGATGATTCGTCGGTTCAGGGCACCATCAAAATCGCTCTGAAGTACAACCCGACCACCAAGGCTCCCGCCATCACCAAGCTGCAGCGCGTTTCGACGCCTGGCTTGCGTCAGTACGTGGCTGCCGACAACTTGCCGCGGGTACTCAGCGGCTTGGGCGTCGCAATCATCTCGACCTCGAAGGGCGTGATGACGGAGAAAGAGGCCAAAACCGAGAACGTGGGCGGCGAGGTGCTGTGCTACGTGTACTAATCCGGAACCGCTTTAGCTAACTCATATATGTCACGTATTGGTAAACTCCCGATTTCCGTCCCCACCGGGGTCGCTATTTCGGTTGAGAAAGACAACGTGGTAACGGTGAAAGGCCCGAAGGGCACGCTCTCTACGCAAGTAGACCGCGACATCAACGTTGCCATCGAAGACGGTACCCTCACCGTAACTCGCCCCACCGAGCAGAAGCGCCACAAAGCCATGCACGGCCTGTACCGCTCGCTCATCAACAACATGGTGGAAGGCGTGAGCAACGGCTTCACCAAGCAGCTCGAACTCGTGGGCGTGGGCTACAAGGCCTCGCTCGTGGGCAGCACGCTGGAGCTGGCCCTCGGCTACTCGCACAACGTCTACATCGCCCTGCCGAAAGAAGTAACCGCCACGGCCGTTACCGAAAAAGGCAAGAACCCGATTGTGACGCTGAACAGCATCGACAACCAGCTGCTGGGCCAAGTGGCCGCCAAAATACGTTCGCTGCGCAAAGTTGAGCCTTACAAAGGCAAGGGTGTGCGCTTCGTGGGCGAGATTATCCGTCGCAAAGCTGGTAAAACGGCTTCTAAATAAATTCGCATCATGGCATTTGATAAAGCAACTCGCCGCAAGCGGATTCAGCGCATCATCCGCACGAAAGTGTCCGGCACCTCGGAGCGTCCGCGCCTGTCGGTGTTCCGCAGCAACACGGGCATCTACGCCCAGATTATCGACGACACGGCTGGCCGCACGCTGGCTGCTGCTTCCTCGAAAAAAGTAACCGCCGAAGGTGGCAACGGTGTGGCTTTGGCCGCTGCCGTAGGCCGGCAGATTGCCGCGGTAGCTCAGGAGAAAGGCATCACGAAAGTGGTGTTCGACCGCTCGGGTTACCTATACCACGGTCGCGTAAAATCATTGGCTGAAGGTGCTCGCGAAGGCGGCCTCAATTTCTAAACTATCATGGCGCAAGAACGCGACAACAATCGTCCTGGCGGAGACCGTCAGCGCAGCAACGACCGCGACCGGAATAAGGACAACTCCCGCATGGGTGCTGACTCCGACTTCAAAGAAAAAGTAGTAGCCATCAACCGCGTAGCGAAGGTGGTGAAAGGCGGTCGCCGCTTTAGCTTCTCTGCCATCGTGGTAGTGGGCGACGGCAACGGCAACGTAGGCTACGGCCTCGGCAAAGCCAACGAAGTAACCGACGCCATTGCCAAAGGCATTGACGACGCCAAGAAGAACGTGGTGAAAGTGCCCATGTACAAGCACACCGTTCCTCACCTCATGGAAGGCCGCTACGGCGGTGGTTTCGTGCTCATCCAGCCGGCAGCGGCTGGTACGGGTGTAATCGCCGGCGGTGCTATGCGCGCCGTGTTCGAGAGCGCCGGTATCAAGGATGTGCTGGCGAAGTCGAAAGGCTCGTCAAACCCTCACAACGTGGTTAAAGCGACGTTTGCAGCCCTCGCCAAAATGCGCGACCCGTTGCAAATCGCTCAAGCCCGTGGTATTTCTTTGGCCCGCGTTTTTAACGGTTAATTGACATGGCACAAATTCAAGTAAAGCTCGTGCGCAGCGCCATTGACCGCCCCGAGCGTCAGAAGCGCACCGTTCAGTCCCTCGGCCTGAATAAACTCAACAGCACCGCTACCCACGAATCGAACCCGTCCATCCTGGGCATGGTGAAGAGCGTGCAGCACCTGCTTCAAGTAACCGAACTGTAAGACTATTATCGTCATGCTCAATCTCAGCAATCTATCGCCCGCCTACGGCTCGACTAAAAACGAGAAGCGGATTGGCCGGGGCGAAGGCTCCACGCGCGGTGGCACGTCGACCCGTGGTCACAAAGGCGCCAAGTCGCGTTCGGGCTACAAGCGCAAGTCCGGCTTTGAAGGTGGCCAGATGCCCCTGCAGCGCCGTGTGCCTAAGTTCGGCTTCAAGAGCCTGAACCGTGTCGAGTACAAAGCCATCAACCTCGATGTGTTGACCTCGCTGCTCGAAAAGGACGCTTCGGCTACGACCATGGATGCCTCGTTCTTCGTGGCTAAAGGTCTGGCGTCGAAAAACGCTAAAATCAAAGTTCTGGGCCGTGGCGAAATCGCTACGGCGGTAGAAGTTCATGCTCATGCATTCTCGAAGTCGGCCGTTGAGGCCATCGAGAAGGCTGGCGGCAAAGCGGTAACGCTCTAATAGCTACCTTCGGCAATGAATAAGTTTATCGAGTCGATAAAGAACATTTTTGCGATTGAGGATTTGCGTACGCGAATCCTCAATACGCTTTTCTTCATTGCCATCTATCGCCTAGGCGTTTACGTGGTGCTGCCGGGCGTTGACCCCACGCAGCTCAAGACCGGCGCCCAAGGCTTGTTTGGCATTCTGGATACGCTGCTCGGCGGCGCATTCAGCCACGCGTCGATTTTCGCGCTGGGCATCATGCCGTACATCTCGGCGTCGATTGTGTTGCAGTTGCTCACCATCGCCGTGCCCTACTTCCAGAAGCTCCAGAAGGAAGGCGAGTCGGGACGTAAGAAAATCAACCAGTACACCCGGATTCTCACGATTCCGATTGTGTTGGCCCAATCGGTTGGCTTCATCGCCACGATTAACGCCGAAGCCATCATCAACCCTGGCACGTTCTTCACCGTCTCGACCATGATTATCATCACGGCCGGCACGTTGTTCTGCATGTGGCTGGGCGAGAAAATCACGGACAAAGGCATCGGCAACGGTATCTCCATGATTATCATGATTGGCATCGTGTCGCGTCTCCCCGGTGCCATCATCGGTGAAGCTGCTGCTAAAGGCGTTAACAAATCCCTCATCTTCCTGCTGGAAATGGTGGTGCTGTTCCTCGTGGTAATGGCGGTTATCGTGCTCACGCAGGCGGTTCGCCGCATCGCGGTGCAGTACGCCAAGCAAGTTGGTGGCACTACGCAGTTGGATGCACAGCGTCAGTTCATTCCCCTTAAGGTGAATGCTGCTGGTGTGATGCCCATCATCTTCGCCCAGTCGTTGATGTTTGTGCCTGCCATCGTGGCATCTGTCTGGCAGAACCAGAGCGATACCGCCAGCTACATCGGTGTGAAGTTTTCGGATTACACTTCGTGGCAGTATAACTTAACCTTCGGCCTACTGATTATCATCTTTACCTACTTCTACACCGCCATCAGCGTCAATCCTAATCAGATTGCCGACGACCTGAAGCGGAGCGGTGGTTTCGTACCCGGCGTGAAGCCTGGCCGTGATACCTCGGAATTCATTGATGAAATCCTGACCCGTGTAACCCTCCCTGGTGCCGTTGCTCTAGCGCTAATTGCCATTTTCCCGGCTATCGCCCTATTGCTTGGGGTAACTCGTCCGTTCTCGGCTTTCTATGGCGGCACGTCGCTCATCATCATGGTGGGTGTGGTGCTTGACACGGTGAACCAAGTACAGAGCTACCTGCTCATGCAGCACTACGATGGCATGATGAAGTCTGGCAAGCTGCGCGGTCGCACGGCGCAGCCGATTTCAATAGCGTCGTAAGCAGCCATGAGCGGCAGCATTCAATATAAAACCGAAGAAGAGATTGACCTCATCCGAGCCAGCGCCCAATTGCTGGCCAGGGCCCACGGCGAAGTCGCGGGCATGGTGAAGGAAGGAGTGACGACGCGGCAGCTCGATAAGCGCGCGGAGGAGTTCATCCGGGACCATGGTGGGGTGCCGTCCTTTAAAGGGTATAATCAGTTTCCCTTCAGCTTGTGTCTTTCGCCTAATTCGGTGGTGGTGCACGGGTTTGCTACCGACGAGCCGCTGAAGAGCGGCGACATTCTGACGGTAGACTGCGGGGTTTTCCTGAATGGTTTTCATTCAGACAGTGCTTACACTTACCCAATCGGGGAGGTGGCGCCTGAAGTACTGGCTTTGCTGCGGGAAACCAAGGCAGCCCTCTACAAAGGCATCGAACAAGCCGTGAGCGGCAACCGCGTGGGCGACATCAGCTACGCTATCCAGAACCACGTAGCTCCGATGGGCTACGGGGTGGTGCGCGAGTTGGTTGGCCACGGAGTTGGGGCCAAGCTGCACGAGAAGCCCGAAGTGCCGAACTACGGCAAGCGGGGTTCGGGGCCGCTTTTGCAGACGGGTTTGGTGTTGGCCATTGAGCCGATGGTGAACCTGGGCAAGAAGGATGTGGTGCAGGAGGCGGATGGCTGGACGATTCGCACCAAGGACCGCAAACCCTCGGCGCACTTTGAGCACACCGTTGTTGTTAGAAAAGAGAAGGCAGAAATTCTGACCTCCTTTGAATTCATAGAAAAAGCATTGCAGTAGCCCTTATGGCAAAACAAGCCTCGATTGAGCAGGACGGTACCATCCTCGAAGCCCTCTCCAACGCCATGTTCCGCGTGGAGCTGGAGAACGGCCACCAGCTGATTGCCCACATTTCGGGCAAGATGCGGATGCACTACATCAAGATTCTGCCCGGCGACAAGGTGAAACTGGAAATGTCTCCCTACGACTTGTCGAAGGGCCGAATCAAGTATCGTTATAAATAAACTCGTTTCTCTTCACAGGTCATGAAAGTAAAAACCTCGGTGAAAAAGCGTAGCGTGGACTGCAAACTGGTCCGCCGTAATGGCAAGCTCTACGTCATCAACAAGAAAAACCCCCGCTTCAAGCAGCGTCAGGGCTAATTCCATTTTAGAATCCCGGAGCCTTGGGTACTGGTAAGGTTACTTACCGCCTTCCAAGCCGCTGCCGGGGTTCTGTCCGCAAACACATAACCACACACAATGGCTCGTATCGCAGGGGTTGATATCCCGGACAACAAGCGCGGCGAAATCGCCCTGACTTACATTTTCGGCATTGGCCGGAGCAACTCCAGCAAAATCCTCACGCAGGCTGGCGTTGACGTGAACAAAAAGGTGAAGGACTGGACCGACGAGGAGTCGGGTGCCATCCGCGCCATCATCGCCGCCGAGCACAAGACCGAAGGCGTGCTGCGCTCGGAAGTGACCACGAACATCAAGCGTTTGATGGACATCGGTTGCTACCGTGGCTTGCGTCATCGCAAAGGTTTGCCGGTTCGTGGTCAGCGCACCAAGAACAACTCGCGTACCCGCAAGGGCAAGCGCAAGACGGTGGCCGGCAAGAAGAAGGCAACGAAATAATCTCACACGGGAATCGGCGCTGGCTTTGGCGAGTAGTGTACTCGCGTCGCCAGCGCCAACACCTCCCGCATTTTTTGCGATAACCAAATGGCACAAAAAAGAAAAGACAAAGCCAAGAAGCGCGTTGTCGTGGTGGAGCAGGTGGGCCAGGTACACATCCGTGCCTCGTTCAACAACATCATCATCTCCATCACCAACAACAACGGTCAAGTTATTTCGTGGGCTTCGGCCGGCAAAATGGGCTTCCGTGGCTCGAAGAAAAATACGCCCTACGCCGCTCAGATGGCGATGAGCGACTGCGGCAAAGTGGCCCACGACTTGGGCATGCGCAAAGCCGAAGTATTCGTGAAAGGCCCGGGTTCGGGCCGTGAGTCGGCCATCCGCGCCCTCGGCAACGTGGGCATCGAGGTGACCACCATCCGCGACGTAACGCCGCTGCCCCACAACGGCTGCCGCCCCCCCAAGCGTCGTCGCGTTTAGTTTTTCACTTCAGTTAGGATAATTAAGATGGCACGTTATACCGGCCCTACCTCAAAAATTGCCCGTCGCTTCAACGAGCCGATTTTCGGCCCCGACAAAGCGCTCAATAAAAAAGCTTATCCTCCGGGCCAGCACGGCCGCGGCCGCCGCAAAAAGCAGTCGGAATACGCCGTGCAGCTGATGGAGAAGCAGAAGGTGAAGTACATGTACGGCATGTTGGAGAAGCAATTCGAAAACCTGTTCCACAAGGCTGCCACCATGCCCGGCATCACCGGCGACAACCTGCTCGCTCTGCTGGAAGCCCGTCTGGACAACACCGTGTACCGTTTGGGCATTGCCTCGACGCGTCGCGCGGCTCGTCAGCTGGTGGGCCACAAGCACATCACCGTGAACGGCGAAGTGGTGAACATTCCTTCGTACCACCTGCGTCCCGGCGACATCGTGGCCGTGCGTGAGAAGTCGAAGTCGCTCGAAGCCATCACCACGAGCCTGTCGGTTCGCAACTCGCGCCAGTTCTCCTGGTTGGAGTGGGACGGCAAAGAGCTGGCTGGTAAGTTTACCACCGCCCCCAGCCGTGAGCTGATTCCGGAGAAAATCACGGAGCAGCTCATCGTCGAATTGTATTCGAAATAATTAGCGCTACTGGTAGCGGCCCGGCAATTTGCCGGGCCGCACTTGTGCTTATTCGGCTATATAGCGCATGCGTTGAGCTTGCGCTTACTGCGTTTAAGCTGTCAGCGTGCAAGATTTTATTTAACTGGCGTAAGCTACCGCGTGCGCTACAACTTTTTTAACGCCCCACATATGTCAATCTTAGCTTTTCAGATGCCGGAGAAAGTGGTGATGGAGAAATCCGACGACTTCACCGGGACGTTTGAATTTAAGCCGCTCGAGAAGGGCTACGGCGTCACCATCGGCAATGCGCTGCGTCGCATTCTGTTGTCGTCGCTGGAGGGTTTCGCTATCACGTCGGTGCGCACCAGCAGCGTGCTGCACGAGTTTTCGACCATCGAAGGGGTGATTGAGGACATGTCCGAAATCATCCTGAACCTGAAGATGGTCCGCTTCAAGAAAGTGAGCGATGCCATCTCGGATAAAATTACGGTGCGCGTGAAAGGCCAGGATACCTTTTCGGGTGCCGACATTGCCAAGTTCGCCAGCGGTTTCGAGGTGCTGAACCCCGACCACGTGATTGCGCACCTGGACCCCAGCGTTGAGCTGGAGCTGGAGCTGACGATTGCCCGTGGCCGCGGCTACGTGCCCGCCGACGAGAACAAGCCGGCCGACCAGGTATTTGGTCAGATTGCCATCGACGCTATCTACACGCCTATCAAGAACGTGAAGTACAGCATCGAGAACACCCGTGTGGAGCAGAAAACCGATTATGAGAAGCTCATCATTGAGATTCAGACCGACGGTTCGATTCACCCGGAGGAGGCGCTGAAAGGCGCTGCCAATATCCTCATCCAGCATTTCATGCTGTTCTCGGACAACACGATGACCCTCGAAGGTCCGCGCGTAACCGAAGACGAGCCGATTGATGAGGAAACCATGCAGATGCGCAAGATGCTCAAGACTCCGTTAGAGGACATGGAGCTCAGCGTACGCGCTAAGAACTGCCTCAAGGCCGCCGACATCAAGACGATGGGCGAACTGGTGCAGTTGGAGATTGCCGACATGATGAAATTCCGCAACTTCGGCAAGAAGAGCCTGACCGAACTCGAAAACCTCGTGGAAGAGCGTGGCCTGGAGTTCGGCATGGACCTGAGCAAGTATCGTCTCGACGAAGAATAGTAGTGATGGCTGAACCGTTGAAGAGTTGACTGCGTTGCAGTCGGCCGACAAAGGTTCAGCCATTCTCTTTATCCCTTTTTTAATTTTTAACCAGTGCGCCCAAGGGGCAGCGGTTCTAATGAGGCCTTGGAGGCCCGCCGTGGTCGCCGCCCGCAAGTGCACACATTTTCAAACGTCCAATGCGACACGGAAGAAAAGTTAACCAACTGGGCCGTACCACCGCCCACCGCCACGCGATGCTGTCGAACATGGCTTCGTCGCTCATCCTGCACAAGCGTCTGACGACGACCGTGGCCAAAGCCAAAGCCCTGCGCAAGTACGTGGAGCCGATGCTGACCAAGTCGAAAGAAGACACGACGCACTCGCGTCGTATGGTGTTTGCTGCCTTGCAGGACAAAGAGTCGATTAAGGAGCTGTTTGGCAATATTTCGGGCAAAATCGCGAACCGTCCCGGCGGCTATACCCGCATTCTGAAGCTGAGCGACGTGCGTCTGGGCGATAACGCCGACATGTGCGTAATTGAGCTGGTGGACTTTAACGAGACCCTGCTCGAGTCGAAGCAGGCTGCTGCTGATAAAGCTGCTGGCACTACCCGTCGTTCGCGTCGTGGTGGCAAGAAGGCTGCTGGCGATGCCGCTACTTCGGCTACCGAAGTGAAAGGCGAAGCTGTTGCTCCGAATGCTGTAGTTGAGCAATCGGCTCCGGCCGACACGGCTACCGAAACTGTGAAAGATGGCGAGAGCCGCGAAGAGGCTAAGGCTGACGAGGCTGGTGCTTAATTCGTAGCCATTGCTGCAAAGTTGAAAGGGACGCTCCGCACGGGGTGTCCCTTTTTTGTTTTGAGAAAGCACCCTTGTTCAGTCCTGCGTAACTCTCCTAAACGCGTGGCGGGCGGTGGTTTTACTTAGCCAAAGGTGCATATCCCAGCCGATTCCCGTACGTTTGCAGCAACTTTAACTGTTTACCAAACGCCCTGCTATGAGCTTCATTTCGCAAATTCATGCCCGCCAAATTTTTGACTCCCGTGGTAATCCGACGGTAGAAGTGGACGTCACGCTCGACTCGGGCGTGGTGGGCCGCGCCGCGGTGCCCTCGGGCGCCAGCACCGGCAAACACGAAGCCGTAGAGCTACGCGACGACGACAAGTCGATGTACATGGGCAAAGGCGTGCTCAAAGCCGTAGACAATGTCAATTCCCGCATTGCGGAGGAGTTGGTGGGCTTCTCGGTATATGAGCAAGCCCTGCTCGACAAAATTATGCTGGAGATGGACGGCACGCCTAACAAGGCCAACTTGGGCGCCAACGCCATTCTGGGCGTGAGCCTGGCCGCGGCCCGCGCAGCTGCGCAAGACGCTGGCATGCCGCTGTACCGCTACGTAGGGGGCGTGGGTGCCGCCACGCTGCCCGTGCCCATGATGAATATCCTGAACGGCGGCTCGCACGCCGACAACTCCATCGACTTCCAGGAATTCATGATTATGCCCACGGGCGCTTCGTCGTTCTCGGAAGCCCTGCGTTGGGGCACCGAAATTTTTCATCACCTGAAGAACGTGCTCAAGAAGCAAGGCTTCAGCACGAACGTGGGCGATGAAGGTGGCTTCGCGCCCAATATCAAGTCGAACGAGGACGCCATCAAGATTGTGTTGCAGGCCATTGAAACGGCTGGCTACCGCCCCGGCGAGGACGTGTTCATTGCCATGGACGCGGCCGTGTCGGAGTTTTACGAGGACGGCGTGTACCACTTCAAAAAGAGTACCGGCGACAAGCTGACCAGCAGCCAGATGGTAGACTACTGGGCCGACTGGATGAAGAAGTACCCCATCATCAGCTTGGAAGACGGCATGGACGAGGACGACTGGACCGGCTGGAAGGCCCTCACGGAGCGTGTGGGCAAGCAAACCCAACTGGTGGGCGACGACTTGTTTGTGACCAACGTGAACCGTCTGCAGCGCGGCATCGACGAAGGCATCGCCAACGCCATTCTCATCAAAGTAAACCAGATTGGCACGCTCACCGAAACGATTGATGCCATCAACCTGGGCCGCCGCAACGGCTACAAGAGCATCATGAGCCACCGCTCGGGCGAGACGGAGGACAACACCATTGCCGACCTAGCCGTGGCCCTGAACACCGGCCAGATTAAGACCGGTTCGGCCTCGCGCTCCGACCGGATGGCCAAGTACAACCAGCTGCTCCGCATTGAGGAGGAACTGGGCGAAGTGGCCTACTTCCCCGGCAAGAAAATGTAGGGAATCCTCTCGGGTAACAACAGAACGGCCGGTTTTGCGTGAGCGAAGCCGGCCGTTCTGTTATCTTTACCCTGATGCAACTACCCTCGTTTATCGGTCCGGTGCTGCGCGTGTTCCGCAGCTTTTATTTCCTCACTGGGATGGGCTTTCTGGTGTGGATGTTGGTGTTTGACGCCAACGACCTGGGCAAGCAGTTCGATATCTACCGCAAGTGGCAGGAGCTGCGCAACGAGAAGCAATACTACCTCGACAACATTGAGGTGGTAAAAAAGGAGCGGGCCGAATTGATGAGCTCGCCGGCGCTACTGGAGAAATTTGCGCGGGAGAAATACCTCATGAAGCGGCCCGGCGAGGACGTATTCGTGCTGGTACCTGCTACCGAGGAGTAGGCGGCCAGCGGACTCGCTACGGCGCGTATGCGCCGAAATGGCCGTACTTTAGGCCATGCAAGCACACAAAAAAGCGCTGTTGATGGCGGGGCTGCTGGCGGCGGCCTGCGGGTGGGCAGGCGCCCAAGAAAACCCGAAATCCGCTGCAGCGCCGCGTCAGAGCCAAGCCCAGGCAGCTCACCAATTTTTGCGGGCCGTGCTGCGGGCTGACTATTCGGTGGCCTACCGGCGGCTGGCACCGGAAGTGCAGCATACCATCAGCCTGGCCCGGTTTGAGGCATCGGCCCGGCCGCTGTGGCGCAGCGGGCAGAAACACCGGCAGGCTATTGAGCTCTACAAGCTGGGCGTGCGGCTGGGCGATGGCGGGGCCTCGCGACTTTTTTACGCGTTTTCCTTCGCCGCTGACTCCGCTATTAAACCACCGCCGGTGCTATTGGAAGTAACGTTTCGGGACACTACCTCGCGGGCGGTGCTGGGGTTTGGTCTGCGGCCCAACATACCGTCAAAGCCGGCCAAACCATCAATGACACCTCGGAAACGTTGAATAAGCGCCCAGCAGCGTTGGTTCCAAGATGGGCGGCTTAGAACTGCGCTAGCGGCACAAAACATTTTTTGTGCTCGATTGTGCTGAATGCCTTAGTTAAGAGGCTGGGTTGGGCGCAGGCAATAGCGTAGGAACAGCAGCAGGCTTTGCTCCGGCCGGCATGGCCGCGCGGCCGTAGTAGCGTTGCAGGCCCACCGCCAGCCAGAACAGCACAATCACGCGGGGCTCCTGCCAGAAATCTTGCGTGAAGGAATGCAGCAGGAAAAACACTAAGTACACCGTGAAGCCCACCTGGGCCGGTGTCTGCCGCCAGCGAAACACCCACTTTAGCTGCCGTAACACGAGGTAGCCCAGTAGCAGCACGCCGGTGAGGAAGCCCAGCGCGCCCGACTCGGCCAGCCAGTCGAGGTAGAGGTTGTGCGCGTTCATGCGGCGCAGGGTGGGGGTGTAGTTGGGATGCTCGGGGTCGTGGCGCACGAAGTCGAGGTATTGGTCGGGGAACGTGCCCGGGCCCACGCCCACCACGGGCTCTTGTTGAAAGAGCGAGAGGCTGTAGACCCAGCGGCTCATGCGTTCGGCATTCGACTCATTGGTGGAGGAAAAGTCGCTCACCGAACCCAACTCGTGCAGCAAGTCGGTTTTGGTGCGCGTAGGCGGATGCGGGTGCACGATGTTGATAACCTGCCACGCGCCGAGCACCAGCCCGCCCGCCACGGCCCAGGGCAGCAACAGCCGGATGCCCGCCTCGCGCCCCGAAAAGGCCAGCAGCAGCAACGCCTGCGCCAGCAGGGAGATGTAGGAAGCCCGCGAATACGAAAACGCCACCACCATGAGCACGCAGGCCAGCGCAGCGGTGAGGGAAAAACGCCCCCGCTGGCTTTGGGCACGCGGATGAAACAGCAACACCATGTTCAGGAGCAGCACCAGGGGCTCGAGCAGCACCGTGAGGTTGGTGTGGCCGTGCTCCAGAAACGGCTGGGCGATGAAATACGACACCGTGTAAGAAATGCCAATGGTGGCGTGGCGCACCAACGTATAGGCCGCCAGCGCGCAGGTGCCCAGCGCCAGCGCCCCCAGCGCCCGGAACCATTCCGTGCGCTCAAGGCGCAGCACGCGTTGCACGCCGTAGCCAAACAGGGCGTATAGGAGCACGGCCGCGAAGTACTTGGCCGACACCAGCGGCGCGCTGGAAAACACGGTGGACAAAAACAGCGCGCCAAAATGCAGCCCGATAAGCTTATCGAGCCGGCGCGTGGTGCGCGGCCAGGCCACCCAACCCGCGAGTAGCCCCAGTACCAGCACGCCCACCGTGAGGGCCATCAGCGGCTCCGAAGCCACCATCAGCCCGAAGTGCCAGCGCCTCGAAAACCAGTCGACCGAGAGCGGCAGGCTGGCCAGCGAAACGTAGAACAGGCCCAGCAACAGCGAACGAAAACGCGAAGAATCCATGCGGAAAAAATAGTGCACCACCCGGGTGCAACGAGGCGCCGGGGCTAGCCGATTTTCTTGCCCGCCATGGCCTGCTGAATGGAAATGTTCATCACCCGCTCGGCGTAAGGACGGGTCAGCTCGTCGAGTTCGTCCATGGCCTTGAGGATGGGGTCGCGCTCGGTGCCGGCCAGGGCCATGCGTACGGTGGCGACCTGCGCCGCAGTGGCCGTCAGCTCTTCGTCGGTGAGGTGCTGGCGGTTTTTGCGGGTGAAGTTGTCGACTTGGTACAGCAGCTGCTCGGCGGCAGTGCGCGCTTCAATGAGCAGGCGGGTGGCCACGTCCTCCTTGGCGTTCACCAGCGAGTCCATCAGCATTTGCTCTACCTGCTCGTCGGTGAGCCCGTACTGGGGCTTGATTTCGACTTGTTGGCGCGTGTTCGAGCGCAACTCAATGGCTTCTACTTTCAGGATGCCGTCGGCGTTGAGCAAAAAATTTACGTCGACTTTGGGCAAGCCCGCCGGCATGGCCGGAATGCCCGTCAGCACAAACTCGCCCAGCTTGCGGTTCTGGCTCACGAGGTCGCGCTCGCCCTGGTACACGGCGATTTTCAGGTTGACCTGGCCGTCGACGCTGGTGGTGTACTGGCGGCCGGCTTTGGTCGGAATCTTGGAGTTGCGCGGAATGATGGGGTCGAGCAGCCCGCCCAACGTCTCGATGCCCAGCGTGAGCGGCGTCACGTCGAGCAGTAGCACATCGCGGCGGTTGCCGGCCAGAATATCGGCCTGAATGGCGGCGCCGAGGGCCACCACTTCGTCGGGATTGAGCGAGTTGTTGGCCGGCTGGCCGAAGAACTCCGACACCGCCTCGTACACCAGCGGCACCCGGGTGGAGCCGCCCACCAGCAGCACGGCGTCGAGCTTGGTTTCGAGCTTTGCATCGGCCAGGGCCTGGCGGCAGGCCGCAATGGTGCGGTCCACGAGCGGGCGGATGAGGCCGTTGAACTGGGCGCGGGTGAGCGTGACGGGGACGTTTTGGCCGGCTTCATCGGTGAGATGCGTCGTGAAGTCGTCGTGCTGGCTGAGGTACTTTTTGGCTATTTCGGCCGCTAGGCGCAGCTGCTGTTGCAGGTGCGGATTGGTGTGGAACGCCTCCGATAGGTCGAAGGTGCGGGTCCAGTGGTCCACCACGGCGCGGTCGAGGTCGTCGCCGCCGAGGTAGGTGTCGCCGTTGGTGCTCAACACCTCAAAAATGCCCTGTTGAATGCGCAGGATGCTGATGTCGAAGGTGCCGCCGCCGAGGTCGTACACGGCCACGGTTTTCTCTTCGTCGGGGTCGAGGCCGATGCCGTAGGCCAGCGCGGCGGCTGTGGGCTCGTTCACGATGCGCAGCACTTCAAGGCCGGCCAGGCGCCCGGCGTCGCGGGTAGCCTGGCGCTGCGAGTCGTTGAAATACGCTGGCACGGTGATGACGGCGCGATTCACGGGCGTTTTGAGGGCGTGCTCAGCGCGGGCGCGCAATTCGCGGAGAATGTCGGCCGACAACTCGATGGGGGAGAAAAACCGGTCGTCGACCCGGATTTTCACCAGGCCCTCCGAATTGTCGTCAATTACTTTGTAGCCGAGTTGGCGGGCGTGCTCGCCGAGGTCGCGGTAGCTTTTGCCCAGCAGGCGCTTCACCGAATAAATGGTGCGCTGCGGGTCGGTGAGCAGGAACTCGCGGGCTTCGGTGCCCACCACGGGGTCGGCGCCGTCGGCCGGAAAATGCACCACCGAAGGCACGATGGTGCCCCGGCCGAGGTCGTTGATGGCCACGGGCTGGCGGGTTTCGGGGTGCACGTAGGCCACCAAGCTGTTGGTAGTGCCCAAGTCGATGCCCACGATGATTTCTTCTTGCTGGAGGCTGCCGGTGGCAAGGTTGATAGCGACTGTAGCCATAAGGAGAGGGGCCTGCGACGAGGCAGGCCCTGATGTAATAAAAAAATAACGCCGGCTGGCGCAGTACAAAAGTAGCCTTTAAACCCGCGCGGGCTTGAAATGATGCGTTCGGCAGAACGAGCCCCAATACAACGCCAGAATTTTATTCAAGGATTTTAATATGCTTTCAAACCGAAACGATTGTTGGGCTCGTAAGGTGAGAACAAGTGCGCATAACCATTTGGGAATCTAAAATATCTGGCTGCTACGGTTGCTAGTGTTCGGGCTCCGCTTTGCCGTTTTCTTTTCACCTTATTCACACTTCTTTTACATGAAAAACTTGCTTACTCGTCCCCTTTTCCACGTTGCTCTGCTCGCAACATCGGTGGGAGGGATGTTGGCCTGGAGTGGCCAACACAACACGCTGGAGGCTTCGAGCCACCGCGAAGCCCCGCTCATCGCCGACGACCCGCTGGCCGACAACACCGACCTCTACGCCTTCCGCAGCCCCGACGCGCCGAACAACGACGCTAACGCCAGCGTCACGATTATTGCCAACTACATTCCGTTGGAATTGCCCCAGGGCGGCCCGAACTACAACACGTTCGGCGAGAACGTGCGCTACGAAATCCACATCAAGAACGGTACCGCCGGCAACACCGGCGACGACATTACCTACCGCTTCACCTTCACGCGCACCAACCAGGACCCCAGCACGTTCTTCAACATCCGCCTGGGCCAGCAGAACCTGAAAACCACGTACATCTGCGAGAAAAGCGTGGGCGGTGGCGCCTTCAGCACCATCGTGAGCAACGGCGTGGTGCCCCCGCCGAACGTGGGCCCGCGCTCCATCACCAGCGCGGCTGGTTTGAACACGACCTACACCGCCTTGATGACCAACGCCATCCAAACCTTGGCCGATGGCACCAAAATTTTCTGCGGCCCCACCGATGACCCGTTCTTCGTGGACCTGGGCGGCATTTTTGACCTGGGCGGTGTGCGCGCTCCCGGCTCGGCCCGCGACGGCGTGGCCCGGAAAAACACCCACGCCATTGCGATGCAGATTCCGGTGTCGGTGCTGAAAAAAGCCAGTGCCCCGGCCCTGACGGCCAGCACTAACATTCTCGATTCCAACTACATCATCGGCGTGTGGGCATCGGCCAGCCGGCCTTCTACCCGCGTGCTCTCGGCCACGGGCGGTGCGCCCACCACGTCGGGCAGCTACGTGCAGGTATCGCGCCTGGGCATGCCGCTGCTGAACGAAGTCATCAACCCCATCGGGGCCAAAGACGCCTGGAACGCCATTACGCCCTATAACGAGGCCCTGGCCACCGACGACTACCTCTCGAACCCCGAATTGGGCCTGTACATGGCCGATAACGTGCCCGTGGCCCCCACGGCGCCCAAGCCCGCTGGCCAGACCTACTACGGCGAAGCCGTGCCCGGCCTGGGCCCGCTGCGCATTCAATCGAAGTCGCTGGCCGGGCAGGCCCTGTTGGGCGGCGCGTCTTTCACCGGCTTCGACTTCCGCAACGGCGCGGCCGGCGTGAGCGGCCTGGCCGGCAGCCCGCTGCTGGCCGGCACGGCCCTGGCTCCCTTGGCCAGCGGTGGCTACGGCGAGTACCTGCTGCGCCCGGGCAAGCCGCGCTCGGTTGATATTCTGCCCATCTTCCACACCGGCGTGCCGAACGCCATTCCGTACCAGCTGGCCACGGGCAAGGCCGGCAACCCGCTGGCCGCTGGCAAGCCGTTCATCAACAACTTCCTGCTGGTGGGCACCGCGGCCAACAACCCCGGCGGCGACATGCTGCGCCTGAACATGGCCGTGCCCCCCACGCCCCGCAACTCGGCCGACTTTAGCTCGGAAGGCCTGCTGGCCGCCGCTGTGCTGGGCCTCACGGACTCGCGCTTCAACGCCAGCACCGCCGTGCAGAACATCCCAAACATGGACGGCTTCCCCAACGGCCGCCGCCTCGAAGACGACGTGACCCGCATCGAGCTGCAAGCCGCCGGTGGCGTGGTATTGGCCGCCATTGGCCTGTGGTACGATGACTACACGCCCGCCTCGACCACGCCCGTGACCCCGCAGTTGGGCCGCGTGCTGACCTTCAACGCCGGCATCACGGCCAACGACACCACCTTCCGCGCCGCCTTCCCCTACGTGCAGACGCCGTGGAGCGGTACCAACGCCCAGCGCGTGGCCCTGGCCCAGCGCTCGGCCGGCCTCGGCCTGGCGCCCAACCTGACGGTGGCTCAGGCCTTCCCGAACCCCTTCGTGGACCGCACCACCTTGCACTTCGAGCTGCCCACCCGCGGCACCATGAGCCTGGTGATTAGCGACGCCGCCGGCCGCCGCGTGGCCACCGTGGCCAAGGACAAAGCCTTTGCCCAGGGCGTGAACGAACTGACCTGGACGCCCGGCCGCGACGTGGCCCCCGGCCAGTACATTGCCACCCTCTACAACGGCCAGACGGTAGTGCAATCGGTGCGCATCGAGCGCCAATAGCTTTCCCGGATTGCTGAACAAAGAGCCGTCGTTGGGCCCGTACGGGGCTGGCGGCGGCTCTTTTTCGGGAACGGTTTTGGGGGCGTTACCTTGTTGTCAATTGATTTTCTGCGCTTGTGAAAAAGTATCTATACCCAAGTTTGCTGGTGGTGTTCGGGCTCATGGCCCTCGCCATCTTCGTGTTTAAAAAACCGGCGGTGCGCACGCCCGAGCTGAAAGAGCGGCGCGGCGACCTGGCCGCCGGTGGCGAGTGGCTGAACACCAAAGCCGCCATCGAAGGCCTGCGGGCCAAGCTGCGCCAAAACCCCAACGACCACAAAAGCCGTCTGCTGCTGGCCCAAGCTTACATGCAGGAAGCCCGCGTGACCGGCGACCACCCGTACTACGACGGCGCCGCCATGGAGCTGCTGGAGGAAGTGCTGCAGGCCGAGCCCGACAACTTCGAGGCGCTGTGCTGCAAGGCTTCGCTCAGCCTCACACAGCACCACTTTGCCCAGGGCCTGGGCCTTGCCGAGCAGGCCCGCCAGCTGAATCCCAACAGCGGGTTCGTGTACGGCCTGCTGACGGATGCCAACGTGGAAATGGGCCATTACGAGGAAGCCATTAAGATGGCCGACAAAATGAACGAGCTGCGGCCCGACCTGCCGGCGTATGCCCGGGTGAGCTACCTGCGCGAGATTTATGGCGACGTGCCGGGCGCCATTCAGGCCATGGACATGGCCGTGAAAGCCGGCTACATCGGCCTGGAGCAAACCGAGTGGACCCGCGTGGCCCTGGGCCACCTCCACGAGATAAGCGGCGACACGGCCCGGGCCCGCGGCTACTACCTCATGGCGCTGGCGGCCCGCCCCGGCTATGCCTACGCCCTGGCCGGCATGGGGCGCATGGCCGCGGCGCGGCGCGACTATGCCACCGCCATCAGGCATTACCAGCAGGCCCGCGGCCTGGTGAAAGACTACGCTTTTGCCGATGAGCTGACCGACCTGTACCGACTGAACGGCCAGCCCAGCGAAGCCCAAAAAATGGCCAAAGAGTCGATTGCCATGCTGGCCAGCGCCGCCCAGGAGGCCGACGACAACGAGCAGATGGGCCATTACGCTGACCGCGAGCTGGCCTACGCCTACCTCAAAACCAACGAACTTGACAAAGCCCTGGAGCACGCCAAAATTGAATACACGCGCCGCCCCGACAACATCGACGTGAACGAAACCATGGCCTGGGTGCTCTACAAGCGCGGCCAGTACGCCGAGGCCCAGAAATACATGCAGGTGGCCCGCCGCACCGGCTCCAAAAACCCGGTGCTGCTGGCCCGCGCCGGCCTCATCCTCACCAAGCTGGGCAAAACGGCGGAAGGCCAGGCCCTGATTGAAAACTCCCTGAAAACCGCCCCCTACCTCAACCCCGACGTGGAAGCCGAGGGCAAAAAACTGTTGGCCGTCCGCTGATATGAAGCTTAATGCAGGACCGTTTGGGGGCAGTAAGCGGGCGCGGCGCGCCGCGCTGGTGCTGCCTGCGCTCCTGTGGCTGGCGCTGCCCGCGGCCGCACACGTCCTGAACACGGACCTCTCGAAACTGTCGCGCACCGAGATTCTGTGGACTTACCTGCAGCTGGGCTTCACGCACATCATTCCGCTGGGGTTCGACCACATTCTGTTCATCGTCAGCCTCTACATCCTCGAGCCGCGGCTCAAGCCGGTGCTGCTGCAGGCCACGGCGTTTACGGTGGCGCACTCCATCACGCTGGGATTGGCCATGTACGGGCTCATTCAGCCGCTGCCGGCCATCATCGAGCCCATTATTGCGCTGTCCATTCTGTTTGTGGCCATCGAAAACATCATCACCGACCGGCTCAACCCGTGGCGCGTGGCGGTGGTGTTTGGCTTTGGGCTGGTGCACGGCATGGGCTTCGCCAGCGCCCTCACCGGGCTGGGGCTGCCGCCAAAGGACTATTTCGGCTCGCTCATTTCCTTCAACGTGGGCGTGGAGGCCGGGCAGGTGGCCGTGATTCTGCTCTGCTGGGCGCTGGTGGGGCGCTGGGCGGCCAATAAAAGCTGGTACAAGCAGCGGGTGGTGGTGCCGGTGTCGGTGGTCATCGGCCTGGTGGCGGCCTACTGGACCGTGGAGCGCGTGTTTTTTTCCTGATTTCCGGGCCTGCGTCCCGGGTTTGCCCTATTCATTTTTTCGCCGTCGTCGATGCTGCGCTCGTTGCTCGCTTTGCTGTTGCTTGCCAACTACCTGCTGGTAGTGGGAGCCGGCCTGGCGGTGCGCCGGCCTGAAGCACCGGCGTTTTCCGCCGCCCGGCCGTACGTGCACAGCCGGCACTGCCAGCAGCAGAACTACCTGCGCCTCGACTGCTTTGAGCAGTGCAACGGCGCGCAGCACGTGGCAAAAGTGAAACTGCCCACCGGCACGGGCCTGCATTACCTGGCCCAACTCAAGGCGCTGGACGTGCACTGCGAGCTAGCCGGCCAGGTGAGCTGCGTGCAGCTATGTGAAGCGCTGGTTTCTGCCGGGAATGTGCCCGCTGGCCCAGTTGCCGAAGCGGCTGGCTTCGGGGGGTGCCATTCGCCACCACCCCGCCGGGCATAAGTTGATGAGGAGCGTTGCGACCGGGCCAAGCCCGGTTCAGCACCGCCCCGGTGTGCTGCCCCACGGGCAAGCGCGCCACTTCACCTTATCCTCGCGTTGAGGCTGTGCAGGGGCCCAAAAGTGCCCCGCCGGCATCGCATTCCCGGCGTTATGAACGTTACTTTTTTACTGAAACGAGCCCGCCGCAAGTGGGCCCGGCGCGGTGCGTGCGCGCTGCTGATTGGGCTGGCTGCCCCGTCGGCCCATGCCCAAAACACCGCCACGCTGCGCGGCACGGTGGCCGATTCTGCCTCCGGCCAGCCGCTGGCGGGCGTGAGCGTGGGCCTGCAGGGCCAGCCCGGCGGCACGGTCACCGACGAGCGGGGGGCTTTTCGATTGGGTGGGCTGGCCGCCGGCCGCTACTCGCTGCGGGTGGGCGCGCTCGGCTACCGGGCCAAGACGGTTGGCGGCTCGGTAGCGCCCGGTGGCACTGAGAAAGTGGCGGTGGCCATAGCGCCCGCCGCGCTGAACCTCTCGGAAGTGACCGTGAGCCAGCCCCGCGACCCCAACCAGAGCCTGGCTGCCATCTCGCACATCGACCAGGCACTGCGGCCCATCAACTCGGCCCAGGACCTGCTGCGGCTGGTGCCGGGCCTGTTCATTGCGCAGCATGCGGGGGGCGGCAAGGCCGAGCAGATTTTCCTGCGCGGCTTCGACTGCGACCACGGTACCGACTTCGCGGTGAGCATCGATGGGCTGCCCGTGAACATGGTGAGCCACGCCCACGGCCAGGGCTACGCCGATTTTCACTTCGTGATACCCGAAACGGTGGAGCAGCTGAAAGTGTACAAAGGACCCTACACGGCGCGCTTCGGCGATTTTGCCACGGCCGGCGCGGGCGAATTCACCACCAAAACCCGGCTGGAGCGCAGCCAGGCAAAGCTGGAGGTGGGCCAGTTTGACACGTACCGGGCGCTGGTGCTGCTGGACCTGCTGGGTGCCGGCCGCCACCTTATCAGCAAGCGTCCGGAAAGTGCCTACGTGGCGGCCGAGTACAACTTCACCAATTCGTATTTCGACGCGCCGCAGCACTTCAAGCGCTTCAACGGCTTGGCCAAGTACACCGGGCAGCTGTCGGAGCGCACCTCGCTCACGCTGCTGGGCTCGCACTTCGCCTCGCGCTGGGACGCCAGCGGACAGATTCCGGAGCGCGCCGTGAACGACGGCCGCATCTCGCGCTACGGCAGCATCGACCCCACCGAAGGCGGCCGCACCGGCCGCACCAACGCCAGCGTTATCCTCAGCACGGCGCTGCCGCACGATGCCGTGCTGCGCCAGCAGGCCTACTACTCGAAATACGATTTCGGCTTGTTTTCCAACTTTACCTTCTTCTTGCGCGACTCCGTGAACGGCGACGAAATCGAGCAGACCGACGACCGGCACCTGTTCGGCTACTCGGCCACCTATGAGCGCGCCGACCAGTTCGGGGCCCGTTCGCTGCACAGTACCTTGGGCGTGGGCACGCGCAACGACTTTTCCACCCTGGGCCTGTTTCGGGCCACCCGGCGCCAGATTACTGCGACTACCACCACGGGCCGCCTCTTCGAGCAAAACCTCAACGCCTACCTCGACGAAACCCTTGACCTGACGGACCGCCTCACGGTGAACGCCGCCCTGCGCGCCGATTTCTTCACGTTTGATTTTCGCGGGCAGCTGGCCGACGAGGCCACCGGGCAGCTGGAGCCGCTACGGGGCCGGGTGCGCCACGCCCGCGTGTCGCCCAAGCTGAACCTGTACTACCAGCTCACGCCCGCGGTGCAGCTGTTTGCCCGCTCGGGCCTGGGCTTCCATTCCAACGATGCCCGCGGCGTTATCCACGACGCCACGGCCAACGTGTTGCCGCGCGCCTTGGGCTACGAGCTGGGCAGCACATTTAAGCCCCTGCCCAGCCTGGTGGTGAACGCGGCCCTCTGGAGCCTGCACCTGCAGGACGAGCTGGTGTACGTGGGCGACGAAGGCATCACCGAAAGCACCGGCCCCACCCAGCGCTACGGCCTCGACCTGGCCCTGCGCTACCAGCTCGGCCGCCGGTTGTTTCTGGACGGCGACTTCAATTACAACCACGGCCGCCAGCTGCAGGCCGAAGCCGGGGCCAACTACATTCCGCTGGCGCCCACGTTCACCAGCACCGGCGGGCTCACCTACAAGGCCCCGCGCGGCCTGAGCGGCAGCCTGCGCTACCGCCACATCGACTCGCGCCCGGCCAACGACGACGGCAGCATTCGGGCCCGCGGCTACTTCCTGCTCGACGCCGTGCTGAGCTACACTACGCCCCGCTTTCAGCTTGGTGCCTCTGCGGAGAACCTGCTCAATGTGGCTTGGAACCAAGCCCAGTTTGCCACCCAAAGCCGCCTGCCCGGCGAAGCGGCCGAGGGAGTGGACGAGCTGCATTTTACCCCCGGCACGCCTTTCTATGCCAAGCTGAATGCCAGCGTATTCTTCTAGCTAAGCAGGGGCGAGCCGAATCCCACCGTCGAGCAAAATTCGCGGTAAGAGCCTCCCGGCGTTGTCGCAGGAATCTGATGGCAGTACTTTCAGGGAATATTTAGCGTGAAAGTGTTGCGAATGGCGGCGAAAAAGAAGTGGAGAAATACGGTTGCGGTGGGCGCCATGGCGCTGTGGGCGCTGGCTGGCTGCCAAGTGCGCGCCGACGAAACCAGCAGCGCGGTGGCCACCGCGTCTCGGGTTGCGCCTCTGGCTACGCCTTCGGAAACCGAACCCACCGGCCCCGTGCCCGACTCGTTGGCCCTGACGCCGCTGCCTGTGCTGCCCAGCGTGCCCGATACCCTGCGCCAGGCCATTCGGCAGCTGCACGCTGCCCTGGGCCCCCGCGCCGCCGAGCTGCGCCCGGCAGTGCTGGAGCAGGCCTGCGTGGGCTACCTCACGCTGCACCCCACCGGCCGCATCGAGCGGGCCGGCTTGCTGGCTGTGGCCGACATGGACCTGCCCAACACCGTGGAGCGCCTCTGGGTCATCGACCTGAAGAACGCGCAGGTGCTGCACCGCAGCCTCGTGGCCCACGGCGAAGGCTCGGGTCACCTGCGTGCCCGCCGCTTTTCCAACGAAGAGAAATCAGCCTGCACCTCGCTGGGCTTCTACCGCACGGCCGACACCTACGACGGCATCCACGGCTACTCGCGCCGCATCGAAGGGCTCGACAAAGGCCAGAACGCCAACGCCTACGACCGGTACGTGGTGCTGCACGCCGCCGACTACGCCAGCCCGAAGTATGTGCAGCAGCACGGCCACCTGGGCTACAGCCGCGGCTGCCCGGCCCTGCCGCCCGAACAATTCAAAGACATCATTGCCACGCTGCGGGTGGGCAGCCTGCTGCTGGTGAGCGGCCCCGGACTGGCTTCGCGCTGGCTCGACGGGCCGGCCGCTGGGCGGCGCTTTCTCAAGCGCGGCTGGCTGTAGCCGCCCCCCCCCGGAAAATAGCAGTTTGGAATTATTTGGAGGTTCTTGTCGTTGATAACTCGTCCTTAATGGGCGAAGCTTTCGTATAAGGTTATGGGTCAGCCGTCTTTTGGGCGGTGGGCTGCCTTTCCATCAGCTATTCTTTCCCCATCATGCACCAGACCAGCATAGTTCAGCGCAAACGGAAGGTATTGCGGCGCCAGCGCATCGCGCGGCGGGTGCTGCCGTTCCTGGCTTCTTTGTTCTTGGCCACGCCCATGGCCGGCCCCGTCACGAAGTCGATGGCCGGCGGTGCGCGCAGCGAATTGCGCCTGCCCAAAGTCGATTTCTCGCCCCAGGCCGTGTTCGACCAGAAGCTGCGGGCCACCTACACGGCCCTCGGCGCCGAGCAGGAAGGCTTGCGCTTCGAAACGTTTGCCAAGGCCATGACCGGCTACCTCAACCTGCGCCAGGCCGGCAAGCTGGACGAAAACAAGCAGCTGCTGACGGTGGTCGATTTCGACTTGCCCAGCACCGAAAAGCGCTTGTGGGTGCTCGACCTGGCCAAAAACGAAATCCTGTTTCACACGCTCGTGGCCCACGGCCACAACTCCGGCGAGAACGAAGCCACCAACTTCTCCAACACCGACCAGAGCAATATGAGCAGCCTCGGCTTCTACGCCACCAGCGGCGAGTACGTGGGCAAGCACGGCCGCTCGCTGAAGCTGGAAGGCTTGGACGAAGGCTTCAACACCAACGCCGAAGCGCGCTCGGTGGTGATGCACGGCGCCGACTACGTGAGCGAGGAGTTCATCAAGCAAAACGGCCGCTTGGGCCGCAGCCTCGGCTGTCCCGCGCTGCCCATGGAGCTGAAGGACCAAATCATCGAAACCGTAACGGGCGGCACCTGCCTGTTCGTGAACCGTTCCGACGCCGGTTACTCGTCGCAGTACCTCAACGAGCAGGTGGCCATCGCCGCGCTGGTGCCGGTCGCCGCTCACGGGCTGTCGTAAGCACGGCCCGCAACATGCAGTTTTAGAACGCGAACGGCGCGCTAACTTTGGTTGGCGCGCCGTTCGCGTTGTTGCATGAGCCTATGCTGAAAAACTACCCGCTTCTGTTTGTGCTAGCCGGTTTGCTGGCGGCCGGCTGTGGCCGTGAGCGCAAAAACCAAGAGGCCGCCGCCGGTGCCCAGCCGCCGGTGGCCGCCGATACCGCCAGCCACGCCAGGGTGCCGCCCACGGCCGCCCCCGATTCGCGGGCCGCCGGCGCGGCTGCGCGCGCGCAACCGGCCGGTGCGACGGCCCCCGAACCTTCGCCGCCTGTGCGCATCAAGCGGGGCGCCACGGTGCTGGCCGATGCCCCGAACGAGGCACCCGCTGAAGAGGAACTTGCAACTACCCCGGATTCGGCCGCCACGGGCGAATTGCGGCGCTTTCTGCTGACGGGGCTGCCGGCGGCGCAGCCGTTCGCCATCCGGCCTGGCCGCGACACGATGGTGACCGGCGCGCAAGGCACCCAGCTGCTGCTTCCGGCGGGCATTTGGGCGCTGCCCGCGGCCGACAGCAACGCCGTGGTGACGCTGGAACTCCGGGAGTTTTACAGCCCGGCCGACATGGTTTTGGCTGGGCTCAGCACCACTGCGGGGCCGCAACTGCTGGAAACCGGCGGCATGTTGCACCTCACGGCCACCGCCAACGGCCAGCCGGTGCAGCTGCGGCCGGGCGCCTTTGTGCACCTGCGCATGCCCGCCAAAGAGAAAAAGCCAGGCATGCAACTGTTTGCGGGGGTAGAGAAAGGGCCGGGGCGCATTGACTGGCAGGTGCCCGCCCCGCAACCGCCCGCCGCGCCGGCGCCGGCCGCCGTGGCAACACGGAAGCCCGCCAAGGAGTTGCCCGCCCGCCGAGGCTTTCGGGCCCGAAAGCCCAACAAGAAAAAGAAGCACATAAGAGGGTCCAACGGCTGGATGGAAACCGAGGAGCCGGAGTTCGCAACCGGCGAAAAAGGGTTTCGCAAGGCCTTGGCCGCCAGCATTGAGTATCCCGACGCGACGCGGGCCCGGCTGCGGCGCGGCCGGCGCATGAGTAAGACCGAGCACACGGCGCTGCGCCGTGCTTCGGAAGAGTACAAGGAGCGCATCCTGCGCATCGTGGGGGTCGATATGGCCCTGGATTCTACCGGCACCCCGCACGTGACCATTCCTGCCAGCACCGATGCCGAACTGGCCAAGGCCATCAGCGGCGCCTTTCAGCAGCTGCCGCCGTGGGAGCCGGCGTTGTTTTCGACCGCGGGCGTGTCCGATTCGCTCACGCCGGGCGAAGCCTCGCGCACCGTGGCCATTTATTTCGGCGAATCGGGCCGCGTGCTGGTGGCGCCCAAAGACTGGAACCTCGCCAAGACGGCCCACCGCCGCAACAACGCCTTCTATTCGAATCGGATTAAGCAGATACGCGCCCGGTACATCGCCGCCCGGGGCTACACCGATTCCATGTACGCCGCCCGGCCGCGCTACTACGACTCGCTGCAGCGGGTGGGGGCCCTTGCGGAGCTGGTGCGGCTGCGCACCCAGTTCACCGACACGTCCAAAGCGGCCATTACCCAGGAGGGCGTGTACAACGAGCTGAGTGCGCAGGGCTTGCGCTGGATAAACTGCGACCGGTACCTGGGGCCCGGTCCGCTCGTTTCCTTCGGCGTCAACACCGGCCGGACGGGCGCCGTGGCCACGCTCTTGTTTCGGGGATATCAGAGCATCATGGGCGGCGAACAGCTCACGTCGGCCAAAACTGTGTTTAAGAACGTGCCCCTGGGCAAAATCGTGACCGTGCTGGCCCTGCGCCGCGAAAACGGCATCACCTACCTGTCGACGCGGCGTAGCGTGGTGGGCCTTTCCGCGCTGAGTGGGTTCAGTTTTCGGCCGGTGACGATGGCCGAACTGCGGGCCGAAATCGCGCGCCTGAACTAAGCCCGCCAAGCGCCGCTTTAGAGCTTCACGCCAAACTTTGCGCCCACGCCTTCCAGGTCTTTCACCACGGCTTCCAGCAGCGGAATGCCGTCGAGCAGGCGGTGGGCGGCCGTTTCGCGCTCCGGGTCGCCGGGAATGAGCACTTTTTTTCCTTCCACGGCCTGCGCGTTGCGGAAGGTCGAAATCCAGTTGTCCATATGAGCTTTGAACTCATCGGCGGGCCGAAAGGCATCGACGCGCATGGCCCCGAAAAAGTGGCCCAGGCCCTGCCCCACGGGGTTGGCCGAGGGCTGCAGGAAAGCCACGAAGGGCGGCACCCAGGGGCCGTAGTTGGCGCCGGAAAGCACGGCCGAAAAGATGTCGACGATGCTGCCCAGCGCGTAGCCTTTGTGCGAGCCGGTGGCGCCGCCCAGCGGCAGCAGCGCGCCGCCGTTCTTCACGGCGTTGGCATCGGTGCTGGGCTGGCCGTCGGCGGTTTGGGCCCAGCCTTCGGGCAGGGGAGTGCCCTTGCGCTGGGCAATTTCGAGCTTGCCGTTGGCGGCGGTGGTGGTGGCCATGTCGGCCACGAAATCGGGTTGTTCGCCGGCGGGCACGGCCACGGCAATGGGATTGGTGCCGAGAAGTCTATCCAAGGAATAGGTGGGTGCCACCAGCGGCGAGGCGTTGGTCATGGCCACGCCTATCATGTCGTGGGCCAGGGCCAGCATGGCGTGGTAGCCGGCAATGCCGAAGTGGTTGGAATTCTTCACCGACACCCAGCCCGAGCCCACTTGCTGAGCCTTTTCGATGGCCACGCGCATGGCTTTGGGACCCACCACCAGGCCCAGGCCGCCGTCGCCGTCCACCACGGCAGTGCTGGGCGTTTCGTAGGTCACGCCCACCCGGGGCGTGGCGTTGATGCGGCCGGCCTCCCAGAGGCGCACGTAGCCCACCAGCCGGGCCACGCCGTGCGAGTCGATGCCGCGCAGGTCCGCCGACAGCAGGGTTTCGGTGGCCAGCGTGGCATCGGCCTCGGGGCAGCCCATGCTGCGGAAGACGCTTTCGGTGAACGTGAAAAGCTGGTTGTAGGAGAAGGTTGGCATAGGGCATCATGCAGAGCGCAGCGAAGCATCTCGCGTGCTCTAACTGATTCAATCAATTATTTGCTTGGGCACGCGAGATGCTTCGCTGCGCTCTGCATAACCGACTGTGAATTATGCGCTTAGCATTTCGGCCAGCAGGCCTTCCTTCAGGGCATAGGCTGAGGTCTGAATGCGGGTGATGCCCGAAATGCCCAGCACGTAATCAATCAACACGGCGGCCACCACCAGCATGTCGGCCCGCATGGGCAGGATGCCGGGGATGGCCAAGCGCTGCTCGTGGTTGCCGCTCAGCAGGTGGCGGTAGCTTTCCTGGAAGCTGCTCAGGGCCAGCTCGGTGTGCGGCGGCAATTGGCTTTCGGTGCGTAGCTGGCCCAGCTGCATGTCGGCGAGGCTGTCGAAGCTGCCCGAGGCGCCCACCAGGCTCACGGGTTTGTAGCGTTGCAGGGCTTCAATGAGCGGCTCCAGCACGGTGCCGAGGTATCGTTGCTCGGCTTCGACGGCGGCCGCGGGAAACACGCCGCTGGGGTCCGGAAAGAACTTGTCGAGCAGGCGCTGCGCGCCGATTTCAAAGCTTTGCTTCCAGTAAATGGTGGTTTGGTTGGCGATGATGAACTCCACCGAGCCCCCGCCGATGTCCATCACCAGGTGCGGCTCGGTGCCCAGGTCCACGGCCTGGCGCACGCCTTGGCAGATGAGTTCGGCCTCGCGCTCGCCGGGAATGACGTCGACGCGGATGCCGGTTTGCTCGAAGATGTCGCGCACCAAATCGGGGCCGTTTTTGGTGACGCGCATGGCGCTGGTGGCCGTGGCGCGCACTTCCTCCACCTCGTGCAGCTCAATTTCCTCCTTGAAGCCGGCCAGCGTGTGCAGGGCCCGCGCATACGGTTCCGGCGCGATAACGCCCCGGCTGATGCCGCCTTCGCCAAGGCGCACGCCGGCTTTGGTGCGCAGCAGCACCAGCGGTTTTTCGCCGGGCGTTTTGGAGATTTCCACAATGAGCAGGTGGAACGTATTGGTGCCCAAATCAATGAGCGCGAGGCGGCGATGGGCGTGCGGCGTGTGCATGAAGTAGCGCGGACTTTTAGTCCGCGAGTTTAGCGAAGAAGAAGTGCCATACGGCGGATAGTTGGGTGCGGACTAAAAGCCCAGGCTACGTGGCAAACCGGCAGAACGTGCCCAGCGGCAATTTGCGCTGCCCGGCGTCGTGCAGGTAAATTTCGCCCAGCTCGCGCACGGCTTTCGGGCCGGGGAAAATGGCCGTGGTGAGGTTGTCGAGAATCAGGGCCGAGAAGCCGAGCGAGTACAGGTTCACCACAAAAAAATGGTCTTCGGGGTCGAGCAGCTGCTGGCTGAGCTTGAGCATTTCGTTGAGTTCGTCTTCGAGCTGCCACTTCTCGCCGTTGGGGCCGCGGCCGTAGGCGGGCGGGTCGAGGATGAGGCCCTGGTACTTGCTGCCGCGCTTCACTTCGCGCCGCACGTACTTCATGGCGTCTTCCACCAGCCAGCGCACGCCGTCGAGCTGGCTGGCTTCCATGTTGTCGCGGGCCCAGAAGTTGACCTGCTTCACCGAGTCGAGGTGCGTCACGTCGGCGCCGGCGGCGCGGGCGGCCAGCGTGGCCGCGCCGGTGTAGGCAAACAGGTTGAGCACGCGCGGCAGCTTGGCGCGGCGCTGGCGGGTTTGGTTGTAGATGAACTGCCAGTTGGGGTCTTGCTCCGGAAACAGGCCCACGTGCTTGAACGACGACAGGCCGAGGCGGAATTTCAGCTTCAGGCCGTCGGGGCGCTCGTAGGCAATGACCCACTGCTCGGGCATGCTGGGCTTGAGGCGCCATTGGCCTTTTTCGGTGGAGCCGGGGGCGCGGGCGAAGGCGGCGTCGGCCTTTTCCCACTCCTTGAGCGGCAGGTGCGGGTCCCAGATGGCCTGCGGCTCGGGCCGGGCCAGCACGTACTTGCCAAAGCGCTCCAGCTTCTGAAAGTTGCCGCTGTCGATGAGCTCGTAATCGGGCCAGGGCGAGGTGGTCAGGAAATCGTACATAGAGCGCGCAAAGGTAGGGGCGGGGCGATTGGGGCTAAACGGGCAGTCGAGCCTTTCCTCGAGCGCAGCCGTACGCATGCCTGTTCCACTCTTTCTTCCGTCGCTAGCTTCGCTTTTCCTCATGCCCGAAATTCCACGTTTGCTCGACCAGCTCCGCCGCGCTTTCGACGGGGAGCCGTGGTGCGGCCCGTCGCTGCTCACCAATCTGGAAGGCGTAACGGCCGCCCAGGCTGCCCACTATCCCATCAGCAATGCCCACAGCATCTGGGAAATTGTGCTTCACCTGGCAAGCTGGACGGCCATTGTGCGCCGCCGAATTGCCGACAACAAGCCCCTGCAACCAGGCGAGGCTGATGACTGGCCAGCCGCGCCCGCCAACCAAACCGAGGCCAGCTGGCAATCAGCCCTAGCGGGGTTGCGCACGGCTCACGAGCACCTGCTGGCGTTGGCAGAAGCCTTGCCCGAAGCTGACTTGGACCGCACCATCGGGGCCACGTTTGAGCCACCCCAGGGCGGCTCGTACACGGCCTACCAAATGCTGCACGGCGTGGCGCAGCACTACCTCTACCACGCCGGGCAAATAGTGCTTCTGCGTAAGCTCCTGACTTAGGCAGCGCGGGCACCACGGCCAACGCCCGGTGCCATCGTGGCTTTGGCTGCCGCCGCAATGCTCATTTCGGCCAATCTTCCCCTTTTGTGCGGTGGCGTGCCCTGTTCATCGAAGAACACCGACCGCGTCCCCGGCCATCATTTAGCTTTACCGAATGCTTATGGCCCTTGCTTACTGGAAATCCTGCTTCCTGGCGTTGTTGCTCTTGCTGCTGGCGGCCTGCTCGTCGCCCGCGCAGCAGCCCGAAGAAGCCGTGGTGCAGGACTCTACGTTTGGTCCGCTCACGCCGCGCCGCGATGTATCGGAAGCGCCCCGCCGTGGCCGAGTGCTCGACCGCAACGACTCGGTGCTGGTGGCCACCCGGCCCGTGACGCTGCTCACGCTGCCGGCCCGCCCGCCGCTCGACTCGGCCGGGCTCAGCAAGCTGCTGGGCTGGCGCGACAGCACCCTGTGGTACCGTATTGCCGCCGCCCTGCCCTACGAAGGCGCCCGCCCCAAAGGCGGCGTGAAGCTCATGCTCACCAACGCCGAGGCCGAAAAAATCCGCAAGCACCCGGAAGAGTGGCCCATGCTCAAGCTCACGCAGCAAACCATGCGCACCTACACCGCCAGCGCGGGCGCACCGGTGCTGGGCTACACCGCCGACAACGCCCAAGCGTTTCTGCGCGCGGCCCAGCGCTACCGCCGCGGCCGCTTCTACCGCCTGCGCAACGGCGGCGTCGAAACCTACTACAACGGCCTGCTCAACGGCCACCGCGGCTACCGCCACCCGCTGCTCGACTCTACCGGGCAGGAGCGCGGCACCTGGGCCGCCGACACGGCTTTTCAGCAGGGTCAGGACATTCACCTCAGCCTCGACACCAAGCTGCAGGCCTATGCCGAGAGCCTGCTCGGCGGCCGCAAGGGCTACCTCGTGGCGCTGGACCCGCGCACCGGCGAGGTGCTGTGCGCCGTGTCGGCGCCCACCTACACGCCGAGCACCATCACCGCGCCGGACCGGGCCGGCACGCGCAACCTGCTGCTCTACAACGAAGACATGCCCCTGCTTAACCGCCCCGCCACCCTGGCCAACCCGCCGGGCTCGGTGTTCAAGCTGGTGAACGCGGCTGTGGCCCTGCAGCTAGGCGCTACGCGGCCTGGCACTGCTTATAAATGCGACCAGTCGCTCATCAGTTGCGTGCACCACCATCCTAAGGCCCGCAACCTGACCATGGCGCTGCAATACAGCTGCAACCCGTATTTCTACCAGGTGATGCGCGCCCTCATCGAGCACGTGCCCGACAGCTTGGTGGCCGACACCGCGCGCGCCCGGCACCTGAACCTGGCCGCCTGGCAGCGCTACGCCAAGTCGTTTGGGCTCGACACGCTGCTGGGCGTGGACCTGCCGCGCGAGCAGGCCGGTTTCCTGCCAACGCCGGCGTACTACGACAAGCTGCGCCGCACCCGCAACTGGAAGTTTCGCTCCATCTACTCGCTGAGCGTGGGGCAGGGCGAAATCAACCTCACCGGGCTGCAAATGGCCAACATGATGGCCATCATTGCCAACCGCGGCTGGTACTACACGCCGCATTTTGTGCGCAGCATCGGCGACAAAGGTCCGCTGGCGCGCTTCACCGAAAAACACCACACCCTCATCGACAGTGTGCATTTTGAAGCCCTGATACCCGGCATGAAAGCCGTGATGCAGCGCGGCGGAACCGCCGAATTCTCCAGCCTCGCCGATGTGGGAATTACCATTGCCGGCAAGACGGGTACCGTGCAAAACGACGAAGGCGACGACCACGCCACGTTCGTGGGTTTTGCGCCGGCCGATGAACCACAAATTGCCGTGGCTGTGTACCTGGAAAACGCGGGTTTCGGAGCCACGGCGGCCGCCCCGGCCGCCGCATTGGTTATCGAGAAATACCTAAAAGGCAGCATTGCGCCGAAACGCAAGCGGTGGGAACGGCGCATGCAGTACCGCAGTTACCAGTACCAGCGCGAGCACCGCAAAGGTTGATTCCAGGCGTGGCCGGCCGGGCCAGGGCGCAATGATGTTGCCGTCGCCGGCTCCCGGATGCCATCTTCACGGCGGCATATGCCGACCTTTGCAGGCTCATCCAACACCGGCTGCTTGCGGCTTGGTGGCAGTAATATTCCAGAGAGAGGACGATGACTTTTTACAAATACCAAGGCACCGGCAACGACTTCGTCATCATCGACGACCGTGCCCGCCAATTCGACGAAACCGACCAGGCCCGCATTGCCCACCTTTGCCACCGCCGCTTCGGCATCGGGGCCGACGGGCTGATGCTGCTGCGCGAAAAGGAGGGCTACGATTTCGAGATGGTGTATTTCAACGCCGACGGCCGCCCCAGTTCCATGTGCGGCAACGGCGGCCGCTGCCTGGTGGCCTTTGCCAAATTTGTGGGCGTGATTGATGACCAGGCCCATTTCCTGGCCGTAGACGGCCCCCACGATGCCCGCGTGGAGGCCGATGGCACCGTGCGCCTCCACATGATTGACGTGGCCGCGCCCCAAGAAGCCGAGATAGGGGAGGAGGGCGACGTGTTTCTGCACACCGGCTCGCCCCACCACGTCCACTTCCTTGACCCCAGCGAACATCCCACCCTGGCCGATTTCAACGTCTTCGCCGCTGGCCACGACATCCGCTACGACCAGGCCTACGACCCCGCCGGTACCAACGTCAACTTCGTGGAGGTGCCCGCCGACCCCGCCCACCCCTGGCCCGTGCGCACCTACGAGCGCGGCGTGGAAGACGAAACTTTCTCCTGCGGCACGGGCGTGACGGCCGTGGCCCTGGCGGCCTCGCAGCGCGGCGCCACTTCGCCGGTGCGGCTGCGCACGCCGGGCGGCGAGCTAGAAGTGTCGTTTGAGCAGCGTCCCGACGGTGGCTTTACCAACGTGTGGCTGAGCGGGCCGGCCGTGCAGGTGTTTTCGGGGCAGTTGTAAACTAAAGCTGGGAGTTACCCGGCGTTGGGGCCCTGCAGCCGGTTGGCGTCATCGTTCAGCGGCAGGGCACCGGACAGGCGGCCCTGCATCTTGCGCAGCCAGCGCTGGCCCAGCGCGGGGCAGGCGGCCAGCGCGGCTACCAGGGCACGGTCGTGGCGTTGCTCGTACTTGGCGGAGTTGGCCCGCGCCACGGTCCATTCGGGATAAGGGCGGTCCAGCAGGGCTAGGCCGCTGCCCGGCTGGATGCGGCCGGGCCGCAGCACGCGCATGTACCAGCCGGTGAAGCCGGTTTCCTGCAGCCACTGCGGCAGCAGCGGTTCTTGCCAGCGGCGGGCAATTTTCCAGCAGGGCGAACGGGGCTGCGAAACCTGCACCGTGGCTTCGCCAAATTGAAAAATGTCGCCGATGCACACGTCTTTTTCTGCCCACGGGCCCGCCAGGGTTAGGTTTTCGCCGAAGCTGCCCGCGGCCATTCGCTGACCCAACTGCGCACTCCAGTGGGCGTAGTGCACGCCCGGGTACACGCACAGGGCTTGGTCGGGGCCGCCGTGGTTGTGCAGGTCGGCCTGCTCATCGCCGTCGATGTTCAGCTCCGACAGCCAGTGCGCTTCGATGACGGGCGCTTTCAGCAGGGCCGTGGTCCAGGCGCGCTGCAGAGGGTTCGCGGCTCCTGGCTCGCCCAGCGTACCGGGGCGGCCCACTTGCAGCGAAGCCACGGGGAGGGAAAGGAGGGGAGTGGGCATGCTGGGCGAGAACGTTGGGTAAGTCCAACGCTAAAACATGCTCCCAAAGTACGCCCGCGAAATGCTGCTGAGCTGCCCGGGCGAGCGGTTTCGGCGTTCTATGGTTAATTCGTGCAGTCGGGCACGCTGCCTGCACCAGCACGCTTGTTACCGTACCGGGCCCGCTCACGTCAATTCCTTTGCCAACCCATGCCGGCTCCTTGTTCCATCCGCCTCCGCGCCCTCGAACCCGATGACCTTGATTTCCTCTATGCGCTGGAGAATGACCGCGACATCTGGGGCGTGTCGGATACCCTGGCGCCGCTGTCGCGCCAGGCTCTACGTGAATACCTCGCGCATGCCACTACGGATATATACGTAGTGCGCCAATTGCGGCAGGTGGTTACTACTGAAATTAGCGGCGCTGCGGTGGGCGTGGTCGACTTGTTTGAGTACGACCCGCTGCACCAACGGGCCAGTGTGGGCATCACCATTCGGGCCAGCGAGCGGCGCCACGGCTACGCCCGGCAGGCCCTCGAATTGCTCAAGGAATACGCCCGCGAGGTGCTGCGCTTGCACCAGGTTTATGCCACCGTCGGGGTGAGTAATGGGCCCAGTATGAGGCTGTTTCGCACGGCTGGGTTTCGGCGGGTGGGCACGCGGCGGCAGTGGCTGCGCACGGCCAGCGGTTGGGAAGATGCCGCGGAGTGGCAGTGCCTGCTGGCCGAAGAAACGGGCGCTTAACAACGTATTTTCTTGGATATATGCCAAATTATATGCTTGGCTAAGGCGGATATGGCCCGGTAAGCTGAACCATATCCTTCCGCCGGGTGGTCCCGTATACGTGGACAAGCGCCCCGGCCGTTCTATCCTGTTGTTATTCCGGAGCGGCGCGAAACTCATCTTCCTGCCCTTTTCATGCCACCTTCATCGACGGTGGAAGTGCCCTTGCGTGCCTCCACCACCGCTGCCCGGCCCAGCGCATCAGCCGCCGAAACTTCTGCTCCTTACACCCTGCCCGACCTGGTTTGCTTTGCGCATTTGCATTGGGACTTTGTGTGGCAGCGGCCCCAGCATTTGCTTTCCCGCTTTGCGGAGCACGGCCGGGTGTTTTACGTGGAGGATGCCTTTTACCATGCCGATGACCTCATCGAGCCGCACATCGAAATAAAAGAGCGGCAGAACGGATTGAAAGTGGTGGTGGCCCACCTGCCCCAGCGCCTCCGCCACGACGAAGATGCGGCCGACCAGTCCCAATTTGAACTTCTAAGCCAGTTTTTTAACGAGCAAGGTCTTACTAACTACGTTTTTTGGTACTACACGCCCATGGCGTTGGGCAAGTCGCGCCATTTCCAGCCCGTGCTCACCGTCTACGATTGCATGGACGAATTGGCTGCGTTCAAATTTGCCCCGCCGGAGCTGAAAAAACGCGAACAGGAGCTATTCCAGAAAGCAGACCTCGTGTTTACGGGCGGCCAAACGCTCTACGAGGCCAAGCGCGAGCAGCACAACGACGCCCACGCCTTCCCCAGCAGCATCGACAAGGCCCACTTCGGCCAGGCCCGCGGCCCGCTGGCCGAGCCCGCCGACCAGGCTGGCATTGCGCATCCGCGCATCGGCTTCTTCGGCGTGGTGGATGAGCGCCTCGACATTGAATTGCTGCGCGCATTGTCGCAGCAGCATCCGGAGTGGCAATTCGTCATTATTGGCCCCGTGGTGAAGATTGACCCGGCCATTTTGCCCCGCACGCCCAACGTGCATTACCTCGGCGGTAAGGACTATAAGGAACTGCCTTCCTATTTGAAGGGTTGGGATGTAGCAACGCTTTTGTTTGCTGATAACGAAAGCACCAAGTTCATCTCGCCGACCAAAACCCCAGAATACCTGGCCGCCGGCAACCCCGTGGTAAGCACCCCAATTCGCGACGTGGTGCGCCCCTACGGCGACCTGAACCTGGTGCAGATTGCCGACAACGCCGCCGATTTCGGCAAGGCCATCGAGAAGGCCCTCACCCAGCGCGACGACGCCGACTGGCGCCAGCGCACCGACGCGTACCTCGCCACCATCTCCTGGGACCAAACCTGGCAGGCCATGGTGGACCTCATGCAGCAGCGCCTGGCGGCCAAAACGCCCGACGCCGCCACCACGACCCAGGCCGGCGCGCCGCGGGTCGAAACCAAAGTGTCGGAGGTGTCGCTGCCGCCGGCTTCGGCCAACTAACTCGCCTGTCTTCTATTCAAGTAGTCCCTTCCTAAACAAACTTCCATACCCTACGCACCATGTTCGATTACCTCATCGTTGGGGCCGGTTTTGCCGGCAGCGTGCTCGCCGAACGGCTGGCCACCCGCAGCAATAAGAAGGTCCTCATCATCGACAAGCGCAGCCACATTGCGGGCAACGCCTACGACCATTACAACGAGGACGGCATTCTGGTGCACAAGTACGGGCCGCACATTTTCCACACCAACTCAAAGGACGTATTCGACTACCTCGGCAATTTCACCGAGTGGCGCCCCTACGAGCACCGCGTGCTGGCTTCCGTGGATGGCCAGATGGTGCCCATGCCCATCAACCTCGACACCATCAACAAGCTCTACGGCCTGAACCTGACCAGTTTCGAAGTGGAACAGTTCTTCGAGTCGATGGCCGAGAAGGTGGACGTCATCAAAACGAGCGAAGACGTGGTGGTGAGCAAAGTCGGCCGCGAGCTGTACAACAAATTCTTCAAGAACTACACCAACAAGCAGTGGGGCCTCGACCCCTCGCAGCTTGACAAGTCGGTGACCAGCCGCGTACCCACCCGCACCAACCGCGACGACCGGTACTTCACCGACACCTACCAGGCCATGCCCCTGCACGGCTACACCCGGATGTTTGAGAAAATGCTCGACCACCCCAACATCAAGGTGATGCTGAATACCGATTACCACGAGGTAATCGACTTCATTCCCTACAAGGAAATCATCTTCACCGGCCCGGTAGACGAGTATTTCGACTACAAGTTCGGCAAGCTGCCCTACCGCTCGCTCGAGTTCAAGCACGAGACGCTGAACAAGGAAAAGCACTTGGCCGCGCCCGTGGTGAACTACCCCAACGAGCACCCCTACACCCGCATCACGGAGTTCAAAGCCCTCACCGGCCAGGACCACCCCAAAACGGCCATCGTGTACGAGTACCCGCAGGCCGAGGGCGACCCGTACTACCCCATTCCGATGCCGGAAAACGCCGAGCTCTACAACAAGTACAAGAAGCTGGCCGATGAAACGCCCAACGTGCACTTCGTGGGCCGCCTCGCCACCTACAAATACTACAACATGGACCAGGTGGTGGCCCAGGCCCTGACGCTTTACAAGAAGCTGACGGAAAAAGAAAACGCCGCCAAACCCGCCCGCCCGGCCATTTCGGGCAGCACTTCGCTGGTAGAAAAACTAGTGAGCCGCTCGCCGAAGCAAGAATAATCCTTTCCGCTTTCCAAGCCCAGCTGCCACCCCGCACGCATGTGTCGGGGTGGCAGTTTGATTTAAGCCCGAACCAAGCTCAACGCTGTTTCGGGCCATTGTTCTACTTATTCCTGCAGCTATGAACCAATCAGAACCAGAACTTTGGGGCGGCGTTGAATGCAGCCACTGCCGCGTGGGCGACCATTATTCGGACCAAATGACGCGCAGCGGCCACCGCCACCGCGTTTCCGACCTGGATGCCCTGGCCGAGCTGGGGCTGAAAACCCTGCGCTACCCCGTGCTCTGGGAGCACACCTGTCCCGACAACCCCGACACCTGCGACTGGACCTGGGCCGATGAGCGCCTGCCCCGCCTGCGCGAGCTCGGCATCAACCCCGTCATCGGGCTGGTGCACCACGGCAGCGGGCCCCGTTACACCGCCCTGCACGAGGATAGTTTTGCCGCCGGCCTGGCTCGCCACGCCGGCAACGTGGCCCAGCGCTACCCCTGGCTCACGCACTTCACGCCCGTGAATGAGCCGCTGACCACTGCCCGCTTCAGCGCCCTCTACGGTCACTGGTACCCCCACACCGCCGACGACCGCACCTTCGTGCGCGCCCTGCTCAACCAACTGGAGGCCACGCGCCAGGCCATGCGCGCCATTCGGCAATTCATCCCGCACGCCCAGTTGGTGCAAACCGAGGACCTGGCCCAGATTCATAGCACGCCGGGCATGCGCTACCAGGCCGACTTCGAGAACCACCGGCGCTGGCTCAGCTTCGATATTTTGTGCGGCAACGTCACGCCCACGCATTTTTTCTGGAATTACCTCACCGAGCACGGCGCCAGCGAGGAAGAACTGCAAAGCTGGCTCGATAACCCCTGCCCGCCCAATGTGCTGGGCCTGAACCACTACCTCACCAGCGAGCGGTTTCTGGACGAGGCCACCGACCATTACTGGCCCTGCCACGTGGCCGACAACGGCCGCCAGCGCTATGCCGACATTGAGGCCGTGCGCGTGGGCGGTGGCGTGCGGCTGGCCGGCGTCACCAGCCTGCTGCTGCAGGCCTGGCAGCGCTACGGCATCCCCGTGGCCATCACCGAGGCCCACCTCAACTGCACCCGCGAGGAGCAGGTGCGCTGGCTGCAATACGTGTGGGAGTCGGCCCGGGCCGCCCGCGAGCAGGGCGCCGACGTGCGCGCCGTCACGGTTTGGTCGGTGTTCGGCGCTTACGACTGGGTGAACCTGCTCACCCGCGACACCGGGCACTACGAAACCGGCGTGTTCGACGTGCGCAGCGGGCAGCTACGGCCCACGCTGCTGGCGAAGCAGGTGCGGGCCCTCGCCCACGGCGAAACGTTCAGCCACCCCGCGTTGCAAAGCCTGGGCTGGTGGCAGCGCCCAGGCCGCGTGCACTTCCAGCCCAGCACCACCCCCGACAAATCCATCGAGCCCCGCCGGATGAGAGCCCCCAAAGCGGCACGCTCCACAACCAAAGAAAAACTGCAGCATGCGGCCTGATTTCATTCCCGCCCACATCGCCGACCAGGAAATTCGGCCCCTGCTCATTGCGGGGGCGCACGGCACCTTGGGCCGGGCTTTCGGCCGCATCTGCCACACCCGGGGGCTTGTCATTGCCGCGCTGGGCCGACACGAACTCGACGTCACCAGCCCCGTCATGGTGGAACAAGCGCTGGACTCGCTGCGCCCCTGGGCGGTGGTGAACGCCGCCGGCTACGTGCGCGTGGACGAAGCCGAAAGCAATGCCGGCGACTGCTTCCGCGAAAACGCCACCGGCCCCTCGGTGCTGGCCACGGCCTGCGCCGCGCGTCACCTGCCTTTCCTCACCTTCTCATCGGATTTGGTGTTCGACGGCCAGCAGGCCGAACCCTACACGGAATCCGCGAAGCCCAACCCCCTGAACGTGTACGGCCGCAGCAAGCTGGCCGCCGAGCAGCGCGTGCTGGCCGTACACCCACAGGCGCTGGTGGTGCGCACCAGTGCGTTTTTCAGCGGGTGGGACGAGTACAATTTCGTGCATTTTGCCTTGCAGGCCGCCCGTGCCCAACGAACGTTTGAGGCAGCCGACGACGTACGCATTTCGCCCACCTACGTGCCCGATTTGGTGAATGCCTCGCTCGATTTGCTGCTCGATGAAGCCCACGGCCTCTGGCACGTCACAAATCAGGGGGCCTGCACCTGGGCCGAGCTGGCCCGCCTGGCTGCCCGGCACGCTGGGCTCTCGCCCGACTTCGTGGTGCCGCGCCCCATGGCCGACTTTGGTTGGCCCGCCGCCCGGCCGGCACAAAGCGTATTGGTGAGCGAAAAAGGCATGGTGCTGCCATCCTTGGAAGATGCGTTGGGCCGTTGTGTGGGGGAAATGGAACGGCATTTTGCGCATCCGGCTTGAGCGTGGCGTGCACGCTGCGAGCCCGCGCCGGGGCGGCCCGGAAAAGACGGGAATGCCAGGCGGGGCGCGGACTCGCAGCGGCCACGCTACAATCTGCCAGCCTGGCACAATTTCCTTTTTGGGACGGTTTTAGCGGAAGGCTCCGTAAATTTGGGGTGCGCCCCGGCGCTATTCGCTAAAAAACTACCTGATGTTTGAATTCCTAGGCAAGACCGTCGCCAAAATATTTGGCTCCAAGTCGGAGCGCGATTTAAAGGAAATCGTGCCCTACGTGGCGCTGATTAATGCCGAATATGCCAAACTGGCCGGCTTGACCGATGACCAACTGCGCGAGCAGACCGATGCGGTGCGGGCTCGCATTGCCGAGCGCCTCGCCGGGCTAGACGGCCAGATTGCCGGTTTGCACCAGCAAATCGACACCCAGCCGCAGCTGGACGTGGCCCAGAAAGAAGTGCTGTTCGAGCAGATTGACGCGCTGGAAAAGCAGCGCAACAAAGACCTCGAAGCCGTGCTGCTGGAAGTGCTGCCGCAGGCGTTCGCCATCGTGAAGGACACGGCCCGCCGCTACAAGGAAAACGGCCAGCTGGTGGTGACCGCCAACGCCCGCGACCGCGAATACGCCGCCACCCACCCCAACTGCGTGATTGAGGGCGACAAGGCCATTTGGTACAACAAGTGGCTGGCGGCCGGTGCCGAAATCGTGTGGGACATGGTGCACTACGACGTGCAGCTCATCGGCGGCGTGGTGCTACACCAGGGCAAAATTGCCGAAATGGCCACGGGCGAAGGCAAGACGCTGGTGTCGACGTTGCCGTCGTTCCTGAACGCGCTGTCGAAGCGCGGCGTGCACTTGGTAACCGTGAACGACTACCTGGCCAAGCGCGACTCCGAATGGAACGCGCCGCTGTTCGAGTTCCACGGCATCACGGTGGACTGCATCGACAAGCACCAGCCCAACACGCCGGAGCGCCGCGCCGCTTACCAGGCCGACATCACCTACGGCACCAACAACGAATTCGGCTTCGACTACCTGCGCGACAACATGGCGCGCGACCCCGAGGAGCTGGTGCAACGCAAGCACCACTATGCCATGGTGGACGAAGTGGACTCCGTGCTGATTGACGACGCGCGGACGCCGCTCATCATCTCGGGCCCGGTGCCGCGCGGCGACGTGCACGAGTTCTACCAGCTCAAGCCGCGCATTCAGCGCCTGGTGGATGAGCAGAAGAAGCTGGTGCAGTCCTACCTGGTGGAGGCCCGCAAGCAGATTGCCGCCGGCAAAACCGGCGTGGAAGAAGCCGATAAAAACGGCACCGGCGGCCTGCTGCTGTTCCGCGCCTACCGCGGCCTGCCCAAGAGCAAGCCCCTCATCAAGTTCTTGTCGGAAACCGGCATCCGGCAGGTGCTGCAAGCCACCGAAAACCACTACCTGGCCGACAACTCGCGCCAGATGCCCAAGGCCGACGAGCCGCTGTTCTTCACCATCGACGAGAAGAACAACCAGATTGAGCTGACCGAAAAAGGCATCGACCTCATCACGGCCCAGGGCGAAGACCCCAAGCTGTTCATCATGCCCGACATCGGCGCCGCCATTGCCGACATCGAGAAAAACACCGCTCTTTCGGCCGAAGAGAAGCTGACGCAGAAAGAGAAGCTGATGAGCGACTACCAGGAAAAGAGCGAGCGGGTGCACACCGTGAACCAGCTCCTGAAAGCCTACACGCTCTTCGAAAAAGACGACCAGTACATCCTGACCGAGGACGGCAAGGTAAAAATCGTGGACGAGCAGACCGGCCGCGTCATGGAAGGCCGCCGCTACTCCGACGGCCTACACCAGGCCATTGAGGCGAAGGAAAACGTGCGCGTGGAAGACGCCACGCAGACCTACGCCACCGTGACGCTGCAGAACTACTTCCGCATGTACCACAAGCTGGGCGGCATGACCGGCACGGCCGAAACCGAGGCCGGCGAGTTCTGGGAAATCTACAAGCTCGACGTGGTGGTGATTCCGACCAACCGCCCCATCTCGCGCAAAGATTCCGACGACCAGGTGTACAAGACGGTGCGCGAGAAATACAACGCCGTGGCCCTGGAAATCCAGAAGCTGGTGGAAGCCGGCCGCCCCGTGCTGGTGGGCACCACGAGCGTGGAAATTTCCGAGCTGGTGTCGCGCATGCTGAAGCTGCGCGGCATCAACCACCAAGTGCTGAACGCCAAGCAGAACCAGCGCGAGGCCGAGATTGTGGCCGCCGCCGGCTACCCCGGCACCGTGACCATTGCCACCAACATGGCCGGCCGCGGTACCGATATTAAGCTGCGCGAAACCTCGCGTGAGGCAGGTGGCCTGGCCATCATCGGCACGGAGCGCCACGAAAGCCGCCGCGTCGACCGCCAGCTGCGCGGCCGTGCCGGCCGCCAGGGCGACCCCGGCACCTCGCAGTTCTTCGTGAGCCTGGAAGACAACCTGATGCGCCTGTTCGGCTCCGACCGGATTGCGAAGCTGATGGACCGCATGGGCATGGAAGAGGGCGAAGTCATTCAGCACTCGATGATTACCAACTCCATTGAGCGCGCTCAGAAGAAGGTGGAGGAAAACAACTTCGGCACCCGCAAGCGCCTGCTGGAGTACGACGACGTGATGAACGCCCAGCGCGAAGTAGTGTACAAGCGCCGCCGCAACGCCCTGTTCGGCGACCGCATGGAGGTGGATATCTTGAACATGATTTACGACGTGAGCGAGGACATCGCCGCGGGCCACAAAATCACGGGGGATTTCGAAGATTTCAAGCTGGCCATCATTCGGGTGTTCGGCTACGACACGTTCCTGACCCAACAGGACCTCACCGGCCTGCAGCTGCCGGCGCTCACCCAGAAGCTCTACGAAGAAGCCCTCGGCTACTTCCAGAGCAAGAACGAGCACATTGCCTCGAATGCGCTGCCGCTGGTGAACGACTTGCTGAGCCAGAACGCGCCCTACGAGAACATTGCCGTGCCCTTCACCGACGGCAAGAAGCAGGTGCAGGCCATTGCCAACCTGAAGCGCGCCCAGGCCACCGGCGGCCACGACATTCTGCGTCAGATGGAGAAAGTGGTGGTGCTGTCGGTAATCGACACGGCCTGGACCCAGCACCTGCGCCAGATGGACGACCTGAAGCAGGTGGTGCAAAACGCGGTGTACGAGCAGAAGGACCCGCTGCTGGTGTACAAGTTTGAAAGCTTCGAGCTCTTCAAGCGCATGATTGGCAAGGTGAACGAGGAAACGACCAGCTTCCTTTTCCACGCCGACGTGCCGGTGCAGCAAAGCATGGTGGGCACCAACGAGGAGCCCGACTACTACCTCGAAGACGAAGAGCAGCACACCAACTTCACCGTGGAGCACGAGTCCAGCCTCGACTCGCTCGGCGCCGGCCCCGAAGACATGGGCCCCGCCGACGTGCCCGCCGTGAAGCAAACCCCCGTGCGCAGCCAGAAAGTAGCCAACCGCAACGACAAGGTGAACGTGCAGTACATGGACGGCACCATCAAGCGCGACGTGAAGTACAAAGCCGTGGAGCAGGACGTGGAAAGCGGCCGCGCCGTGCTAGTGGACTAGCGTCCTTCTAGTTGATTAACAATGCAAAACGCCCCGGCAACCAGCCGGGGCGTTTTGCATTGTTAATCAACTAGTTTAGGACAAGTTTAATTTAAGTGATATCTTTATAATACATCCTTGATACTAAGTTCATGCTGAAAATCGACCATGTTTTCAAAGAGACTTCGCTTCTGCGGGCCACGCTCGTTTTGCTGCTGTTTATTTCGTATAGTAGTTGGGCCGAGGTTCCTGCTTGGCAAGGAGCGATAGGGGCCACCGACGGGTCCCTCAGCGTCAATGGAAGCGCCGTGGATGCCGCCGGCAATATATTACTGGTGGGTACCTTCGAGGGCGCCAACGTGCATTTTGGCAGCATTTACCTAGACGGCGGGGCTAATTCGACTGGCCTCAAAGAAGAAATGTTTGTAGCCAAGTGGAGCCCCGTAACCAACGATTTCGTGTGGGCCAAAGTGAGCCGAAGCTCAGGCGGGAACACCCGTGGGTATGGAATAGCCGTGAGCGGAAATAGCGTGTACGTAACGGGCTACTTAAGAGGCAGTGCTGGTTTTGAAACTGTTTTTGCCAGTAGTTTTTATCCAAGCACATATGTTGTAAAGCTCACCGATGCAGGCGCCAGTGCCAACTTCAAGTGGGTACAGACAGTAGAGGCCAAGGTTCTAAACATGCCAATGGTTGTGGCCGCGAGCGGCTCGAACGTGTATGTAGCTGGTAACATGTACCAATTCTTCTCATCGGTGGGTTTTCCAGCGCCTACGCCTATACGGTTTGGCGCCATCAGCATACCGGGACCGACTACAGCTTCGGAGAGTTTTGTGGCCAAACTAATGGACGCGGGCACAACGGGAGCCTTTACGTGGGTACAACGCGTGCAAGTAGGCAACACCGATGCCGCTGTGGCCCTGGCTGCCAATGGTCCCAATGTTTACCTAGCGGGCACTGCCAGCGGCTCAGCTATCTTCGGCAGCCTTGCAATGCCGAGCACCAGCACGTTGAGCGGGTACCTGGCCAAGCTTGTGGACGCAGGCGCGAGCGGCGACTTTGTGTGGGCCCAACCCGTTGGGGAAACTGGTAGTGCGCAGGCAAACGCCGTGGCGGTGAATGGGAACAACGTCTACGTAGCGGGAAGTTTTACGGGTACAGTTGGTTTTGGCAACAGTCAACTGACCAGTGCTGGCGGCAGCGATGCGTACGTAGCCAAGGTTGCGGACGGGGGCACGAACGCAACAGTGGCGTGGACGCAACGCGGCGGGGGTGTTGGCAATGATGGCATTGCCGCATTGGCAACGAATAACCAGGGAGTATATGGGAGTGGCAGATTTAGCGGAACCGCCGGGTTTGGCGCGACCAACCTCACCAGCGGGGGCGGCACTGATGTGCTGGTGGCTAAGTTGACTGACGCGGGCAGCACCGGCAGTTTTGACTGGGCGTTGCGCGGGGGTGGACCCATCAATGATGGCGCTTATACAGTAGCAGTCAACAGTAACATTGTTTATGTAGGGGGTAGTGGAAATGCAGGAGTAGGATTTGGGGCAATGGATTTTGGCGGCCACGTATTGACTGCTAGGAGCGGCGGCTTTTTTGCTTCGCTCCTTGACAATACCATGATAACTGCTACGCAGGCAACGCGGCCAGACGCTACAATAGCGCTTGTTCCAAATCCCGCCAAAGCATATGCCACTCTTCTACTACCCCCCGTCTTCGGCGCCACCACGGCCACGCTCACATTGCTCGATGCCTTGGGCCGTATAGCGCGCGCGGCTACGGTGGCCCTGCCCGCCGCTGGCCTGCGCCACGAGTTCGATTTGACCGGTCTGCCCCCCGGCATCTACGCCCTGCGCGTCACCGTCGGCGCTACATCGGCCACCCGCCGCTTGGTGGTGGAGTAGGGGAGGGGCGACCTTACCCGCTACCTTTGCCCCATGAACCTCGCCGCCCGTATCGACCACACCCTGCTGCGCCCCGACTGCACCGAAGCACAAATCCTCCAGCTGTGCGAGGAGGCCGCTGCGCACGGCTTTGCCAGCGTGTGCGTGCCGCCCTGCTACGTGGCCTTGGCCGCCGCCCGGCTGGAAGGCACCACCGTGCCCGTGTGCACGGTAATCGGCTTTCCGCTGGGCTATGCTTCCTCCAGTGTCAAGTTTAAGGAGGCGGAAGTGGCCTTGTATGACGGCGCCCACGAGCTGGACATGGTCATCAACATTTCGGCGCTGAAGTCGGGCAAGACGGCCGCCATTCAGGCCGAAATCCTGGACTTGGCCGACCTCTGTCACGTGCACCAGGCCCTGCTCAAGGTCATTATCGAAACCGCCCTGCTCACGGAGGAAGAAATAGAACTGGCTTGCCAGCTCTGCGTGGCCGGCGAGGCCGATTTTGTGAAAACGTCCACCGGCTTTGCCAGCCGCGGCGCCAGCGTGGCCGACATCGAACTGATGCGCCGTGTGCTGCCCGAAAACGTGCGCATTAAAGCCGCCGGCGGCATCCGTACCCGCGCCGCCGCCGAGGCGCTGGTGGCGGCCGGCGCCGACCGCATCGGCTCGTCCAATAGCCTGGCCCTGATTGCTGAAACCGATGATTCGACCCTTGCTTAAGGCCCTGCTGCTGCCCTCGTTGCTTTCGTTGGTGGCCTGCGCCAGCACGGCCCAGCAGGCCCCCCAAACCAGCACCTCGCCCGACACCACCCGCAAGCCCGCCGCCACGGCCGCGCCCGCATCCATGCCGGCCGAGGACGTGAGCAAGTACCGGCCGGTGTTCACGGTGCCCAAACCGGCCCCCGTGGCAGCCGCTACGCCCGCGCCCAAAACGGTGGTGCCGCCCACCAGCCACGTGAACCCCCAGGTGGAGCAGCGCCTGCGCGACCAAGCCTACACCAACCAAAACGTGAAGTATGCCCAGGGCTACCGCATTCTGGTGTACCTCGGCCTGGAGCGCGACCAGGTGATGGCCATCCGGCGCAGCATCATCAGCCGCTACCCCGACGAAACCGATTACATCGTCTTCAAATCGCCCGTCTACCGCCTCTACATCGGCGACTACCTCACCAAGCTGGAAGCGGCGCGGGGCCTGGCCCGGCTGCGCGGCCTCACGCCCAAACTGGAGCTGGAACCTACGCAGGTGCTGCTGAACAAGAACCCGTAAGGCAGCAGAGCGGTGAAAGAACGTCATGCAGAGCGCAGCGAAGCATCGCGCTGGTGGCCGTGACCGAATCGTAAGAATTAGTTGAGTAGGCGAGATGCTTCGCTGCGCTCTGCATGACGGGCCGTCGCGGCCCCTTGTCCCTCTTTTCATGCCCCTCGACCTCCTTCCGCGCATCCAACAACTCGCCGCCCAGCACGCGGCCGACACCGTGGCCATTCGCCGTCACCTGCACGCCCACCCCGAGCTGTCGTTTGAGGAAACCAACACGGCTGCCTACGTCACGCAGGAGCTGCTGAAGCTGGGCCTCACGCCCCAGCCCATTGCCAACACCGGCGTGGTGGCCCTAATAGAAGGCCAGCCCGGTGGTCCCACCATTGCCCTGCGCGCCGACATGGACGCGCTGCCCATCACGGAGGCCAACGACGTGCCCTACCGGTCCACCAACCCCGGCGTGATGCACGCCTGCGGCCACGACGTGCACACGGCCTCGCTGCTGGGCGCGGCCCGCATTCTCACGGAGCTGAAAAGCGAATTCAAGGGCACTGTGAAGCTGATGTTTCAGCCGGGGGAGGAGCGGCTGCCCGGCGGCGCCTCGCTCATGATAAAGGAAGGCGTGCTGGAAAACCCGGCCGTGGCCAACGTGCTGGGCCAGCACGTGTTTCCGCACCTGCCGGCCGGCAAAATTGGCCTGCGCCCCGGCCGCTACATGGCCAGCACTGACGAGCTGTACCTCACCATCAAGGGCAAGGGCGGCCACGGCGCCATGCCCGAAATGAACCTCGACCCCGTGCTGGTGGCCGCCCACCTTATTGTGGCCGCCCAGCAGATTGTGAGCCGCCGCTCCAGCCCCAAAATTCCGTCGGTGCTCAGCTTTGGCAAGGTCATCGCCAACGGCGCCACCAACGTCATCCCCAACGAGGTCTACATCGAGGGCACCTTCCGCACCCTCAACGAGGAGTGGCGCGCCGAAGCCCACCAGCACCTGCGCCGCCTCTGCGAGGGCCTGGCCGAAAGCATGGGCGCGGTGTGCGAGCTTGAAATCCGGCACGGCTACCCGTACCTGGAAAACGAGCCCCAACTCACGGCCCGCGTGCGCGCCGCCGCCGAAGCCTACCTCGGCCCCGAAAACGTGGTGGAGCTCGACCAGTGGATGGCCGCCGAGGACTTCGCCTACTTTTCGCAGGCCGCCCCGGCGTGCTTCTACCGCCTCGGCACGCGCCACGAAGACGGCCGCTTCGCCTCCTCCGTGCACACGCCTACCTTCGACATCGACGAAAAGGCCCTTGCCACCGGACCGGGCCTGATGGCCTGGCTGGCCGTGCAGGAGCTGGCGGGGCAGTCCTAGGCCGCGCCCGGTTTCATTTCCTTTGCTCATTGCCCTATGAAACAGTTTTTGCTTGCGGCCCTGTGGGGCATGGTGCTGGCCCTGCCGGCAGCAGGCCAAACCCGCCGCACCGTTTTTGGCTGGCAGCTATGGCCCGAAGTGCAGGCTGAAGTGGCCCTGCCCACCACCAACGACTACCTCTTGGTGGCCGTGCGCGGCCAGCACCTCACCGACAACAACGGCTTCAGCGACCCCAACCGCGTGTTGGGCTTGGATGAGCGCCGCCTTACGCTGGGCTACGAGCATTTCTGGAACGAGCACTGGAGCATTGGCGCCACGGCGGCCTACGTTTCGGCCTACAACAGCTACGCCCTGCTGCCCGAGGTGCTGCTACGCCACCGCAGCCCCGTGGGCCCGCTCACCTTCGGCCAGCGCCTGAGCGTAGAGCGCGTCATTCCGGGGGCCAGCGGTGCCACGGGCCGCACCAATGCTCGTCTGCGCGTCGATTTGGAGAAAATAGTGCCGGTGAGCAGCTTCAGCATTCGCCCACGCCTGAGCTACGAAGCCACTACCCGCGTGCGCCTGCTGCGCTCCAACGACGACCCCAAGGAGCGCACCATCGACTTCACCAGCCTGCGCGGCGAAGTGGGCGTGCGCTTGTCCCCTTTGCTCGACGTGACGCCCTGGGTGGCTTACCAAACGCAGTACAGCTTCGGGCTGGCGCGGTACGACAAGGATGGCAACGAGATAGAGCCGGCCGGGCGGGCCAACGCCGTGTCGCCGGTGGTGGGGATTGATGTGCGGTTTACCTTCCTCAACGGGCAAGATGCCGCCGCTCGCAAGCAACTACCAACCCAGCACTAAGCCGCGCGCAGCAGGCGGAGTGACAAAATTGCAGGCTGATAATTTTTCTGTTTTTGCCACCTGCGAAGGGTATGTCAAGTTTTACTCGAGTGGCGGTGACAAATGCAAAAAGGTATTTTTATAAAACAGGACAATTTGTCTTAAAAATGTGACGCAAATTGGTTTGGTACGAATTTGAATGAAAGACAAGTGTGCCGCCAAACGGCGCTTGTTCTTTCACTTCCACATTCAACTTCTATACAAACCATGGCCACGTTGCTGTATAACACCCGTCCTTCCCTGCGTCCGAGCCGTGCGTTGAGCACCATGCTTGCCGACATGTTGCGCGACCCGCAAACCACCCCCACCACGCAGCCTACGCCCACGTTCATCCCGGCCGCCGACATTCTCGAAACGGCCGAAGGCTTTGAGCTGCACCTGGCCCTGCCGGGCCTGAAGAAGGAGGCCGTGCACATCGAATTCCACGACGGCCAGCTGGTGATTTCCGGCGAGCGCGCCAATCCCGCCGCAGCCGCCAAAGAAGCCGCTGCCACCGCCACCGAGGCCCACGCCACCGACGAAGCCAAAGCCGACGACAACAAGCCCGCTGTGGTGACGCCCGACGCGCCGGCCGCGCCCAAGTTCCGCCGCCTCGAAACCAATTACGGCACCTTTACTCGCAGCTTCCGCCTGCCCGACACGGTGAACGTAAAGGCTATTGGCGCCGAGCTGACCGACGGCATCCTCCGCGTCACGCTGCCCTTTGACACTGAAAAAGTGACCAAGCAGCACATCGAAATTCGCTAAGGGCGAGTGAGCATTTGCAAAAAAGGCACCCGCTCGGGTGCCTTTTTTGCAGTCGTGCTTGTTGCGTACGTATACAGCTCGATTTGGCCTGTTTTCTGCTAAAAGCAACCCTGAGGCGCTAAACTGAATCCTTCTCGCGTTGATAGAAACATCACCGGGCCGGCTCATCCGGTTTTCATGCCCGGAATGATAAATTAGGCTCTTCATTCACTGGTTTCACCTTTTTCAAATTTCCCTTACCCCATGCAAGCAAAACAAATGATGCTCGGCCTGCTCGGTTCCGCCATTTTGGGCGGCGGCGTGGCCGTGGGGGGGTACAAGCTGCTGGAGCCCGCCCCCGTGGCGCCCCAGGCTGTAGCCGCCAACCCCCAGGTGCGTTACACGTCCGAGATGCGGAGCACGCCCTACGTCGTGCCCGAAGGCTTGAACTTCGTAGCCGCCGCCGCCGCCGTGACCCCGGCCGTGGTGCACGTGATGACCGAATATGCCGCGGAGCCCGCCCAGCGCCAGCAGCAGATGGACCCCTTCCTGCGCCAGTTCTTTGGCGACCAGTTTGACCAGTTTCAGCAGCAGCCGCGCGGCGGCGGCCAGGGCTCGGGCTCGGGCGTCATCATTGCCGCCAACGGCTACATCGTGACCAACAACCACGTCATCGACAAAGCCTCCAAGATTGAAGTGGTGCTCGACGACAAGCGCAAGTTCGACGCCGAGCTGGTGGGCGCCGACCCGAACACCGACCTCGCCGTGCTGAAGGTGAAGGCCGACAACCTGCCTTTTGTGAAGTATGGCAACTCCGACGACGTGAAAGTGGGCCAGTGGGTGCTCGCCGTGGGCAACCCCTTCAACCTGAACTCGACCGTGACGGCCGGCATTATTTCCGCCAAGGGCCGCAACATCGGCATCCTGAACCGCAAGGACAACATGGGCCTGGAGTCGTTCATCCAGACCGACGCCGTGGTGAACCCTGGCAACTCGGGCGGCGCCCTCGTCAACCTCAACGGCGACCTCATCGGCATCAACTCGGCCATTGCCTCGCACACCGGCAGCTACGAAGGCTATTCGTTCGCCATCCCCAGCTCGCTGGCCAGCAAGGTGGTCGACGACCTGCTGAAGTACAAAGTGGTGCAGCGCGCCTTGCTGGGCGTGCAAATCCAGGAAGTGGACGCCAAACTGGCTTCGGAGAAAAAGCTGAACACCCTGAACGGCGTATATGTGCAGGGCCTGAGCGAAAACAGCGCGGCTGCTGCCGCCGGGTTGAAAACGGGCGACATCATCACCCAAATCAACGGCGTGAACGTGAATACCTCTTCGCAGCTGCAAGAGCAGGTGGCCCGCTTCCGCCCCGGCGACAAGATTAAAGTAAGCTACCTGCGCGGCGGCAGCACCGGCACCACCGAGGCCATCCTGCGCAACTCGACCGGTACCACCGGCGTGGTGCGCGAAAACACCGTGGCATCTATCAAGTATGAGGGCGCCACCATCTCGGCCGTTCCTGCCCGCGACCTGGCCAAGCTCGGTTTGGAAGGCGGCGCCAAAATCACCGGTATCAAGGGCAGCAATCTGCGCGAGACGGGCATGGCCGACGGCTTCATCATCACCCGCATCGACAAGAGCCAAGTGACCAAGCCCTCGGATGTGAAAAACATTCTCGACCAGGCCCGTAACGGCGGCGGCGTGTTGGTGGAGGGCGTATATCCGGATGGCCGCAAGGCATATTATCCCATCGGTGCCGAATAACATCTTTTTGCGTTAAAAAAGCCCCTGCCGCATTGGCAGGGGCTTTTTTTTGTACTGAGGCAGGACGAGATTTTGGGGTGAAGCAAAGGCAATACCAAACCGAAAAATTTATTTGGTAAGCCTGGTAGAAAAGATTGAATTATGGGCATAACTTCGGCCAAAATAGCCCCGAAAAAGCTGGCAATTGTGCTTCCTCAACAAGTCCTTTTGCCTGGCTCGCACGTAAGTAGGAAGTCCCACTGTGGGAATTATTGCTTAGGGTTTTGAACGGTAAACAGTCCGGCTTGTTTGCCACTACATGTGCATGGAAAACGTCATTAACACCCTCTACATCCAGAATTTTAAGTCGATTCGGAGCGCCGTGCTGCACCCGCGGCGCGTCAACCTCATCATTGGTCAGCCCAATGTGGGAAAGTCGACGGTCCTGGAAGCCATGAGCTTGCTGGGTGGTTTTCCGTACAGTAAAAAGAAAAAATTCATGGGCAGTTTCGTGCGCTACGAGAAGTCGGCGCACCTGTTCCACGACGGCGTGATGACGCAGCCGCTTCGGGTAGAAACCGACCGCGACATCTGCCTGCTGGGCCACGACGCCAAAAGCAAACGATTCCGGTACGGCGTATTCAGTCAGCCTGCTTACCGCTTGCTGCGCGCCCAGATGGGCCTGCCCCTGCTGGAAGGCCGCAATAAAGCCCGGTCCGGCGACGACGCTTTGCTGCTGGAGCGCCTCTACCCGCACCTGACCACGGCTTCGCCGCTGCCCGAGCCGGGCTTTCTCTACACCGAGTTTGACCGCCACGGTGCCATGGACCGGCCCGGCGAACCCGGCCATTACGTGGCCTCGGCGCCCGCTTGGCAGCCCCGCGCCGTGAAGTCGTACCGCTACAAGTCCGGCGGCCGCATCGACCGCCGGCACTTGGAAGCTTCTTTGCGCCCGCCCTACGGCAATAACTTGGTGCAGGTGCTGGAGCAGCACGCCGACCTGCGCCAGGAGTTTGCCGGGCTGTTTGCGGAGCGTGGCCTGCGCCTGCGGGTGCGCCCCGACGCCGGCCGCTTCGAGGTGATGAAGGAGATTGATGGGCTGAGCTTTGCCTACCCGTATTCGAGCAGCGGCGACACGCTGCAGCGCTACGGCTTCTACCTCGCGGCCATGGAGTCGAACCGCGACACCGTGATTCTGCTGGAAGAGCCGGAGGCCCATTCCTATCCGCAGTACGTGTCGCAGCTGGCCGAACGCATTGCCACGCAGCAGGAAAACCAGTTTTTTGTGACCACCCACAATCCGCACTTCTTCAGCGAAGTGTTGGAAAACATGGTGCCCTACGAAAACCGCGTGCCCGAGCTGGCCGTGTTTGTGGCGTACTACAAAGATTTTCAAACCAAAGTCCGGCAGCTGTCGGACGAAGAAGTGCGCGGCCTGCGGCGCGACAGCCTCGAAGTGTTCAACAACCTTGGCGACCTGGAGCAGGAGCGGATGGCGTTGCGCAAGGTGGGCTAGCCCCAATCGGCTCAATGCTGAAAAAGCCCCTTGTAGCTTGCTGCAAGGGGCTTTTTGTTGGGTTGTTTGTGCCCAAAAATGCCTCTAAAGGTCATTTTAGCCTAACCGCACTTTGGGACTGACGTATAAGCAGATGTCCGCAATTATTCTTCTGCCTATGCCAGCATTTCCCACCGATGCTTTCTCGCTAGAATACCGCTCCGATTTGGGCGTGCTCATTGGCCGTTGGCTGCAGGCCATGCCACCGCCCGAAGTGCAGGGCACCTACCAAGCCATGCTGGCGGCGGCAAAGGAGCACGGTAACTGCCGGTTTTGGCTGCTGGACCTGCGTCGGCGCCCGCTCGACGGCCCGGACCTGAACGAGTGGTTTCGGGACCAGTTTTCGCCGCAGGTAGCGGCGGCCTTGGGCGGGCCGCTGTTCACGGCCTACCTCTCGGGCCCGCACCAGCGTCAGGCCGCCGAAAGCGCCGAGATGGAAGCCCACCTGCGCCAGGCGGCGAGCATCGATTCTTACCCGCTGTTTTACGACAACGAAGCCGATGCCATGGAATGGCTGCGCGACCAGCAGGAGCGCGCCGGCATGCTGCCCGAGCCGCAAGAAGACAAGCGGCCGCGGTAAGGGGCGCGTCCGCCACGCCCGCGGGCCGGTGGCTGGGGCGCGCCATGCATCGTTCGGTGCCAAACCGTAGCTTTGCCGGCGCAACATCCCACCCCGAATATCTTTATGAAGCAAGCCCTCGAAGAAGCCACCGCGCCCGACGTGACCGTGGCCCATCCGCACGAAGACCCCCACGGCATTCAGGACGTGCTGCGCCAGTTGGGCGTGGCTTCCGACAACGCCGCCTACAGCACCGGCCGCGCCTGGGGCGGCCAAGGCAATGCCACCCGCCACACCGTGCAGGCGCCCGCCGACGGCCGCCGCATTGCCAGCGTGGCCTTCGCCACGCTCGACGACTACGACACCGTCATCAAAACCGCACAAGAAGCTTTCCAGACCTGGCGCCTCATGCCCGCCCCCAAACGCGGCGAAATCGTGCGCCAGATTGGCAACAAGCTGCGCGAATACAAGGAGCCCCTGGGCAAGCTGGTGAGCGCCGAAATGGGCAAAATCCTGCAGGAAGGCCTCGGCGAAGTGCAGGAAATGATTGACATCTGCGACTTTGCGGTGGGCCTTTCGCGCCAGTTGCACGGCTTCACCATGCACTCGGAGCGCCCGGCGCACCGCATGTACGAGCAGTACCACCCGCTGGGCCTGGTGGGCATCATTTCGGCCTTCAACTTCCCGGTGGCCGTGTGGAGCTGGAACGCCATGCTGGCCGCCGTGTGCGGCGACGTGAGCATCTGGAAGCCCTCGGAGAAAACGCCGCTCACGGCCGTGGCCGTGCAGCACATCATCCGCGAGGTGCTGGAAGAAAACGACATTCCCGAAGGCGTGTTCAGCCTGATTGTGGGCGGGGCCGACATTGGCGCCGCCATGGCCGCTGATAAACGCGTGCCGCTGGTGTCGGCCACGGGCAGCACCCGCATGGGCCGCAAAGTAGGCGAAGTGGTGGGCGCCCGCCTGGGCCGCGCCCTGTTGGAACTGGGCGGCAACAACGCCATCATCGTCACCAAAAACGCCGACCTTGACATTGCCATCCGGGCCATTGTATTCGGGGCGGTGGGCACGGCCGGGCAGCGCTGCACCAGCACCCGCCGCGTCATCATCGAAGACAGCGTGTTTGAGGAAGTGAAAAGCCGCTTGCTGGCCGTGTATCCCAAACTCCCCATTGGCCACCCGCTGCAGGAAGGCACCCTGGTGGGCCCGCTCATCGACGGCGACGCGGTGCGCATGTTCAGCGAAGCCCTGGCCAACGTGCAGGCCGAAGGCGGCAAGCTGCTCACCGGCGGCCAGGTGCTGAGCGGCGCCGAACTGCACGGCGGCCACTACGTGCAGCCCGCGCTGGTGGAGGTGGAAAACCACTACCACACGGTGCAAGAAGAGACCTTTGCGCCCATTCTCTACCTCATCAAGTACAGCGGCGGGGTCGAGAAAGCCATTGAGCTGCAAAACGACGTGCGCCAAGGCTTGAGCAGCAGCATCTTCACCCTGAACATGCGCGAAGCCGAAGCCTTCCTGGCCGCCACCGGTTCCGACTGCGGCATTGCCAACGTGAACATCGGCACGAGCGGGGCCGAAATCGGCGGCGCCTTCGGCGGCGAGAAGGAAACCGGCGGCGGCCGCGAGTCCGGCTCCGACGCCTGGAAAGTGTACATGCGCCGCCAGACCAACACCATCAACTACAGCACCGAACTGCCCTTGGCGCAGGGCATCAAGTTCGATATTTAATCGACCTGACTAAGGCGTACGCAACAAAAAGCCGCTCAGGTCCCTGAGCGGCTTTTTGCATCTAGGCCAAGCTGACCCTTACGCATCCTTCTTCCGAAAATCGCCCTGGGAAAAGTATTTTTCGATGAGGCAGTACATCATGATGAAAAAGTAGCGCGAGCCCATCTCCTTGATTTTGAGCTTGCTCTCGCCGTATTTGCGGTTGGTCCAGGAATTGGGCACCACGGCGTAGGAGTAGCCCCGCACGATGGCCTTCAGGGGCAGCTCCAGGGTGAGGTTGAAGTGGGGGGAGAGGAAGGGCTTGAGCCCGTCCATGGTGCGGCGGCGGTACAGCTTGAAGGCGTTGGTGCAATCGTTGTACTTGAGGCGGAAGGCGGTTTTGACGATGGCGTTGGCCACGCGGTTGAGGACTTTTTTATGGGGCGGGTAGTCCACCACGCGCCCGCCTTTGCCCCAGCGGGAGCCAAACACGCAGTCGTAGCCGCCCGCCACCATCGTGCGGTAGTAGCGCACCAGGTCAGCCGGGTCGTCGCTGAGGTCGGCCATCATCACGGCCACGCAGTCGCCGCTGTATCGCTCGAGGCCGTAGCGCACGGCGTAGCCGAAGCCATTGGGGCCCGCGTTAGTGTAGTAGGTCAGCGTCGGGATTTCGGCGGCCAGCGCCCGCAGGGCGCCGAGCGTGTCGTCTTTGCTGTTGTCGTTGGTGACGACAATTTCGTGGTCGATGCCCTCGGCCAGCAGCGTGGCGTACAGCGTGCGCAGGGTTTCGCCGATGCTTTCTTCTTCGTTATAAGCCGGGATGACGACGCTCAGCTTCATGCCGTTGGGGCAGGCTGGCGCCGGCGTAACTCGGTAAATATCTGGGTCAGGGTGGCGGTGAGGCCGTATTCGAACTGCCAGCCCGGGTAATGCTGCTGGAAGCGGCGCACGTCGGACACGTACCAGATGTGGTCGCCCACGCGGTTTTGCTCGGAGTAAGAGTACGACATCTTGTTGCCGGTAATCTCTTCGCACAGGGCAATGGCCTCCTGCATCGAGCAGTTGGCGAAGCGCCCGCCGCCGGCGTTGTACACTTCGCCGCCCGGGCGCGGGGCCTGGTAGAAATGCCAGAACATGTTCACCAGGTCGTGGGAGTGAATGTTGTCGCGCACCTGCTTGCCCTTGTAGCCGAATACCGTGTAGTGGTCGCCGGTGATGGCGCACTTCATCAGGTACGACAGGAAGCCGTGCAGCTGCGCCCCTGAGTGGCGCGGCCCCGTGAGGCAGCCCCCGCGGAAAACGGCCGTCTTCATGCCGAAGTAGCGCCCGTACTCCTGCACCAGCACGTCGGCCGCCACCTTGCTGGCCCCGAAGAGCGAGTGCGTGGTGTGGTCGATGCTCATGCGCTCGTCGATGCCGTGGGCGAAGTAGGGGTGGCTTTCGTCAATTTCCCACCGGGTTTCCAATTCCACCAGGGGCAGGGCGTTGGGCGTGTCGCCATATACCTTGTTGGTGCTCGTGAAGATGAACACGGCCTCGGGGCAATGGCGGCGCGTCATTTCCAAGAGGTTGAGGGTGCCGTTGGCGTTCACGGTGAAATCGGTGAAGGGCTCGCGCGCGGCCCAGTCGTGGCTGGGCTGGGCGGCCGCGTGCACCACCAGCGCAATGTCGCCGCCGAATTCCTGAAAGATACCTTCCACGGCCTGCTGGTCACGAATGTCGACGTTGTAGTGGCGGTAGTTGGCGAAGGCCGTCTGCAGGCGCACCCGGTTCCAATCGGTCGAAGCCTGCTCGCCGAAGAAGTAGGCGCGCAGGTTGTTGTCCAGGCCCACCACCACGTCGAATTTATCGGCGAAGAATTCCACCGCTTCGGAACCTATAAGCCCTCCGGCCCCCGTGATTACTGCAATTCTCATACTAATCAGGACCGGGCCCTAGCCCAGAATCGGTTTCAACGTTGCCTCGTTTTCGCGCAGCCAGTGATACACGTCGGTCACAATCTGCTCGGCCGAGCGGGTGGGCGTCCAGCCGGTGAGCGCGGTCACGCGGGCATTATCGGTGAGGTAGAGCGCGATGTCGGCCTGCCGGTTTTCGGCCTGCGAGCTGATGGGTACCGTATTGCCGGTCACGCGTTGGCAGATGGCCGTCAGCTCCTGCAGGCTCACGCTGATGTCGCGCCCACCGCCCACGTTCAGGGTCTTGCCGCTCACCTGCTCCAGGTTTTCGAGTTGGTACTTCACTAAGTCGAACAAATCGTCGACGTGCAGAATGTCGCGCACCTGCTTGCCGGTGCCGCCGAAGCCGAAGTAGCCCAGCGGTTGCTTCCAGAGGTGGCGGGCCACCCACAGCACAACCACGCCCTGGTCGACCTTGCCCATCTGCCAAGGGCCGGTGAGCACGCCGCAGCGGTTTATCACCGTGCGCATGTTGTAGAAGTGGTGGTATTCCTGAATCAGGTACTCCGAGCACAGCTTGGTGGCACCGTAGAGCGAGCGGTAGCCCTCCAGGGGGAAGCCTTCGGCCAGGCCGCGGGGCGAGACGCCGGCAATGGGCTGCTCGGGGCTCACCTCGAAGCGCGTCTCGGCCTCGACGGTCCGGATTTTCTCAATTTGATTAATCGGATAAATCCGGCTCGTGGACAAGAACACAAACGCCGCGTTGTGCTGACGGGCGAAGTTCAGGCAGTTCACCGTGCCCGCCAGGTTGGTGTTAATCAAGTAGTCCGGGGCCGAGGTGAGGCCGGCCAGCACCGAGGGCTCGGCCGAGGCTTCGATGACGGCGTTCACGGCGGGCAAGGCGTCGAAATCCTCTTTGTTGCGAATGTCACCGTGGACAAACTCAATGCCGGCCTCGCGTAGGCGGGGCAGGTTCAGCTCCGAGCCGCGGCGTTTGAGGTTGTCGAGGGCGAAGATGCGGCACGCGGGATAGGCTTCGCGGAATCGCAGGGCCAGGGCCGAACCCACAAAGCCAGCGCCACCGGTAATAAGGAGGGATTTTACAGACATTGAAGCACGTTGGACTGTAAAATTATGGGTATTGTGTGGAAAGGATGGGGACTATCTTATAACTAATTTACAATCAGCAAATTGAATTTTGAATGAGGGCTTAGTGATTTTCCTCAATCTTGATATCGCCGTGTCCTTTGTGGTAAAGCGTGGTGCCGTGGTACATCACGTAGTATACCCGGTAGAGCTGGCCCCGCCGAAAAGAACTGCCGCTGATGTCGAACTGAAACTCCTGATTGGGCGAAAGGCCCGGTGAAGTAGCCTCGATAAGAGGCTGATACACTTGGTTCACGACCACCACTTTGCAGCGCACCGCTTGGGGGCTTTGCCACGAGCTATAGGAGAACCTAAACGCGCCAATGGCTGGATTGGGGTAGCCGGCGGTGGAGATTTTGCCAGGGTTTTGCACGGGCCCGTTCAGGTCGAGCCCCAAGGATTGGAAAAGCTTTTGCTCCGTGGTGTTCCATTTGCCGTCGAGCGTCCAGTCGGTGGGGTCCGTCGGGCCCATGGGCAAGTTGGTGCCGGTGCGCAAGTCGTGGCCTTCGCCCGGGCCAAAGTTGATGAACAGGCTGGACGACGCGTCCGAGTCGCTTTTGGAGCAGCTGCTGAGTGACAGGCTGGTGCCAAGGGCGAGCAGCGAGAGGCCGAAGGAACGCAAACGGAGTGGCAGAGGCATGGTGGAAAAAGGTTAATTTGCGAACAAGTTACGGCCGTTGGGCCGGGCTGCAACCCTGTCCCTGCGAGTGGGGTCCTTCGCTCGCTATAGCTTTTCAACACTTCGCCTTTCTCTGCACATGGAAGCCGCCGTTGCCTACGTTGACATCAATGCTCCGCTGGTGGAGCGCTGCCGCCTGAACGACCGCCAGGCCCAGGCCGAAATTTACCGGCGCTACGCCAAGGCCATGTTCAACGCGGCCCTGCGCATCACCGGCGACTACGCCGAAGCCGAAGACGTGCTGCAGGAGTCGTTTCTGAGCGCCTTTCGGGAGCTCAGCAGCTACAAGGGCGACTCGTCGTTTGGGGCCTGGCTCAAGCGCATCGTCGTCAACAAAAGCATCAACTGCCTGCGGCAGCGGCGCCTGGCGCTGGTGCCCCTGGGCGAGCAGCACCACGACGAACCGGCCGAGGGCGTCGGCCCTTCGCCCGAAGACGAAGCCGACGTGAGCTACCGCGCCGACGTGCTGCGCCGCTGCATTCAGGAGCTGCCCGACGGCTACCGCGTGGTGCTGAGCCTCTACCTGCTCGAAGGCTACGACCACCTCGAAATTGCCGGCATTCTGGGCATTTCCGAGTCTACTTCCAAGTCGCAGTACAGCCGGGCCCGGGTGCGCCTGCGCGAGCTGGCCGCCCAGCGCGGCCTCAGCTAAGCCACATCCATTCGTGTTTCCATTCGTTATTCTTATTTCCTCACTACTCTTCATCCTTTTTCGCCCGGCCGCGGCAGCCACCCCATTATCCCCGCGGCCCCTTTGGAACCTGGACGAACCGTGCGTTTGCAACCATCCATGAACCCGAACAAGCCCAATTCGTTAGAAAACTTCGTCGACCGGCACCGCGCCGACTTCGACGCGCACGAGCCGCGCCCCGACCTGTGGGCCGCCCTCGAGCAGCAGCTTGCCGAACCCCTGACCCCGCCGGCCCTGCGCCGGGCCGAAGAACTCATTGCCGCCCCAGTGCCCGCCGCGCCGGCCAGTTGGCTGCAGCGCTACGGCGTAGCCGCTTCGCTGGCCCTGCTGGTGTTTGCCGCCGGCGCCAGCGAAGCCTGGAAATCAAACCATGCATCGCCCGCGCTCACGGCCGTTGCTACGCCCAAAACCAGCACCGGCGCCTCGGCTGAGTCCGATGCGGCCCTGTACCAGGGCGGCAATCCCATGGCCATGGCAGCTGCCGAACGCACCACCGGCGCCGACAGCCAACTCGTGCGGGCTGTGCGCGGCATGGAAGCTTACTACACCAATCAGCTGGCGCGCCGCCAGAGCGAGCTGAATGAGATGCGCGGCCCCGGCACCGCCGGCATGACCGCCGACTGGCAGCGCGAGCTGGTGTCGCTCGATTCGAGCTACCGCCAGCTGAAGGCCGAACTGCTGCACCACCCGCAGCCCGACGCCGTGCTCACGGCCATGAACCGCAACCTGCAGGTGCGGCTCGACATTCTGGACCAGCAGCTGAACCTGGGCACCCGTGCCGCCGAGGACCGCAGCACGGGCTCGTTCGTTCTGGCCGACAGCCGCCACGATTCGGAATGAAAAGGCTGATTCGTTCCTGGCGGCTGGCCTTGGTCGCGGCGCTGTTCGCGACGCTGGGTGCGCGGGCGCAGGCCGTGCAGAGGGCCAGCTTCGGCTCGCAGGGCCTGGCCATCGAAGCCTTTATTGCGGTGGAAGTTGCCGCGGGCGGGCCCCAAAACCCGCTGCCGGAACAGGCCACCGAGCAGCAGGAAACCATGCTGCAGGTAGAGCAGCGCCGCCGTCTCAGCCGTAGCTACGCGGTGCCCAAGGCGGGCCGCCCGTTCTCGCTGGACACGCGCTACGGCCGGGTGCAAATCAACCCTTGGAACAAGCGCGAAATCAAAGTAGAGGCCGAACTGATAGCGCGCTCCGAAACCGACCAGGGCGCCCGCCAGGTGCTCGACGCGCTGGGCGTGCAGTGGCTAGACTACGACGCCAAAACCGGCGGCGTGGCCGTGAGCACGCAGTTTGGCCCCCTGCTGCGCGGGCGGCCCGGCGGCTGCCGCTACGAGGTGAACTACACCGTGTGGCTGCCCCGCACCACGGCGCTGCGCGTGCACAACAACTTTGGCGAAGTGAGCATTGCCGGCGACCTCAGCGGCCCCACCGAGCTGGCCGTGGACTACGGCGCCCTGCGCACCGGCCGCCTCGACGGCCCCCGCAACCTGCTGCGCATCGGCAACGGCGACTGCACGGTGGCGTTTGCCGCCCGCGCCAGCATCGACGCCAGCTACGCCCGCCTGCGCCTCGACCAGGGCACGACCGTGGACCTGCGCAACAACTATTCCGACATCGACATCGGCACGGTGCAGGACCTGACCGTGCACAGCAAGTACGGCGACGTGGCCCTGGGCAGCGTGCGCAACCTGCGCGGCTCGTCGGGCTACTCGCGCTTCACCATCGACAAAATCGGCGAGGCCCTCGACATGGCCGTGCGCTACTGCCCCGATTTTGTGGTGCGCGACATGGGCGCCAACTTCCGGCAGGTGAACCTGGACGGGGGCTTCAGCACCATTCGGCTGGGCTTTGCCGAAGCGCCGGTGTTCCGGTTCGACGTGAGCACCGAGCAGGGCCAGCTGCTGGTTGACAAAAGCGCGGTGCGCGTGCTGTCGCAGGAAAACGGCCCGCAAACCAGCGACGTGCTGGGCGTGTTTGGCGGCCCGGTGCCGGCCCCCAACTGCGGCAATGTGAACATCAAGGTGCGCTACGGCACGGTGCGGTTTAGCCGGTAGGGGAGGCGTTTCGCGGCCGCGTGCCGTTCTTTGAAACGATGCATTTCTTTCGTTTCATCTTTCTGTGCCTGCTGGCCAGTTCCGCCGCGGCCCAAGTTGCTCCTGCCGTGCCCCACGCCGCCCAAACCTCCGCGCCCAAAGCCCACGCGCTGCGCCTGCGCCCCGGCGACGACCTGCGCCAATCCCTGACGGCGTATGCGCAGGCCCACCACATCCGGGCGGGTGCCATGGTGACGTGCGTGGGCAGCCTCACGGTGGCCACGCTGCGGCTGGCCAACCAGGAGGGCCCCACCGTGTACCGCGGGCATTTCGAGATTGTGTCGCTGGTGGGCACGCTTTCCAGCAACGGCTCCCACCTGCACTTGGCCGTTTCGGACAGCACAGGGCGCACCATCGGCGGGCATTTGCTGGATGGGTGCCGCGTATACACCACGGCCGAAATCGTGCTGAATGAGCTGCCCGAGCTGGAGTTCCGGCGCGAAACCGACCCCACATTTGGCTACCAGGAGCTGGTGGTTCGTCCTACGGCCGAGCTTAAAAATGAGCCGGTTTCGGGGGGCGCAAAAAAAAGCCGGGCGCAACCAAAAAAATGAGAACGCGAAGATGAAGGCATAGCGGCACATGCTTATACTTGTGGTACTGTAGGCGCCGCTGCTACGGCCGGAGGCCGGGGAGTTGCCTTCTCCGTCTTCCTCTATCATCGTTATGTCTACTGTTACCCGCGGGGCCTCGTTGGCACTGCTCGTGGCGGCCCCCTTGCTCGGGATGGGCCAGCAAACTCCTACCACCCTGCCCAAGCCGGGCCAATTGGTGAACGAAGGCGTGGCCTTGCACGACAAGGAAGACTACGCCGGTGCCATTGCCAAATACCAAGCCGTGACGCCCGGCGACTCGTCCTACGCCTTGGCCCAGAGCGAGCTGGCGCTCACCTACTACGTATCGGGCAAGCACGCAGAAGCCGTGGCCGCCGCCAAGCGTGCCCTGGCCCTCAACCCTTTTGAGCCCGTCACCTACAACACCCTGGCCAATGCCCAAGACGAGTTGAAGCAGGTGGACGCTGCCTTGGCCACGTTTAAGCAGGGCCTGCAGTTGTTTCCCTACAATCAGAATCTGTACTTCAACCAAGGGGTGACGTACCTGCAGCAAGGCCGCACCGCCGAAGCCTTGGCCAGCCTGCAGCACAGCGCAGAGCTCAACCCCACGCACCCCGGCACGCACCGCCTGCTGGCCGTGGCCGCTGCCCGCCAGGGCCAAACCGCCCACGCCCTCATCAGTTGGCTGGCCTACCTGGCCCTTACCGACGCGGGCACGGCCAGCCACAACGTGCTGGTGCAGGCCGAGCGCCTCTCGCAGGGCGTGGCCGTGGTGGAAGACAACGAAAAAGTGAAGCCCGTGGCCCCCAACGCCGCATTTGCCGAACTCGACCAGCTGCTGGAAAGCAAGGTGGCGTTGCAAAAGGAATACGTGTCGAAAGTGAAGTTTCAGGCCGCGGTGGTGAAGCAAACCCAGCTGCTGGTGGAGAAATTTCCGACCGAAGGCGCAGCCGACGATTTCTGGGTGCGGGCCTACGGCCCCATGGTGGCCGTGCTGCGGAAAGACGACAACCTGACGCCCTTCACGTATCTCATTCTGCAATCGGCGGACGAAGGCAAGGGTGCCGGCCCGTGGGTGAAAAGCAACAAAGCCAAGGTGCAGGCCATGCTGAATGCCGCCGTGCCGGCCCTGATGGAAATGCGGCGGCAGCAACAAGTGGCGGGCGGCCCGACGGGCCAGCGTCTGGAGGCTTGGTTCAACGACAACGGCAAGCCCGATGGACTGGGACCGGCCGTGAACGAGAAGGGAAAATTCCGCTCGACCGGCGACTGGATTTCGCTCAGCAGCCAAGGTGCCGTCGACGCCGTGGGGCGCTTCAACGCGGCCGGCCAGCGAGTGGGCCCCTGGAAGGTGCTGCGCCCCGACGGCACGGTGGAGAAAACGTTTGTCTACAACGACAAAGGCGAGCGCGAAGGCTTGGCCCGCGAGTTCCACCCCAACGGCCAGCCGTCGTACGACATCAACTACAAGGCCGATAAGATTGACGGCTTGCTGACGGCCTACAACGAGTGCGGCGCCCGCACCGGCAGCCGCACCTTCAAGGCCGGCAACCTGGAAGGGCCTTACGCCACGTACTACGACAACGGCCAGTTGCTCCTGCGTGCCACCCTGCACGCCGACAAGCAGGACGGCCTGGAGGAAGGTTTCTTCCAGGACGGCACCCTGCAATACACCACCACCTACGCCAACGGCGTGAAGCAAGGGCCGTTTACCACGTTTTACGCCGATAAAACACCGCTGAACAAAGGCACCAACGACAAAGGCGAGCACGACGGTCCCTACACCGAATATCACCCCAACGGCGCCGTGAGCGAAGAAGGCCGCTTCGCCCACGGCAAGCGCACGGGCACCTGGCGCAGCTTCTACCTCAACGGCAAGCCCAACGCCGAGAAGAACTACGACGAAGCCGGCGAGTTCCACGGCGTGTACCACGACTACGACGAAACCGGCCACCTCTACGCCGACACCGACTACGCCCACGGCCGCGTGGTGCGCATTCGCTACTACGACCAAGCCGGTAAAACCTTGGTAGACCAAGCCGTGAAAAAGGGCCGCGTGACTATGCAGGGCCTCGACCCGCAGGGCCACAAGGCCTCGGTGGGCACGTTTGTGGACGGGCAGATGGCCGGCGAATGGAAATGGTTTTACGCCGACGGCGGCGTGCGCGAAATTTCCCATTTCGACGACAAGGGCAACAAGAGCGGCACCTCAGAATTCTACTACCGCGGGGGGCAGCTGCAGCGCCGCACCCGCTTCGGTGCCGATGGCCAGGAAGACGGCTACTACGAGCAATACTACCTGGATGGGCAGCCCGCCGTGACCGGCTACTACCTGGCCGGCGAGCGCCACGGCCCTTGGAAAGACTACTACGTGGACGGCCGCGTGAGCGAGGAGTACGAGTACTATAAAGGCGGGCTCAACGGCCCGGCGCGCAGCTTCGAGCCCGGCGGCAAGCTTACTCAGGAACGCCTGAACGAGTTTGGGGCCCTGCGCCGCATCGTCACCTTCGACTCCGTGGGCAAGGAGATGAGCCGCGTGGAACTCAAGCCCGACAGCAAGGAAATCAACCTGCGCTACCCCAGCGGCAAGCCTCTGTACCGCGCGGCCCTGACCTGCTACAGCAGCAACGGGCCATCCATGTGGTTTCGGCCCGATGGCAGCACCGAGTCATCGTTCGGGCAGGCGAGCGGCCGCCGGCAAGGACCCTTCCGCTCCACGTTCGCCAACGGCAAGCCCGAACGCGTGGGCGAATACCGCGACGGCCAGCCTCATGGCGAATGGCTCACCTACTATTCCAACGGCCAGCTGCGGCGCAAAGGCCGTTACCGCGCCGGCGAGGAAGAAGGCGAGTGGACGTATTACTTCCCCAACGGCCAAGTGGCCATCGTGGAGCAGTACGACGGCGGCAACCTGCACGGCAGCAGCAAGCGCTACAACCCTGCCGGCGAGCTGCTGGAAGAGAAAACCTACGAATATGGCTCCCTGGTGAGCTTCCGCGGGCCGGGCGAGGGCGCGGCCTTCCAGCCGCTGGCCAACCAGACCGGCACCATTGCCGTGGCCTTTGCCAATGGCAAGCCCGCCGCTTCGGAAAGCTTCGACCACAACCAGGCCACCGGCCCGGCCACCTACTACTACGCCTCGGGCGAGGTGTTCCGGCGCACCGCGTTTGCCAAAGGGCTGCGCACGGGCCTGCTGGAAAGCTTTTACCCTGGCGGCAAGCGCATGGAAGAAGAAAACTACCTGCACGGCGAGCTGCACGGACGCTGCCGCTACTACCGCCCCGACGGCACCCTGGAGCGTGAGGAAACCTACCGCAGCGGCGAGCGGCGCGGCCCCACCACCTACTTCGACGCCGCCGGCAAGCCCCTGCGCACCGAGACCTACTGGAACCTGATGGTGTACGATACCAAATAAGGTGAACCGGCGTTCGGTGTGTACCTTGTAGTGGCCTGATACTTACGTAGTCAATTCTTATTTTTTTGTACATGTATTCGTCTACTCTATTCCTGTCGCTGTTCCTGCTTGTGGGCCTAGCGGCGCAAGCCCAGGCGCCTGGCGCAACGGTGGCCGAGATGAAAAAGCAATACCCCGGCGAGAAAGCGGTGTACCTGGAAATGCGCCAGGACCTGACCGTGGAAATCCGTAACGATTCGGTGCAGGTGCTGGCCCGGCACCACGCCGACATGCTGCACCTCGACGAACAGTCGGGTGCGTACGCCAACGACCGGGTGTTCAGCTCGCACTTCAACCGCCTGCAGAAGCTGGAAGCCCGCACCATGGTGCCCAACGGCGACAAGTTCAAGGCCGTGAAAGTGACCGATTTCAAGGACAAGTTTGAGATTCAGTCCGGGGTGTTTTTTGACGATACCCGGTCGACTTCGTTCTCGTTTCCGGCCGTGTCGCCGGGCGCCCGCACCATCACCGATTACACGGTGAAGCACGTGGACGCCCGCTTCGTGATGCCGTTTTTTGTGGGCTCCTACGTGCCCGTGCGCCACGCCGAACTCACCATCACGGCGCCCAGAGGCGTGGTGATTGGCTACAAGACGTTTCACGCCGAAAACACGCCCATCAAGTACACCAAAGAGGAAAAGGGCAGCCAGGTAATCTACCGCTGGACGGCCGACAACCTCACCAGCCCGCCGCGCGAGGACGACGGCCCCGAGGCCAGCTACTACCTGCCGCACATCGTGTTTTTTGTGCAGGAAGCCACTGTGAACGGGCAGCCGCGCAAGCTCCTGGCCGGCGTGCCCGAGCTGTATAACATGTACGCCGACTTCGTGCGGCGCATCGACCGGCAGCCCAGCCCGGCGCTGCAGCACCGCGTCGACTCGCTGGTGGCCGGCGCCAAGACGGAGGAGGAAAAGGTGCGCCGCATCTACTACTGGGTGCAGGACAACGTGAAGTACATCGCCTTCGAGCAGGGCCTGCGCGGCTTCATTCCGCACGATGCCGGCCTGGTGTATGCCCGCCGCTACGGCGACTGCAAGGACATGGCCAACCTCACCAACGAGATGCTGCACCTGGCCGGCGTGAAAACCGCCTACCTGACCTGGGTGGGCACCCGCGACCTGCCCTACAAGTACGCCGAGCTGGCCACGCCCGGCGTCGACAACCACATGATTGCGACCTACGAGCCCAAGCCGGGCCAGTACGTTTTCCTGGATGCCACCAGCAAGCACACGCCCTACGGCATGCCCTCGGCCATGATTCAGGGCAAGGAGGGCCTGCTGGGGCTCGACCCCAAGAATAGCCTGGTGGTGCCCATTCCGGCCATGGACAAAACCCGCAGCGGCTTCGACGACGCCTCCGTGCTGACCCTGGACGGCACCACGCTGCGCGGCACCGGCAAGCTGAACCTGGCCGGCTACACCAAAGTCAACCACAGCTACGGCCTCGATGGGCTGGACCGCACCGCCGAGCCCAAGTACGTGAAGGCGCTGCTGGAGCGCGGCAACAACAAATTCTTCGTTGACAAATACAGCATTGCCAACTTGGAAGCCCGCGACCAGCCCCTGAGCATCAGCTACGACTACCGCCTGCAGGACTACGTGCAGCAAGTGGACGACGAAGTGTACGTGAACCTGAGCCTGGAGCGCCCCTACGCCACCGACCGCATCGACTCGACCACGCGCAAGCTGCCGCGCTACAACGAGTTTGCCCACACCGACCACACCCGCACCGAACTGGTGGTGCCCGCCGGCTACGAGGTGAGCTACCTGCCGCCCACGGTGCAGGCCCAGGGCGACGCCCTCGGCTTTAAGGTGAGCTACGAGCGCAAGGGCGACAAAATCATCCAGGACCGCGAGGTGTACGTGAACTACCTGCTGCTCCAGCCCAAGCAATTCGGCAGCTGGAACGCGGTGGTGAACAAGCTGGGCAGTGCCTACCGCGAGGTGGTGATTTTGAAGAAGAAAAAGACCTAACGTGCCGCTGGCAGCAGGCGGGCGCCTCACCCCCTGCCCCCCTCTCCTAAGGGAGAGGGGGCACCGGTGATGCTTCTGTCGAAATTCGTCAGGCTCCCCGCTCCCTTTGGAGAGCGGCCGGGGGGAGGCGCCACGGAAGAACACCATTAAAAAACAGACTATAAACTCCACCCTCAATGCGCCCATTTCTACTCGCCGCTCTCCTCTTCCTCGCCGGCCTGGCCCAGGCCCAAACCCTGCCGCCCGACCTCGTGCACGCCGGCTACAACTGGGACGTGGGCCGCAAGCAGCGCCTGCCCATCTCCAAAGAGGACGCCGAGCTGCCGGCCATCATTCTGCGCGATTTTACCAGCCTGGAGTATTACTACGACAAGTCGCGCAAGGACCTGCGCCTGTTCACCACCGAGCACCGCATCGTGCGCGTCAACAGTTCCGATGGCATCGAGCGCTTCAACAAAATTGTGGTGCCGGTGCTGGAGTCGGGCGCACCCGTCGACATCAAGGCCCGTACCATCAGCCCGCGGGGCGAGGTGCATGAGGTGAAAGCGGCCGACATGAAAGAGCTGAAGGACCAGGAAGGCGGCCGCGGCTTCCGCGTGTTTGCCGTGGATGGCGTGGAGAAGGGCAGCGAAGTGGAGTACTTCTACACCCGCGAGCGCAACTTCAACCACTTCGGCTACGAGGTGCTGCAAACCGAAACCGCGGCCCGCGACGTGGTATTTGAGCTGATTTCGCCCGAGGCGCTGACCTTCGAAGCCCGCGTGTACCACGGCCCCGCCGTGACCGTGGACACCACCATGACCGGCCGCCGCGCCCTGCGCCTGACGCTGAAATCGGTACCTGCCCTGCGCGAAGAAGCCTTCGCCAACGTGCAAGCCCAGCGCATGCGCGTGCACTACAAGCTGGCTTACATGGCCAACAAGGGCCAGGTACGACAGTTTACCTGGGCCGACGCCAGCCAGTTTGTGTACCGCAACATGACGTCCCTGAGCAAAGACGACGTGAAGGCGGTGGCTAAAGTGCTGGCCGCTGCCAAGCTGCCCACGTCGGGCCCGCTGCCGGAGCGCATCGCCGCGGCCGAAAACTACGTGAAGCTGAATTTCAACCTTGATGAAAACGCCAGCCCGGCCCTGACGCAGGTAGTGGCCACCCACAACGCGCCGGAGGGCGGCTTTGTGCACCTGCTGGCCGCCATCTACCGCACCCTGGGCATCGACTACGAGCTGGTGGTGACCAGCAGCCGCGCCACCAACCCCTTCGACAGCTCCTTCGACACCTGGGACTACCTCGACAATTTTGCCCTCTACTTCCCCGGCACCGGCCAGTACCTGGCGCCCGGCCGGCCCGACTACCGCTACGGCATGCTGCCGGCCGAATGGACCGCCAACTCGGGCCTGTTCATCAAGGGCGTGACCCTGGGCACCATTGAATCGGCGGTGGGCAAGGTGAAGGAAATTCCGGCCCTGGACGCCGACAAAAGCCCGCAGAACATTGACGTGACCGTGGCTTTCGCGCCCGACCTCAGCAACAGCACCCTGCAACTGCGCCAGACCCTGGGCGGCTACCCGGCCCTGCAGATTCAGCCCTTCTGGGCCATGATTCCGGAGGCCAAGCGCACCGAGCTCATGCAGCAGCTCCAAAAGGGCGTGGTGGCCGATGCCACCAACTTTCAGAAAACGACCGTGCGCAACGTGGAGCGCGGCCTGAGCCCGCTCGACAAGCCGTTCATCATCGAAGGCCAACTCGACTCGCCCTCCCTGCTCGACAAGGCCGGCCCGCGCTACCTCTTCAAAATCGGCACCTTGCTGGGCCCGCAAACCGAACTCTACCAAAAAGAAGAGCGGCAGTTCGACGTGGAAAACGACAACAACCGCCGCTACCTGCGCACCATTCGCTTCGAGGTGCCGGCCGGCTACACCGTGCGCAACCTCAACGACCTGAACGTGGACGTGAAAGCCGGCGGCGACGCCGCCAAGCCCGATTACGACTTCAAGTCGTCTTACGTGCAGCAGGGCCAGACCATCACCGTGACGGTGGACGAAAACTACCGCCAAATTCGCTGGCCCAAAGCCGACTTCGAGGCCTTCCGCGCCGTGGTCAACGCCTCGGCCAACTGGAACAAAGTGGTGCTGGTGCTGGACAAGAAAAGCTAGTTCTGAGAAGAATAACAGAACGTCATGCCGAGCGCAGCCGAGGCATCTCGCGTGTAGCAGTACAATCAATCATACGATTGGATTACTTCAGCACGCAAGATGCCCCGGCTGCGCTCGGCATGACGTTCTTTATGGCCCACAAACTTGTCTATTCATGCCCAATTCCACCGCCGATACCCCCAAAGCCGCCGACTTCCGCCGCCAGGTCCTGAACCCGATGAAGCTGCGGCTCTTCCTGATGCGGAAGCTGCCCATGGCGTGGCTGGCCGGCCTGCGCCTCACGCAGCTCACGCCGGAGTCGGCCACGGTCACCATTCGCTACAAATACCTCACGCAAAACCCGTTTCGCAGCCTCTATTTCGCCTGTTTGGCCATGGCGGCGGAGTTTGCCAGCGGCATTCAGGCCATGATGCACGTGCAGGCCGGCGGGCCAGTCTCGATGCTGGTGGTGAGCCTGCAGGGCGACTTCACCAAGAAGGCCGTCGGCCTCATCACCTTCACCTGTCCCGACGGTCCCCGCATCGCCGAGGCTGTTGCCGAAAGCCGCGCCACTGGCGAGGGCCGCGTAGTAGAATGCGTGAGCACTGGCGTGGACGAGGCCGGCGACGTGGTGGCCGTGTTCCGGCTCACGTGGTCGTTTCGGGCAAAGCGGTAAAGGCGTTGTCGGTCATTGCAATCCTGTAGAATGCTTTTTTCTGGTAGCGCCAAGAAAAACCTCTCAGTGAATTACCTCCCACAAAATGGCTGCTCCAAATGCCAACAAGCAGGCTAGGCCAACGGCAGCTTTGATGCGGTCATTTTGACGAATTTTTCTCCGGTATGTAGTGGCCGAATCTTGTGACAGCAAGTAGCCACGCCAGGCATTGTCTGGCGTTGAAAGAGCCCAAATTTCGCCACATGTTCGGCATTGGTACAAGGGAGCATCTTGATACTGGGCTGCGTCGGTGTCTTGTTTCAGCTCATGCAATTTGCCTTGCCGAAGTTTATTCCAAACGGCTGTTTCTACCTGAATAAAATCCTGCTCACTGCTGAACCGGTAGATATTCTGTTGGAAACAGTCATCACACATCGTGTCTACTCCTGCTCCGACGTGATGATGTCCACCAATCCGTCTTCGCTCACCACCACGGCCAGGCAGGGGTAGTCCGAGCTTTCCACGTAGCGCAGGGCGGAGTTGTAGCGGGCGCCGCGGGTGCTGTCGCCGCGGCCCGAGGCGCGGCCGTCAAGAATGACGCCGATGGAGTAGCAGTAGCCTTCCGGGTCGAGCAGCACGGCGCCGTCAATGCTGGTGACGAGGCGGGTGATAAGCGGCGTGAGCGGCACCGGCTCGATGAGCGTGCACTGCAGCTTGAGGCGGTCGGCTTCGGCCAGGGCTTCGGTGGTGATGACCAGCAAGGTGCCGTGCTTCTGGCGGCTGGCTTCGAGCACCACGTCCCAGAGGCGCTCTATTTTGGCGTGGTCGGTGAGGGCGAAGGTGCGCTTGAGCGCTTTGCGGAAGCCGGTGCGGTTGAGGCGGGTGCGGGGCAGGCCGGGCAGGCCGTAGTGCGAGCGCAGCAGCACGTGGCCGTCGTGCTGCAGCTCCCAGGCGTAGTGCGTCACGAAGTTGATGACGAATAAATCTTCGCGCTCGGCGTCGTACTTGCCGGTGAGGCGGCCCAGGGCGTACACGTTTTCGCCGTCGGCGAGCAGATGCACGTCGGGCGTGGTCATCTCCAGCAGCTTGCGCACGGCCCGGTAGTCGGTGAGGTCGGTGGGGCAGGTGAGGGCGAAGATTTCCTCGATGTTGGGGTGGCCGCGGCGTGCCAGCAGCAGCTTGCCCACGCCCTCGGCCCCTTCGTAGCGCAGGCTGCTGATGGTGTTGCAAGTGGCAAAGAGCGTAGCGGCCGCCGGGTCGAGGCCCAGCGCCTGGGCGGGCGTGTCGAGCAAGGATTTACCGGCGCTGCGCAGCAGCTCTTCGCTTTCGCGGGGGCGCACAAACAGGCCCGCCCCGGGCTCGGCATCGTTCAGGGCTTTAAAGATTTCTTCGTTGAAGCGGTACATGGCCGCCACCAGCAGGGAGGGCGCCAGGGGCCGCCCGTCGGTGTAAAAACGGTAGGGGCGCAGCGACGGGTACGCGCGCAGCGGCTTGCGCTGCAGCCGCAAAATGGTGACCACGAAGTAGCCCTTGATTTCCACCGGCCAGCCGGAAAAGTGCTGGTGCAGCGCGTTTTCGTCGAGCGCGTCCAGGATTTCCTGCACGGCGTCGCGGATGCCCATGCCCTCGTGCTTGCGCCGAATCATGGCCGGGGTCACATCGCTGCGCTCGGCGTAGGGGCTGGGCGTGGTGAGCTGAATGATGCGCCCCCGGGCCACCACATTGGCGAAGGCGTCAGCGGGCAGTCCGCAGTCGCCAGGCTCCAGGCAGCGGGCAGGCAGGTCGGTTTCAACGGGAAGCGCCATCACCACCACCTGCGGCTGCAGGTCGTCGTCGAGGGCGTCGAACAGGTCGCGCGCCAGGGACTGCGCGGCGGTGTGGTAGCGCGTTTGGTGGGGCCAGAGAAGGGTGGGGGCAGGGGCGAGCACGGGAATCATAGCACTACAACAAGCAATGAGCAAAAAGCTCCTCTCCCCGGCGCCGGAAAGAAGGCCTTACAATTGAAACAAGACGGGCAAGAGCATCTTTTGCTTGATGGGCTTGCCCTGAAACATGGCCGGCTCCCACTTTGGCGCGGCCTTGATGAGGCGCAGGGCCTCTTCATCCAGCCCGGAGCCCATCTTTTTCACCACCCGCATGTCGGTCAGGCTGCCGTCGGGCTGCACCATAAATTCCACCATCACCTTGCCCTGAATTTTGCGCTGCTTGGCCAGCAACGGGTATTTCTGGTTTTTCTCAATCCAGTCGAAGAAGGCCTGGGTGCCGCCCACGGGCTGAGTGGGGCGGTCGGGGGCCACCACGGCGCGCACGTTGGGGTTGGCCGAGGCGGCAATGTCGGCGGCGGGCGCGGCAATGGGCGTGGTTTTGCCCGCGGTGGTGATGGTGGTGGTGCTGCCCGGCGACATCACAAACGACACCGGCACTACCACGCGCTGGCGCACCACCTCGTTGCGGTGGTGCCGCGCCGGCGTCCATTTCGGGCCGCTTTTGATGAGGCGAATGGCTTCGGCGTCGAGTTCCGGCGACAACGGGTTTTCCACTTTTACCTCGTTCACGGTGCCGGTTTTCTCCACGATGAAACTCACCTTCACGGTGCCCTGAATGCCTTTTTGCATGGCGCTGGCGGGGTATTTCTGGTGGGCCGCCAGAAACTGGGCGTATTTCTCGGTGCCGCCAAGGGGCACGGCCGGCTGGGCCACCGAGTCGTACACGGTGGTGGCCGAGGGCTTGGGCGGCATCTTGAGCTTTTGGGCGTGGGCCCCGAAGCCCACCAGGCAGCCGAACAGTAGAGGAAGAAAGCGCTTCATATCGATGAACGTGAGGGCGAACAGATGGATAAATTCAGGAATAATGTGTGCAAATAACGATACAGAGAACGCAGCCTTCTGAAAAAACCTTGCCATTCGCGTCAATTATCATGGTTCGCGTTGCGCCCAGCGGTTACTTTCGCTGCCGTTCCCGCCGCTTTAAGCCCTCGCCCATGACCGAGTCCCAACCCTCCCGCGCCCCCGAGCCCGTCGGCGCCTACCCCTACACGCGCCGCGTGGGCAACCTGCTGTTTCTCTCCGGGGTGGGCCCGCGCCAGCGCGGCCAGAAGGCCATTCCCGGCGTCGAGGTCGACGAAGACGGCAACATCCTGCAGTACGACTTCGAGAGCCAGTGCCACGCCGTGTTTCAGAACGTGCGCTACATTCTGGAAGAGGCCGGCGCGCAGTGGGACGACCTGGTGGACGTGACCGTGTTTCTGACCAACATGAAAGACGACTTTCCGGTCTACAACCGCCTCTACGCCGAGTACTTTGCCACGGCCCAGCCCTGCCGCACCACCCTCGAAATCAACTGCCTGCCCACGCCCATCGCCATCGAGCTGAAGTGCATCGCGGCCCTGGGCGAAAAAGGCTAAGGCGCAAACGGCAGAGGCGCGCCCGCCGCTGGCCGTAGCGCCAAGCCCGACATAACGGACCGGTTTCCGTATGCAGGTCAATTACTACTGACTTTGCATGTACGTTCGAAAAAATATACGCTTCGGCGTGGTATGGCGCCTGGTGTGGCGCAGCCTGCTCCTGTTCACCCTCTACGACTCGGTTATCTGCCTGCTCTACGAGTTTGGCGGGGCGCACTGGATTGACATTCCGTGGGCGCCGGTGGCCACGCTGGGCGCGGCGGTGGCCTTTTACATTGGCTTCAAAAACAACGGCAGCTACGACCGTTTCTGGGAAGGCCGGCAGCTGTGGGGCTCCATCGTGAACCTGAGCCGTACCTGGTCGATTCGGGCGTTCGACTTTGTGGAGGCGTCCGGCGGCGGCCTGCTGGCGTCTGAGGCCGAGCTGCGCCGCCTGCACCGGCGCCTGGTGTATCGCCACGTGGCCTGGGCCAACGCCCTGCGCCTGCACCTGCGCCGCCAAACCGCCGAGCTCTGGGATACGGATGTGGCGCCCTTCCTCGACCCCGCCGAAGACGCCGACGTGCGCCGCCTCAGCAACCCGCCCACGCACCTGCTGCGCCAGCAAAGCAACGAACTGCGCCAGCTGCACCAGCGTGGCCTGCTCACCGAATTCCGCCACGTGGCCCTGATGGACACCATTCAGGACCTGTTCAACGCCCAGGGCGGGTGCGAACGCATCAAGAACACGCCGTTTCCGCGGCAGTACGCCTTCTACAGCTTCGTGTTTGTGTGGGTGTTTGCGGTGGTGCTGCCCTTGGGGCTGGTGGCCGAATTTGCCAAAATGGGGCCGGGCCACATCTGGCTCATGGTGCCGTTTGCGGTGCTGGTGTCGGGGGTGTTCAACACCATCGAGCTGGTGGGCCACACCAGCGAAAACCCCTTCGAGAACGAAATGAACGACGTGCCCATGACGGCCATCTGCCGCAGCATCGAAATTGACCTGCGCGAGCTGCTGGGCGAAACCGAGCTGCCCGCCAAAATCGAGCCCGTGGACGACGTGCTGTACTAGCGGCGGCTGGCGCCCGGCAGGCCAGGAATAACACGAAAAAGGGACTTCCTGCTGAGGCAACGCTCAGCAGGAAGTCCCTTTTGTTCAGGAAAGCAGCTATTTCACCACTTCCACCCAGCTTTTGTATTCCTGCAGGCGGCCGGCGCAGTCGGTGTAGCTCACGTGGTAGTAATACATGCCGGCGCTGTTGTCGGCGGCGGTCCAGCCCTGGGCGGCGTCGTAGCCCTCGTACACCTTGCGGCCCCAGCGGCTGTACACGCGAATGTGGTAGCCGGTCACGTCGGTTATTTTGAGGCGCAGCGCGTCGTTCTTGTCGTCGTTGTTGGGGGTGATGACGGTGGGGAAAACCGGCAGCGCGTCGCTTTTCACCACCACTTGCGCCGTGGCCACGGCCGGGCATGTGCCCCCGCTGGTGTAGCTCACCGTGTAGGTGCCCGCCGTGGAGTTGGCCAAATCGATGGCGCCCGAGGAAGCATTGATGGCCAGCCCCGCGGTGCTGCCAAACGTGCCGCCCGCCGGCGTGGCCGCGGGTACACCGCTGCTGCCCGTGCGGCAGAAAGTGGTGGCCGGGTAAGCCAGGGTGGGCACGTTGCGCACCAGCGTGACCGTGGTGGTGCCCACGGCCTGGCAGGCATTCAGCAGGTTGTAGGTCACGGTGTAGGTGCCCGGCGCCGACGCGCCCAGGTCGATGGCGCCCGTGCTGGCATTCAGCACCAGGCCGGCAGCGCTGCTAAACGTGCCCCCGGCGGGTGTGGCCGTGAGCGGCGTGGCCGTGAGCGCGGTGCCGGGTGCCGGCAGGCAGATGGGACCGGGCGCGTAGGCCACGGTGGCCGCGGCGGGCAGCACGGTCACGGGCACGGCGGCCGAGTTGCTCGACTGCACGCGGCACGTCACCACGGCCCGGTACTGCGTCGAGACGGTGGGGCGGGCCGTGTAGGGCACGGTGGTGGCGCCCGCAATGTTGGTGAACGTGGTGCCGCCGTCGGTGGAAGCCTGCCACTGGTAGGTGATGCTGCCCGACACGGTGGCGCCCGTCAGGTTCAGCACCACGGGCAGGCCGGGGCACACGCTGGGCGTGCTGGCCGTGGCCGCGCCGCCGGTGGGCACGCCCAGGCAGTTGGAGCCCAGGCTGATGCCCATCACGTTCAGGACCGGGTCGATGGCGGTTTTGGTTATCGTGATGCTTTGCACCGACTTGCTGTAGTTGGCCACCGCCAGGCTCAGGCGCACTTCGTACAGGCGCGGGTTGCCGGGCGTGAAGTCGACGGCATTGGTCACGTAGCTGACCCGGCTGCCCACGTTGATGGCGGGCGTAATCGTGCCATTGAACCAGTCGGGCACCACTACGTCCGTGAACGTTTGGAAGCTGCCGTCGGTAAAAGTGATTTTGAAAGTTTTGTCGGCGGCCGTGGTGCCGTTGCCTTCGGTGGCCAGCACCATGACCTCGCTGCAGGGCTGCGGGTTGGTCAGGGTGAGCACACTGGGGGTGTTCACGTTATTTCCGGCAATGCGCAGCGAGTTATTGCCCGTTGCGGGGGCCATCTGAAAGGTCAGCCCCGGTGTGCTGATGCTGTTGATTGTGCCGGAAGCGGGCAGCGCATTGCTGGCGTTCAGGCCCGGAAACGTGGCGTTGGCAAAACACCACCGCACGGAGGGAATGCCCCGGTCCACGGTGTTGGTAGTGGAGTTGGCCACCACGGGGTCGTTGCCATTGGCAATGACGTCGTCGGTGTAGCCGGTCACGGCCACCGGCACGTAAGTAGTTTGGGCGAAGGCAGAGTGCCAACCCAACGGGCCAAGCATCGCAAACGCAAGGGCAAAACGGGTAAAAGGTATTCTCATTGGGTGGTGAGGGGGTGAAAAATGAAGGGGTGATGAAGAAAAAATGCGAATGGGTGGTTAACAGGGGGTAAATTAAACACAATAACCTAGGTAATTACGTGAATACTTGCATGCGTACACCGCGCTTATTAATTACTTAAAAAAATGGTCCCGGCTTATGGCCAGTATTGGCGCGGCATTTCGAAAATGTGTTGATGGCCGGCGACACGGAAGCAGCAGAGGCTGCGCCGCAATAGCTGCCGCCAACTAAGCTCGACCTAACGCCAAGCCGCGGCCGGGCGTAAGCACAGGCTCTATCTTCTTCCTTTCGCTCATGCCCACCAAGCTTCCCAATCCCGCCCGTACCTCGGGGGCCACGCCCACTTCGTGGTTTGGCACCGCACCGCCCCTGCCCACATTCCAGCCGCTGAACGAAAACACCGACGCCGACGTGGTGGTGGTGGGCGGCGGCATTGCCGGGCTCACCACGGCGTACCTGCTGAGCCAGGAAGGCGTAAAAGTGCTGCTGCTGGAAGACGGCGAGCTGGCGAGCGGCGAAAGCGGCCGCACCACCGCCCACCTCTCCAACGCCCTCGACGACCGGTACACCACGCTCGAAAACCTATTTGGCCAAGAGGGCGCGCGCCTGGCCGCCGAAAGCCATACCACCGCCATTGCGGCCATCGAAGGCATTGTGAAGAAGGAGAACATCGATTGCGACTTCACCCGCCTCGACGGCTACCTGTTTCTGCCCGCCACCGGCAGCAGCAAAGAGCTGAGCCAGGAGCTGGAAGCCGCCCACCGCGCCGGCCTCGCCGCCGTGGAGCACCTCTCGGAGGCCGGCACCACGGGCTTCGAGCCCGGCGAATGCCTGCGCTTCCCCGGCCAGGGCCAGTTCCACATCCTGAAGTACCTCAACGGCCTGGCCGCCGCCATCACCAAAAAGGGCGGCCGCATCTGCACCCACACCCGCGTGAGCGAGGTGCACGGCGGCGCCCATGCCCGCGTGCTCACCGCCGACGGCGCCGAGGTGAAAGCGCGCAAAGGCATTGTGGTCGCCACCAATTCTCCCTTCAACGACCGGGTGGTGATGCACACCAAGCAGGCCGCCTACCGCACCTACGTGGTGGCCGCCCGCGTGCCCAAGGGCAGCGTGAGCAAAGCCCTGTATTGGGACACGGCCGACCCCTACCACTACGTGCGCCTGCAGGACGTGCCCGCCGGGCCCCGCGGCGGCCAAACCGATTACGACCTGCTCATCGTGGGCGGCGAAGACCACAAAACCGGCCAGGAAGACCACCCCGAAGCCCGCCTGCGCTGCCTGGAGGAGTGGACCCGCGACCGGTTTGCGATGGTGAAGGACTTCGAGTACCGCTGGTCGGGCCAAGTGATGGAACCGCAGGACGGCCTGGCCTTCGCCGGCCGCAACCCCTTGGATTCCGACAATGTGTTCATCATCACCGGCGACTCGGGCCACGGCATGACGCACGGCACGCTGGGCCCGATGATAATTACGGACCTCATCCAGGGCCGCCCCAATCCCTGGGCCGACCTCTACGACCCCGGCCGCATCACCGTGAAGCGCGAAAGCGCCCAGGAGTTCATCCGGGAAAACGTGAACGTGGCCCTGGAATACACCGAGCTGCTGACCGGCGGCGACGTGAGAAGCCCGGAAGAAATTGCCGCCGGCGAGGGCGCTGTGCTGCGCCGCGGCGTCAGCAAAGTGGCTGTGTACAAAGACGAGCAGGGCGCCACGCACGAGTGCTCGGCCATTTGCCCACACCTGGGCTGCGTGGTGCACTGGAACAGCCTCGAAAAAAGCTGGGACTGCCCCTGCCACGGCTCCCGCTTCACGGCCCTGGGCGAGCTGCTAAACGGCCCGGCCGCCAGCGGGCTGGCCCCGGCCTAGAAAACCGCTGTCATCCCGAGCGCCGCGAAAGATGACCAGCGGTGTTTGCCCTTTCCAAATCCACCCTTCCCATGCCTTCCCGCAAACCCAAAACGCCTGCCAAGGCCCAACAGTCCGAATCTACCTGCCTGCCCCCAAAGGGCGTGCTCATCGCCATTGGGGGGCACGAAGACAAGTCGCCCCGCCCCGGCCTTGAGGACGAGGCCAACAGCGCGCCCGATTCTATCCTGCGCCGCTTCGTGGACGAAGTAAAGGGCAAGAAAAACATTCTTGTGCTGCCCATCGCCTCGCAGGAGCCCGAAGAAGCGGCCAAGGAGTACGTCGACCTGTTTGCCAGCCTGGGCGCGGGGCGGGTGGAAGTGCTCGACCTGCAAATGCGCGAGCAAGGGCACCAGGAAGAGGCCCTGCGCCAGCTGGAAGAGGCCGACGGCTTCATGTTCACGGGCGGCGACCAATTGCGCCTCACGGCCCTGCTCGGCGGCACCCCCTGGCTGAAACGCCTCAAGGAGCGGTTCACGCACGAGGAAATCGTGATTGCGGGCACCAGCGCCGGCGCGGCGGCCATGAGCACGCCCATGATTTACCAGGGCCGCGACAACCAGGGCATGCTCAAAGACGAAATCCACGTCACGACGGGCTTGCAGTTTGTGCACGACGTGGCCATCGACACGCACTTTGTGGCCCGGGGGCGCATCATCCGCATGGCCCAGATTATTGCCACCAACCCCGGCTGCATCGGCCTGGGCTTGGAAGAAGACACCGCCGTGGTGGTGCGCGAAGGCCGCGAGCTCGAAGTCATCGGCAACGGCGTGGTCACCATCGTGGACGGCCAGGACTGCACCGACACCAACATCCACCGCATTCAGTCGGGCGAGGCCATCACCATCCGCGACCTGCGGGTGCACATTCTCAGCTGCGGCGAGCAATACACGCTGCCCGTGCAGGAAGACCTGCACCGCTAGGCTAGGGCAGGCGCCGGCCGCGTGCGTATTTTTGAACCAATGAAACCCTCTCTTCCTGCGTTTGTACCTGCGTGGGGCGTGCGGGCCGCGCTGGTGCTGGCCGTGGCCCTGGCCCTGCCCGCCTGCCAAGACCCCCGCCTGGCCCGGCTCGAAGCCGTGCAGCAGCAGCAGGCCCGCGAGCTGGCCCGGCTGCGTCAGCAGCTGGCGGAACGGGACGAAGAGGTGCAGCAGCTGGAAAACTGCGTCGACGACCTGGAGAGCACCGTGTACGCAGACGACTCGACCGCCGACGACGAGGAGCCCAGCCGGCCCAGCACCACGCTGCTCTAGGCGCCTCGGCCCGAAAGGAAGCCGGGGCCGGCCCAATCAAATTGGCCGGGTTCCCGTTTATTCGCAGCCAGTCCGCGCTTCCTCCGAATGAACTCCCACTCCCGTCGCCTCCGCTACTTCCTGTCCGGGCAAAACTTCTCCGACGGCGTGCGCACCACGGTGGCCATTTTGCTGCCGGCGCTGCTGCTGGCCCAGTGGGGGCACTTCGACCTGGGCCTCACCGTGTCGACCGGGGCCGTGTGCGTGAGCGTGACCGACACGCCCGGCCCCGCCGCCCACCGCCGCAACGGCATGCTGGCCGCCCTGGCCGTGGTGGTGCTCACGGCCCTGCTCACCAGCCTGGCGGCCACCAGCGTGTGGCTGCTGGGGCTCGAAATCGGGGTGCTGAGCTTTTTGTGCACCATGTTTCTGGTGTGGGGCGCGCGGGCCGGGGCCGTGGGCACGGCGGGCCTGCTCAACGTGGTGCTGCTGCTGGCCCACCCGCCGGCCCTCCGCGAGGTGCTGCCGCACGTGGGCCTGCTGGCGCTGGGCGGGCTGTGGTACGCCGGCCTGGCCATGGTGGCCTACCAGGTGCTGCCCTACCGCCCGGCCCAGCAGGCGCTGGGCGAGTGCATTCACGCCCTGGCCCGCTTTCTGGAGCTGAAGGCCAAGTTCTATTCCCCCGAAACGGCCCTTGATGAGGACTACCGCGAGCTGGTGGCCCAGCAGGTGGTGGTGAATGAAAAGCAGGAAGCCGCGCGCGACTTCCTCTTCCGCACCCGCCAGATAGTGAACGAAACCACCAGCACCGGCCGCCGCCTGGTGCTCACCTTCGTCGAAACCGTCGATTTGTACGAGCGCATCACGGCCGGGTACTACGACTACGGCACGGTGCGGGCCACCTTCGGCAAGAGCGGCGTGCTGCCCGACATTGCCGCCCTCATCCGCCACATTGCCACCGAGCTCGACCACCTCGGCGTGGCCATCCAGACCAGCCGCCGCTACGCCGGCCCGGGCTCCGACCTCAGCCAGGAGTGGGGGCGCCTGCAGGCCCGCATCAGCGCCCTCGACGCCGACGGCGAGGGCCACACGCGGGTGCTGAAGAAAATCCTGGTGAACCTGCGCGACATCATCCGGCGCGTGGGCAACATTCGCCGCTACTTCGACGAAAGCCTCGCGGCCACCGACGCGCCCGCCCCCAGCCGCGCCGCCGAGCACGCCCGGTTTGTGGCCCACCAGGAAATCGAGCGGCAGGCCTTCAGCCAAAACCTCACCCTGAAATCGAGCGTGTTCCGCCACTCGGTGCGCATGACGCTGGCCTGCCTGGCGGCTTTTGTGCTGGCCGAAAGCCTCTGGCACGGCCAGCACAATTACTGGATTTTGATGACCGTGACCATCATGCTCAAGCCCGGCTTCAGCCTCACGCGCCAGCGCAACCAGGAGCGCATCATCGGCACGCTGGTGGGCGGGGCGCTGGGCGGGGCCATCCTGTGGGCGCTGCCCTGGACGGAGGCCCGGTTTGGGGTGCTGGTGGTGTTCATGGTGCTGGCCTACAGCTTCCAGCGCACCGTGTACCTGGCCACGGTCGTCTTCCTCACGGCCTACCTGCTCATCATGTTCAGCTTTTTGGGCTTCAATTACATTGGCGTGGCCGAGGAGCGCATCACCGACACGCTCATGGGCTGCGCCATTGCGTTTTCGGCCGGGTACTTTCTGTTTCCCAGCTGGGAGTCGGAGCAGCTCACCGACTACATGGCCGCCGCCCTGCGCGCCAACTTGGCGTATCTGCGCCAGCTGGCCAACCGCCTCGCCGGCCGCCCCTTGCCGCCCAACGAGTACCGCCTGCTGCGCAAGGACGTGTACGTGAGCGGCGCCAACCTCGCGGCCGCCTTCCAGCGCATGCTCACCGAGCCCAAAAGCAAGCAGCACCGCCCCACCGAAACCCACGAATTTGTGGTGCTGAACCACATTTTGTCTTCCAACATCGCCGCCCTCACCGCCACCCTGCGCGAGGCCGCGCCCGCCGTGCCGCCCTTTGCCGCCGAAAGCCGCCGGGCCCTCACCAGCGCCCTGGCCGCCCTGCAAAAAAGCCTTGCCCGCATGGCGCCCGCCACCACTGCTCCCGCCCCCGAAGTAGGCCTGGGCACTGCCGAAGCGGACGCCGCCGACGATAAAACGCTGCTGGAGCAGCTCAGCTTCCTGCAAAAAGTGAGCACCGACATCAGCAAGATTTCCGAGGTGCTGGTGGAGCAAAAGCAGGCCCGGCTTGTAGCGCCGAGCGCGGCCGAGGCCTGACGAACCGCTTTCGCGGCGCAACCCCTCAGAACGGCAGCTGCACCACCACGCGGGTGCCGGTTGCGTTCGGCGTTTCGATGCGCACGCTGCCGCCCAGGTAGGCGGCGCGGGTGCGCACCCCGCGCAGGCCAATGCCGGTGGCCGGCGTGTCTTCGCCGCGGGCAAAGCCGCGGCCGTCGTCTTCCACACACAGCTCGAGGTGGGTGGGGTGGCAGCGCAGCTGCACCTGCACGTGGCGGGCCTGGGCGTGGCGCACGGCGTTATTCACCAGCTCGGCCACGATGCGGAAAGCGGCCGACTGCACCGCCTGGGGCAGGGCGTCGAGGCCGGGGTCGAGGCGGGTGTCCACGTGGGGCGGGCCGTTGAGGTTGAAGGCGTCGCACAGGGCCCCGATGGAATTGTGCAGGCGGTTTGTGCCCGGCTCCATGGGCAGCAGCGAGTGGCTGAGCTGGCGCACCTGGCTATAAAGCTGACCCAGAATTTCTTCGGTGAGCAGGCCGATGGTGGCCGCGTTGGGGGCGGCGGCCAGCGCGTCGCGCACGGCGTGGCTTTGCCAGGCCATGTGCAGGGCGGCCAGGTTGGGGCCCAGGGCGTCGTGCAACTCGCGGGCCAGTTGCTCGCGCTCGGCATCCTGCGCGGCAATGAGGCGCCCGCCTTCCTCGTTGCGCTGCTGCAGCTGCCGGATGCGCAGCTGCGCATTCTGGCGCAGCGTGTAGCGAAAGCGGCCCGTGAGCAGGGCGCTCAGCACCAGCAGCTCGGCAAACAGGCCCCAGGCCAGGGTGTTGGGGTAGATGGGGTTGAAACTGCTCAGCCCCAGGTGGTTCAGCCAAAACACCGCGTACCCCACAAAAAAGCAGCAATACGTGAGCGAGTAGTACGCCGCCAGGCGCCGCCGGTGCCGCGACAACAAGGCCGCAATGAGCGTCACCCAGCCGTAGCCGAACACCAGCAGCATCAGCACCTCGCGGCCGTAGTTGAGGCCTTCCACCAGCGGCAGGCTGTGGCGCACGGCCCACGGAAATACCGCCGCGTAGGCCGCCACCAGCCCCACCGCGGCCCCGGCCAGCCACACGCCGGCGCGGTACAGCTTCGCCGCCTTCGGCAGCCGCAAAAACAGCTGCATGATGCGAATGCCCGCTGCGCCGGCCAGTATCAGGAAGTTGTATTGGCCCACCGACCAGAGCAGGCGGTAGAGCGGGCCGGGCAGCAGCAGGGCGTCGAGGCCGTCTTCCATTATCAGAAACAGCGCCACGGCCGCCACGTAGGCCACGTACCAGAGGTAGATGCGGTCGCGCAGAAACGCAAACAGCACCAGGCTGAACACCGCGCTGCTCAGGTAAAAGCCCAGCAGCCACACCCAGTGCCGCTCAAACGGGAAGCCCATTTCCCAGGCCAGAAAATGCTCGGCCGTTTCGATATAGGTGGGCAGGTACACGCCGCCCGTGTGCACATCGGCGCGCAGGTAGAGCACGGCCGCTTCGCCGGGGCCCAGCTCAAACGGAAAGCTCAGCGAGCGGGCCGGGAACTGCCGCTCGGCCGCCGGTGCCCACGAGCTGGCGGCGCCCAGGCGCGTGAAGCGCGTGTCGCCCGGCCGCCGGATGTAGAGGGCCGCGCTGTCGGTGAAGTTGAAGATGCTCCACAGGAAGCGCAGGCGCCGGGCCTCGGTGTTGCGCACCGGCAGGCGCAGCCACACGCGGCGGTGCAGTAGGCCCAGGTTCAGGGTTTTGTGCCAGGGGCCGGCGCGGAAGCGGCCGGCGCGGTACTGGGCTTCGGCCCGCTCGGGGTCGGGCGCGAGGCCGAAGGGCTCGGTGTAGTAGCGGTAGGCTTCGGAGAGGTGCGCGCCTTTGGGGTCTTTCAGCAGCAGGGTGTCGCGCAGGCGGTGCGGCGGGTTGTCGGCCGCCCGGGCAGACCCGGCCGTTCCGGCCCACAAGCCCAGCATCAGCACCGCGAAGTAGCAAAACCGCATAGGCAATAAACGAAAACCGCTAGCACCAGAGCCGACAAATAACTATAGGTTTATCTGCATTTCATCTGGTTTCGCCCTAAAATTCTCCAAAAAACCAACCGGGGTGCTGCGGCCACCACTGGCCACCACAACACCCCGGCATCGAACACGAAGCCTGTCAACTATTTCGCCGCCGTGCCGTCGGGCTTGAACGTGCGGCCCAGCCAGTCGAAAAACACGCGCTGCCAGAGCACGGCGTTCTGCGGCTTCAGCACCCAGTGGCCCGCTTTTGCTTTGCTAAAGGCTGATGCGCAACCGCTCGTTCTGAAACACTGCAAAACGGCCCGGCAATTCTTCTGCGTGCTGCTCCAGAATCAGGCGCACCACAGTGGCCCGCTCAGGCCCGGTGGCTTCTTCCAGGCGCAGCAGTAATACGCCGTGGTGGGGGCGCATCTCCTTGAAAATTAAGTCGCCAAAGTCCTTGTCCATGGTGACGACGATGGCCGTTTTTCGAGCGGCCAGGGCCAATACCTCCACGTCGGGCATGTGCGGGTTCAGGTCGCGCACGGCGGTGGTTTCGTGCCCCAGCTCCCGCAGCAGCTTCTCTACGCTAGTGCCCACGCCGGCATCGATTACAAACCGCACGGATTAGGCGCTGAGGCGGTATACCCGCTGCTCGTCCACCACGTTGGCGGCGTAGAGCAACACGCTTTGAAAGTCTTCCGGCTCCAGCTCAGGATATTCCTGCATGAGTTCGGCAGGGCTTTGGCCGGCCGCCATGGCCTTGAGTAGTTGCTGGACCGATATGCGGAGGCCGCGCACAGTGGGCTTACCGGTGAGCACACGCGGGTCGACGGTGATGCGGGCGAGGAGCGAATCAGCGGTTTGCATACAGGCAAGATACGCAGAAGCGCCCGTCGGGAAGCCCAGCGGGCGCTTTTTAGGTGACCAGGACCCGGCTTACTTCGCCGCCTTGCCACCATCCGGCTTGAGCGTGCGGCCCAGCCAGTCGAAAAACACGCGCTGCCAGAGCACGGCGTTCTGCGGCTTCAGCACCCAGTGGCCCTCGTTGGGCAGGTAGAGGAAGCGGCTGGGAATGCCCCGCATCTGGGCCGAGCCGAAGGCTTCCATGCCTTGGCTTTCGGGCACACGGAAGTCTTTGCCGCCGTGAATGACGAGGATGGGCGCGTCCCACTTGCCCACGAAGTTGATGGGGTTGAACTCGGTGTAGGAGCGGTGCTGGGGCACGTTCCAGGGCGCGCCGCCGAGGTCGTGGTTCACAAAAAACATCTCCTCGGTGGTGGTGTAAAAGCTGTTCAGGTCGAACATGCCGTCGTGCGAGATGAAGGTCTTGAAGCGGCCCTCGTGGTGGCCGGCCAGGAAGTACACCGAGTAGCCGCCGTAGCTGGCGCCCACGCAGCCGCGCCGGTCCTTGTCCACGTAAGGCTCTTCCGAAATCTTATCAATCGCCGAGAGATAGTCCCGAATGGGCTGCCCGCCGAAATCACCCGAAATGGCGTCGTTCCACTCGCGCCCGAAGCCGGGCAGGCCGCGCCGGTTGGGCGCCACCACAATGTAGCCGTTGGCCGCCATCAGCTGGAAATTCCAGCGGTAGCTCTGGCTCTGGGTGATGGGGCTTTGCGGGCCGCCCTGGCAGTAGAGCAGGGTGGGGTACTTCTTGGCGGGGTCGAAATCGGGCGGGTAAATCACGAACACCTGCATCTGCTTGTTGTCGGTGGTAGTCACGCGGCGGTCTTCTACCTTGCCCAATTTGATGCCGGCCAATTCTTCTTTGTTGATGGCGGTGAGGGGCGTTTCCTTGCCGGTTTTCAGGTCGAGCCGCACGATGTCAGCGAAGGCCGACAGCGTGGTACGGTTGGCCACGGCCTGGTCTTTGCCCACCAATTCAAACGAGTTGTAGTTCTGCGCGCCGGTGGTGAGCTGCTTGATTTTGCCGCCCTTGCTCGGCACTGAATACAGCTGTTCGGTGCCGGCCACCACGGCCATGAAGTAGATGGTTTTGCCGTCGGCGCTCCAGCGCATGTTGCCGGCGCTCAGCTCCGAGCCTTTGGTGACGTCGACGCGCTTCTTCGTGGCGAAATCGTACACCACAATGCCGTTGCGGTCGCTCTCGAAGCCGGGCGTGGCCATGCTCAGCCAGGCCACCTGCCGGCCGTCGGGCGCGAAGGCGGGCTCGGTGTCGTAGCCGCCCAGGCCTTCGCTCAGGTTCACGGTCTGGGCGTTGTGAATGTCGTAGAGGTAGATGTCGGAGTTGGTGCTCACGGCCTCGGCCTTGCCGGTAAGCTTGCGGCTGGTGTAGGCAATTTTATAACCGTCGGGCGAGAAAGCCAGCTGCTCGGCGCCGCCGTCGGGCAGCAGCGGCGCGTCGAATTTCTCGCCGGGCATCAGGTCTTTGCCGTAGCCTTCGGGCCGGCCGTCGGCATTCAGCGGCTGGAAGAACACGTGGCTGGCCAGGTGGTCGTCCCACACGTTCCAGTGGCGGTAGTTGAGGTCGTCGATGATTTTGGCGTCGGCCTTGGGCAGGTCCGGAAACAGGTCCAGCGTGGTGGGCGTCACCTTCACGTCCTGCGTGTAGAGAATGAAATTGGCCTTGGGCGCGTATTTCAGATTGCTCAGGCCCTGGTCGGGGAAATCGCTGAGCTTGGTTTTGCCGCTGCCGTCGGCGTTCATCACATACAGCTGGTCGGTCCCGCTTTCGCCCGAAATGAACGTGAGCTTGCCGTCGGGCCGCCAGTTCAGGGTGTTTTCCGAGCCGGGCGTGTCGGTGAGCTTACGGGGCACGCCGCCGGCCACGGGCACGGTCCAGATGTCGGCGTTGCCCTTGTTCTCGGCCAAGTTGTACTTGGTGACGGTGTAGGCCACGGTTTTGCCATCGGCCGACACCTGCATTTCGCCCAGGCGGCCGAGCTGCCAGAGCTTTTCGGGGGTGAGGACGGCGATGGGGGTTTGGGCAGACGCGGCCAGCGGGAGCAACGCCAAACCCACAGTGAGGAGCTTGTTCATGCCCGAAAAATACACAACATCCCGGCCCGCACCGGCCAAAAAAGAAGCCCCGCCAACCGAGTTGGAGGGGCTTCTTTCTGTGGGTGACAGCCACTTGCCAGCGCATAAGCGCAAGTAAGAATCATTTACTGTCCTTTTTACGGCCCGAGCCGCCGGGTTGTTTCCCGCCGCCGTCGTTTTTGTTCACCGTGGCCCAGGCGCGGGCTTCGGCTTCGTCTTTGGGCACGCCGCGCTTCTCGTAGCCTTCTTCGATGTGCTCGGCCTGGCGCTTCTGCTTGTCGGTGTATTTCGACTTATCTCCCTGGGGCATGGCAATAAGTAGGTATAAGGTGGAAAGGAACGGGTGCGGGGCGCCGCACCACGCATTTTTTTACGCGCAGGGCGGGGGAGGAGTTAGGTTGAGCTTACTATCTTCGTGCCCGGCTCCCGGCCTTTTTTCGTTGTTTATGCGCCACGTTGCCGACATTCCGCACCCCGCCGTCAAAATCACCCTGCTGGCCTGGAACGGCAAGTTTCTGCTGAAATTGGAGCAGGGCAACCTGGAGCAAACCTACAAAGTGGCCGAGCTCGACCTGCTGACCGGCACCGACGCCGAAGCCCGCGAGCTGCTCGACGACGAATTTCTGGCCGCCGCCATTGCCCGCTTTCAGGCCATGCGCGCCGACCTGCAGGCCGCCTTCGACCGCCACGAGCTGCGCTAACTCCGACGCCACACACGCCCTTTTCTCATGCAAAAAGTCTATTTCCTCCTGCTGTTGCTGGCCGGCTGGCTGGCCCCGGCCCTGGCCTCGGCCCAACTCTACGACGTGCGCCCCGGCGAAGTGAACTACAACAAAAAGCCCCGCCCGGCCCTCAAGGTGCAGGTAGACGGCAAAGCCACCGACGTGCGCGAGTTCTTCCAGGACTGGATGAAGAGCAGCTACAACGTGAAATTTAAAACCGGCGGCGTGCTGGGCATGGGCAAGAGCGACGTGCTGATGGCCAAGCAAACGCCGGCCAGCACCATTTCGGGCAAGCTCGTGGACCTGTACGCCACCGTCATTGCGCCGTCCGACTCGGTGTCGGAAGTCTCCTTGTTTGGCGGGTTCGACGACAACACTTTCTTCGACCCCGACAAAACCGCCACCGAATACAACGCCCTGCGCGCCATCGCGCAGAACTTTGCCGGCGCCGCCCGCCTCAAGGCCTACCGCGACATGATTGCCGAAGCCGAGAAGAAGCTGAAGGCCGTGGAAAAGGAAAAGGAGCGCCTCGAAAAAGAGCAGGCCTACCTCAAAACCAACACCGAGGCCAACCTGGCCCGCATTGAGGAACTGAAGAAAAAGAACGCCGAAAACCTGCTGCAATCGCGCGCCGACTCGGCGGCGCAAACCAAAAACCGGGTGCTGCTCGACGAGAGCCGCCTGCGCCTGCAGCGCCGCCGCGACCGCCTCTCCGCGCTCGACCGCAAAAACTAGCCCCGCCGCCGGCCGTATTCAGGTTCATGGACAACCCCTCTTCGCCCCTCGACACGCTGCGCCAGCTCAAGGAAATGCTCGACGCCGGGGCCCTCACGCCCACCGAGTTCGAAGCGCTGAAGCAGCGGCTGGTGTTTCAGGAGGCCGCCCCGGCCAGTGGGCCCCCGGCTCCGCCGGCCGTGCCGCCCGTGGCGCCCCCGGCCACGAGCAGCCCGTTGCCTCCGGCACATTCTGCAACGCCGCCGGCCGAGCCGGTGCAGCCGCAGTTTTACCCGCTTGCCTCCGATGCCGCCGAGCCGGAACCGGAATTTGTGCCGCCCGTGGTGCGCCGCGCTTTCGAGGCCGAAACACCACCGGTAGCGCCTCCAGCCGCTTTTGTGCCCGAGCCCATGCCCGACCCCGAAATGAATTCCGCCTACGTAGCCGACGAATTTCCTGAGGCGCAGGTGCCCTCCGCCAAAAGCCCGCTGGCCTTGATTCTGTCAATTGGCGGCCTGCTGGCGCTGCTGTCGCTGGTGCTGTACCTGTCGTTGAACCGTCGGCCTTCCGAGCGCATTTCCAGCACCAGCCTCACGCCCGCCGATACGCTGGCCGCGCCCATCGAAACCGGCCCGCAGGCCGCGGAGCTGCCCGCCACCGCCGCCCCCGAAACCATTCGGGTGGCCCCGGCCAACCCCGCGCCGGCCATTCAGCCCCGCCCCGCCCCGGCCGTGCGCGACTCTGTGGCGGCCCCCGTCACGGCGCCCACCGATTCGTCGGATGCGCCGTAGCCTTTGGCTTATGAGTTGATTTATGGCGGCTTGGCTCAACGTGCGAGCCGAAAGGTCGTATGAGAAGCCTTGGCTTTTGAAGGCCGGGGTTTCTTTTTTCCTTTCCAATTCAACCGCTTCTTTCATGACGTTTTCCCGCTTCTATCCGCTTGGCTTTTCGGCGGCGTTGGCGGCTGCTGTGCTGAGCAGCTGCTCTTCGCCTTCCACCAACTCGGACACGGCCGCCGCCGGCGCGGCCGCCGACACCACCGCCACCGGCAGCACGGCTGCGCCGGCCAATTCCCCGCTGCAAGTGGTGGCCGAGTTCAACGACCCGCAAATGGTGGGCGTGGCCGTGGCGCCCGGCGGGCAGGTATTTGCCTGCTTTCCGCGCTGGGACTGGAACCCGTCCTACCCCATTGCCAAAGTGGGGGCCAACAACACCCTCACGCCGTACCCCAACGCCAGCTGGTGCATGTGGAACGACTCCGTAAAATCGGAGCCGCTCAAGCACTGGATTTGCCCGCAAAGCGTGTTTGCCGATAAATCGGGCATGGTGTGGGTGCTCGACCCGGCCTCGCCCGGGCTGAAATTCACGGTGCCCGGCGGCCCCAAGCTCGTCAAAACCGACCCCAAAACCGGCCAAGTGCTGCTCACCATTCCCTTCCCCGAAGCGGTGGCCCCGCGCAAGTCCTACCTCAACGACGTGCGCATCGACCTGCAAAACAATTACGCCTACATCACCGAGTCGGGCCTCGGCGCTTTGGTTGTGGTCGACCTGAAAACGCTGAAATCGCGCCGCCTGCTCGATAAGCACCCTTCTACCAAAGCCGTGAAGGGCCTGGTCATCAAGGCCGAAGGCCACCCCATGATTGACCTGCAGGGCAAGCCCGCCCAGTTCAACGCCGACGGTATTGCCCTGAGCACCGACAATGCCTACCTCTACTATTGCCCCCTCACCGGCCACACGCTCTACCGCATCAAAACCGCCGCCCTGCGCGACCCGGCCCTCACCGAAGCTCAACTAGGCCAGCAGGTCGAAACCGTGGGCGAGATTCCCGGTACCGATGGCCTGGAAATCGACGCGGCCAACAACGTCTACCTCACCTCCTTCGAGCAAAGCGCGCTCCTGCGCCGCACCCCGGCTGGCAAAATCGAAACCCTTGTAAAAGACTCGCGCCTGCAGTGGCCCGATACCTACAGCTTCACCGCCGACGGCACGCTGTACGTCACCAACTCCGGCATCCACAAGACGCCGAACTGGAACAAGGGCGTGGGCCAGCCCCGCCAGCCGTTTCGCATCTTCAAAATGGCCCTGCCTAAGTAAAGATTCAGCCTCAAACAGCCTCCTCTACAACCAGAAAGCCCCGCCATTGCTGGCGGGGCTTTCTGCTATAAGCATGCGAATAAAATAGGATAAAACTAGCTGCACTTACTGCAAGGCCACTTTTTGAATCTTCACGCCCTTGGTAAAAATGTCGAGGTTCTCGCTCGGGTGCGCCAGGATGTCCATGCAGTGGCGGTGGCGCCGGTTCATGGTATCATGAATGGTATAAACGCCGTCGAGTTCGGGCGAGATGCCGCGCACCCGCACCTTATCACCAAAGTCGAACTTGCCGCCCCAGGGCTTGAGCAAATCCCGGGAAAGCGCCATCCAGCGTTTTTTGGTCCCGTAGTGGCGCTTGATGTGGGAGTTATCGGCGGTGATGAACGGCTCGTTGTCCGTCTGGCTAGGCACGGCCTCGTAGATGGTGGCCGTCACCGTGTAGGTGAGGCTGCGGGGCACCAGCGCTTTGGCTTTTTTGGCCTTCACAGTGGCCGTGTGGCGGGCCATGCCGCGCGTGGAGAGGAAGGCCTTCATGCCCGTGGCCGTGGCGGCGGGCGCCGAATTGACCGAATTAAAAAGCGGCGCTGCAAGCGTCGCAACTGCTAGAAATACATCTATAAATAACCGTGCATTATACATTTATCCAGGGTTCGTTCAACCGCCTGTTAAGCCCGGCGGAATGGGCAAAACCCTTGCTTTTTGGGCAAGGGCGAAAAAGGTTAACGTTGAACACGTTGGATAAGTTTGCTAAAAATAAATTATCCAATTGCTAACGGCCTTGGAAGTAGCTGTCGGCCCATACATAGCAAAAAGTTTATAGAAGAAGCGGCTTCCGAGCCCCGTGAAATGCCTGTTTGTGAAACGAAATTCTCTGGCGCACTCAGACGTCGCCGGCGCCCACCCGTATCCGTTGGTTACGCCAAGCCCGCGAAAATCTATAAATTGCCCTTCGCCCATTCTGTAAGCATAGCACTACGTTTGAATGAATATGCTTGACTGTTAGGTTTATTTGTAAACCCGAATTCAGGTTTTTGGCTCTGTATTAGGCCTGTTACTTTTGCTGAGCTTTACCTAAGCTCCTTCTCTCATGGACGCATACTCGTATATCGCCAACGCCGACGCCGCGGCTATCGAAACCCTCTATCAGGCTTACCAGCAAAACCCGGAATCGGTTGATTACGGCTGGCGCAAGTTTTTTGAAGGGTTTGATTTCTCGCAGCAGTTTCCGGAAGGCGCCCCCGTGGTGCCCGGCAGCAGCACCACGAATGGCAACGGCGCCGCAGGCCCCAAGGCCGCCGCGCCGGCTGCCCCGCAGCCAGCCGACTACGGCGTGCTCCAAACGGCGGCTTCTACCAACAACGCGCCCGGCATCAGCAGTGGCGAAGCGGCCTCCGATAAGGAAACGGCCGTGCGCAACCTCATCCACGCCTATCGTAGCCGCGGCCACCTGCGCGCCAAAACCAACCCGGTGCGCGAGCGCAAAGACCGCAGGCCCCGCCTCGACCTGAGTGACTTCGGCCTGGGCGAAGCCGACATGGACACCGTGTTCAAAAACGGCGAAGGCTTGGGTCTGGGCCCGCAGGCCAAGCTGCGCGACATCGTGGCAGCGCTGGAGAAGATTTACACTGGCGCCATCGGCTTCGAGTACATGTACATCCGCGACCCGCAGGTGCTGGACTGGTTCCGCGAGAAAGTGGAGAAGGACTCGCTGGCTTTCAACCCCGGCGTGGAGTACAAGAAGCGCATCCTGAAGAAGCTGAACGAAGCCGTTGTTTTCGAGAACTTTCTGCATACCAAGTTTCTGGGGCAGAAGCGTTTCTCGCTGGAAGGTGGCGAAACGACTATTCCCGCGCTGGATGCCATCATCGGCAAGGGCGCGGAGCTGGGCGTGAAGGAAGTGATGATTGGCATGGCCCACCGCGGCCGCCTCAACGTGCTGGCCAACATCATGGGCAAGACCTATGAGCAGATTTTCTCGGAGTTCGAAGGCACCGCGGTACCTGACCTTACCATGGGCGACGGCGACGTGAAGTACCACATGGGCTACTCGTCCGAAGTGGAAGCCAGCGGTGGCCAGAAAGTGAACCTGAAGCTGGCCCCCAACCCCTCGCACCTCGAGGCGGTAAACCCGGTGGTGGAAGGCTTCGTGCGCGCCAAAATCGAGCACCAGTATGGCGGCGACTACCACCAGATTCTGCCCATCCTCATTCACGGCGACGCCGCGCTGGCCGGCCAGGGCATTGGCTACGAGGTGACGCAGATGTCGCAGCTGGAAGGTTACAAGACGGGCGGCACCATTCACTTCGTGATTAACAACCAGGTAGGTTTTACCACCGACTTTGAGGACGCCCGCTCGTCGATTTACTCGACGGATTTGGCTAAAATCATTGATGCGCCGGTGGTGCACGTGAACGGCGACAACCCCGAAGCGGTGGTGTTTGCCGTGCAGCTGGCCACCGAGTACCGCCAGCAGTTCCACGCCGACATCTTTATTGACATGGTGTGCTACCGCCGCCACGGCCACAACGAGTCAGACGAGCCCAAGTTCACGCAGCCCACGCTCTACAACCTCATCTCGAAGCACCAGAACCCGCGCGAGGTGTACAACGCCATGCTGGTGCAGCGCGGCGACGTGGACGCTGAGCTGGCCAACCAGATGGACCGCGAGTTCCGCGACACGCTGCAGGCCCGCCTCGACATGGTGAAGCAGCAGCCGCTGCCGTATAAGTATCAGGCGTTGGAAAACGAGTGGCGCAGCCTGCGCCGCTCCACGCCGGAGGATTTCGACCAGTCGCCCGAAACCGGCATCAGCGAAGACGTGGTGCAGAAAGTGGCCAAGGCCCTGACCACGATTCCGGAAGGCTTCAAGCCCATCAAGCAGATTGACAACCTGCTGAAAGAGCGCCGCAAGATGTTCTACGAAACCCGCGTGCTGAACTGGGCCGCTGGCGAACTACTAGCCTACGGCTCGCTGATGAGCGAGAAACACATTGTGCGCGTGAGCGGCCAGGACGTGCAGCGCGGCACGTTCTCGCACCGCCACGCGGTGCTGCACGACGCCGAAACCTCGGCGCCCTATAACTCGCTCAACTTCATGGAGGGCGAGCACGAGCAGCTAAGCATCTACAACTCGCTGCTGAGCGAGTACGCGGTGCTGGGCTTCGAATTTGGCTACGCCATGGCCAACCCCACGGCGCTGGTGATTTGGGAAGCCCAATTCGGCGACTTCGCCAACGGCGCCCAGACCATGATTGACCAGTTTGTGGTGAGCTCCGAGAGCAAGTGGCAGCGCATGAACGGCGTGGTGATGCAGCTGCCCCACGGCTACGAAGGCCAGGGCCCCGAGCACTCCAACGCCCGCCCCGAGCGGTTCTTGCAACTCGCGGCCGAGTATAACATTATAGTGGCCAACATGACCACGCCGGCCAACTTCTTCCACGCCCTGCGCCGCCAGCTCACTTGGAGCTTCCGCAAGCCGCTGGTGGTGATGTCGCCGAAGTCGATGCTGCGCCACCCGCTGTGCGTGTCGCCGGTGGAAGAGTTCACCAGCGGCGGTTTCCGCGAAGTGCTCGGCGACACCTTTGCCGAAGCCAAGAAGGTGAAGCGCGTGCTGCTGTGCTCGGGCAAGGTCTACTTCGACCTGCTGGAAGAGCAGCGCGCCTCCAATCGCACCGACGTGGCCATTGTGCGCCTCGAGCAGCTGCACCCCTTCCCCAAAAAGCAGCTCGACGCCGAGCTGGCCAAGTACCCCAAGGCCAAGCTGTACTGGGTGCAGGAAGAGCCCGAAAACATGGGCTACTGGAACTACATGCTGCGCTTCCTGCGCCGCGAGCTGGAAGACGTGGTGGCGCGCAAACCCTCGGCCTCGCCGGCCACGGGCTACAACAAAATCCACGTGAAGGAGCAAAAGGACTTGGTAGCCCGCGCCTTCGACAAGCCCAAAGAAGCCGTGGCCGACGCCAACATCAAGGAAACGGCAGAAAAGGCCAAAGCCACTGACTGATAATCCTGCCCGACTTCCTTCTCCTTACACCGATTCAATCCAAAACGCCTGCACATGGCCCTCGAAATCAAAATTCCCGCCGTTGGCGAATCCATCACCGAAGTCACCATTGCCAAGTGGCTCAAGCAAGACGGCGACGCCGTGAAGCGCGACGAAGTCATTGCCGAGCTGGAGTCCGACAAAGCCACGTTTGAGCTGCCCGCCGAAGCCGACGGCGTGCTAAAAATCCGGGTGGCCGAGGGCGAAACCATCGGCATCGGCACCGTCATCGCCGACCTGGACGGCGTGGCCAGTGGCAGCGCTGCGGCCCCGGCCGCGCCGGCTGCCGCCCCCGCCGCTTCGGCGGCTGACCCCGTTTCGAAAGGGGAGGAGAACCCGGCGGCCAGCAACCAGTCCGGCTACGGCGGAGCCCCCGCGGGCAACGAGAGCAAAGACGCTTCGACGCCCGGCGCTCCGGCTGCTTCAGGTGCTGGCGCGGAGGCCCCGGCTGCTGGCGGTGGCTCCATTGAGATGAAAATCCCCACGGTAGGGGAGTCCATTACGGAAGTGACCGTGGCCAAGTGGCTGAAGCCCGACGGTGCCCAGGTGAGCCGCGACGAAGTAATTGCTGAGTTGGAGTCGGATAAGGCCACCTTCGAACTGCCCGCCGAAGGCAGCGGCACGCTACGCCACGCCGTGAAGGAGGGCGAAACCATTGCCATCGGGACGGTCATTGCGCGCATCGAAGGCGGTAGCGGTGCGGCTGCGTCGGCTCCGGCCGCGGCCGCTCCTGCAGCTACTCAGGCTGCCCCGGTTGCGGCCTTGGCTTCGCAGCCCGCCAGCGGTGGCGCGGCTACTTACGCTACGGGGGTGCCTTCGCCGGCTGCAGGTAAGATTCTCGACGAGAAAGGCATTGCCGCCAGCAGCGTGAGCGGCACCGGCCGCGACGGCCGCATTACGAAAGAAGACGCGCAAAACGCGCAGGCTAAACCGGCCACACCGGCACCACAAGCGACGGCAACTCCCGCTGCTTCGGCCCCAGCCGCACCTTCCGCGGCTCCGGCCGCCGGTGGCAGCCGCAACGTGCGCCGCGAGCGCATGAGCAACCTGCGCAAGACGGTGGCCCGCCGCCTGGTGTCGGTGAAGAACGAGACGGCCATGCTCACCACCTTCAACGAGGTGAACATGCAGCCCATCATGGACCTGCGCAACAAGTTCAAAGACAAGTTCAAGGAGAAAAACGGCGTGGGCCTCGGCTTTATGTCCTTCTTCACCAAGGCCGTGTGCGTGGCCCTGCAGGAGTGGCCCGCCGTGAATGCCCAGATTGACAACGGCGAAATCGTGTACTCCGATTTCTGCGACATCAGCATCGCCGTGTCGGCCCCGAAAGGCCTCGTGGTGCCCGTGATTCGCAACGCCGAGCAGCTGTCCTTCGACGGCATCGAGAAGGAAGTGGTGCGCCTGGCCGGTCTGGCCCGCGACAACAAGCTCACCATTGAGCAGATGAGCGGCGGCACGTTCACCATCACCAACGGCGGCGTGTTCGGCTCCATGCTCAGCACCCCGATTATCAACGCGCCGCAGTCGGCCATCCTGGGCATGCACAACATCATTCAGCGCCCCGTGGCCGAGAATGGCCAGGTAGTGATTCGCCCCATGATGTACCTGGCCCTGAGCTACGACCACCGCATCATCGACGGTCGCGAGTCGGTGAGCTTCTTGGTGCGGGTGAAAGAATTGCTCGAAGACCCCACGCGCCTGCTATTGGGTGTGTAGTCTCGCAATAGGATTTTTAAAAGCCCTGTTCCCGATGTGGGAACAGGGCTTTTTCATTTTTGGAAGCGAGGGTGCTCGAAACAATGTATTTCTGATGTTTTAATGCAAGGCTAAGTTTATTAGAATTGAATTTTTAAAAGAAAGCGTATCTTTGGAGTAGTAAACACGATGACCTTATAGCCCATGGGAAAATTCTTTACTCCTGTTTGCCACGAATGCCCCAGCCGCAACACGCCATTGATGGGCTGCTGCCAGGCCGAAGAGTTGGACTTTATATCTGCCAATAAAGTTTCTCATCGTTTTCAGAAGGGCCAGCACATTTTTCAGGAAGGCGGGCCGGCTTTGGGCCTGCACTGCGTGCAGCAGGGCAAAATCAAAATTACCAAGGTCAGCGGCGATGGCAAAGAGCAAATCATCCGGCTGGCCAAAGGCGGCGACATGCTAGGCTTCCGGTCGGTGCTAGCCGGGCCACACTACTCCACTTCGGCGGTGGCGCTGGACGATTGCGTGGTGTGCTTCATTCCGCGGGCCGACTTTTACCGGCTCTGGCAGTCGAACCTGCAATTTTCCACCTCCTTGATGCACATGATGGCCCGGGCCCTGGGCGAGGCCGAGCTGCAAATGCTGCACTTGGCTTACAAGCCCGTGCGTGAACGCCTGGCGGGCGCCCTGCTGCTGCTGCAGCGCACCTTCCGGCAGCCAGGCGATGCCGGGCCGTTCAGCACGTCGATTTCCCGCGAGGACCTGGCCGCTCTGGTGGGCACTGCCAAAGAAACGGCCACCCGCCTGATGTCGGAGTTCAAAGAAGCCGGCATCGTGGCCACACGCGGCAGCCAGGTGACCATTCTAAAGCCGGACAAGCTTAACCAACTCGCCTCGCTCTACGACTAGCAAGGCAGACGATGGCAGTGGGACTAGTGACAGGGCCGCAGTAGCCCCCTAGTGCGTAGTTGAAACAGAACCCGGGCCGCCGGGCGGGTAGTCGCCGACATGTGTCGACTACCCGCCCGGCGGCCTTTTTTGGTCGCGTAGCCGTCGCGCGCGGAGAAATGGGCAACAAGGCAAACGCGGGGTTATTCCAAGAATGGGAGTCATTTTCTGACTTCAGGAATTAAATGGGCTTAAGTTATAAAAAATATTATATTTTACTCCGGCACGTTTTAAGCTCAGTTGCGTTTCGCAAGGTCATCGGTTTGATGTAAATCATTATAAAAAGTGACGTATGTCATTTTTATAGGCTGTAAGTACGGTAGAGCTTTGTAACAGAAAAACTGCTCGAAAAACATTAATATTTGTTCGTTTATGCGTTTTAAGGGCTAATTCCTGCTGATTATTAGTTGAATAGATATGCGTGTTGCGGCCGAAAAATCCGTGTCTACCCCCGTCGGAAGCACGCGCATTGTAATGGGCCCCGCCCCATTGGCTGCCTCCGGCGTCACTCCGGATAAAATCAAAAAAGTGATAAAGCGGACGCTTCTCGAATTGCCCGCGCTTACAACTGTTTCGGTGGTAGAGCTAGCCACCGGCAATACCCTGGCTTACTGCAGCCGCCGGCGTGGCTTCAACCCCGTCGCCACGGCCGCCCACCAAGCCGAACTGCTGCGCCAGCAGCAACAGGCCATGGCCGCGCTGGCCCTGCGCGGCGAGCGGCTGGAAGACATCCTCATCCCTTTTCGAAAACAACTGCAGCTATTCCGCCTCGCCAAAAACGGCCAGTGGTTTGTGTTTCTGGCCGTGCGGGCCAAAAACACGCCCCTGGCGCTGGCCCGCGAGCTGCTCAAGTCCATTGTTGCCTAAAACCCAATCATTCATTTCAATAACCCATTCTCTTTTTTTCTTATAATGGCTTACTCGACAAATTCCCCCGCTGGCAAAGTAGTACAAGACGTGTTGAACGATTTGCCGGGCCTGGTGGCCGTGGCGGTGGTCGACATCACCTCGGGCATGGCCCTGGCCTCGCACTCGAATTCGCCGGCCCTCAACCCCGAAACCGCCGCCGCCTACAACACCGAAGTGGTGAAGCAAAAGCAAAAAGCCATGTCGGCCCTGAAGCTCAGCGGCGAGAACATCGAGGACATCCTCATCACCCTCACCAACCAGTTTCACCTCATCAAGCTGGCCGGCAACAAGTTCATCTACCTGGTGGTGAACTCGCGCGAAACCAACCTGGCCATTGCCCGCGAGGTGTTGCGCTCGACGGCCGACAACCTGAACTAATGCTGCTTGCCCCAACGGTGCGGCCGTTGGGCTACCACCCCCGGCCGGGCGCGCCCGCTACCCCGCGGCGCGCCCGGCCACCAGCCGGGACCACCCACCCCGCGCCCCATGAAAATCCCTTTTCTCAAGCAACTGCAGCGGCTCACGGGGCCCGTGGCCCACGAGGTGGTGCTGGCGGCCCCCGGGCCGGAAAGCGCCCGCATTGAAAGTGCCATCCGGCACCTGCTGGGCGAACTGCCCGACCTGCTGATGGCGGCCGTGGTAGACGTGGCCACCGGCAAAGCCCTGGCCACCTACACCGCCGACCGCGACCTGCGGCCCGGGCCGCTGGTGGGCTTCAACGCCGAGGCGGTGCGGCAGGTGCAGGCCGGGCTTCGGGCCCAGGGGGCGGCGCCGGAAAAGGTGGAAGAAATGCTTTTTACGCTGCGCTCGCAACTGCATTTGCTGCGGCTGGTGCCTTCGGAAAAGCAGTTTGTGTACTTGGCCGTGGACTCGCGCGACACCAACCTGGCCATTGCCCGCGAAGTGGTGCGCGGAGGCATTGCCCTACTAGAGCCCTCCAGGTAGGGCGCGGCGAAGGTGGAGACAAGTAGGGCGACTGAGAACACGCCGGCCTTTCCAGTAGCCTCCGGCGCCGGGTGCACGGCCCGTTCTGCATTGCTATCTGCTGGATAAGGCCCGTGGCTGGCCAACTAAAGCCACAAAACTCATTTTTCACCCTTTTTTTCTGTTCCCCAATGAAGCTTACCGCTACCCCATTTGACCCGCAGACCGGCGAATTGCTGCCGGTGTACCGCGACGCCTACCTGCGCGGCGACCTGGCCCGTTCCTCGGCCCGCGCCGTGGAAGAGTACCTCCGCAAGGACGCCACGCAGGCCCACACCACCGTCACGCGCTGGCACGAAATGTCGACCGAGGAGGCCGAGGCCGCCGCGCCGACCACCTGGGTGCAAAAGCAACTGCTCTTCATTCGGGAACAGCCGCAGCGCTTCCGCCGCCGGGCGTTCTCGATGGTGGGCGCGGCCGCGCTGGTAGCGGGCGTGTCGATGGCCGGCACCCGCCTGCCGTCGCACAACGCGCCGGCCGTGCCGGCGGCGCTGCCCGAAATGACGTCGCTGGCCGCCGCCAGCACCGCCGCTGCCGAGGCGGCGGCCGAAGCCAACGCCTCCCGCCTCGTGACCGTGAGCGGCCGCATTCTGAACGAGGCCGGCCAGCCGCTGGTGGGCGCCACCGTGCTGCGCAAAGGCACCAGCCTGGGCGCCAGCACCGACGCCAACGGCCGCTACACCCTGCGCCTGCCCGCCGCCGTGGCCGCCACGGCCACGCTGCAATACGGCTACGCCGGCTACCACGACCAGGAGTTGAAAGCCGCCGACGCCTCGGCCCAGGGCGTGACCCTGCAGCCCCGCGCCAAGCGCAAGCACTGGCTGTTTTTCTAATCCCAGGCCCCGGCTTCCTGCCCGGGTTATCCTATACTCAGTGAAAGCAAGGACCTACCGTAAGCACGTTGCGAATAAGCTTAAAGAATCTTCTCTTACCAATTCCCTCTCTTCAATAGCCGATATGGCCTACTCTACCAACAGTCCTGCCGGGAAGGCAGTCGATGGAATCATCACCGATTTGCCGAGCCTGGTGGCCGTGGCGGTGGTCGACGTTACCTCGGGCATGGCCCTGGCCTCGCACTCGAACTCGCCGGCCCTCAACCCCGAAACCGCCGCGGCCTATAACACCGAAGTGGTGAAGCAGAAGCAGAAAGCCATGTCGGCTCTGAAGCTGGCCGGCGAGAAGATTGAGGATATTCTGATTACGCTGACCAATCAGTTTCACCTCATTAAGCTGAATTCGGCCGGCAACAAGTTCATCTACCTGGTGGTGAACTCGCGCGAAACCAACCTGGCCATTGCCCGCGAGGTGCTGCGCTCGCACGCCGACGAAATCAACTGATTGTTGCGGTAGCCGTTTTGCCCGGAAAAGCCCGTTCACCGTTGTGAGCGGGCTTTTTGCTTGTGCTGCCAGGCGGGGCCAGGTGGGGGCGGAGCGGCCGGCTTATCCGGCGGCTGGGAAATTTCGTTAAGCAAAGCTCATTTCTTCCCGCCATGCAAAAGAATTCGAAACGCTCGTATGCCACGCCTCCCCGGCGCGCGGCTACTTTTTGGCCCACCGTCGGCTTTGCCACCCTGGCCGGCATGCGCAGCATGAGCGCCCCGGCCTTTCTGAGCCATTATTTGTCGCGCCAGCCCCACGCGGGGCTGGCGGGCTCGCGGCTGCGCTTTCTGCAAAAGCCCGTCACGGCCGGGCTGCTCAAAGCGGTGGCCGCGGGCGAAATGGTGGCCGACAAGCTGCCCAGCACCCCCAACCGCATTGCGCCCGAGGTGCTGGCCGGTCGGCTGCTGTCGGGGGCGCTGGTAGGGGCGGCCTGGTACCGCTCGCGGCATGGCAGCGCTTTGGGCGGCGGGCTGCTGGGGGCGGCAGTGGCGTTTGCGTCCACCATCGTGAGCTACGCGCTGCGCACGGGCATCAGCGAAAAATCGGGGGTGCCGGTGGCGCTGGTGGGCGTGGGCGAAGACGCGCTGGTGCTGGCCGGCGGCGCCGCGCTGATTGGCTCCCGGCGTCCGGCCGTGAGCGAGTGGCGCCCACTGTGAGGCGCAGTCAGGCCTTTTGCCGGCCGCCCAGCACCACCAGCACCACGGCCAGCACGATGAGCGCGGCGCCGCCCAGCATTTGGGGGTTCAGCACTTCGCCGGCGAAGGCCCAGCCCAGCAGCACGGCCACCACGGGATTGACGAAAGCATAGGTGCCCGCCAGGGCCGGCTCTACCACGCGCAGCAGCCAGATGTAGGCCGTGAACGCCACGATGGACCCGAACGAAACCAAATACGCAAACGCCACCCACGACTTGGCCGTGACCTGCGCCAGTTCGAACCCGGCCGCTTCGCCCTTCAGGAAGCCCACCACGAGCATGGCCACGCCGCCGCACAGCATTTGCATGCCGCCGGAGAGAAAGGGCGAGGCCGACGGCCGGTGGTTTTTGGCGTAGAGCGAGCCGATGGACCACACCAGCGAAGCCAGCAGCACCGCAAACACCCCCAGCCCGGTGTGGCCGGGCTGCTTCACGGCCGCGGCGTGGGTGTGGGCCACCAGCAGGTACATGCCCGCCATGCCGGCGGCCAGTCCCAGCGCCACCCACTTGGTGGGCCGGGGCGAAAGCCCGCTGGCCCAACCCAGCACCGCCAGAAACATAGGCACCGTGGCCACCAGCAGCGCCGTGATGCTGCTGGGCAAATACACCACCCCCAGCGTGGTGCCGCCATTGCCAAAGCCCAGCAGGCACAGCCCTATCAAGGCCGCGAAGCCCCAGCCCTGGCGGGTGGGTGCCGGCTCGCCCCGCCAGCGCATAAACAGGTAGAGCAACCCGCCCGCCAACGCATAGCGGGTGCCGGCCATGAGCAGCGGGGGCATGCTGGCCACGGCAAACTTCATTACCAGATAAGTAGAGCCCCAAATGAGGTAGACCAGCGCAAAGGCCGTGAGCAGCGCGGCCCGCGACGGCGCGGCCGGAGTAGGTTCGGACATGGAATGGAAAGGAATGACCGCAAAACTACGTAAGCCCACCTGCGGGGCCGGGCGCTTATTCCTGCTGCTCGTTGTTGTTTTGTGTAATGAAGAAGAACCTCCTGTTGGCTCTGCTGTGGCTTGGGGCGCTACGCCCGGCCGCCGCCCAGCTCCTGCAGCCCAAGCCCGCTTTCACCCGCGCCGACTCGCTGCGCGGCAGCCTCACCTCGCCGCTGCGCACTTGCTACGACCTCAACTACTACCACCTCGACGTGAAGCTGGACCCGGCCAAGAGGTTCATTAGCGGCACGAACCTCTTTCGATTCACGGCCACGCAGGATTTCACGCGGTTGCAATTCGACCTGTTTGCCAACCTGCAGGTAGAGAAAGTGCTGTACAAAGGCAAGGAAGTGCCTTTCGCCCGCGAGGCCAACGCGGTATTCGTCACCTTCCCGAAAACCATTGCCAAGGGCAGCCGCGACGAGTTCACGGTGCAGTATTCCGGCAACCCCACGGTGGCCAAAAAGGCGCCCTGGGACGGCGGCATGGTCTTCACGCAGGACGCCGCCGGCAAGCCCTGGGTGGCCACGGCCTGCCAAGGCACGGGCGCCAGCATCTGGTGGCCCACCAAAGACCAGCAGGCCGATGAAGTGGACAGCATGCTCATCAGCGTGAGCGTGCCCACGGGCCTGAAGGACGTGTCGAACGGCCGCCTGCGCAAAACCACCAAGTTGAAAGGTGGCTACACCCGCTTCGACTGGGCCGTGCGCAACCCCATCAACAACTACGACGTGGCCCTGAACGTGGGCGACTACCAACATTTTTCGGACTCGTACCAAGGCGAGAAGGGCTTGCTGACGCTCGACTACTGGGTGCTGCCCGAAAACGTGGCCAAGGCCAAAGCCCAGTTTGCCGCCAACGTGAAGCCCATGCTCAAAAGCATGGAGCACTGGTTTGGCCCGTACCCGTGGTACCAGGACGGCTACAAACTCGTTGATGCCCCGCACCTGGGCATGGAACACCAAAGTGCCGTGGCCTACGGCAACAAGTACCAGAACGGCTACCTGGGCCGCGACCGCAGCAATACCGGCTGGGGCTCAAAGTGGGACTTCATCATCATCCACGAAAGCGGGCACGAGTGGTTCGGTAATAACATCACCACCCAAGACATTGCCGATATGTGGGTGCACGAAAGCTTCACCACGTATTCTGAGGCGCTGTTTGTGGAAAGCCAGTTTGGCAAAACCGCCGGCCAGGAATACATCCACGGTCAGCGCCGCAACATCCAGAACGACGGGCCCATCATCGGGCCCTACGGCGTGAACCAGGAAGGCTCGGGCGATATGTACGACAAGGGCAGCGCCCTGCTCAACACGCTGCGCACCCTCCTCAACAATGACGAGAAGTGGCGCCAAATCCTCCGCGGCCTCTCCAGCACCTTCTACCACCAAACCGTGACCGGCCAGCAGGTGATGGACTACCTCAACCGCGAGAGCGGCCAGGATTTTACCAAAGTCTTCGACCAGTACCTGCGCCACGCCAGCCTGCCCATCCTGGAAGTCCGCTTCGAGGACGGCAAAACCCTAGCCCGCTGGGTGAGCGAAGTGCCCAAGTTTGACATGCCGGTGCGCGTGCGGCGCAAAGGCGGCGACTATCAGCTCATCAAGCCCACTGCCCGTTTCACCGAGATGAAGGAAGTGGCCGGCGCCACCCGCGAAACGCTGGAAGTCGACACGTTGAACTTCTACATCGGCGTGCTGGTGGACTGACCCGCGCCAGCCCTTCCCCAATGAGCGAACATATCCCAACCTACCAGCTGCAGGCGTTTGCCAGCCCCGAAGGAGCCCCGGTGGAAGTCTACTTTCCCGATTACGCGGCCCCCATAAAACCGAAGATTCCGCTGGACCGCCCGTACCGCGGCGACTACTACAAAATCAGCCTCTGCCTCCGGGGCAAAGCCGAGCTAAAGGCGAATCTGGAAACTTACACCATCGGCCCGAACTGCCTGATACTGGCCACGCCGGACGTCATCAAAGAGTGGCAGTACATTACCGACGATTACGAAACACTGTCCATTTTCTTCACCAAGGACTTCATTACGAACAACAACGCGGCCACCGGGAAACTGCGCTTTCTTGTTGCGCCGCCCACTTACGTGCTCCAACTTTCGGCCGCCCAGGCCGAGAATATAGCGGACTCTTTCCGCTTTCTGCAGCAGAAGTACAAGACGCGCAGTACCGAGCGGGACAATATTCTAAAAAGCATTCTCAATAGCTTGCTCTTTGAGATTGGCGCGCTCTACGATGACCTACAGCCCGCGCCGCTCCCGGCCAGCCGCACCCGCAGCCAGCAATTAGCGGCGGCCTTCCGGCAGCTGGTGCAGGCGCACAGCGCCACCGCCCGCAGCGTACGCTTCTACGCGGCCGCCCTGTGCATCACGCCCAAATACCTCAGCGAGCTGGTGAAGGACGCAACCGGCCGGACCGCCAGCGAGTGGATAGCCGAAGCCGTGGTGCTCGAAGCCAAGGCCCTGCTGCAAAACCCGGTTTTGCCCATTCAGCAAGTGGCCGCCAGCCTGCACTTTGCCGACCAGTTCGCTTTCAGCCGGTTCTTTAAAAACAGCACGGGCCTGTCGCCCACCGCCTACCGGCAGGCGAGCTGAAACGGCGGTTGCCGCCTTTTCGCCACAGCCTGCCGCCCTCTGGCCATTCCCGAGGCGGTTCCTGGCGGAGAATTTTGCAGTCGCTATTCACCCCCACGCAACCTTCCTCGTCATGATTTTAGTAACCGGAGCCACCGGCCACCTAGGCACCGCCGTGCTGCAAACCCTGCTGCAAAACACCCCCGCCACCCAGCTAGCCGCCTTGGTGCGCGACGCGCAAAAAGCCGCCGCGCTGCAAGCGCAGGGCGTGAGCATCCGCGTCGGCACCTACGGCGACCCGGCCGCGCTCGACCGCGCCCTGCAGGGCATCGAGCAGGTGCTGCTCATCTCGGGCGGGGGCGAAGACGAGGCCCTGCAGGAGCACAAAAACGTGGTAGATGCTGCCCAGCGCGCCGGCGTGCAGTGCCTGGCCTACACCGGCCGGGCCCTGAAAGACCCCAGCACCCTGGTCAACAAGCTCATGGTGCGCCACTTCGATACCGAAGCCTACATTCAGGCCAGCGGGCTGCCGCACATTCTCTTTCGCAACATTCTGTACATGGATGTGCTGCCGCTCTTCACCGGCCCCAACGTGCTGGAAACGGGCATCAACCTGCCCGTCGGGGAGGGGCGGGTGTCCTTTGCCCTGCGCCGCGACATGGGCGAGGCCATTGCCAACGTGCTGCTGGCGCGCGACTTCACCAGCCGCACCTACCGCTTCACTGGCGCCGAAACCTATAGCTTCCACGACGTGGCCGCCGCTCTCACGGAAGCTTCCGGGAAACAAGTGCGCTACACGCCCATCGACGACGTTGCCTTCGCGGCCGGCATGCGGCAGCGCGGCGTGCCCGAACTGGCCATCGAGCGTACCATCGGCTTCTTGGCTGATATTAAAAACGGCCAGGAATCGGAAGTATGCCCCGATTTGGCCACGGCGCTGGGCCGGCCGCCCACGTCGCTCAGGGAAGGGGTAAAGCAGCTGTATAAGCTATAGCGGCCATTGAGCCGCAAGCAAAACGGCGCAGACCGAAGGGTGAAAGGCTGCTTCAGCGCTGGGCCTGCCCGCCCACCAGGGCTTCGAGGCGGCGCAGGCGCTCTTCCAGCGCGGCCGTGGTGGCGCTGGCCGGGGCCGCGGGCGCCGGTTGCTGGCGGCGCAGGGCGGCGTTTTCGGCTTCCAGGGCCAGCACGCGGCGGTAGAGGGCCTGAATGGCAATGAGGTTCACGCCGTCGAAATCGGACTGGTTGATGGTGGTGTCGTTGCCAATGGTGCCCACGCCGTCGTGCCCGAAGGCGGCGTAGAAATCCTGTGCCATGGGGCCGTAGTGGCGCATGGTGCGCGCGTCCTGGCCCTTGTAGTTCCACGAACCCAGGCGCATGCCGTCGATGCGGGCCAGGAACTGGTTGCCGTCGGCCAGACGACGCCGCTCCTTTTTGGTCGAGTCGGAAATAACCTGCCAGGCGTTGCCGCCGTTGGCCGCCAAACTCACGCCCACGGTCATGGCTGCGTTGGTGAAAAGGCGGTAGCCACCCACGTAGCGGGCCGAAAACTGGTTGTTGGCCGAAGCGCGCAGCGAGTCGTTTCCGGTGGCGTCGGCGATGACGAAGGTGCCGCTTCGGCCGTTGGCCGAGGCGAAGCGGCCTAGGGCGATGGCGTTGGCGGCGTTGGCAGTGCACCGCTCGCCCAGGGCCACGGAGTAGTTGCCTTGCACCTTGCTGTTGAGGCCTCCGGCAAGATTGTAGTTGCCCTTGGCGCGGCAGTTCCGGCCGATGACCAAGGCCCCGGAGGAGAGCTGGTCGACGGCGTTGTCGCGGCCCAGGCAGGTGGCGTAGCTGCCCCGCACGTTGTTGTTGTAGCCGGCGGCCAGGCTGTAGAGGCCCGCGACCAGGTTGTTGTAACCGAAGGCGGCGGAGTAGAAACCCATGTTGGCAGCGTCCCACTGGGTGCCATCGACGCCGCCGGCCCGGAAGGAGCCGTAGTAGGGCGTCCACATCAGCCGGTCGCCCTGGCCCGAGGCGGGCGGCGTGGTGGAGCCGTAGCCGATGCTGGTGCGCACGAGGAAACCCGCGTCGACGTCGGTGAGGTAGAGGCCGGCGGCGTTGTCGTAGACGCCGAAGGGGCGGGGAGCAGTGGCCAGGCGCACCAGGCCGTTGCCATCAACGCGCAGCCCCACGGCGCCGGGCGCGGCGGGCGTGCCTCCCACCAGGCGGTTGCCGGCCAGGTTGAGGTTGCGGGTGGCGGTGTGGTTGCCCAGGTTGTCGCCGCTGCGCGTCTTGTCGGGAATGTAGAGCCAGGCGCCGCCCACGCAGTACCAGAAGCCCTGACGCCCGTCGGTTTGGAACACCATCAGCCCGTCGGGCGGCGCGGCAATGCCGGCGCGGGTGGCCGAGTCCATGCGCGGGATGAGCAGGCCCTTGCCGGTGGCCGAAATGTCGAGGGCCGCAGCGGCATCGGGGGCGCCGGGCGCGCCAATGCGCACGCCGCCGGAGGTGGTTTGGGCCAGGGCGGGGGTGGCGGCCAACAGGCCGGCGGCCAGCAAGTACAGGTATTTCATAGCGTGGGTTCGAGTTGAAAGAATAACCCGAAATAATTCCAGGCCCTCGCGCCCGCCAAGCTTCGATAGTCAACAACGGCGGGTGGTATGTGAACGGCCGCGCGGCGGTAGTGGGCGGGGAGCCGAAACGCTTGCTGAATTGTTATCAGCGTGCGCCGGGAAAGCCAACGGCACGTGGCAGGCGGTTCTTTTATGCACCACCCACCTTTGCTGTGCCGTACCTTCGCGGCCGCGAACCATCACCGAACTTCCGGCTCATGAATCAATACGACGTCACCGTCATCGGCTCCGGCCCCGGCGGCTATGTAGCGGCCATCCGCTGCGCCCAGCTGGGCCTCAAAACGGCCCTCATCGAGAAATACCCCACCCTGGGCGGCACCTGCCTCAACGTGGGCTGCATCCCCAGCAAGGCCCTGCTCGACTCGTCGGAGCACTACCACAACGCCCACTCGGCCTTCGCCGACCACGGCATTGGCCTCGACAACCTGCGCGTGGACATGAACCGCATGATTGACCGCAAGGCCGGCGTGGTGAAGGCCAACGTGGACGGCATTTCCTACCTGATGAAGAAGAACAAAATCGACGTCATCACCGGTGTTGGTTCGTTCATCGACGCAACCCACATCAGCATCGTGCCCCGCGAAGGCGGCGAGGCCCAGCAGATTGAAACCAAAAACGTCATCATCGCCACCGGTTCCAAGCCCACGGTGCTGCCGTTTATCGCCCAGGACAAGGAGCGCATCATCACCAGCACCGAGGCCCTGAACATCCGCGAAGTACCCAAGCACATGATTGTGATTGGCGGCGGCGTGATTGGCCTCGAAATGGCCTCCGTGTACGCCCGCCTCGGCGCCAAAGTGAGCGTGGTAGAGTTCATGGACAGCATCATCCCGACCATGGACCGCGGCCTGGGCAAGGAACTGAAGCGCGTGCTGGGCAAAATCGGCATCGAATTCTTCTTCTCGCACAAAGTGACCGGCGCCACCCGCGACGGCGACACCGTGACCGTGACGGCCACCAACGCCAAGGGCGAGGAAGTGAAGTTTGAGGGCGACTACTGCCTCGTGGCCGTGGGCCGCGTGCCCTACACCGCCGGCCTCAACCTGGAAGCCGCCGGCGTGCAGATGGAAGAGCGCGGCCGTATCAAGGTCGACGAGCACCTGCAAACCAACGTGCCCGGCATCTACGCCATCGGCGACGTCATTCGCGGCGCCATGCTGGCCCACAAGGCCGAGGAAGAAGGCGTGTTTGTGGCCGAAACCATCGTGGGCCAGAAGCCGCACATCAACTACCTGCTCATCCCCGGCGTGGTGTACACCTGGCCCGAAGTGGCCGGCGTGGGCTACACCGAGGAGCAGCTCAAGGAGCAGGGCAAGGCCTACAAAGTGGGCTCGTTCCCCTTCAAAGCCAGCGGCCGGGCCCGCGCCAGCGGCGACACCGACGGCTTCGTGAAGGTGCTGGCCGACAAAACCACCGACGAAATCCTGGGCGTGCACATGATTGGCCCGCGCATCGCCGACCTCATCGCCGAAGCCGTGACCGCCATGGAGTTCCGCGCCTCCGCCGAGGACGTGGCCCGCATGAGCCACTCGCACCCCACCTACGCCGAGGCCATGAAAGAGGCTTGCCTGGCCGCCACGGAGAACCGGGCAATTCATATGTAATTGTTGCCGCCCTACGGCAGAAACAGCAAGAGGCTGAAGCTACGGGAGCTTCAGCCTCTTGCTGTTTCTAGCAAAGTAGATTGCTATGCCAAAAGCCAGAATCGCCAGTTTTCCCAATACCGATTGTAATGTTTAGCAAAAGATTCGAATTGGGTTTCTACTGGTAAACCTAGCTTTTGGGCAGTTGAATTATAGGCGGTGCTGTCGGCAAAGGGTTGGTAGTGTCTTGCCGCTAAGTCATAGGTGAAGTATCGACCGTCATTCATTTTTGCACAGAGTATATCGTTGGAAACCTGGTAAGAAACAACCTCAGTAATTACATCCGATTGTTCAGTCATTGAAACAGGTTCAAAATAGGCCGTTGTACCATTCAACTCCTCAATTGCCAGGCCATGCCCTAGGGGAATCCGAGCGTAATCGCCCAAGCCGTGATTACCCCAAGGAGTGTTTGCAATTAAGCAGAGGGCCAGAGAAGCCGCTAATCCGCTTTGCCACCAAACCCGCTTGCCATTAGAAGTGAATTTTGCCAGCCCTGAATCTGGCGAGAACCTAGCCCACACGCTGATTAGAACGAGGAATAACGTGGCGTAAACCGACGCCTGTACCGCAACCTTAAGCAGCGTAAAAATCAGCCCAAATACGTATTCCATTAGGCAACTGTAGTGAAGGGCCTAGAAAGTAATGCCACAGACGCAAATGTAGAGTCGGGCTAACCGCATCGAAGTCCCACCAGCGGCTTCCGGATGCCCGCCAACCGGTTCCGGACCACAAACCTTCCCTTCCGAACACCCGCCAACCGCTTCCGAAGCCTCGCCAACGGCTTCCGAACCACAAACCCTGGCTTCCGAACGCCCGCCAACCGCTTCCGAACCACAAACCTTCGCGCCGAACCACAAACCTTCGCTCGGTTTGATGTGCTTACTTTTGAAGCATGTCGACCCTGTCCCTCACGCCCGCTAACGCCCCCGTCGCCACGGGCAGCTTCAACGTGTACGCCCGCGAGCAGTTCATCAGCGACAAGGTGGCGTTTGGGCGGCGCGACTATTACAAGATTTCGCTGCTCACCGGCAGCAGCCGCTACAACTACGCCACCCGCGGCGTGCTCATCGACCGGCCCGCGCTGGTGTTTTCCAACCCACTGATTCCCTATTCCTGGGAGCCCGTTTCGGAAGAGCAGGGCGGCTACCTGTGCATGTTCACGGAGGAGTTTCTCATCGTGAACGACCGGGCGGCCAGCCTGCAGGAGTCGCCGCTGTTCCGGCTCGGCTCCGACCCGGTGTATCTGGTGGACGAGGCGCAGTACGCCGACCTGAGCTACTTCTTCCGCAAGATGCTGCAGGAGATGAACTCGGGCTACGTGTACCAGCAGGAGGTCATCCGCAACTACCTCAACCTGCTCATGCACGAGGCGCTGAAGCTGCAGCCGCAGGCCAGCTACTACCAGCACCCCAACGCCGCCACGCGCATTGCGGCCCTGTTTCAGGGCTTGCTGGAGCGGCAGTTTCCCATCGACTCGCCCACCCACGGCCTCAAGCTGCGCACGCCCGGCGACTTCGCCCGCCAGCTCTCGGTGCACGTCAACCACCTCAACCGGACCGTGCGCGACCTCACCGGCAAAACCACCTCCGTGCACATCGCCGAGCGCCTGATTCGCGAGGCCCGGGCCCTGTTGCAGCACACCGACTGGAGCACCGCCGAAATTGCCTACAGCCTGGGCTTCGAGTATCCAACTTACTTCAACAACTTCTTCAAGAAGCAAACCGGCACCACGCCCTCGGCCCATCGGGCAATGGTGGGCCGCACCCTGCCGGCGGTTTGAATTTCTTACTCTTTCGTTTGAATCTTGTTAGGGCGCCGCGGCGGGGGAGGGGACTTTTGTGTTGTTCTACTAACCCAGTTAAAACCCTCTCATGAAATTCGCCCTCATCACCGGTGCCAACAAAAGCATTGGCTTCGAAACCGCTCGCCAGCTGCTCCAACACGGTTTTTACGTGTACCTGGGCAGCCGCAACCTTGAAAACGGCCAGCAGGCCGTGGCCCAGCTCCATGCCGAAGGCCTCACCCAGGTCGAGCCCGTGCAACTCGACGTCACCGACGCTGCTTCGGTAGCCGCTGCCCGCCAGACCATCGGCCAAAAGACGCCTGTGCTCGATGTGCTCATCAACAACGCCGGCATCAGCGGTGGGGGAGTACCCCAAACGGCCATCGATACCAGCGTGGCCACGTTCAGAGAAGTGTACGACACCAACGTATTCGGCGTGGTGCAGACCACCCAGGCCTTCCTCGACCTGTTGCGGGCCTCGGCCGAGCCCCGCATTGTGAACGTGACTTCGGGCCTGGGCTCGGTGAGTTTAAACGCCGACCCCACCTGGAAATACTACGCCGTGAAGACGGCCGCCTATGGCTCGTCCAAAGCTGCGCTCAACATGTACACCATCAACCTGGCCTACGAGCTGCGCGACACGCCCTTCAAAGTGAACGCCGTGGACCCCGGCTACACCGCCACCGACTTCAACCACCACAGCGGCCCCGGCACCGTGCCCGATGCGGCCGCCCGCGTGGTAAAAGCGGCCCTGTTGGCTTCGGATGGCCCCACCGGCCAGTTTTTCAGCGACGACAACGCGCCCGAAACGGGCATCAGCCCCTGGTAATTCTAGCGCCTGACGCAACGAAAAAGCGGCCGAAGCTAGAGAAGCTTCGGCCGCTTTTTCGTTGCGTCAGGCCGGTTTTACTAGAACGCCAAGACCTGGCCTTTGGGGTTGGGGCCGTACTGGTTGTCGCCGGGGGTGCCTTCGGTGCACATCAGCACCAGCAGCCAGATGGCGCCCACCAGCGGAATGAAGGCGATGAGCAGGAACAGGCCGCTTTTGTTGACGTCGTGCAGGCGCCGCACCGCCAAGGACAGTCCGGGCAGCAGCATGGCCAGCGAGAACAGCACGTAGATGTAGCCGTACGGCAGCGGGGCAATGGCCAGGCCGAGCATGCTGTCCAGCGTCATGGCGACTATGCCGAAGATGAGTTGAAAGAGAACGAACATCCAGTATTCTTTCCGGCGGGCGCGCCCGCTGAACACTGCATAATTCCGAAGTGCTTGTAAAAAGTATTGCATGAAAAAAATGGGGTAGCAAATCCTACTCGTAAGGCTTTTCGGTAACGCCCCGTTTTTTAGCGTGGGTTCTGGGCTCCACTTCCCCAACCGGCAGAGGCGCCGGATGAATGCCGGGGAAAAGTACGCATCCGAATTCAGTTCGCAATATTGTGTCCCTGCGTTAGCACGATTTGTTAACCTGCCTTGCCCCATGCCCACGCTACTGCTCGACCAGCCCATCCCGCTTTACCCCCTGACGCCGCCGGACGCTCCCGGCAACCGCTACTTCCAGCTAACGCGAGCCGAAGGCCAGCAACCGGCCTTCCGGCAAAACATGCTGCAGCCGCACCGCAAGGACTACTACCACCTGGTGTTCGTGCAGCGCGGCGGCAGCCGGCACTGGGTGGACATGACGCCCTACGTGCTCAAGGAAAACGCGCTGTACTTCTCGGCTCCCGGCCAGCTGCAGCTCAAGGAAAAGCTCGCGCCGCTGTGGGGCGTCAGCGTGGCGTTTACGCGCGAGTTTCTGGCCCGGCAGCCCAATGAGGCCCTGGCGCAGCTGCCGCTGCTGCGCAACCCCCAAAACGGCCACGAGCTGCTCCTCACGCCCGCCGATGTGGCCTTTGTGGAAGATACCCTGGCCCGGCTCGAAGCCGAGTATCAGCGGCCCGGCGAGTGGCAGCAGCCCATGCTCACGGCCCACCTCACCGTGCTGCTCACCTACCTCAGCCGGCTCTACACCGAGCAGTTTCCGGGCGACGAGCCCTCGGCCGACCAGCTGCTGCTGCGGAAATACCGGGCCCGAATTGAGGAAAACTTTCGCGAGCGGCACGAGGTGGGTGCCTATGCGGCCCTGCTGCACATCTCGGCCGGGCACCTGAGCGAGGTGGTGAAGGCCCAGAGCGGCAAGCCGGCCATTGCCCACATCCAGGAGCGGCTGGTGCTGGAGGCCCGGCGCCTGCTGTTCCACACGCCGCAGTCGGTGAAGGAAATTGCCTACGACCTGGGTTTTGCCGATGCGTCCTACTTCAGCCGCTTCTTCAAGCGCGAAACCGGCCTCACCCCGGCCGAGTACCGCGCCAGCAACCGCGAAATGTACCCGTGATGCCGCCAAATGTGCCGTAACGGCGCTACTGGGGCCCGGTAATTTTGTGTTGTTCAATAAGCAACACCCTCTTGCCATGAAAAAAGCCCTGATTACCGGCGCCAACAAAAGCATCGGTTTTGAAGCCGCCCGGCTGCTCCTGCAGCAAGGCTATTACGTGTACCTCGGCAGCCGCGACCCCGAAAACGGCCACCAAGCCGTGGCCCAGCTCCACGCCGAAGGCCTGACCCAGGTGGAACCCGTGCAGCTCGACGTGGCCGACCCCGCCTCCGTGCAGGCCGCCCGCGCCGCCATCGGCCAGCAAACCGACGTCCTCGACGTGCTCATCAACAACGCCGGCATCAACGGCGGCATGCCGCAATCGGCCCTCACCTCCGAAATCAGCCAGTTCCAGCGGGTGTTCGATACCAACTTCTTCGGCGTGATAGCCGTGACGCAGGCCTTCCTCGACCTGCTGCGGCAGTCGCCGGCGCCCCGCATCGTGAACGTCAGCTCGGCCCAGGGCTCGCTCACCCTGCACAGCGACCCCGTGCACGGCTATAAGTATTACAACCACAAAGCGGCCGTGTACCACTCCTCCAAGTCGGCGCTCAACATGTACACCATCAACCTGGCCTACGAGCTGCGCGACACGCCCTTCAAAGTGAATGCCGTGGACCCCGGCTTCGTCGCCACCGATTTCAACGGCCACCGCGGCACCGGCACCGTGCAGGAAGCCGGCGCCCGCGTCGTGAAATACGCCCTGCTCGACGCCCACGGCCCCACCGGCAAGTTCGTTAGCGAAGAATACAACCCGGCCACCGGCGAGATTCCCTGGTAGCCCTCGCCCCGCCCGGCGGCCAAAATAAAAAGAGGCTGAAGCTACGGGAGCTTCAGCCTCTTTTTATTCAGCATTTTCAATGTTAGACAGGCAGGCCTGAATAATTGGGGTGTACTCTTTGATTAGTAATTTTTTCCTTTTAAAGCTGCCAGGGCGTATATCAACAACCCTACCCTTGCTATTGATGAATATCACAAGAGGAGTTGTATTTTGGGTTATGTAGGCTTCTTTATCAGCTGTTGCGCCACCCACGGCTTGAGGAAAATCCAGCGGATGTTTCTTGAAGTATTCCCGGACGTCGGCTGAATTATTAACGGGAAATCCAATAAAATCTACTTGCCTAGAAAACTTATGATATAAAGCATTCAAAGCATCTATATGCTCTGCACTTGAACGCGCAAATTCTGGTGGGTCAAATTTGGTGGTGAGCCAGAAATACAGAACCATAGCTTTCCCATTAGCCGGCTTTGTGCTTACACTGTCCCCGCGATTAGTCATAGCTGTGAAAACAGGCCCAAGCGAGCCCTTCATGCAATCGTAATCCCAGTTAAGTCTCGAGTAATTGACAGTGTCTTTATTTGCACTTGGTCTTTTTTTACACAGCGCAAAATTCTCTTCATATGTGTTCTCTCTTCTAATTGAACAAGATGAGAGAGTATAAATGAATAATAATAAGAACTTGTAATTGCTCATATTTTGGTTTAGTTATTTAGATAGACGTGAGAAGAATTCATTAATTGAAATTCAGACATGGAGGGACGAATATAGCGTCTAAAGCTGCCGAAGCTACTGCCGCTTCCACCGCTTTTCCAGTACCTTAGTCCGGTGACAAAGGCTGACTTCTCAATGCCCGACACCCGCTTCCGGACAACAAAGCCTCAATGGTCGTAGCTCACGACGCGGGTGATTTTCCAGGTGCTGCCACACCATCACGAACTCTTGGAATTGCCGCAGTCGGGGCGGCCGTTTTCCTGGTGGCAGAAGCGTTGGGTGGCGATGTGCGTGGCCCCGTAGCCTTTGATGGCAGCCTTCGATTATGGCCCGCCCGCAAGGGCCGCCTTGCAGGTGCCTCAATGAAAAGAGGCTGCCTTCGCAAGGCAGCCTCTTCGCATAAAAGCCAGCAAGCGTCAGAACGCTGCGGCAAACTCTTTGGCAAAGTCTTCTAGTTTCACCTTGCCCAACGATTGGGGCGGGTTGCGGTCGTAGTCGCGCCGCATGGCGCCGCTGCGGCTGCTGATGCCCAGGTCGGTGAAATCGGAGGCCAGTTGGGCGGGCATGCCGCTCTGTTCCATGCCGCTGCGGTACTGCTCATCGGGCAGCACCACCCACTGCAAATCCGGCTTGCCGATGGCCGCGCCCAGGATGCGGGCGGTTTCGGTGGCGGTGCGCTCGTCGCTGGCGATGTAGCGCACGTCCTGGCCGGGCACGGCGGGTTTGGTCAGCTCTTCGGCGGCGGCCGCGGCAATGTCGGCGGGGGCCACCAGCAGCAGCTTGTCTTCGCCGCCGTAGTTGGTTCCGATGAAGCCGGCCGTTTTTATCATTCCGATAAGATTGTAGAAGTTGTAGTAGAAATACACCGGGCGCAAGTGCGTGAGCGCCACGCCAGGCAGGGCATTGAGCAGCTGCTCCACGTCGTGCGCGCCCAGGATGATGCCCGTGCCGTGGTCCAAATCGGCGCCGTAGCTGCTCAGATGCACCACGCGCTTCACGCCGGCTTGGGCAATGGCTTGCGCGTAGTTGCGGCCCAGGCGGTTGTAGTACGGCCGAAAATCGGGGATGGCAAAATTGGGCGGCACCATGGCGTACACGGCGTCGGCGCCGGTGAAGGTGGCGGTCAGGAAGTCCACGTCTTCCAGCGAACCAATGGCGGCGGTGGCGCCGAGGGCTTCAATAGCCGCTTGCTTTTCGGCCTTGCTGCTGATGACCGTGACGGCGTGGCCTTGCTGCACCAGCGCCTGCGTGAGGGGCCGGCTGATGTGGCCGAGCGAACCCGTAATGATTATTCTCATGATGTATTGGGTTAGGTTTGTGCTGTAAGTATACTATACGGTATAGTATACTTGTATGTTTTCAGCCGATTTTTTTTTGCTGGTTTCAGAAAAGCCGTTCATTAGCGGGCTGGATAGCGCTTATACCGTTCGGAAGCCCGATTTTTGCAGGTAAGCAACCCGCCTTGGCGGGCACTGCGCTGCTGTTATTCAGGCGCGCTGGCTTCGGCCGCCATGCCGCTGGTTGCCGAAGCGTGTCGCCGCGGCAATGGAAACTTCCGCTATTTATTCACCAAACAGGATGGCCAAACGTGGGGCCGAGCTTCGGACCGAAATGCTATTTGCCGCCAAGGCCGTGTTCCTGGAAGTCGGGTTCGAGCGCGCGTCCATGGACCGCATTGCGGCGCAGGCCGGCACCACCAAGCGCACGCTCTACGCGCACTTTGCCAGCAAGGAAAACCTGTTCCTGGCCGTGTTCGACTTCGTGCTGGATTTGCAGCAGCACCGCCTGCAAGGGCCCGCCGACTACGCCCCCGGTACCGAACAGGCCCTCGTGCTGTTTTGCGCCCGGTTCCTCAACGCCATCTTGTCTGAAAAGCCCGTGCGCCTGTGCCGGCTGGCCATCACCGAGGCCGAGCGGTTTCCGCAGGGCACGGTGCGGCTGCACGAGGCCATGTTCGAAAGCGCCCAGGGCCGCGTGGCGCAGTTCCTGAGCGAGCGGATGAACGTGGACGCCGCGGCCAGCCAGCACCTGGCGCACACGCTGCTGGCGCCGCTGGTTTACCCGCGCTTCACCCGGGCGCTGTTTGGCTTTGCAGAGCCGGCGGCTACTTTTTCCGAGGAATTGGGCAATTGCCCGGCCATTGATGTAGCGGCCGTTCGCAACGTGGTGGCCGCCATTCTGCTCCCCCAATAACGCCGCTGCCCATGTCCCGCACCGACGCCTTCGCCCAAGCCCAGCCCGCCAGCCGCGCCGAGTGGCGGCAGTGGCTGGCCACGCACCACGCCAGCAGCCCCGGCGTGTGGCTGGTGTACTGCAAAAAGTCCAGCGGCCAGCCCAGCGTGACTTACCCCGAGGCGGTGGAAGAAGCCCTCTGCTTCGGCTGGATAGACTCGCACCCGCGCAAGCTCGACGCCGACCGCACTCAATTGCTTTTCACGCCGCGCAAGCCCCGCAGCGGCTGGAGCAAGGTGAACAAGGAGCGGCTGCTGCGCCTCGACGCCGCCGGCCAGCTCCAGCCCGCCGGGCTGGCCGCCATTGCCCGCGCCCAGCAAAACGGCGCCTGGGAAAGCCTCGACGCGGCCGAAGCCGGCGCCGTGCCCGCGGACCTGGCCGACGCTTTAGCTGCCAACGAAGCTGCCCAGGCCAACTTTGCGGCTTTCTCGCTCTCGGCGCGCAAGCAGATTCTCACTTGGGTGCTGAGCGCCAAGCAGCCCGAAACCCGCGCCCGCCGCGTGGCCGAAACCGTGCGCATGGCTGCCCTGGGCAAGCGGGCAAACTACGACCGGGAATAGGACGGCTTTACTTCTTAAACCAGGCCAGCAGCTCCGGCTTGTAGGAATTGCCGATGGGGAGGGCCGTGCCATCGGCCAGCAGCACCTGCTCGGGCAGCAGGCGCTGGATGTGCGCGGCGGCCACGATGAAGGAGCGGTGCGTGCGGCCGAACTCGGGGCCCAGCTGGTCGGCCATTTCCTTCATGGTGGCGTGGTGCAGGTAGGTTTTGGCGGTGGTCACCACCTTCACGTAGTCCTTGCAGCCCTCCACGTAGCGAATGCTGCCCAGCGGCACCCGCAGCAGGCCGCCCTGGTCCTTGAGCAGCAGGTGGCGCTCCTCGGCCGGGGCCGCGGCGGGCGCGGGCGGCTGGTAGCGGCCGGTGGCTTTCTGAAACCGCTCGTAGCTGAAGGGCTTGAGCAGGTAGTCGAGCACGTCGAGCTCGTAGCCCTCGTAGGCGTACTCGCGATAGGCGGTGGTGATGATGGTTTGGGGCGGGTGCTTGAGCGTGCGCAGGAAGGCCAGCCCGTTCATCAGCGGCATCTCGATGTCGAGAAACAGCAAATCGACGGGCTGGCTGGTGAGGTGCTCGTGGGCTTCCATGGCGTTACGGCAGGTGCCGGCCAGCACCAGGCCCGGCGTTTGGTTGATGAACTGGGTGAGCACCTGATGGGCCAGCGGCTCGTCGTCAACAATCAGGCAGCGGATGGGGGCGGAGGGCATGGGTTGTAGCGTATAGGCTTGGCAAAAGAACGTCATGCAGAGCGCAGCGAAGCATCTTGCCCGCCACAACTAAATCAATCGATTGGATTACTGCCTGCGGGCAAGATGCTTCGCTGCGCTCTGCATGACGGGCTACTTTAGTGCAGGCGTGCAGTTACACCCTCAACGTCAGCTCGGCCCGATACCGGCCGTCCTTTTCCGACAGCAGCAGCTCGTGGGCGTTGGGGTAATACAGCTGCAGCCGCTGGCGGATATTCACCAGGCCGATGCCGCCGCTGCGGGGCTTGCCGGCGGCCGTGGGCATGGCGGGCAACATGTCGTTTTCGATGACGAAGTGCAGGCGGCCGGGCGCGGTGGTGAGGATGGCATCCACGCTGGCATCATCGGCGTAGTGGTGCCGGCCGTGCTTGAAGCTGTTTTCGACCAGCGGCAGCAGCAGCAGGGGCGGCACCTGCAGGCCCGCCGCGCCCGGCCCGGCGGTGGTGAGCGTGATGCGCGCGCCGGCGTATTTGCGCTGCTCCATCTCGAAGTAGTTTTCCAGAAAGGCGATTTCCTCGGGCAGCGCGATGTACTCCTTGCCGCTGTCGTACAGCACGTAGCGCATTAGCTCCGAGAGCAGCAGGATGAAGCGCGGCGTTTCGGGCGAGCCGGCCAGGCTGAGACCGTAGATGCTGTTGAGCGTGTTGAACAGGAAGTGGGGCTGCAGCTGGCTCTTGAGCTGAGCCAGCTGCAGGGCCAGGTGGTCGCGCTCCACGTGCCGGCGTCGGTATTCCTGCTCGAACGCCACCCGCACGAAGGCCACGCAGCTAAAGGCCAGGAAATCGGTGAGCAGCAGCCCCAGGTAGGGGTTGGCGACGTGCAGCAGCTGCGCGCCTGACAGCGCGGCTAGCTGCTGGTAGAAGTCGGTAAGCAGGGGAGGCGCGGCCACGGGCACAAACAGCAGCGCCGCCAGCCAGGTGTTGAGCTTGGTGCCCCACCACAGGTAGAGCAGCGTGCCGATGCCCAGCAGGGCGTAGCGCCGCTGCCGCAGCAGCACGGGCACCAGCCAGCGGTAGTAGGGCACCACGTAGGCCGTGGCCAGCAGTGCAAACAGGATGAGCTGCGGGTAAGGGAAGTTGCTGCTGTGGCCGGGCCGGTGCACCGTGGCGGCATCTTCCATGAAGCGTGCATACTTGAACACGCCCACGTAGAGCGCCCAAATCAGGAGTTCAAACAATAGGGGGAACCGGCTGGGACGGTCGGCAGGAGGGGGGGCTTGCATGGGGCGAAGGTGGCAGTTTTTGGGCGGGCGTCGGCTGCGGGTCGGGCTGTTTTTCGACTAATGCGGGGATTTTTTCGACCAAAAAACCGGGCGCGGGCTTTGGTCGGAAAGTGGGCCGGAATGGTCGAAAAACGCGGGCAAAGGCCTTTTTGCCGCCGTTGCTTTGTCCCATTCCCAGCCGGTTAGCGGCTCGGGTCACCTCCCTTCACAACCTCTTCCGGTACGCCATGAAAAACGCTCCCGCCTCCGTTCTGCTCTTAAGTGCCCTCGCCGCCCTGCCCGCCGCCGCTCAGGCTCCCGCCGCTGCTCAAGCTGTCACCAAAGGCACTGCCGCTGCTAAAGTGGCTGCCCAGTCGCCCAGCCGCGCCACAGCGCAGCCCCTCACCGGCACCGTGGCCGACAGCCTCGGCCGCCAGGCGCTGCCCTTTGCCACCGTGGTGCTGCAAGCAACTGATGAAACTAAAACCCTGCTCAGCACCGTGAGCGACGCGCAGGGCGCCTTCCGCTTTGAGGCCGTGCCGGCCGGGCGCTACACGTTGCAGGTGCGCTACGTGGGCTACAAAACCGCCACGCCCGTGGCCCTCACCGTGGCTGCCGATAAGCCCGTTGCCCTGGCCCCCGTGCTGCTGGCCGCCGACCGCAAGCTGCTGGCTGGCGTGACCGTGACGGCCACCAAGCCCTTCATCGAGCAGCGGGCCGACAAGCTGGTGCTCAACGTGGCCGCCAGCCCCATCGCTGCCGGCGGCACCGCCTACGACGTGCTGGGCCGCGCCCCCGGCGTGCTCGAAAGCGGGGCAGGATTCCAGCTTCGCGGCAAGAATGTGACCGTGCTCCTCGACGGCAAGCCCACCAACCTCAGCGGCGACGAGCTGAAAACCCTGCTCAGCGCCATGCCCGGCAACACCCTGGATAAGGTCGAAGTCATTGCCAACCCCTCGGCCCGCTACGACGCCAACGGCGCCGCCCTCATCAACATCATCACCACGAAAAGCCTGAAATTCGGCACCAACGGCGTGGCCACGCTGGGCGTGGGCGCCGGCCAGTACGGCCGCTACAACGCCGGCCTCAGCCTCAACCACCGTACCGCCAAGCTGAACGTCTTCGGCAGCCTCGACCGCCAGGAAAACAAAACCTACAGCACCACCAGTGCCCTGCGCACGGCCGGCGGCGAGCTCGAAATCCGCGAAAGCGGCCGCGAGGTGCGCCTCAGCCAGAACAACTCGGCCAAGCTGGGCTTCGACTACACGCTGAGCAAAACCACGTCCTTCGGCATCACCGCGAAGGGCATGCTCAACACCCGCGACCGCGCCGCCGACAACCTGGCCAACCTCAGCACCAACGCGCCGCTCAGCTCCTCGCTCGTGGCCACCGACGGCACCGCCCGGTTCCTGAGCCCCTCGGTGAATGTGTACTATAAAACCACCCTCGACACCACCGGCCGCACTTTGAGCCTGAACGCCGACTACTTCGGCTACCAGAAGGCCTGGCAGAACGAGTATGACACGCGCAATTTCGACGGCGCGATGCAGGAAACCGGCCCCGCCAACCTGCTGCGCGACAATTCGCCGGCACGCAACTCGGTGCGTTCCGCTTCGGCTGACTACAGCCAGCCGCTCCACAAGGGCACACTGGAAGCCGGCCTGAAAACCACCTTCACCACCACCGACAACGACATCCGCTGGGAGCAGGCCACGGCCGGCCGGCCCTGGACCGTGGACCTCGGCAAAACCAACCACTTCATCTACCGCGAAAACATCAACGCCGCCTACGGCTCCTACGCCCGCACCGTGCAGAAAACGAACGTGCAAGTGGGCCTGCGCGCCGAGCAAACCAACACCGACGGCACCTCCCTCACCACCGGCCAAAGCACCCAGCGCCACTACCTGAGCTTGTTTCCCAGCGTGGCCGTGCAGTACAACCAGTCGGAGAAAGTGCAGCTCGGCTTCTCCTACAGCCGCAAGATTGACCGGTTCCGCTTCGGCATCGTCAACCCCTTCGTCACCTACATCAGCCAGTACCGCTACGCCCAGGGCAACCCCAACATCCGCCCCTCGTTCTCGCACAACTTCGAGTTCACGCACTCCTACAACAACCTGCTCACCACCTCCATCAGCTACGGCCACCACACCGACGTGCTGATGGAAACCTACCAGAAAAACGACGCCACCCAGGTCGTGGTCAATTCCTTCGACAACTTCCGCAGCGCCGAATCCCTCTCGGCCAGCACCACGCTCATGAAGCCCTTCCGCAACAACAAGTGGATGACCGTGACCACCCTCGGCCTCGAATACGCCCGCATCAACAACACCGCCACTGTGGGCCTGGGCGCTGCTCGCCCCTCGGCCTACCTCTCCACCAACCACACCATCACGTTGCCTCAGGGCTTCAAAGCCGAAGTTTCGGCCATGTACATGTCGCCGATGACCTTCGGCGGGCTGGCCTTCCAGTCGCGCTTCAGCAGCAGCTTCGGCGTCTCCAAGTCGCTGTTCAAGGACGCCGCCACGCTCACCCTCAACGTGAGTGACCTGTTCAACACCCAGCAGAACCGCTACTCGGTGCTCTCCAACGGCATAAACTCCGTGAATGCCGACAAAGTGGAAAGCCGCTTCGTGAAGCTCAACTTCAGCTACAAGTTCGGCAACAAAAACGTGAAAGCCAGCCAGCGCCGCAGCACCGGCATCGAGGCCGAAAAGTTGCGCATGGATAACTAAGCGGCCAGGAGGGTGTTGGGGGATAACCCAAGCAGCAAAAGAACGTCATGCAGCGCTGCATGACGTTCTTTTGCTGACCGTACTTTTCTGCTCCGCCCCTTTGCTGCACCCACCCCACATGCTTTCCGAACCCACCTACCTCACGGCGCGCATGGCCGCGCCCATGATTGAGGCCCACTTTGCCCGGCACCACGCCGCCAGCCTGGAAGAGGCCGACCGGCTGGCCGCGCCGCCCGAGGCGCTGTGGGTCGAAGCCGTGCTTGACGTGACCTTCTGGGCCAGCCTGCGCCGCGAGGAAGGCCACCCGCCGCGCATTTCGCTGGCCCTGCTGCCGCCCGAACAAATTCGGCGGCCGCTGCTCTTTGGCCACAAGCGCCGCCTCACGCCCTACAACCTGCTCAAGCTGGCGCCCGCCGTGGAGCAGCCCGGCATTCACCTCGGCGTGTGGCACGACGCCGACGGGCTCTATATATGGGGCACGGCCAACACCATTCCGTCGCTGTGTTTTGTGCTCGAAGTGGTGGAGCCGGGCCTGCTGGTGGTGAAGCACCGCCGCGTGGGCGGCTTCGGCAAGTACGTGAACGTGGCCGTGCTGCGCGGCGACCATCTGCAGCTGGTGGACGAGGAACACGGCGGCCTGGCCGACTGCCCGGCCCTGCGCGCCTTCCTGCCCGGCAGGAGCCTGCCCTCGGCCGGTTCCGGCGAGGTCGACAACGTGCTGCTGGAACTGGCCGCCACCATGCGCGCCCACGGCCGCGGCGGCCTGGTGCTGGTGGTGCCCCCCGGCTCCGACAAGTGGCAGGAATCGGTGGTGCACCCACTTTCGTACCCGGTGACACCGGCCTACAAGGGCATCACGCTGCGGCGCCGGCCGGGGCAGTCGCGCCGCCGCCGGCAAGACCAGCTGCACCGCAGCATCGGCGTGGTGGGCGGCTTCACGGCCGTGGATGGGGCCACCGTCATCACCCAGGACTACCACCTGCTGGCTTTCGGGGCCAAGGTGACGCGCGCCGCCACCAGCACGCCCGTCGAAACGATGACGCTCACCGAGCCCGTGGTGGGCAGCGAGCCCCGGCAGCTGCATCCGGCCCAGAATGGCGGCACCCGCCACCTGGCCGCCGCTCAATTCGTGCACGACCAGCGCGATGCCATTGCGCTGGTGGCTTCCATGGACGGCTTTTTTACGGTCTTCGCCTGGTCGGAAGATTTGCAGCAGGTGCACGCTCACCGCATCGATGTGCTGCTGCTCTGAAGCGAAATGAGCGGGCTGCATCCGTCGTTTTTATGGTTAGCTTCGCTGCCTGTTTTCACGCCCGAGCTCTACTGTCCGATGCCTTTTTATATACGCCGATACGCTCTCTTGGTATGCATGCTGCTGGCTGCGCGCCACGGGTGTAGCCAGGCCACCGCCCCAGCCGCACTGGCGCAGGCGGCCAAGCTGGAAAGTGAGAAAAAATACGAATCGGCCTACCAGGTCCTCGACAAAGCGGACCCCAAAAACCAGCAGCCCGCCGTGGTGCTGCAAAAGGAAAAGCTCCTGCTTAACTACTACCTCATTGCGCTCAACTTTCAGGGTTTCGGGCTGAAGGACTTGGCCGCGGGCGAAACGGTGGAGCGCCTGCGCGGCAAGGAAGGCAACTACAGCATGCACCTGCTCGACATGCCGCAAACGCTGGCGCGGCTGCAGAAACAGTTTCCGCAGGATTACCGCCTCAGCCAGGGCCTCGGCGACTATTACTACCGCGCCATGCTCTGCCACTGCGGCGAGCAGGACAAGACCGAAGCGCAACTGCTGGATTTGGTGATTGAGCACTACGGCCGGGCCCATGCGCACCAGCTGGGCGATTTTATGACGTATTACGCCGTGGGCTACAGCCACCTCGCGCAGGGTCGGGCCCAGCCCAGCGTGGCCCCGTTTGAGAAGTCCATCGCCCTCAATCCGCAATACCCCGACGCTCCCTACAACTTGGCGTATGCCCTGCTGCAGCTAAAAAAGCCGGCCGAAGCCATTCCCTACGCTCAAACCTCGCTCCGGCTCTACACCGACCCCGCCCTGAAAGCCGACGCCGCCCGCATGCTCGGGGAGCTCTACCAGCAGCAACAGCAGCCCGCCGAGGCCAAAAAGGCGCTGCTGCAAAGCCTGGACCTGCAGCCCCAGCACTACGCCACGGTGCGCAGCCTGCTGGAGCTCGCCGTGAACACGCACGCGGCCGACGCCCCCGCCTGGGCCACCCGCCTCTACCGCCTCAATCCGGCCGACGACCAGATGTTTTCCGACATCATGGACATCTACCAGGCCCAAAGCCAGTGGGCCGAGGCCGAAGCGTTTTTCAGCAGCCAACTGCCCACCGCCCCCAACACGCCCGCCGCGCAGGGCCTGCTGCACCTGTACCTGGCCATTCTCAACATGCAGCTCAAGCGTCCGCAGGTGGCCCGCCCGCATTTCCTGACCGCCCAAACGCAGCTGAAAAAAGTAGCCAAGCCCGACAACCCGTTGTTTCAGATGATTGAAAAAGGACTGGCCGAGAGCAAGCCCTAGCCGCGTGCCCGCACCAAGGCTCAGGCCAGCAGCCAAAAGCGCCAGCCTCCCCAGTACTGCGCGTAGTGCGCAGCAAACGGCTGTAGCTGGCGGCTGAGCGGCAAGTGATGCCCCGTGGCGTAGGCATTGTAAGCCATGCTATCGGGAAAGGTTTGGCGAAGGTTCGAGCCGAGGTCGTAGGTGTAGAACAGGTTGTCGTCGGCTTGGGCGCAGAGCACGTCGTCGGCTAGTTGGTAGGCCACCACTTCGGATTGGTCGATGGCGCGGACGGGTTCGAAGTAGGCCATGGTGCCGTTGCTTTCTTCCATGGCCTCGCCGTGGCCCAGCGGGATGCGGGCGTAGTCGCCCAGGCCGTGGTTGCCCCAATACGTGAGCGAATACAGGAACAAGCCCACCGAAATCAGGAACCCGTAGCGCCACCAAAACCGCTTGGGCCGGGTGCTGGCCTGGGCAAACGGGCTGGTGGGGGCTAGCGGGCGAACAAACTTGGCCACTTGCAGCAGCAGGGCGGCGTAGACCGATGCCAATACCGCAGTTTTAAAGACCGTAAAAACGAGGTGAACAAGAACTTCCACGCGAAAGCAATGAATTATGGAGCAGCAACGGCACTCGCCAGACCGGGTGAGCCAACCGCCGATGGCCGGCGGTGCAAATAAATCGGAAACATTACGGGCCCTGCTTCCGAATACCCTAACTCGCCGGTCGCGCCCCTGCTTCGGTGTTGCGTTTGCTTACGCTATGGCTTTCCCGCTGCAGTTTTTCCTGGAAACCGTTGTTTTACCGAACCTTCTCATGGCCAAGAACAAAAAAAAGCACTCAAAAAAGGAAGACGTTTCGGAAGACATCCTCGACGTAGCTGCCCTGTCCATCAAGAAATTCCGGAAGGTGACCAAGGAAATCAATAAGCTCAGCACCGGCCAGAAGCTGGTGGGGGGCATTGCGCTGGTGGCCGCCGGGCTGGCCTACCTGGCCTCGCAGGAGGAAGAGGGCGCCGTCCCCGAGCGGGACGAGGAAGCAACGCCGCTGAAGCTGCACGCCCACCGGCCCGAAGCCGACGATGATGGCGACTCAGACGCCGAAGACTACGAAACCGAAGCGCCCACGAAGCCGCCGAAACCCCGAAAAATCACCAAAGCTCGCCCCAAGCCCGGCCCTGAGGTCTAGCGTCGGCGGGCCACCCACGCAAGTCATCCGTTCTAACCCAACCACCGTCATGAAGAAGAACAAGAAAAACAAAGCCGCCAAAAAAGCCACCCTGTTGGGCGGCGCCGGCAAGTCGCTCAAAAAGCTGGGCAAAGGCAAGGGCCTCGGCAAGCTCACCACCACCCAAAAGGTGGTGGGCGGCGCGGCGCTCGTGGCCCTGGGCCTGAGCTACCTCTCGAAGCGCCGCGCCGGCAAAGCCGCCGAAGCCACCGCGCCTACCAGCAGCACCAGCGCCACTTCCGACGCCCTGGCCGCCGAAGAAAGCCTGGCCGCCATGGACGGCAACGCCTAGAGCGGTGTAAAGACGCACTATTTTGCGTCTTACCAGCCCAAACGCAAAAAGGCTGACGCTCCGCGAGCGTCAGCCTTTTTCTATTTATCGAAGTACGGCGCTATTCCGCGGCCGGTGCGGCCGGAGGCGGCGTGGCGCCGCCGAGGCGCACGCGCACGGCGTTGGGGCCTTTGGGGCCCATTTCCACCTCAAACGTCACTTTGTCGTTTTCGCCGATGGTGATGCCGCCCAAGCCGTTGGCGTGTACGAAAATGCTTTCCTGCGTTTGCGAGTCGCGGATGAAGCCGTAGCCTTTCGAAGTGTTGAAAAACGTCACCGTGCCGGTGCGCAGGGTATCCTCGGGCTCGCGGTCTTCCTGCTTGCGCACGCTGATTTGAATTTCCTCGTCCTTGATGACGCGCTTCTTGGTGGGGTCGGGCGGGGTGGAGGTGATGTTGCCGTTTTCGTCAACGTACGCAAACATCTCTTCCAGGGCCGCGCCGGATTTGGCGTTGGCCTGGCGCTCGGCTTTGCGCTCCTCCTTCTCGGTTTTCTTCTTGGCGCGCTTTTTCTCGTTGTCTTTCTTACCAAATGTCTCTTGAGACCTACCCATAGTTTTTTGCTGCTAAATCATTGTGTCTGAGTTTCGCATCGTCACGAAGCGAAAAACAGAGGAGTGGATTGCGACGAAGATACGCAATAATTGAGGCGCATCGGCGGCCCTGCTTACCGGGGCGAATGCCACCGCGTCTTCCGCCAGGCTTCCTGCTGCGGGGGCTTGAGGAACGTCCAGGCCACGAGGCGGCTTTTTTTCTGGCCCTGGGCCATGCCGATGGTGCGCACGTCGGTGGCGCCGGCCGTTTTGAGGGCGCGGTACACGCCGGGCAGGGTTTCTTTTTTCGACACCAGCGTGGTGTACCAGAAAGCAGAAGTGGGCCGCCGGGCGCTTTCCTGCACCATGCGGCGGATGAAGCCCGCTTCGCCGCCCTCGCACCACAGCTCGTTGTTTTGGCCGCCAAAGTTGAGGGCCGGGCGGGGGGCGCGGCCGGTGCCCAGGCCCGTGGCTTTGCGCTGGCTGCCGGCCGCGGCCTCGGCCGCCGAGGCGTGAAATGGCGGGTTGCACATCGTGAGGTCGAACACCTCGCCGGCCTGGATGAGGCCGTCGAAAATGCGGGTGCGGGCGGGCTGCAGGCGGGCCTCGATGGCGCCGGCCAGGCTGGGGTTGGCGGCCTCAATCTGCTGGGCGGCCCGCACGGCCACGCCGTCCACGTCGGAGCCCACGAAGTGCCAGTCGTATGCGCGCCGGCCAATGATGGGGTAAATGCAATTGGCGCCCACGCCCACGTCGAGCACCGTGATGTCTTGGCCGGGCGGCAGGGTGCCGCCGTTGCTATCGGCCAGCAAATCGGCCAGGTAATGCACGTAATCGGCCCGGCCGGGGATGGGCGGGCACAGGTAGCCTTTGGGAATGTCCCAGTACTCAATGCCGTAGAACTCGCGCAGCAGGGCCTTGTTCAGGGCCTTCACGGCGGCGGGGTTGGCAAAGTCAATGGAGAGGTTGCCGAATTTGTTGGGCTGCACGAAAGCGGCCAGCTCGGGCGAGGCCTTGCTCAGCGCCGGGAAGTCGTAGGGCGCGCGGTGGGGGTTGCGCGGGTGCAGCTGGTCTTTTTCGGTGGGCGCCGCGGGAGCGGCAGGGGCGGGTTTTTTCATCGGGCCGGTCAGGTGGTTTTGTAAAGGTACCAGCCCTCGCCCAGGGGGCGCAGCATGATGAGGCGCGCGGGCGTCATGGCCGGCAACTGGGCCGGCTGGGGCTGGTAGAGCAGGCCAACCGTGCTGTTCACCTTGCCCCCGATGACGAATTCCAGGCAGCTGACGCAGCCGGTTTCGCGGCGCGTCACGCGGCTTAGGTACAGCTTGCGCAGCAAGGCGTGCACGGCGGGGGCGGCGTTGGCGGCTTTCTCGCCGGCGGCAATGCTGTCAGCGACAAAATAGTTGCCGGCCTGCACCAGGCGCAGCAGCTTGCGAAAATCGGCCTTGTTTTTCCGGAAGTGGGCGGCAATGTCGGCATCGGCGGCGGTCCACAGGCGCAGGTTGCCCACCGTGAAGGCGTGGCTGGCGTCGGGGTGCTTGCGGTCGTACTCGGCCACTTCGGCCGGCGGCAGCGCCGACAGCAGCTCCACCATGGGCGGGCCCAGGTGCGTCATGGCCAGGTTGCGAATGGCTTGCAGCTTCCAGGCAGTGCCCTCTTTGGCAAAATGCAGATAGAAGTCGCGGCGCTCGGCGGGGTCGCGCAGCTCCACGGCCACCACGGCGGTGCTGTCGCCCTGGCTCAGCAGCTCGCAGCTGCGCTGCAGCCGGGCCGGAATTTGCTGGCCCAGGGTTTCCTGGCGGGCCTGGCCGGCGGCCTCGCAGCAGAGGTAGTCTTTCATGTCGGCCCAGCCGGTGGGCGCCACAAACTGTTCGGCAATTTGCAGCGGCTGGAGGGGCGCCGGCGGGGCCGCGAAGCCGGGAAACCACAGCCACAGCAGCAGGAATACGTGTTTCATTCGAAAGCCTAACCCCAAAGTAGAACGGGATAATTCCGCCGGGCCCGGCGGGCACCACACTAGCGCCGGCCGGCCGGGCCCGCGCCGCGCCCACCGGTCTTGCCCGGCCGGGGTGGCCGGCTGCCCCCCGCCGACGGCCCCGGGCGGCCGCTCGCGGGCCGTGCCGGGCCGGCTTTGGCCGGGCGCTTGCCGGCTGCCCCGGGCCGGGCGCCCGCGGCGGCGGGCTTGTCGGGGCGGGGGCCCCACCAGCCGGTGCCGGAGGGGTTTTGGGGCGAGGGCGGCGGTTTTTTGTAGGGGCGCCGGGGCGCGGCTTCGCCGGTGGGGGAGGGCGCGGCGGCGTTGGCGTTGGCGCCCGGACGGGGGGCGGCCGGGCGCGGCGCCGTGGGCCGGCTGCGGCGGCCGCCGGAGGCTTCTTCGGTGCCGCTCGATTTCTCCACCATTTTCATGATGCCGGCCAGCTCCTGCGGCGTTAGCTCGCGCCAGTCGCCCACGGGCAGGCCCTTCACGGTCACGTTCATGATGCGCACGCGCTCGAGCTTGGTCACTTCGTAGCCGAAATGCTCCACCATGCGGCGGATTTGGCGGTTCAGCCCTTGCACCAGCGTGATGCGGAAAATGTAGGGCGTTTCCTTCTGAATGACGCAGGGCTTGGTGACGGTGCCCAGCATGGGAATGCCGCGGCTCATTTCGTCCAGCATCTGGTCGGTGAGAATGCGGTTCACCGTCACCACGTATTCCTTTTCGTGCTGGTTGCCGGCCCGCAGAATCTTGTTCACGATGTCGCCGTCGCTGGTCAGAAAAATCAGGCCCGACGAGTCCTTGTCGAGCCGGCCGATGGGGAAAATGCGCGCCGCGTGGTTCACGTAGTCCACGATGTTGCCGCGCACGCCCGGTTCGGTGGTGCTCGTGATGCCCACCGGCTTGTTGAAGGCCAGGTACACGGCGTCTTCGGCCTGCCGGGGCTCCAGCTTGTGGCCGTTCACGGTCACGCGGTCGCGCGGGGCCACCTGGTCGCCCACTTTGGCGGTCTTGCCATTCAGCAGCACCAAGCCCTGCTCGATGTAGCGGTCGGCCTCGCGGCGCGAGCACAGGCCGCTTTCGCTGATGAACTTGTTGAGGCGAATGGCGGAGGCGGCGGGCATCGGAAAAAGCTGAAATGAAGCACGGAACGGGCCGGCGTGGCCCGGCCGAAGCTGAAGCGGCAAAGGTACGGCCTGGGCTCCGGCGTGGGGGGCGGAAGCGGGCGGCCCCAGCAGCAGGCCTCATAACTTCCCGCCAAGCGCGTCCGTATCAGCTCCCAAGAATAGCTGCATGGCTGTTTTGATTTTCTTAACCCCCGCATACATGAACACCAAACTATTGGGCCTGCTGGCCGTTGCTGCACTAGCCACCGCCGCCTGCACGCAAGAAAAGAAAGAGGAAACCACCGTGGCCACCACCGACGGCAACACCGCTGTAGTAGTGCCCGACACCATGGCCGCCCACGACGACGCCCGCCGCCTGGCCGCCCGGGTGGCCGAAGACCTCAAGCTGACCGACACCGTGCTGGTGACCCGCATTGAGCGCACCTATTACACCCGCGGCCGCCGCTTGGGCGAGCTCGACACGCGCTACACCACCGACACCACGGGCCGCTACGCCGCCGCCCGCCAAATCAACGACGAGGCCGACGAGCAGGTGCGCACCACCCTCAACAACCCCGAGTACTACAACACCTATTCTTCGAACCGCGCCAACTATGGCGAGGGGCCGTATTCCATCGCGCCGGTGGTGGTGACGGAGCGCCGCACCACGAGCAGCGTGGGCCAGGGCTCGGGCGTGAAAAAAGTAGAAAACGAGCGCGACGGCGACCACAAAGCCAAGTACCTGAACGGCGCCAAAGTGAAACGTGACGACGACGGCTCGGTGAAAATCAAGCGCGCCGACGGCACCAAGATTAAAATCGACGAAAACGGCAACCGCACCGTGAAAAAGGGCCTGTTCAAGTAAGCCCTCCGCGAAAACAAAAAAGCCCGTCCCATACAGGGACGGGCTTTTTTGTTGGCAAAAGGACAACTTCTATTCGTGAATAATCTGCCGGACGTGGTGCTCCAGGTGCAGCACGTAGTCCGTCACCACCCAGCCGAGGGTGACGGGGTTGTTGTGGAGCGAGAAACACTCGGTGGCCAGCGTTGCGGCCGGAATGTGGGCCAGCAAGTGCCGAATGAGGCGGTTGTAGCTCGTCCAGAGGGCCAGCAGGTCGGGGGCGGGCAGGTGGCGGTAGTGGGCGGCGCGCACCCAGCCGTCTTGGTCGTAGGGCAGCAGCTTGAGGGGCGCGGGCGCCACCTGGGCCAGCACGAAACGCCGATGGTTGTTGGCGGCCGAGTCGATGAGGTGGCCCAAAACTTCCTTTTTGCACCAGCGGCCCGGCCCCGGCAGGGCCAGCAGCTCGGCTTCGGAAAACTGGCCCCAATGCTCGGCCAGCAATTGCAGCTGGGTATCGAGTGCGGCCAGGGTCTGGGCTAGTTCCATGCCAGCAATATAGTAGCGCCTAGATAAGTCCGGGCGAGGCCTACCACTTCAACGACCACGACGCGCCCGTGAACGGGCCGTAGGTGTAGGGCGCCACGTGGCCCTGGCGGTACCAGGGGCGGCGCTTGGGCGGCCGCACCCAGCCGGTGCCGGGGGCGGCCGGGTCGGCGGAGGTTTCCTCCACGCGGGTGCGGCCGTTGCGCACGGCAATCTTGGCAAAGCCGTAGCCCAGCGCAATGCCAATGGGGTAGTCGGAAGCCCAGTGCACGCCGTTGTTGAGCATGGCGTAGCCCAGCAGGCCCATCAGGCCATAGCCCACGGGGCGGATGAAATGGTATTCGGGGTAGTTTTCGGCGATGACCGTGACCGTGGCCATGGCCGTGGCCAGGTGGCCGGTGGGGAAGGCGTCGTAGTTGGGCACGAAGCTTTGGTAGCGGTTGTACGACGGAAACAGGTGCCATTCGCCGCGGTCCTTGGTGGCCACGTAGGGGCTCTGGCGGCCGGTGAGGCGCTTGAGCGTTTGGACCACCAGGCCGGTGCTGAAAATGGCCTCGCCCAACTCGCTGGAGGTGCGCAGGGCGCGGTTGTCCTTCTTAATGCCGCCGTAAATCCAGAAGCTGCTGGCCACGGCCAGGTGCGTCCAGCCGTCGCCGAGGTAGTAGAAGGTGCTGTTGAGGTTGTCGGGCACGTTGAACTCGAACGGCAGGTTGGCCGAGCCGATGCGAAAGGGCACGTAGAACAGCGTGCGCTGCGTGCTTTTGGGCGTGAGGCCCAGCTGCCGGCCCACGTCCTGGCTCCAGTCGACGATGGCTTGGTCGGCCACCCACAGGCCCACGGAGCTCACCACCAGGCCCATGAGGGTGCCCTTGTTTTCCTTGCGGAAGGCGTAGCCGGGAAACTGGCCCAGGTCGCGCGGGATGTTGAGGGCCCAGCGGAAGGGCTTGGGCTTGTCGTAGTGCCAGGTCACGCCGGGCGCCACGGTGTAGTCGGTGATGCGGCCGTTGGCGTCGCGCGGGTGAATGTGCGGCAGCGTGTCGTTGAGGTTGGCGTGGGCCGCGGGCGCGGGCAGCGCAAGGGGCGGCTGCGTCCGGCTGGTATCGGCCGGGAGGCCGGCGGAGTCGCCAAGTGCTCCAATCGGGCGGGCCAGACCAGCGGTGGTAGATAACAGGCTGAAGAGCAGGATGGCAAGCAGCCGCAAGCGGCCAGGGTAATAAGACTTCACGTAACGAATACTTTGTAACGACAACGGCACTTGCCTCCATCCGCAAGTGGGCAGCGGGAGGCAACAAACGGAAACCGACGCAGGCCGGTTTGGCTAACGGGCCGCAAAGGTAACACCTACGTCACGAAGGGGGTACCGGCCGGCCGGGGCCACCCGCGCTGACGGATGAGCACCCGAAATGTTGCGCAAGCCGCGTATCTTTCTGCAAAGCCGCACCGCAGAGGGCGGCCTTGTCCTTTCCCAAGCCCATGCAACCTGCTGCTCCTGAGCTCACCGCGCGCGCCACCGCGCTGGCCGCCACTCCCTACCAAACGCAGTTCGACGCACTGCGCCGGCGGGCCCCCGCGTTGCGCCAGGAAGGCGTGGCGGTCCGCCGCGCCCGCTTGCACAAGCTGCAGGACTGGCTGCACGCGCACCGCACCGAGATTCAGCAGGCCTTATACGCCGACTTTCGCAAGCCCTCGGCCGAAACCGACCTCACCGAAATCTGGACTTCGCTGGTGGAGCTCAAGCACACCCGCAAGCACCTGAAAAAGTGGATGGCGCCGCGCTCCGTGGGCACCAGTATGGCGTTGCTGGGCACCCGCTCCTGGGTGCAGGTAGAGCCCAAAGGCGTGGTGCTGATTATTTCGCCTTGGAACTACCCCTTTTACCTGGCGGTGGGGCCGCTGATTTCGGCCATTGCCGCCGGCAACGCCGTGGTGATAAAGCCAGCCGAGCAAACGCCCGCCACCTCGGCGCTGCTGCAGCGGCTGGTAGAAGAGCTGTTTCGGCCCGATGAGGTGCTGCTGGTGCAGGGCGACAAAGAGGTGGCCACCGACCTGCTGAAGCTGCCCTGGGACCACATTTTCTTCACCGGCAGCCCCGAAGTAGGCAAGGTTGTGATGCGTGCCGCGGCCCAGCACCTGAGCGGCCTCACGCTGGAACTGGGCGGCAAAAACCCCGCCGTGGTGGACGAAACCGCCAACCTGCGCGACGCCGCCGAAAAAATTGTGTGGGGCAAATTCCTGAACAACGGCCAGACCTGCGTGGCGCCCGACTACCTGCTGGTGCAGGAAAGCGTGCAGCCCGCCCTGCTGCAGGAGCTCACGGCTGCCATTCAGCGGGCCTACAACCCCACCGGGGCCGGCATTGAGCGCTCCGAGTCGCTGGCCCGCATTGTCAATCAGCACCATTTTGCTCGCCTGGCGGGGCTGCTCGAAGACGCCCAGGGCCGCGGCGCCACCGTGGCTGCCGGCGGCCGTGTCGACGCGACGCAGAACTACATCGAGCCCACTCTGCTAACCGACGTGCCGGCCGGCGCCCGCGTGCTCGAAGAGGAAATTTTCGGCCCGCTGCTGCCCGTGCTCACCTTTAAAAGCCTGCCCGAAACCGCCGAGTACATCAACGCCCGCCTCAAGCCGCTGGCCCAATACATCTTCACCACCAACCAGGCCAACCGCCGCTACCTGCTCTCAACCACTTCGGCCGGCGGCGCGGGCATCAACGAAACGGTGCTGCATTTTGCCCACCCCGAGCTGCCCACCGGCGGCGTGGGCAACAGCGGCCTGGGCAAGGCGCACGGCCATTCCGGCTTTCTGGCTTTCAGCAACGAGAAGGGCGTGATGCGGCAGCGCGTGGGCTTCACGGGCATCAAGGCCATGTACCCGCCCTACACGGGCAAGGTGCAGCAGCTAATTGGCTGGCTGGTGAAATATCTGTAAGCATGAACTTTCAAGGCCAGGTGGTGTGGATAACCGGCGCGTCGGCCGGAATGGGTGAAGCGCTGGCGCAGGCCTTTGCCCAGCAGGGCGCCCGTTTGGTGCTTTCGGCCCGCAACGAAGCCGCGCTCCGGCGCGTGCAAGCGGCCTGCGCGCCCGCCGAGGCCCTGGTGCTGCCGCTGGACCTGGCCGCCCCCGAGACGTTTGCCGCGGCCGTGGCCGAGGTACAGGCGCGGTTTGGTCACGTCGATATCCTCGTCAACAACGGCGGCATTAGCCAGCGTAGCTTGGCCCTGGAAACAAGGTTAGAAGTCGACCGTCGGTTGATGGAGGTCGATTATTTCGGCCCCGTGGCGCTTAGCAAAGCCGTGTTGCCGGGCATGCTGGCCCGCCGGGCCGGCCGTATTGTGGTGGTCAGCAGTTTGGTGGGGAAGTTCGGGACGCCGTACCGCAGCGCCTACGCTGCGGCCAAGCACGCGCTGCACGGCTTTTTTGATTCCTTGCGGGCCGAGCTGTATGCCAGTGGCGTGGGCGTCACCATTCTTTGCCCCGGCTTCATCCGCACCGGCGTGTCGGTGAATGCGCTGACCGGCGACGGGCAAGCGCTGGGGGAGATGGACGAGGCCACCGCCAACGGCATGGCTCCCGCCGAATTTGCTCGACAGGCGCTGCGGGCCATCGCCCAGGGCCGCGACGAAGCCACCATCGGCGGCCGCGAAACCTGGGGCGTGCTGCTGAAGCGCCTGACGCCGGGGCTGTTTGCGCGGGTGCTGCGGCGGGCCCGGGTGCGGTAAGCCGGCGCTGCGCGCAGAGCGCACCCGAACGGTTTATCTTTGACCACATTCTTGCCCGATAACCCATGGGACGGCCCGAAACCCAACACCATTATACACCGGAAGAATATTTTGCTTTGGAACGGCAAAGTGAAGTGCGCCACGAATATTTTGATGGGGAGGTATTTGCAATGGCGGGCGGCACCAAAGCCCACAACCTCATCACGCAAAACATTACCCTGGCGCTGCGGGCCGGGGTGCGCGGCCGAGGCTGTCAGGTGTTTATGGAAGACGTGCGGCTGGCGGTGCAGGAGTCGTTTCACTACACCTACCCCGACGTGGTGGTGAGCTGCGACCCCGACGACCGCTGCGACCCGTATCTGGTGCGCCAGCCGGTGCTCATCGTGGAAGTGCTTTCTCCATCCACGGCTGAGTACGACCGCAGTCGCAAGTTCAATCAGTACAAGAAGATACCATCGCTGCGGCACTACATCCTGGTTTCGCAGTCGGCTTGGGTGCTGGAATGGTTTCGGCGCGACGACCTGGGGCAATGGGTACACACCGTGCTCAGCGACCCAGCCGACGTGCTGGAAATTTTAGACCTACACCTGCACCTACCGCTGGCCCAAGTGTACGACGATACCGATGTGGCCCCGCTACAGCTCACGCCCGAGCCGGAGCCACCACGCTAACCGATGCGCGCGGCAAGGGCTACTTCTGCCGCTGCTGCATCTCGGCGGCTATTTTCTGCTGGGTGGCTTTGGTTTGCAACAGCTTGAACTTGGCCGGGCCCACCACCGTGCGCAATTGCTGTTGCGAGCTGATGTTGATGCGCTTGAGCTCGGCCAGGAGCTGCGGCGATTTGGGCGCGTACTTTTCCTTGGCAGCGTTCGACTCGGTGAGGGTGCCATTGAGAATGGTGCGGACCCGCACGGTCTGGTCGGGGGTGAGCTGGAGTTCGGTACCCATGACGTCGGCCAGGTCGCGGGCGGCGGTGGGCGGCGCTGGCGAGTCAGCAGTACGCACGGTTTCCACCACCGGCGCGGGCTTGTCGCGGCGAAAAATGGAGCAGCTGCCCAGCACGAGGCTTAACGACAGCAGGGGCAGCACAAAGGAATAGCGAATGAGCATAAGGCAGCACCGGATTCGGCCGGCAAGAGCTGTATACGTGGTTGGGCCTGCAAATAGCTAGTTCGGTCCAAGCACCGGGCGTTTGGGCACCGGGTTTTTTCGCAACTGGCGCTCAATCTTGTTGCGGCGGTTTTCAAATTTCCGACGCTCCCAGTTATTGCGCAGCAAGGCTTGCGCCTGTTCGTTGGCGTGCTGCTCAATGAGCAACAGCTGCTCCCTGCGCGCGGCCCCACGCAGCTGTTGCTGGGCCTGGGCTCGCAGCCGTTGGCGCTCGCGCGTCAGGCTGTCAAGCTTTGCCAAGCGGCCGTTGCTGTTCATGTTAAACAGAAATGTATTGACACCGCCGTTGCAGTTGCCGAACAGCAGTACCGCCAGCAGCGGCAGCAACAACAGGTAGGGCAGCGGCGGGCGTTTCATGCCACTAAAGTTATGCCGTGGCCGCCAGCCGCGGCGCCTCTACCGCGCGGCTAGCCTTGAGGCCCTGCGCCGTGAAGTGCGCCAGCGCCATGATGGTGAGCATGGGATTGACGCCGCTGCAGGCCGGAAAGGCCGAGCCGTCGGCCACGAAGAGGTTTTCGACCTCCACGGTTTCGCCGTTGAGCTTGAGCGGGTGCGTGGCCGCGTCGCCGCCCATGCGGCATGTGCTCATCTGGTGGGCGCTGTAGAGGCCAAACTGGTTGGGCTTCCAGCTCAGGTGGGGCAGCTTGTCGAGCACTTCGGGGTTGAGTAATGTGCCGTCTTTGGCGTGCAGCGTGGGCAAGGTGCCGTGGGGCAAATACACCGTTTCGGCCCCCGCCGCCACGTGGATTTGCGCGGCGGCGCGCACGCCCTCCAGCATGTTGGCCCGGTCGAACTCCGACAGCGTGTAGTCAATCAGCGGGGCGCCGTTTTTGTCGATGGTCACGCGGCCGCCGTCGCGGTCTCGCGTCAGCACGATGAAGGAGCCCAGGTGGCTGGCGTCGCGCAGCAGCTCGTGGTGCTGCTGGCCCGAAAGCCAGGGCAGCACCATGCTCAACAGGCCGGGGTGGGTGGGGGGCGTTTCGAGCTTGGCGCCGAAGTTGGTGCCGTGCAGTTGGGTGTAGGTATCGTTCACCACGCTCATGCTGGGGCCGTGCCAGGAGTTCATGGGGTGGGGGTAGCGGGCGCCCACCACCACGGTGGGGTGCAGGTGCAGGTGGCGGCCCAGGTGCGGGTGTTTCAGGCCCGAGCGCAGCAGCAGGGCCGGCGTCTGGATGGCCCCGCCGGCCACCACCACGCGCCGCGCCCGCACGCTGATGCGCACCTTGTGGCCGTCGTCGGTGGTGTGCACGGCCTCGGCGCCGGTGGCGCGGCCGTTGGCTATGGTCACGCGCTCCACTTTGGTGTCGGTCAGAATGCGGGCGCCATGCTCGAAAGCCGTGAGCAAATACGTATTCAGCGTGCCCTGCTTGATGCCGTGGGCATCGCCCAGGGTGGTGTAGCCGAGGCTGCGAAAGTGCGTGTCGGATTCGGTGAGGCCTTTTTCGTTGCGCGGAATCAGCTTCACTTCCTGCCCCAGCTTGGTCGAGCCGTCCCATAGGGCTTGGTTCTGGCCGTTGTGCCGGGTGTAGTTGGTGTTCACGCCAATGGTGCGGGCCACGGCGTTGAGGCTCTCCTTGAATTCGAGGGTGGTGAAATGGGGCGCGTCGTGCTCGCGGGCCCATTCCTGCAGCACGTAGTCGGGCGTGCGGAAGGAGCCGGCCCAGTTCACGGTGGTGCCGCCGCCCAGGCAGGCGCCGGCCAGGATGCCGATGCTGCCGTCCTGGGTGCAGAGCGTGCCCTTGGCGTCGTAGAGCTTGCCCAGCATGTCCACTTCGCGCTGCGTGAAGTCGCAGCCGTGGCAGTAGGGGCCTTTTTCCATCACCAACACGTCGTGGCCGGCCGCGGCCAGCTCGCCGGCCACCACGCCGCCGCCCGCGCCGCTGCCAATCACCAGCACGTCGCAGTCGTACACGGTGTCCTGGGTGGGGCGCAACGTGCGGATGGGCTTGGGCGTGTCCACGGGCTTCTCGTCGGGCCCGGGGTAGCCCAGGCGGCCCCACGCCGCGGGCAAGTCGGCCATGCTGCCGCCGTAGTAGAGCAGCGTGCACAGCTTGCGCACGGCCTGAAAGCCTTTGCGCAGCTGCGGCACATTGGAGGTGGCCCAGCTTTGCAGCAGCTGCTCCCGCTGCGCCGGCTCCAGCTTGCGAAACGGCTTCAGCGGCCCAAACCACGTCAGGCCCAGCAGCGGCTTTTCCAGCAGGTCGAGCAGCTGGCCGAACTCGGCCTGCGCGCCTTCCGGCTGCTCCCGGATGGCGTCCTGCAGCTTGTCCAGGTTCAGGCCGGCCGAACCGGGAGGGCTGCCGTCGGCCAGGGGCGGGACAAAAGTGTCGGCAAGGGCTTGCAGAACGGCGGAGCGGGCGGGCGTGAGCGAGAACATGAGGCGGGAATTTTGGAGGCTAAAAGGTAGCAAATTTTCTCCAAAGTGTTAGGCGTGCCGAGTAGTTTTGGACGAGTGGGCATGACCGGAAGCCAAAACAAAATTGCCATGTATACCAACGTCAACCCCATTCCCGACCTTTGCCCCAGCATCCTCCCGCTGCCATGCCCCGCCTCATCCAAACCCCCGAAACCACGTACCGCGTCCATTTCCAGGACTGCGACATGCTGGGCCACCTCAACAACGCCCGCTACCTCGACTACTTCCTCAACGCCCGCGAAGACCACACCTCCGAGCACTACGCCCTGAACATGGGCCACTTGGCCCAGGAGCAGAAAGCCGCCTGGGTCATCACCAAGCACCACATTAGCTACCTTAAGCCGGCGCGGCAGGGCGCCAAAGTCCGCATCCTGAGCCAGCTCATTCACTTCGACAACTCCAACCTGGTGCTCGAAATGCAGATGCGCAGCGAGGACGGCCTGCGCCTGCTGGCCCTGCTGTGGTCGGAAATGGCCTACGTGACCATGCCCGCCGGCACCCGCACCGACCACGCCAACGCCATGATGAACCTGCTCGAAGACCTCGACGTGGAGGACGTGAGCTACGACCCCGACGGCTTCGATGAGCGCGTGAAAGAGGTGCGCCAGCAGCTCAAGAAGCAGCGCAAAGGCGCGGGCAGCGAGGAGTAACGAGTCAATCTGAAACAAGCAGAACGGTGCTGCTGAGCGCAGCCGAAGCAGGACCGTTCTGCTTTATCCTTGTCCTTCGTCGCGTTCTAAAACGCCACTTGGTACTGCAGCACGTACTCGCCGCGCCGGGCGGTGGCCGTCACGTCGCCATTGGCCTGCGTGGTGAAAACCGGGCGGTTTTGGTAGTTGAAGGAAAGCTTGCTGAGGTTGCCCAGAATGAGCCAGTTCACGCCCACGTCGAACACCATCATGGGGTCGGCCAGGCGGTCGTAGTTTGACCACTGGCCCTGGGCGTAAGGCTGCAGGGTGCCCAGGCTGCCGAGCAGGTTTTGCCGGAGCAGGTAGGCGGCCTGCCCGTAGAGGGTGTGGCCGGTGCCCAGCAGGGGCACGTTGTTGCCGGGCCCGTTGAAGGAGCCCTGGCCGGCGCGCACGCCGTTGGCGGGGTTCATGGCGCCCACGTTGCGGATGTAGCCGGGGCCGAAATCGTAGCGGTAGTAGCCGCCGTAGGCCGTGATGGCCGTGCCTTTGGCGGCGTTCACGGGCGCATCGTAAAACGCATCGATGGCCCAGAGCGTCATGGCCTGGGTGATGGTGTCGCCGGCCGGGCCGCGGCGCCACATGGCTTCGCCTTGGCGCACCAGGCCCGCCCCGAGGTTGAACAGGCGCTTTTTGCCCAGGTAGGTGCCCGCGTTGCCGGCGCCGGCGTTGCTCTCCTGGTCCAGAAACTGGTACATGAAGTAGCTGTGCGCCACGGCGTGCGGGTTGCGCGTCGAGTAGGTCGAGTTCTGCGAAATCGGGTCGGGCACGGCCGTGGCCGTTTGCGTCACAAACGGCTGGCCCACCGACACGCGGTAGTCGAGCTTGCCCAGCTTGCCCTTGGCGTACACGCCCAGGCGCCGCAGAAACTGGTCGTTCACGTCGTTGGTGGCCTCCTGAAAAATGGGCAGGTCGAGGCCCAGAATCGAGGCCGTGGAGGAGTTGGCGTAGCGCGAAGGCCCGTTCCAGCCGTTGAGGCCGATGCCCAGGCTCAGGTGCTTTTTCACGATGGCGTAGTCGGCCGTAGCATCGTGAAAAAACGCGCCCGTCTTGCGGGGCGACAGGTACGAAAAGTTGTTCTGGCCGAACTGCAGAAACAGAAACAGGCGCGGCGTGAGCTGCCCGCTCAGCACCAGCCGCAGGCGGCGAATGCCCACGTCGGTGGTGTGGCGCTCCAACTGCCCGTTCACGGTGGTGCCGGGGTTGCTTTCGTTGAAGCGCGCCCAGGTTTGGGCCAGGAAGTTGAGTTTGAGAAAGGTGGTGCTGTCGGGCGAGAGGTAGGTTTTCAGGCCTTCTTTGAGACCGGGCGGGGCCGAGGGCGGCGGCAGCGTGGGGGCCACCTGAGCCAGGGCCGCGCCGGGGCCGCAAAGCAGCGCCGCCGGGAGAAGGATTTTCTTGAGAGCAGCCGCCTGGCTTCGCGGTAAGAATGACAACATTAAGGTAATGGGAAAGGCAGCGAAAGCACGGACCGGCCGCGCTAGTTTTGCAATGAGAAGAAGTCTGTTTCGACGAGCTGAGCGCGGCCGCCCCAGCAACGCCAGCAGCCCAAAAACGTGGGAAAAGGCAATTCCGGCTTTTCGTCGCCGGCCCGTTGCCGGCGCGCGGCCATTGGCCCAAAGCTACGGCCGTTTGCAGCCCGCCCCTTTCAGCCGGCCCGGAAAGGGCGGCGGGCTACTGGCCAGCCGCTCGAATGCCCGCATACAGCAGGGCGCTGAGCAGGGCCGCCACTGGCAGCGTGAGCAGCCACGACAAGCCGATTTTGGCAATTTCCCGGGAGTTGGCCGTGCCGTTCACCAGCCCGATGCCATAGATGCTGCCCACCGAAACGTGCGTGGTGGACACGGGCAGGCCAAACTTGCTGGCCACAATCACCAGCAGGCTCGTGATGAAGTTGGCCGTGAAGCCCTGGCCGTGGTTGAGCTTGGAAATCTTTTTGCTCATCGTGTCGGCCACTTTTTTGGCGTTCAGCCAGCCGCCCACGGCCATGGCCACGGCCAGAATGAGCACGTTGACGGGCATGGCGAAAAACTTGCACACCAGCAGCAGGCCCACCAGCTTGGGCGTGTCGTTGAGGCCCCGGGCAAAGCTCATGGTGGCGGCGCTGGCGTAGTGCAGGTTGTTGATGAGCGGCTGAAAATTGAGGCCAATGAATGTGCCTTGGTAGAGGTTCTGGCACTCGGCCTGGGTGCTCACGCCCGCCTGCAGGGTGGGCAGCGCCGTGAAGGCCGCCGTGGGCGCCGAGGCCGCGGGCACCCACACGTCGCCCACGCACACGCAGGATTCTTCGGTGATGCCCGCTGCCCGGCGTCCTTGCCGAAACAGCACGTACACCAGCGCCCCCAGCCCCACGGCCAGCACCGGGCCCAAAATCAGGGGCAGGAAGAAGGTGGTGCCCAGTTTGGCAAAATTGACGGCCGTGCCCACTGCCACCAGGCCGGCGCCCACCAGCGCGCCCACCAGCCCGTGCGTGGTGGAAATGGGGAAGCCAAACCGCGTGGCCAGCAGCACTGTGATGCCCGCCGCCAGCGCCACGGCCAGCACAAAAGCGGCCGAGCCGATAACCTCATCCGGCACCAGCCCCTTGCCCGAGAAGTTCTTGATGAGCTCCGCGGCGAAGAAATACGAACAGACCGACCCCGCAAACGTGGAAACGGTGGCCAGCACCAGGGCCGGCTTGTAGCCAAGCGTGCCGCTGCCCCACAGGGTGGCCACGCCCTTGAAATTGTCGTTGGCGCCGTTGGAATACGTGAGCAGCACCACGGCCAGAAAGAGGAGAACTAGCAGCATAGCAACCGTTTTGTGAGGGATAAAAAGAAGTTCGCCGACAGCACCCCGCGTGGGCGCTGCCGGCGAACGTACGGCGGTTTCCCGGCCATTGGTTTCCCAATGTTATGAAATTGTTACCGGATTTTGGGGGCTGCTGCAGCGGCTAGCGCTGCGCCCAGGTGTTGTCTTTCTCGTTGGCATCCATGAAGATGCCGCCTTGCAAAGCCACGGTTTTGGGGGCTTTGGGCAGGGCGATGGTGGCCTGGCGCTGGTTGGCCTGCCACACGGCCGGCGACTGGTGCAGCGTGGCCTTGGTGCCGTCGGTGTATTCCACGTTCACGTCGAACGGCACGGCGAAACCGCCGATGTTTTGTACCGTGAGGCTGGTGCCACTCACGGCGCCCACGGCCAGGTCGATGTAGTAGTTGGTGAAAAACCAGTTCTGGAAAAACCAGGTCAGGTCCTGGCCCGAGGCGCTGCTCATCGAGTTGAAGTAGTCCCACGGAATGGGGTGCTTGCCGTGCCAACGGGCCATGTACTCGTGCAGGCTTTTCTTAAACAGGGCATCGCCGAGCATGTCTTTCAGGGCAAAATAGCTGAGCGAGGGTTTGCCGTAGGCGTTGTTGCCGTAGCCCGCGCGCAGCTCGCTGCTGGGCGTGATGATGGGCAGGTCCTCGGCGGTGCTGCGGTCGTTTATCCAGCGGCTCACCCGGAACTGCTTGTAGAACTCGTCGGCGGTGGCGGCGCCGTTTTCGGCGGTGTTGATGAGGCGCTCAAACGTAGTGGCCCAGCCCTCGTCCATGTAGGCGTAGCGGCTCTCGTTGATGCCCATGTAGAAGGGGAAATACGTGTGCGCGATTTCGTGGTCCTGCACAAACTGCGCAAACTTGGGGTCCTTCTGCGGGCTGTCGTTCACCATCATGGGGTATTCCATGTCGGCAAAGCCCTGGAAGGCCGTCATCTTGGGGAAGGGGTAGGGGATGCCGGGCCAGTTGTTGGGGTTCGAGAACCAGCCCAGGGCGTACTGCCCGTTCTTCACCGACTCGCGGAAGTCCACCGTGGAGTCGGCGTAGGCGGCTTGCATGCTGGCCCGGCGCTTGGCTTTGGCATCCACCACCACGCTGGCGGCGTCCCACACGTAATGGTCGCTCAGGCCCACGGTCACGTCCGAAATGTCTTTCGCGGTCCACACCCACGTGTTCAGGGCCTGCTGGGCAGTGATGCTTTTCTTAGCCAAATCGGCGGCCGTGGCCACGTGAATCACCTTGTCGCTGGTCATCGACTGCTTCAGGCGCTTGGCGGCGGCTTTCTGCAGCACCTGGTCGGGGTTTTGCAGCGTGCCGGTGGCCCACACAATGTAGTTGGCCGGGGCCTTCACGCGCAGGGTGTAGTCGTTGAAATCGTTGTAGAACTCCTTGCTGTCCACAAAGGGCAGCCGGTCCCAGCCGGCGTAGTCGTCGTACACCGCAATGCGCGGGTAGAAGTAGGCCAGGAAGTACGTGGTGGGGTCAATCATGCCCTCGCGGCCGCTTTCCACCGAAACGGGGTAGTGCCAGGCAATGGCGAATTTCACCGAGTCGTGCGGGGCCAGCGCCTTGGGCAGCCGCACGCCCTGAACGGTACCGGTGCCCTGGCCGGGCGGCAGCGGGCGCAACTGCCCCGCCACTTGCAGGCTGTCGATGACGAGCCCGGTGGTGAGGTAGTCGGGCGAGGCGTCACCGTCGCGGGCCACACCGGGCCGGTGTATGTTCATGATGAGGCGCATCACCACCTGGCGCAGCGTGTCGGGGCTGTTGTTGAAGTAGGTGATGGTTTCGCGGCCGCGGATGTCGCGGGCCGGCGGGGCAGCCGTCACCGTGATGTCGTAGCGGGCGCGGTTTTGCCAGTAGTTGGGACCGGGGCGGCCGTCCACGGCGCGGGTGCCTTTCTGGAAAGCCCGCTGAATGTCGCGGGGCATGTAGAGTGGCTGGGTTTGCGCGGCCGCGGTTTCGGCCAAGCCGGCAAGCAGCAAGAGCGTAAGCAGGGGTTTCATCATAGCAGGGACAGACGGCAGGGGAAGGGTGGGCGTTGCACGTGATGCGGGGCAAAGATGGCGCGGATGGGCGCAGTTGTAGCGCGGGCTCTGCGGGTCCGCGCCGCGACTGCACCGCCATGCGCGGACCCGCAGAGTCCGCGCTACTATCGAAAGGCTCCCTTGCAAAGCAAAAGGCAAACGCCTTGGTCGATGGAATCCTCCGGTTCGGCGGCGCGAGGCAACGCTGCGTCCTTCGCTTCTTTTATGGATGGGCTTTTCAGTCCCGCGGGACGTACTTTTCCTGTTCAATGCTTTTGTAATGCTCGTTTTCAATCCCATACCGGCTGTCGCCAGGTCGTTCCATTTCTTGAGCCAGCTCCTCGCGTTGCGCGCGATTCTTTCGCTGCTGCTGGGGCTGTTGGTACTGGCCCCGGTCGCGGCGCAAACAACCACTGCCAAGGAAGACACGATGGCCGTGGACACCACAACCGTCCGCGACGATTCTTATCGGCTGGAGGTGGGCTACACCACGCTCAGTGGCATTTCGGGGCAAGTGCGCAAGGTGTTCGATACCCGCGGCCTGGCCGAAGACCTGCCGGACATGGTGGAAAACCTTAAGGCCATTCAATACACGGTGAAGCAAAAGGGCGAGGTGGTCGACATCAAGCAGCTGCAGATGTGCCAGCTCATGCTCGTCAGCATGCAGGACCAGCTGGCGGAGTGGCGGGCGGCCCTGGGCGTGGCCAACAAGCAGCTCGCGGAGATGCAGACGCGCCTCAAGCGCCTGCCCCCGGCGCGGCCCCGCGCCCTGCGCCCCGACGCCACCGCCCTGGCGCTGGAGCGCTCCGATTCGGCCCTGCAGGCGCGGCAGCAGCGCATAGCCGGCCTGCTCACCAAGCGCCTCACCAAGGTAAAGCAGCTGCAAACGCAGGTGGCCGCCAGCTACATCCAGGGCATGGAGCTGCAGGACGAGGTGGGCGACCAGATGCGCCGCTACGGCCGCACCACCGCCAAGGCCAACTACCCGCCGCTGTGGGAAGCCGGCGCCACCCCCAAGGCACCCGCCGACCCCAAAGCGCGCAAGGCCGGCCAGTACCGCCGCCAAATCATCGGCTTCTACTTCGCCAACAACTGGGACAACTGGGCCTACATGGCCCTGATTGGGCTGGTGTTCTACGGCTGGGTCACGTTCAACTACCGGCGGGCCAAAAAGGAAGGCTTGGTCATCACCGAGCCCTTCCGCTACCTGCGGCCGGGGCCGGTGGCGGCCACGCTGGTGGTGATGTTCAGCCTGGCGCCGGCCCTGGAGCTGCACCCGCCGCCCATCTACCTGGCGCTGCTGCAACTGCTCTTGCTGGTGGCGCTCACGGCGGTATTTGCCCGGAGCTGGCCGCGGCGGCTGTTTCTGGCGTGGCTGGGGCTGGTGGCATTTTTTGTGTGGCTGGGCATCACCAATGCCAACGCCGCCACCGGCCTAGCGGCGCGCTGGGGGCTGCTGGGGCTCAATGCGCTGGCCGTGGGCATTGGCGCGTGGCTGCTGTGGCGCCTGCGGCAGACGCTGGAGAAGCTGCGGTTTCTGGTCCCGGTGGCGGGGCTGTTTGTGGCGCTCAATGCCCTGGCCATAGTGTGCAACGTGGTTGGCCGGCTGAGCCTGGCGAAGATGTTCAGCACGGCGGGCATTTTTGGGCTGACGCAGGGCATCGGGCTGGCGGTGTTTATTGAGCTGTTCACGGAAGCGTTTCACTTGCAGATGTTGTGCAGCCGCAACGCCGCGGGCAGCGCGGTTCACTTCGACTACGACAAAATTGAGCCCCAGCTCATGCGTCTGCTCACGGTGCTGGCCGGGGCGCTGTGGCTGGTGGTGTTCACTTCCAACCTCAACCTGTACAACGCCATCTACGGTGCCGCCGAGCACTTCCTGACCGCCCCGCGCCTGCTGGGCAGCACCGAATTCACCTACGGTAACATCCTGCTTTTCTTCGTGATTCTGTTCATTTCGGCCCAGTTGCAGCGCTACATCGGCTATTTCTTCGGCGACGTGGGCGAGGCCGACAGCGTCGACTCGCGCCAACGGGGCTCGTGGCTGGTGGCGCTGCGGCTGTTGCTGGTGCTCATCGGGTTTGCGCTGGCCACGGCCGCCACGGGCCTGCCGCTGAGCAAAATCGCCATCGTGTTCGGGGCCCTGAGCGTGGGCATCGGCCTGGGCCTGCAAAGCATCGTGAACAACCTGGTGTCGGGCATCATCCTGATTTTTGAGCGGCCCTTCCACGTGGGCGACTTCATCGAAGTGGCCGGCAAATCGGGGCGGGTGCAGGACATCGGCATTCGTTCCAGCAAGCTGCTCTCGCTCACGGGTTCCGAAATCATCGTGCCGAACGGCGACCTGCTCTCCGGCCATGTCATCAACTGGACGCGCACCAACGACCACATTCGCGTGGACCTGTCGCTGAAAATGACGGCCACGGCACCTGAGGCCGACCTGCAAGCCAACCTGCAAACGGCCCGCGAGCTCATTCAGGAAGAAATCAAAAACAGCCCCTACACGCTGCACAACCTGCCGCCCGAAATCCTGCTCAGCAGCATCAACGGGCAGGTGTACGAACTGAAGGTGCTGTTCTGGATTACCAACATCCGGCAGGAGCAGCTCACGAAAAGCGAGATTCTGGCGGGCATTTACCGGCGGTTTCAGGCCCAGGGCTTGCAGCTAGGGTAGGGGTGGCCGCCATTGGTTTGGCAAGCGTCGCAGGCCCAGGTGTCCCCACTCGACGCTTGGTAGCTCCGACTCGTCCAATCCCCGCAATTGTTGAGGCCAGAGGCCACCATTCAGGCACTAAGCCCGGCCCGGCAGGCCCGAAGAATTGGGCCGATTCTTTCTGCGCAGCGCAAAAAGTCAAAACTGACTTATTTTTACGCCCCGCCTTACCTAGCACAGTCCTTAGTCGCGTTGCTTTCCTGAAAGCGAATAACCCCTAAGGACTTCGCTCGTACTAGTGCGCTGCTTACCCTGTCCCGTCTTTTCCTGAGCTATGAAGGCGGGCGCTCTGTTATTGAAGATGATACACATTGTTTACATGAGCCGGGCCGTGCGTCCGCTCTCCGACCAGGACTTGCAGGCGCTGCTCGACCAGTGCCGCCGCGACAACGCGGCGCGCCACGTAACGGGCGTGCTCTTTTACAGCCACGGCAACATTGCGCAGCTCATCGAGGGCGAAGCCGAGGTGCTGGAACCGCTGTTCGAGGTCATCGCGCGCGACGGCCGCCACTCCAACGTGGTGAAGCTCGTCGACAAGCCCATTGCCGCCCGCAGCTTCGAAGACTGGTCCATGGCTTTCCACCCGCTCGAGCCCAGCGGCTTCGAGGCCTTGCAGGGCTTCCTGCTGCCCCAGCACGTGCCGCCGCCCCCCAGCACCCTCAGCATTGCCGACGCCATGCTTGTCGATTTGGTGCGCCTGGCCGTGTTTGGCGCCGATGCGGCCCCGACTGAATCGGAGCCAGCGCATGCGTAATCCCACTGCGCTGAACCAGCGCCGGCGTCCCGCCCATTCTCCTTCTTACTCCGCGTTGGGCCATGCGTGAGCAACAGCTGCAAGACGTCCTCCGGCGCATTCCGGCCGGCGTGGCCACGCTGCAGGGCGAAGCCCTGCGCTTCGGCTTCGTGAACGAGGCCATGCAGCTTGTGCTGGGCGGCCCCGTGCAGGAAGGCCAGCCCGTGGCCGAGCACCCCGGCACCATTCCGGCCGATTTGTTGGAGGTGATGCAGCAGGTATTCCAGTCGGGCCGGCCCTACGTGGCCAAGGCCTACTGCATCCCCCTGCCCGGCACTGACGGCGAAAAGCCCACGCCGCGCTACTTCGACATTGCCTTAGAGCCTGTGCGCGAAGGCGATGCCCCCGTGAGCGGCCTGCTCCTTTTTGCCGTGGACGTGACCGCGCAAGAAGAGTCCCGGCAGCGCGCCCACCAGCTGTCCATCGAAACCCGCCGCCTCGACACGCGCCTGCGGGTGCTCACCGAAACCGTGCCCCAAATCACCTTCACGGTGGATGCCGCCGGCAAGTACGAGTACGTGAGCCCGCAGTGGTACTACTTCACGGGCCAGCCGCCCACGGCCGACCTGAACGCCATCTGGCCGCTGCTCATTCACCCCGACGACCGGCTGCGCGTGCTTTACCAGTCCGATTCGGCCCGGGCCGCCGGCATTGGCTGGAGCTACGAGTACCGCCTGCGCCGCCACGACGGCCAGTACCGCTGGCTGCTGAGCCGCGCCCTGCCCGAGTTGCACGCCCCCGACCAGGCCGTGTTCTGGCACGGCGCGCTCACCGAAATTCACGACCAGCGCGAGCTGGCCGAAGCCCTGCGCCGCGGCGAAGCCGAGCTGCGCTTTCTGGCCGACAGCATTCCGGAGCTCATCTGGACGGCCACGGCCGAGGGCTTCATCGACTACTACAACGAATACACGGCCGAGTATTCGGGCCTGACCAAGGAGGAACTGGGCCCCACCGGCTGGATAAACCTGCTCGACCCCAGCGAGCAGGCCGGCGCCGCGCGCCGCTGGGTGCAAAGCATTGCCTCGGGCCAGCCCTACGAGGGCCTGTTTCGGATGCGGCGGCACGACGGGCGCTACCGCTGGCACATCATCCGGGCGCGGCAGCTCGCCGACGAGCGCGGCCCGCGCTGGTTTGGCGCCTGCACCGACGTGGACGACCAGCACCGCCTGCGCGAAGTGCTGCAAACCCAGTACGACGAGCTGGCCCGCACCAACCGCGACCTCGACACCTTCGTGTACACGGCCTCGCACGACCTCAAGCAGCCCGTGCTCAACCTGCGCGGCTTGTTTGAGGAGTTGCGCCGCAGCGCGTCCTTCGATGACCCGCAGGAAGGCCAAATCGTGCACATGGTAGACGAGGCCCTCGGCCAGCTCGACACTACCCTGCAGGAGCTGGCCGCCACCGTGCAGGACCAGCGCGGCCTCTCAGCACCCGTCGAAACCCTGGACCTGCGCAGCGTGGCCGACGAGGTGCTGCTGGGCCTACGCGCCCAGGTGCAGGAGGCCGACGCGGTGGTAGAACTCGATTTTTCGGCCGCGCCCACGCTCACTTACGGCCGCGCCAACCTGCGCAGCATCCTGCACAACCTGTTCAGCAACGCCCTCAAGTTTGCCGACCCCGGCCGGCCGCCGCACATTGTGGTGCGCAGCGCCCTCACCGATGCCGGCCAGCCCATTCTTACCGTGCAAGACAACGGCTTGGGCATGGAGCTGCCGGGCCGCCCGGCGCCGGTGTTTCAGCCGTTTGCGCGGCAGCACCCGCACATTGCGGGCGCGGGCGTGGGCATGTACCTGGTGCAGCGCATTGTGTCCAGCCGCGGCGGCCACCTCGACGTGACCAGCACCGTGGGCCAGGGCACCACCTTCACGGTGCACTGGTTCGAAGCCTAAGCCATAATCTTGCTTAACTAAACGCGGCGCAGGGCGTACAGAAAAGGGCCGGGAGCACTCCCGGCCCTTTTCTGTTTTTTACTTTCCAATAACACCATGAGCCTTTTCAGCAGCGACAAACTCAAGGGCAAGAAAATTGCCATCATTGCCACCGACGGCTTCGAGCAAGCCGAACTCGACGAACCCAAGAAATACCTCGAAGGCGAGGGCGCCGAAACCCACGTCATCTCCCTCAAAAGCGGTTCCATTAAGGGCTGGGACGGCCCCAAGAAAGACTGGGGCAGCAAGGTCGACGTCGACAAAGTCATCACCGACGCCCGCCCAGCCGACTATGACGCCCTGGTGCTGCCCGGCGGCCAGATGAACCCCGACATTCTGCGCGTCAACAAAGACGTGGTGGCCTTCGTGAAGGAATTTGCCGGCTCGGGCAAGGTGCTGGCCGCCATTTGCCACGGCCCCTGGCTGCTGGTGGAGGCCGACGTGGTGCGCGGCAAGCGCGTCACGAGCTGGCCCAGCGTGCACACCGACCTCAAAAATGCCGGCGCCCTGTGGGAAGATTCCGAAGTGGTGACCGACCACGGCCTCATCACCAGCCGCAAGCCCGAAGACATTCCCGCCTTCAACAAGAAAATTGTAGAAGAGATGCTGGAGCCCCAGCACGGCGGCAATAGCTAAGGAGCGACGAGGCCCGACCTGTCATTGCGAGCGAAACGCAGTGAAGCGCGGCCAGCCGTCCTGTTCTCAGCGAACAGCCTTACGAAGTGACAAACCCAATAAGAAGCCCCGGCACTGCGCAGTGCCGGGGCTTTTTGGTTGAAGAGCGTGACTGGTCTTAACAGAAAAAATTAGCAATGCCGAACTTCGTTTGCCACGGCCTGCGGCCTCGCAATGACAGACGTATTCTGCCAACCTATTTCTGGCTCACAATCCACTTGTAGATATCGGCCGGCGTATCGGGATTGAAGGCCGCAGCGGCGGCTTCGGCGGGCGAGTCGCTGGCAAACTGCAGGGTGTGGTTGAGGTTGGGGTAGCGCATTTCAGCCACTTTGGCGTTGGCCCGCAGGCCTTTGCGCAGGGCCGTCAGGTTGAGGGCCGCGTTTACCTCACGGTCGGCCTCGCCCTGCAGCAGCAGCACGGGGCACTTCACCTCCGGCAGCGCAGGCTGCGGGTCGAAGCTCAGGAAGCTGCGGTAGGCGGGCGTGGTGAGGGTTTGCACGGTGGTTTGCACGTCGGCCGGGGCAATGCCGGGGTAGCGCTGGCGCAGCATGTTGCTTAGAATGGCTTGGGCCTGGCTGTTGTCGGGGGTTTGGCGCACGATTTCCAGCATGGCCCGCTGGTGCTTGACGAGGTTTTCCTCGTCGCGGCGCATGGCGGCTTTCTGGCGCAGGCGCTGCTGGTCGAGGTAGGTTTGCACCTGGGCGGCGTTGGAGCCGTGGGCGCGCAGTTTGGCCGCCTCCTGCTCGGCGGCGCGCAGGGCGCGCTCATACTGGTGCTGGCGGGCCAGGTCGGTGGTGTCGTTGCCCAGCACCTTGCCGTACATCACCGGCTGGGTGGCCAGCAGCTCGCGGCCCGGCACGCCGGCCGCGGCTACCGCCACCACAAACGTGGGCGCCAGCGGCTGGGCGCCGGCCAGCAATGCCACGTTGGCACCTTCGCCGTGGCCGATGAGGCCGAGGCGCGTCACGTCAATCTGGGCACGGGTGCGCAGGAAATTCAGCGCCGCAATGGCGTCGGCCGAGCGCTCGGCCAGGGTGGTGGTGGCCGCCGAACCGCCCGAGCCGCCGTGGCCCCGCTCCTTGAGGCGCAGCACGGCCACGCCCTGGCTCACCAGGTAGTCGGCGAGCCCGTTCATCATTTCGCTGTTGGGCGAATGAGGGCCGCTGGCATCGGCGCCGCGCTCGGGCAGCAGCACCGCGGCCGGAAACGGGCCGGGGCCCGAGGGCAGGCGTAGCAGGCCGTTGAGGCGCACGCCGCCGGCGGGGCTGGTCACGGCCACGGCCTCTACGCGGTCAAGGGGCTTCGCCGATGAGTCGAAACCAAGTAAAATGCAGAAGGCGGCGAGGGCAAGTACGAATGGGCGCATAATAAACGGTTTGGCAGCGGGCAACAGAAGCTGCTATTCCCATTTGTGGGCGAAACAGCGTGCGCAAAATTCGGCCGTGTGCAAAGGCGACAGGTTTTTATAAGCCGAACCAGGGGTTTTTGTCGACTTACGGCTTCATTTTCCAGCCGAGAATGTACGAAGTTTTTCCCATATCGGGTTTTGATTCTCATTATGGGATTGCGCAAACGGCAAAACGTTGCCACCGTAATTGCTCCAGAGTTGGCAGTTCAATTTTTGTAAGGCTATATTCAAGCGTCTGGGCCACGGTGTTTTCCACCGCTGCGGCTGGGCTGCTTTGCCGGGCATTTCGTCCGGTTATTCGGTTCTCTACCAACCCGTTTGCCTTCGGCGATGCGCCGGTCCCATGATAGGTTGGGTCAACGTCACATTCTGCCTGCCGGTCTCCGGTTGCCAGTCTTGCTTGCGCAGCCCCTGCGATGCCCGGGCCGCGCTGCCGTACGCCGGTGCAGCTGTTTCATCCCTGCATTCACCCAATCTGCTTGCCTATGAGAAAACGTTGATTTTTTGCCGTCGGTGCCGCGTTTTGCAACGCTTTGTTCATCTCTTTTTCTACTTGTTCGCTTATGAAATACGCTTACCCCTCCTTATCTTGGCGTGCGCTGGCCCGCTGGGCGTTTATGCTGCTGCTGGCCCTGGGCGGGGCCACCAGCGCCCGGGCACAGGCCGACGAACCGGCCGCCTGGCCGTTTGCGCCCACAACCAATTGCTACCCTGCCTGGGTAAAACGGCCCGTGGCCCCCGGCCAGCTGCAGGCACCGGGCACTCCCACCCCTACCCAGGCACCGAGTAAGGGCAAGGGCTTGGCCGGCCCGGCTGTAGTAACTCCCAGCTCAACCTTTGGCGGGGCTTTCACCCCTCAAGGAAGCCTCAAAATACTGATTGTTTTTGTAGGGTTTACGGAGGATATAGGTCCAATTCCTAGGGGAAATTGTAGTAGCTATTCTTCACCAGAGTGGTCGCAACTTGCGGCAACGGGAAGTGGTATGAGTGAAGGCGAAACTTTCCCAGCCAATTACACCGACGTTTGCTACACCAATCCCGCCCAGTTCAGCTTGGGCGCTACCGACCAGAGCGTGTCCAACTTCCTCTACCAGATGTCGCGCACTTCTCCCAATCCGTTGAAAGTCACCTTCGGCACCCTGCCGAAGCGGGTAAACGTTCCGGCGAGCGGCCGGGCCTTCGGGGACTTTTCGGGGTACGCGCAAGATGCCATTAGTGCCGCCCACGCGCAGTTTCCAACTTTCAATTGGGGCCAGTACGACCAGCGCACCAACAACCCGGGTTTCGGCTATGACAACAGCACCACCGGCCCCGACGGCGAATTGGACTACGTTATTTTCTGCTTTCGCGTGGGCTGTCATCCCTCCATCCGGAAAGACGACGGCGTGGCGGGCGTGTTCCCGGTCACGATTCCGGCCAATGCCAGCCATCCTGCCTACGCCATCACCACCGGGCACTGCCAGGCGGGCAGCACCCTGGGGTGGCCCTCGGTGCTGCACGAGCTGGCGCATACCCTCTACGGCGCGCCGCACGTGCTGGGCGCCAACAGCACCACCGGCAACCACTACTACGGCACCCTGGGCTGGAGCATGATGCAGAACGCGGCCACCTCGTTTTCGGCCGCCGCCTGGGAGCGCTGGTACCTGGGCTGGACGGAGCTGAAAACCAGCCCGGGGCAGGTCAGCAGCGACATCGGGCCGGGCCGGCTTGCGCCCAACGGCACCTACGTGCTGCGCGACTACGTGACCACCGGCGACGTGATGCGCCTGGAGCTACCCAACACCAACCAGTACCTGTGGCTGGAAAACCGGGCCAAAAACGGGCCGCTGGACCGGCGCAACGGCTACGTGCTGGCGCCCGACGGCAACGCTTACCTGCCAGCGCCGCAGGGCCTGCTGGCCATGGTAGAGAACATGAGCCCCAGCCGCACCTCTTTTGTTGGCCCCTTCAACAACGCTCAGGTGAACGGGCTGCGGGTGGTGTCGGCCGAAGGCAACTTCGATTACCGTCCCTCTGGCCCCTTTACACGGTGAACAACCATTTGCACGGCAACCCGACCTACAACTACCAGCTACGCGAAAACACCGGCCCGCCCGTGCTGCACAACAACGCCACCGGCGGGCACAGCGAAATCACCAGCATTCGGGGAAACCGCGACGGCGATGGGCGAATTCGCTACGACTCCGGCACAGGCAATGCCGACATGACCGTAGGCAACGAATTTACCCCCTTGTTTGTAGTCGATGACCTGATTACGGACGGCCTGTTTGGCCCGCACGTGGGCACCCGCACGGTCGGGTTTCGGTACGCGCTCGACACCAACCCCATGATTATTCCGCACCAGACCTACGACCCGGCCAACGAGCGGCAGTCGGTCATTCCGCTCAGCGGCTTGTCGGTGGAAATAACCGGCTACGATGCCGCCTCGGGCGACCTCACGCTGCAGGTGCGCTACGACAACACCGCCGTGACGCACGACACCCGCTGGACCGGTACCCTGCAAACCTTCCCGGTGCCCGGGGCCACGGCCGGACGCGAAATCTACCTCGACGGGGCCACCCTGACCCTGGACCGCAGCGCCACCCCGCAGCGCGAAACGCCGGGCCCGCACGGCGATTTCGTGAACGACACCGAGCTGCGGCTCGGCACCGGCACCAGCCTGGGCGTAGCCAACGGCGGCGTGCTGCGCCTGACGGGCGCCGGCACCACGCTCTACCTGGAAGATGGTGCCCGGGTGGTGCTCGACCCCAGCGGTGCCCGGTTGGAAGCCCAGGCGGGCACCACCATCAGCGTTGCCGACCGCAACGACCTGGAAGACAACGGCGGCCTGGTGCTGCGCACCGGCAGCCAGCTCATTGTGCGCAACGACGGAACCGTCATCGATGGCACCAGCCTGCGGGCTTCCCAGCCGGTGGTGTTTCCCAATCCGGGCACGGGCGCGGCCAGCTTTTCCTGGCCGGCGGCCACGGCTCCCGCGTCGCGGGCAGGCTATCGGTACCAGTTCACCGATTTGCAGGGCCACGTTGTGCGGCAGGGACGGGTGGAGCCCCGCGGCAATACCCTGACCGGGCTGGCGCCGGGGGTGTATTTGCTCGTCACGCACGGGCCGGCTGCCCCGGCCCGCACGCAGCGGGTAGAGGTACGATAAGGGCCGCTTACTTTTCTTTCGCCATGCGCTACTTCCTGTTTTTTCTGCTGTGCCTGCCCCTGGGGGTGCGGGCGCAGGCGCTGCCCTGGCTGCGAGCCTACGGCACCACGGCCAACGAAACCGGCGGCTACGCCGTGCCCATGCCCGGCGGGGGCTACCTACTCGCCGGGCAGCAGCCCTACGCCAACGGCTTTGCCAGCCGCATCTACCTAGTGCGCACCAATGCCGTGGGCGACACGCTGTGGACCAAACGCGTCTCGCCGCCTTATGCGCTATTACCAACTCTTTCAGGGGCGGTGGCCGACGCCAATGGCAACCTGTTGTTAACCGGTTACGAAAACGGAAGAGGCAACCAGACGGGCTTTGCTGTAAAGATAAATTCTTCCGGCGACACGCTCTGGACTCGCACTTACCGTCCCTTGCTTCAATTGGGTGCTACCGGTCAAAGTTCGGCTCAACCGGCAGTCATTGCAGCAGATGGTCACTATTTGTTCTTACGAATTGACAGCGACTACTTAACGGGACCTCCCTATGTTGTTTCAACGGTAAATCTGTATAAGGTTAATAGCGCAACAGGGAGCGTCATGTGGTCGTTTAATCTCAGCAATTTTTTGACAACTTCGGGCCTGGACCTGCCAAACAGATTATATAGCGACCCCACGGTTTCGGCGAGCAGTGTCACAATGCTCATCGAAGGAACATTAGGAGGAAATACCAATGGGGTAAAAGGATATTTACTATTCAATGCTGCTAACGGAACATTGGTGCAGTTTAAAAGGCGCGATGGACTTTATGCCTTGGATAACTACCCAACCGCCGCAGTAGAACGCGATGGCAACATCGCCATGGGCCGTCGGCAGAGCCTGACCAAAATCACGCCCACCGGCGACACCATTTGGCGCACGGTGGCGCCCAACCGCTACGCCAACCGCAGCTGGGATGCGCGTGCCATTGTGGAAGACGCGCAGGGCAGCCTGCTGCTGGTGGGCGACTCTGAGCTTCAGACCGGCGGGGCGGGCGGCAGCAGCAACCAGATTCACCTGGTGCGCTTCACCGGCGCCGGGCGCCTGGTGAGCGACACCATGCTGTTTCGGGCCGGCGACAATTACGCCCGCTCGGCGCTGCTGGCGCCCAACGGGCGCGGCCTCGTGTTTAGCGGCTACACCACGGCCGGCCCGCGGGGCGGCTCCGACCTGCTGCTGGGGCTCTACGACGGCTTCCGGCCGCTGGCCGCCGCGCCGGCCAGCGCGACGGCGGCCCCGCTGCAGGCCTACCCCAACCCCGTGAGCGGGCCCGCTGCCCGGGCCACCGTGGCGCTGCCGGCGGCCACGGCGGGCGGGCGGCTGGTGCTCCACGACGGGCTGGGCCGCTACCTAGGCGCCCAGCCCGTGGCCCCCGGCGCTCGGCAGGCCACCGTGGAGCTGGCCGGGCGCCCGCCCGGCCTCTACCTGCTGCGCTACGAGCAGGCCGACGGCCGCCGCTACCTCGTGCGCCTGCTGCGCGAGTGAGGCAGGTGCTGGTACCGGCTCCCGAACAGCAACGCCCCGCCGGCTTCGGCGGGGCGTTTTCGTTGCATTCGGAATGAGGCCGAGGGAAAGCAGGTGCCGGCCTGCTACTGCAGCCACGGCAGCCACCCGCGGCCCTGCCAGTGCAGCCAGCCCCAAATCACCGCATCAAACACCAGCAAAAAGCCACCTTGCAGCCCCAGCGAGCGGCCAAAGCCCAGCAGGCGGGCCGAGTGGGGTTCGTCGGGCAGGGCGGCGCGGGCGCGCAGGTAGTAGCCGGCCATCACGTAGGCCACATCCAGGCCGGCATTAAAGAGGAAAAGGTTTTCGTTGAAGAGCTGGGCCTGCACCACGTCGGCCAGGCGCAGGCCGGCCGGTGCGGTGGGCTGCAGGTGGTAGATGCCCCAGGCGGCCAGCAGGCCGTTCACCAGCGCCCAGCCCACGTTCATGCCGTGGAAGTAGTAAGCGGGCCGGCGCTTGTCGGCGCGCGAAAGGAAATGGCCGCTCACCAGCAGGTTGAGCAGCACCCAAGCGGCCAGCACAGCCAGGCCCCGGCCCAGCAGGGCCTCGCGGGCCTGGTGCACGGCCGCCACATCGAGCGCAAGAAACATAGGGGGCTACAGCAAATGAGAAACCCAGGCCGGCGCCAAGGCCGCTAGTGCTTAAAGCCGAGGCCCAGGTACACCTGAAACACCTGGTTGCGGATGTTGTTGTCGGCCACGGTGGCGCCGGACTTGCTGTTGTACTGCAGCACGGTGCCGTCTTTGTAGATTTTGCCCAGGCTCCAGTCGAAGCGGGCGCCCAGCTTGGCAAAGCCCAGGCGGGCTTCGGCGCCGGCAATGGCGCCGTAGTCGAGGCTGTTGTAGCCCCGGTCGGAAATGCTCACGGTGGCGTCGCCGTCGCGCACGTTGGTGAGCAGCGACACCTGCGGGCCCACGTGAATGCTGAGGGTTTCGGTGAGGTTGCCCACAAACAGGATGGGCAACTCCAGGTAGTCGAGGCGGGTGTCGCGGGTGGCGGTGCCCAGGTAGTCGGTGCGGTAGCCTTTGCGCGAGTACAGCAGCTCCACCATCAGCGAGGCGAAGTTGTTGAAGCCAAACTGCCCGTACACGCCAGCGTGGAAATCCTTGAGATTGTCGCGGTTGGTGAATAAATCGGCGCCCGCGCCCTGGATGCTGGCCAGGTTGTAGCCGCCCTTGATGCCGAAGCCGGTGTTGCGCGACTCGGTGCCGTCGCTGGCGGCGTAATCGGTGGAGGAGCCCACGCCGGGGCCCTGCTGGGCGCGCACGGCGGGCGCGGCCGCCAGGGCCAGCGCAAGTACGAATAAGGCTTTTTTCATGACAAGTAGAAGGTAAAATGGCCTCATAGCAAACGGCCGTTTGCGCCCAAAGTTGCCCGTGCGGCCGGCCCCATCACCAAAAAAGGAGGTTCCTCCCGGAACCTCCTTTTTTGGCAAGCCAAACGCAAAGCAGCCGCAGGGCCTTATTGCGTGAAGCCGAAGCCCAAGTACACCTGGAACACGTTGTTGTACACCTTGGCGTCTTTGACAATCTTGGTCAGGCCCAGGTTGTAGCGGGCGCCCAGACGGGCCGGGCCGAGGCGGTATTCCAAGCCGCCCACGCCCGACAGGTCGAAGCTCTTGAAGCCGTTGTCGTTGATGTCGAGGTCTTTGCCGCCCGACACCACCTTGGTCAGCACCGAAGCCTGCGGGCCGATGTGGAAGCTGAAGGCGTCGGTGATGTTGCCCACGTAGAGCACCGGCACCGACAGATAGTCCAGTCGCAGGTTGTCGACGCCGTCGGTGAACTTGGTGCCTTGGCGCGAGTACAGCGCTTCTACCTGAATGGAAGAGAAGTCGTTGAACCCGAACTGCCCGTAAAGGCCCGCGTGGAAGGTGTTGGAGCTGCTGCGGCCCGAGCCGGCGTCGTCGCCGTACACGTTGGCCAGGTTATAGCCGCCCTTTACGCCGAAGCCGGTGTTGCCCGATTCGGTGGTGGCGCCGCCGGTGTAGTCCTTCGAGGAAAGCGCGCCGCCCGGCGCTGCCTGGGCAAAAGCAGCCGGTGCAGAGGCCACGGCGAGCAGCAGAAACAGAAAAAGCTTTTTCATGAGTGAAAGAAAGGGGTAAGGGAAAGCAAAAGCTCGGGAAGATGACTATTCCCGCTTGCCCCTATACTTTACCGGGCCCAGAAAGTTGCCGAGGCTGGGCAGTCCGGCCAAAAAAATGGCCGCCCGGTGTGCGGCGCCGGTCGCCGGGCCTTACCTTTGGGGCAGCGCCGCCCACCGGGCGGGCTTATTCCGGGGTGTTAGCTCAGTTGGTTCAGAGCGCCACCCTGACACGGTGGAGGTCGATGGTTCGAGCCCATTACGCCTCACAAAAGCCCTTGCTGCAATGCGCAGTGAGGGCTTTTTTATGGATTGGCCTCACCTCGTTCGTCTTTACACAGAATCAATCCCCCCGCATCAGCTGCTTGGGAGAAGACATGAACTGCTTGAGTAAAAAAGGGCAGGATTGACTTTCCGGAAGGAAAACTGACCGTGTAGAGGTGCTTCGTCCTCAAATTTTCGGGCAAGTATTTGCTGAAAACAGATGGTGCGAAAAAGCGCATCAGTTAGCTACAGCAGCCTTCGGCAGTTTGTACTTCGGAGGGCAACCCTTGATGCTCCTCCACACTTCGCTGCTTTGCCAACGCACCACGCGCGAGGGGGCCGGCCCCCAGGTGCCCAGCGTGTGCTACCGTGTTTCAAGGTTGGGGTCACGAGGGCTTCGTTGTCAGGGGCCATGGCAGCGTTCCCAACCGCTCGGTTTCCAGTTTCACGCTTCGGAGCTAGGCCCGGCCCACCGGGAACACCTTGCAGATGGTGGAGAAACCCGGGCAGCGCGCTACTTTCATTCATGATGAAACTACGACTTGGAATGATTGGCGGGGGCCAGGGCGCGTTTATTGGAGGCGTGCACCGCATGGCGGCCCGGCTCGATGGGCTCTACGAGCTCACGGCCGGAGCCTTTAGCAGCAACCCCGCTAGCTCGCGGGCCACGGGCGTGCTGCTGGGCCTGGCCCCCGGCCGCGTGTACTCGTCTTATACCGACCTCATGGTTCAGGAAAGCCAGCGGCCCGAGGCCGAGCGGGTGCAGGTTATCAGCATCGTGACGCCGAACCACCTGCACTTTGCTCCCGCCAAGCTGGCCCTGGAGCACGGATTCCACGTTATTCTGGACAAGCCGATGACCTTCTCCCTGGCCGAAGCCCGGGAGCTGGCGCGGGTGGTGGCCGCTTCCGGCAAGCGCTTCTGCCTCACGCACACCTACACCGGCTACCCCATGGTGAAGGAAGCCCGGCAGCTCATCCGGGCCGGCCGGTTGGGCCGCCTGCGCAAGCTGTACGTGGAGTATCCGCAGGGCTGGCTGAGCGAGTTCGCCGAAGGCGAAGCCGGCAACAAGCAAGCCGCCTGGCGCACCGACCCCGCCCGCAGCGGCCTGGCCGGGGCCATGGGCGACATCGGCACCCACGCCTTCAACCTGCTCGAATACGTGGGCGGCCTGCCGGTGGAGCAGCTCTGCGCCGACCTCAATACCGTGGTGCCGGGCCGCCGGCTCGACGACGACGGCGCCGTGCTGCTGAAGCTGGCGGGCGGAGCCAGCGCGGTGCTCCTGGCCACGCAGGTAGCGGCCGGCGAGGAAAACAACGTGCGCATCCGGGCCTACGGGGAGCTCGGGGGGCTGGAATGGCAGCAGGCCGACGCCAACACGCTGCTGCTGAAACCGCTGCACGGCCCGGCCGAAATCTGGCGCACGGGGGGCGGCTACCTCAGTTCCTTCGCGCAGCACAGCACCCGCACGCCCGCCGGCCACCCCGAGGGCTACCTCGAAGCCTTTGCCAACCTTTACCGCAATTTCGCGCTGGCCATCTGGGCCGACCTTGAAGGCCGGACGCCCGCGCCGGAAGTGCTCGATTATCCGGGCATTGCGGATGGCGTGCGGGGCATGGCCTTCATCGAAAACGTCATTGCCTCGGGCCGTTCCGATAAGAAGTGGACCGATTTTACCGTCTAGCCGCTCATGAAAACCATCAAAGGCCCCGCCATTTTCCTGGCTCAGTTCATTAGCGACGAGGCTCCGTTCAATAGCCTTGAAAGCATCTGTGCCTGGGCCGCCAGTCTGGGATTTAAAGGCGTGCAGCTGCCCACGCTAGACAGTCGGTTTATCGACCTGCAAAAAGCCGCCGAAAGCCAAACCTACGCCGATGAAATCAAGGGCATCGTGCACGCGGCCGGGCTGGAAATCACGGAGCTGTCCACGCATTTGCAGGGGCAGCTCGTGGCCGTCAACCCGGTGTACGACCAGCTTTTCGACGGCTTTGCGCCCGCGGCGTACCGCAACAACCCACCGGCCCGCCAGGAATGGGCCGTGCAGCAGCTCAAGTACGCAGCGCAGGCGTCGAAGAACTTAGGCTTGAACGCCCACGCCACCTTCAGCGGGGGGCTGCTCTGGCCCATGGTGTACCCGTGGCCCCAGCGCCCGGCCGGCCTGGTAGAAGCCGGCTTTACGGAGCTGGCCCGGCGCTGGACGCCCATTCTGAACGTGTTTGATGCGTGCGGGGTGGACTTGTGCTACGAGGTGCACCCCGGCGAGGACCTGCACGACGGCAGCAGCTATGAGTTGTTTCTGGAGAAAGTGGGCCAGCACCCGCGCGCCTGCCTGCTCTACGACCCTTCGCATTTCGTGCTGCAATGCCTCGACTACCTGGCCTACCTCGACATCTACCACGACCGCATCCGGATGTTCCACGTCAAGGACGCGGAGTTTAACCCCACGGGCCGGCAGGGCGTGTACGGCGGCTACCAGAACTGGATGGACCGGGCCGGCCGCTTTCGCTCGCTCGGCGACGGGCAGGTCGATTTCAAAGCTGTTTTCAGCAAGATGGCGCAGTACGACTTCCCCGGCTGGGCCGTGCTGGAGTGGGAATGCGCCCTCAAGCACCCCGAGGACGGCGCCCGCGAAGGCGCCGCATTCATCCGCGACCACATCATCCGGGTCACCGATAAGGCCTTCGACGACTTCGCCGCATCCGGCCGCGATGCCGCGCTAAACGACACGGTTTTGGGTATCTAGCCCTGCCCACGCGGAGGTGAGGACGCTGGCGGGCCTGATGTGGCGGCTACTACACCTCGTAGAATTCCAGCGGCAAGCCGTCGGGGTCGGCAAAGAAGGTGAAGCGCCGGCCCGTCAGGTCGTCGACGCGCATGGGCTCGCAGGGCACCGCGTGTTGCTCCAGCCACTGCATGGCGGCCGGCAGGTCGGCCACGGCGAAGGCGAGGTGGCGCAGGCCAGCGGCTTCGGGGTAGCTGGGGCGCGGCGGCGGGCTAGGGAAGGAGAACAGTTCGATGAGGTAGTGGCCCCGCACGGCCAGGTCCAACTTATAAGAGTCGCGCTCAACTCGGTGGGTTTCGGCCAGCACCTCTAGCCCCAGAATAGTGGTGTAAAAGTGCTTCGAAACGGCGTAATCGGCGCAGATGATGGCGACGTGGTGCAAGCCAAGGATGGGGGACATAGGGCCGGGAAGGTGGTGTAGGAAGGCTCAAAGAACCACCTTGGTCGGCGCTTATCCGAATAGGAACAGAAAAATTCAGTCAGCACGACGTTCTGGTTTTAGCCGAATCCAAACACGCCCTACGCCGGAATGGCTGAGTGGGTAAGACGGGTTTCGATGGACGACTATTCTGCTGTGTATATTTGAAAGGTTGCGCCTTCCATCCCACCCTGGGCCCAATCTTTATATCCTTGTGATTACAAAACTATTTTCTCGCGCCTCCGCGTGCCTGGCGCCTGTTTTTCTGTTGTTGAGTGCCTGCAGCGGGCCCGCGGCGCGCCCGTCGTACCGCATCGGATTTTCGCAGTGCAGCACCGGCGGCACTTGGCGGCAAGCGGTGCTCGCCGGCATGGAGCGGGAACTGAGTTTCCATCCCGAAATGCAGCTGCGCATGCTCGACGCGCACGACAACAGCCAGCGGCAGCAGGAGCAAATTCGGGAATTGGTACGCGGCGGCATCGACCTGCTCATCGTGTCGCCCCAAGAGGCGGGGCCCGTGACGCCGGCCGTGGAAGAAGCCTACCAGCGCGGCATTCCGGTGGTGCTGCTCGACCGGCGCATTACCTCCGAGCAATACACTGCTTTTGTGGGCGGCAACAACCTCGAAGTGGGGCAGACGGCGGCGCGCTACGCGGCGCGCTTGTTAAAAGAGCACGGGAATGTGTTGGAAATTCTGGGCGGCGTGAATGCCTCGACCACGGCCAACCGGCACCTGGGCTTTGCACAGGGCCTGGCGGCGTTTCCCAACATGCATTTGGCCGCGCAGGTGCATGGCAATTGGGACCGCACCGCCTTGCAGCCCTTGCTCACGGCGGCGCTGAAAGCCCATCCGGAGGTGTCGGTCATTTTTGCGCACAACGATGAAATGGGGCTTGGCGCGGCGGCGGTGTTGCGGAAGCTCGGTCTTACCAAAAAGGTGCGCATTATCGGCGTAGATGGGCTGCAGCCGGGCTTAGTGCAACAGCGGGCGCTCACGGCCTCGCTGCTATACCCGCCGGCCGGCGAGGACGCCATCCGCACGGCCGTAAAAATTCTCGCCCAGCAGCCCTTCAAGCGGGAAACCATTTTGGGTACGATGGTCATCGACTCGACCAACGCGGTGACCATGCGGCAGCAGATTGATAAGATGGTGAGCCAGCAGCGCGACATTGAGCGGCAGCAGGGCCTGATGCAGCACCTGCTGGCCACTTACGCTACGCAGCAAACAGCGCTGTACGGGCTGCTGGCCTCGCTGCTGGGGGCGCTGGCGCTGGGCGCGGTGGCTTGGCGCTCGGCCCGCAAAAACCGCCAGATTAACCGCCAGCTGGCCTTGCAAAACGCCGAGAACGACAAAATCAACCGCGAGCTGGCCAGCCGCAACGCCGAGTACGACCGCATCAACCACGAGCTGATTAGGCAGAACGAGGAAAACGACCGCATCAACCGGCAGCTGCTGCAGCAGAACGAGGAAATCAGCGCCCAGCGCAACCAATTGGAAGTGCTGGCCGAGCAGTCGCGCGCCGACACCGAAGCCAAGCTGCGCTTCTTCACCAACTTCTCGCACGAACTGCGCACCCCGCTTACCCTCATCATGGGGCCGGTGGAAGAACTGCTCACCAGCGGCCCCGACCTGACGGGCAGCCAGCGGCAGGACCTGACCCTGGTGCGCCGCAACACCCAGCGGCTGCTGCAACTGGTGAACCAACTGCTGGATTTTCGGAAAATTGAAGTCGGGAAAATGGCCGTGCGCGCCACGGAGGGCGACTTGGTGGCCTTCGTGCGCGAGATTGTGGAAGTGTTTGAAAAGCCGGCCCGCCTGCGCGGCGTGGACCTGCGCCTGCTGAGCGCGGAACCGAAATTAACCGCGTGGTTCGACGGCAACTTGCTGGACAAGGTGTTCTTCAACCTGTTGTCGAACGCCGTCAAATTCACGCCCGACCAGGGCACCATTACCATCAGCGTGCAGCCGGCCGACGGCGGCCGGGCCCTGCAGGTGAGCATCGCCGACACGGGCCGCGGCATCAGCGAGCAGGACCAGGCCCACATCTTCGAGTGGTTTTACCAAGGCAGCCAAGGAACCGTGGCCAAAGGCTCGGGCATTGGTCTGGCGCTGGCGCACGGGCTGGTGCGCCTGCACCAAGGACAGCTGACGTTCAGTAGCTTGCCGGGCCGGGGCAGCATCTTCACCGTGACAGTGCCACGGGAGCTGCCAGCAGAGTTGCGCGCCGATAACCCCGCCGATAACAGCACAGAGCTCTCGGCGGCCGTGCTAAACGCGTCCGAAGAGGTTTTGCTTGACTTCGGCCCGGAAGCAACGGCGGCTGCCAAGGCGGAAAGCGACACGCTGGTGCTCGTCATCGAAGACAACCAGGAAGTAAACGAATTTCTGACCCGCAAGCTGGGCGGCAATTTCCGGGTGCAAAGCGCCGCCGATGGCCACACGGGCTTCCGGCTGGCCACCGAGTTGATTCCGGACCTGGTAGTGTGCGACGTGATGATGCCCGGCCTCAGCGGCCTGGAAGTGGTGGCCCAGCTACGGGCCGACTGGCGCACCTCGCACATCCCGGTGGTGCTGCTCACGGCCCGCGGCGCCGCCGAGCAGCAGGTGGAAGGCGTGCAGGCCGGGGCCGACCTCTACCTCACCAAACCCTTCAACCCGACCTTTCTGCTCGAAAGCGTGCGCACCCTGCTGGCCAACCGCGCCCGCCAGCGCGCCCACTTCCGCCGCGAGTTCCGGCTAGACGAAGCCGCGCCCACGCCCGACCAGAAATTCGTGGCCGACCTCACCGCCACCGTCCAAACCCACTTGAGCGACACCAACCTCGGCGTGGAAGACGTGGCCCGCTACCTGGGCCTGACGCGCATGCAGCTCTACCGCAAGGTGAAAGCCGTGCTGGGCACCGGGGTCATCGAATTCATCCAAGGCCAGCGCCTGGACAAGGCCGGCGAACTGCTGCTCGACGACTCGCGCTCCATCACGGACGTCGCGTATGAGCTGGGCTTTTCCACGCCGTCGTACTTCTCCAGCAGCTTCCGGGCGCGCTACCAGCTGTCGCCCTCGGAGTACCGCACCCGGCATGTGCCGCATTTGAAGGGGTAGCGAGGGCAAGCCCCGCCGGATATGACCCCGTCCTTACATCGTTCGGACAATAAAACCGCACTAAAAGGATTGTGACAGACGTGCACTAAAAATGAAACCGAGCCCTCACGGGGCTCGGTTTTTTATTTTTTATCCTTTTCATTTTCAGGCAACAATGGAAAAAGCATCAGGTGAACACGCGCTGTTAAAAATGAGAAAGGGTGCCTGGTTTTAGGCACTGAACTTTGCATTGCTTCGGCTCAAATGGACTGTTTACAACTCCTGTTTTTATGATGCGCAAATTGCTGGTTCGGTGCGGAGTGGCGGTCTTGGTTGTGGGCTTGGGGACGGTTGAGGCCCGCGCGCAGCAGGGCGGCCGTCCGGCGTTTATTCTGCTCGACGGCGCCCAGATGGCCGCTTACAAAGCGGCTTATCAGAAAGGCAGCCCGGCCGAGACCAAACAGGTGCAGGCCGCCGTGGCCGATGCCCAAAAGGCCCTGACGCACGGCCCGTACACCATCGTCGACAAAACGCAGACGCCCCCCACCGGCAACAAGCACGACTACATGTCGCAGGCGCCCTACAGCTGGCCCGACCCCACCAAGCCCGACGGCAAGCCCTACATCAACCGCGACGGCCTGCGCAACCCCGAAGCGGCTGCTTTCACCGACGAGGACCACATGCTGGACATGACCAGCGACGTGAAAAAGCTGGCCGTGGCCTACTACTTCACCGGTGAGGAGAAGTACGCGGTGCAGGCCGCCAGGCAGTTGCGCGGGTTTTTCCTGGACCCGGCCACGCGCATGAACCCCAACCTGAACTTTGCGCAGGCCATTCCGGGCCTGTACACGGGCCGCTGCTACGGCATGATTGAAACCCGCAACCTCGTGGAAATTCCCGATGCGCTGGCCTTGATGAGCGCCAGCAAAAGCATTGACACCAAGCTGGTGAGCGGCTTGCAGGACTGGTTCCGGCAGTTTACCGCCTGGGCCCAGACCAGCCCGCTGGGCTCGGCCGAAGGCAAGGTGGAAAACAACCACGGCACTTTTTGGGACTCGGAGGTAGTGGATTTTGCCCTCTTCACCGGCGACGAAGCCCTGGCCCGCAAGGTGCTCGAAACCCAGACCAAGGCGCGCATTGCTACGCAGTTGCAGCCCGACGGCGCGCAGCCCCTGGAGCTGGCCCGCACCCGCCCCTGGAACTACGTGACCATGAACATGCTGGGCTGGGTGCGCTTGGCCCGGCTGGGCGAAAAAGTCAACGTCGACCTCTGGAACTACGCCTTGCCCGACGGCCGCGGCCTGCACGCCGGCGTGGCCTGGCTGAAGCCCTATTTACTGAAAGAGAAACAAATGGAACGCGCCGACGTGGCGCCCATCAGCAACCACACCGCGTTGCTGCTCTACGACAAGGCTGGCCAACATTACCCTGATTTGGCCGCCGACAAGGTCTTTGCGCTGTATCCGGACAACGTGCGGCGCCCCTGGACCTTGTAGCGAAGCGGCCCTGGAGGTTTCGCGGTGGGACGAAGATGCCCCAGGGCCGCCGAGCTAAAAATTGCACCAATCCATTCGTCGGCGCCGCCAATGGCCGCGCTGCTCCTCCTTGCCACCCTTTCCAGACTACCCCTCTTTCATGACCGCACCGCGCCCGACGCTGCTGCTCCTGCTCGCGCTGGCGGGCCCCGCGGCAGCCCAGAAATCCCCTGATATCCCCGTAGGCCAGGTAGTAGCTTTGGCCGAGGCGCAGTACGCCGCTTTTCTGCGGCAGTACCCCGACAGCACGCAGCAGCCCCGCACCACCAAGCCCGATGGCTCGCTGCAGCTCACCACCTCGCGCAACTGGACCAGCGGTTTCTTTGCCGGCAACCTGTGGCAGCTGGCGCGCTTCACGGGCAAGGACAGCTGGCGCCGTCGCGCCGCCGCCCGCACAGAGACCTTGGAAGCCGAGAAATACACCACCGACAACCACGACCTGGGCTTCATTCTAAACAACTCTTTCGGGCAGGGCTACGCGCAGACGCAGACGCCGAAATACCGCGAGGTGGTACTGCAAGGCGCAGCCACGCTCTCGCGCCGCTTCAGCCCGACGGTGGGCGCCATCCGGTCCTGGGATTTTGCGCCGTTCACCTATCCAGTCATCGTGGATAATCTGATGAACCTGGACATGCTGTTTTCGGCCAGCAAGCTCAGCGGCGATACCACTTTTGCTCACCTTGCCAAAGCCCACGCCAACACCGACCTGAAAAACCGCTTCCGCAGGAACTACAGCACGTTTCACGTGTTGGACTTTGACCCTGCCACCGGCCAGTTGCGCAAGGCCATGACGCACCAAGGCTATTCGGACCAGTCCTGCTGGGCGCGCGGGCAGGCCTGGGCCATCTACGGTTACGCCATGCTCTACCGCAACACCCGCGACCCGCGCTACCTGGCGGCCGCCCAGCACGCAGCCGACTACTTCCTCAAGCAAACCAACCGCATTCCTGACCATATTCCGTACTGGGATTTCAACGCGCCCGACATTCTCAACGCCCCGCGCGACGCCTCCGCGGCGGCCATTGCGGCCTCGGGCCTGCTGGAGCTGAGCAAGTACGCCAAGAGCCCGAAGAAGTACTACCAGGGCGCCACCGGCTTGCTGAGCAGCCTCTGCACGCCGCAATACCTGGCCACGGCCGGCACCAACAACTTCTTCCTGCTGAAGCACGCCACCGGCTACAAGCCCGCCAACTCGGAAGTAGACGTGCCGCTGGTGTACGCCGATTATTACTTGCTCGAAGCCCTGTGGCGCTACCAGAATTACAACCAGTTTCTGGCGCTACTGTAGGAGAGACGGCGTTCCGCCCGCTGAGTCAAGCCACTGTTTCAGCCGTACGGGGAATAAAAGAAGCCAGCAGGCGCGCGACTTAGGGGCGCGCCTGCTGGCTTCTTTTATTCCCCGTACGGCTGAAAGCAGCCGAAGCATTTTCACTGTTTCGCGATGCCCGGCTGTGAGATTTGTAGAAATATTGAGGTCGCCAAAGAGGCACCGTGATAATCGGACCATCCCCTTGTTTAATCACATTGACCAAATGGTGCACGGTAAATGAAGACTTTAGTAATGAATGCCAATTGAAAACGGCAAGCCACAGCGTTTTAAAAATATTAGACAAGTCGGACTCCCTTATTGCGTAACGCTCGTGCTTGTAGCCGGTCACGTCGATGCAGAATTCGTCAAAAAATCGTCCACAAAGGTGAAAGTATCCGGCCCGTCGATTTGCAGTTCAGCAAAAATTTGTAGTGCTGAGCGAGACTGAAGAATTACCACACGAGCGAAGCTGCACGAAGGAAAGCACAGATTATTCAATTGAAGGCGTTATGATGGATAAAATGCAAGGCCGTTTGGTAGAGAAATGCACGGTAAGGATGTGCGTGTGAGCCAGCATTAAAAGAGCCGGTGGATGCAGCCAGCTAAACTGACTGCATCCACCGGCTCTACTGCCAGATTTAGCTTGCTTAATACCCCGGATTCTGCGTCAGTTTGCTGTTGAGCAGAACTTCGACCTGCGGAATGGGAAACAGCTCCTTGGTAACGCTTGGGGCTAGGTTGCCGTTGGCGGGGTCGAGGGTGGTGTACTTGGTTTTGAAGGCCTGCATGGTGCTGGTGGCTTTGCCCCAACGGATGAGGTCGTGCCAGCGGTGGCCTTCGAAACACAGTTCCACGCGGCGCTCCTGCTCGATGGCCAGCTGCGTGTCGGCGGTGGTGAGGGTGAGGGGCTTGGCGGCCAGGCCGGCGCGGGTGCGCACGCGGTTGAGTTGCGGGATGGCCAGGGCGGTTTTGCCGTTGTTGTTCAGCGCCTCGGCGTACATGAGCACCACGTCGGCCAGGCGAATAATAGGCCAGTCGTTGTCGCCCTCGTTCGGAGACAGCACGTTGTACACGAACTTCTTGGCGTAGTAATCGGTGGCGTTGCCGGTGCCAAAGGCCGTGAGGAAGGCCGCCTTGCGCTGGTCGCCGGCCTCGAAGGCATCGTTCAGGTCCTTCGTGCCGAGGTTGGTGCTGCCGCCGGCCACGGTGGTGACGTTGGCGTTCACCGGCGCGAAATTGTAGGCGAACGAGTTGCCTTCGCCGTTGCCGGAGCTGAAGTACTGGCAGGCGAAGATGATTTCGGCGTTGTTGTCCTTGCCCACGCCGAACACGTTGTTCACGTCGGGCAGCAGCTGGTATTGGGTGAGGGCCACCACTTCGGCCAGTTTTGCCTCGGCCAGGGCCCACTTTTTCTCCTGCAAATACACCTTGCCCAGCAGCGCCTTGGCGGCGCCGCTGGTGGCGCGGCCCACGTTGGCGGCGTTGTAGGAAAGGGGCAGGGCTGCTTCGGCGTCGGTCAGGTCTCGCTCAATCTGAGCATACACGTCGGCGGCGGGCGTGCGCACCAGGTCCAGCGCTTCGGCCTGGCTTTTTAGCTCGGTGAGCACCAACGGCACGTCGCCGAAGAAGCGCACCAGGTTGAAATACATCAACGCGCGCAGAAACTTGGCCTGGCCCACAATTTGGGCTTTGGTGGTGGGCAGGGCATAGCTCACGTCGTCGGCGTGGCCCAGCGTCACGTTGGTGCCGGCAATAACGGTGTAGTGCTGGTTCCAACCGCTGGCAATGGCGGTGTTGTTTATCAGCCAGTTCAGCTTGTCGAACTGCCCATAGCCCACTTCGCTGGAATTGATGGTGCGGGTATTGTCCGAAGGCAATTCCGTGAACTGGAAGTAGCCGTTGTACACGCTGCGCATGGAGCCATAAGCACCCGTGAGCGCGGCCTGAATGTCGGCTTCGGTTTTATAGAAGCCGCTCACCGGAATGATGTCCTGGGGCGTGAGGTTCACAAAATCTTTGCAGCCGTAGCTGCTCACCGTGAGGCCGGACAACAGCAAAGCACGGAGAAGGAACGTAGTTGGTTTCATGATATTCAAGAGTCAACAGATTAAAAACCAACCGTGAGGCCGCCCGTGAACACCCGAATGCCGGGGTAGCTGCTTTGGTCGAGGCCGGGCGTGATGAGCGAGCCGCCGTTGATGCTCGTTTCGGGGTCGTAGCCGGGGTAGCGGGTGAAGGTGAACAGGTTCTGGCCGGTTGCGTACAGGCGCAGGCTCTGCAGCTTCACGCGTTTGAGCAGGGGGGCCGGCAGGGTGTAGCCCACCGTCAGGTTGCGCACCCGCAGGAATGAGCCGTCGTACACCTGCCGGTCGGTCAGCTGGTTGCCGGGGTTGTAGCCGCCGGCCGAGATGCGGGGCCAGCGCGTTTCCACTTCGGGCGCGTCGGGGCTCCAGGTGTTTTTGTAGAAGTCGCGGATGATGTTGGTGCCGTTGGCGGCCAGCGTGTAAAACTGCCGGATGTTGCCCATAATCACGTCGCGGCCCTGCACGCCTTGCAGGCTCAGGCTCAAATCAAATGCCTTGTAAGTGAAGTTCTGGTTGAGGCCGTAGAGGAAATCGGGCACGCCCTTGCCGACTTTCACCCGGTCGCCCTCGTCAATCTTGCCGTCGCCGTTCTGGTCCTTGATAATCCAGTTGCCGAGGTTTCGGGTGGCGGCGTAGGGGTAGGCGTCGAGGTCCGCCTGGTTTTTGTACACGCCCAGCACCTCAAAGCCGTACATGTTGCCCAAGGGCTCGCCCACAATGAGTTGGTAAGAGTTGTTCCAGCCAAACACCGACGCCTCGGGCGGCAGCGAGGTCACGCCGCCCAGGTCGAGCACCTTGGTGCGGTTGCCCGAAATGTTGCCGTTGATGTTCCAGCGCACCGGCCCCAGGTTGACGGTGGTGCCGAGGGCCAGCTCCAGGCCGCGGTTGCGCAGCCCGCCGATGTTGGTGCGGTAGGAGGTGGCAAAGCCAAAGGCGCCGGGCAGGCTTTGGTTCAGCAGCATGCCGGTGGTTTCGCGGTTGTAATAGTCCAGCGTGAGGGTCACTTTGTCGCCAAAAAAGCCAGCGTCGATGCCCAAATCCGTCTGCTGGTTTTTCTCCCAGGTCAGGTTGGGGTTGCCCAGGCCGCGCTGGTTGTACCCGTACACCCGCGCGCCGCCGAAGCTGTAGTTGCTGTTGGCCTCGGTGTTCAGGTAGTTGAAGGAACCAATGTTGGCGTTGCCGGTCTGCCCGATGCTGGCCCGGAATTTCAGCTCGTTCATCACCGGCTTAATGCCTTGCCAGAAGCCTTCCTCGCTCACGCGCCAGCCCAGCGAAGCCGAGGGGAACACAGCGAAGCGGTTGTTCGGCCCGAAGCGCGACGAGGCATCGGTGCGCAGCGCCGCGGAGAGCAAATACTTCTTGCGAAAATCATAAGTCAAGCGTCCGCCATAGCTCAGAAAGGCGTTTTGGTCGTAGGTCAGCTCCCCAATCCGGTCGGGCGAGCCCAGCGGGTTTTCGAGCAGGGTGGTGGTGATGGTGCCCGGCCGGGCCGTGGTAGCCGTGTTGCGGGCCTGAAATTTTTGCAGCGAAAACAGCCCCAACAACCCAAAATTGTGGTCGCCCACCTGCTTGTTGTAAGTGGCTGTATTTTCCCACAGAAAATCAACCGCCTGGTTTGAGCTTTCGCGGGCGTACACCGAGCCCAGCACCGGAGTAGAGATGTTCGCGTTGCGGGCCGCTTCCGAGGCCATGGTGGCCGGAATGTAGGCCGACTGGTTGTCGGTGGTGAGGGTGCCGCCGCCGGCCGTTTTCAGCCGCAGCCCCGGCAGCGGCGACCACTCCAGGAACGTGTTGGCAAACACCCGGTAGCTGGTGTAGGTGTTCTGGTTCAGGTCCACCGTTTGGCGGGGGTTGAACACGTTGGTGGTGTAGAAAGCCGTGTTGTTGGCGCCGATGACCTGGTTGACGGGCGTGCCGTAGTCGCCGTTGGCAATGAACACGGGCAGCGCCGGCGACTGCAGCAGGGCCAGCGACGTGGCATTGGGCACGGCCCGCGTGCCGTTGTTGGCCGACCCGCCCGACTGATTATAAGCGCCATTGGCCGCCTGCCGGTCCTGAATGCCCAACGACGGCGCCACCGACACCCCAAGTTTGAGCTTGGAAGTAAGATTGGCGTCTAGGTTGAAGCGCAGGTTGAATCGGTCGTAAGACGAGCCCAGCAGCACGCCGTCTTGCTTGAAATACGCCCCCGAAACGTTGAAGCGGGCCTTTTCCGTGCCACCCGAAGCCGTCAGCTGTACGTTGCGAATTACGGCATCGCGGTAAATCTCATCTTGCCAGTCGGTGTCGGGCAGGCTGCCGGGGTCGTTCAGGAACACGGGCGGCAGCGGGTTCGCCCCCGTGCCGAACCCGCCCGTGGCCGGGTTGAAGTTCTGCTGCCGCACCCGGTCCTTCTGCCAGTCGATGTATTCGTCGCGGTGTAGCACGTCCAGCTTTTTGGAAATGCGCTGAATGCCCGTGTAGCTCGACAGGGTGAACTGCGTCTTGCCCGACTTGCCGCGCTTCGTGGTCACAATCACCACCCCGTTGGCCGCCCGCGAGCCGTAGATGGCCGTCGAAGCGGCATCTTTCAGCACCGAAATGGCGTCGATGTCATTCGGGTTGATGAGGTTAAACTGCGATGCGTCCTGCAGCGGGTAGCCGTCCACTACATACAGCGGGTCGGAGGAAGTGCCCAGCGACGTTCCGCCCCGGATGACGATGGTGGGCGGCGCGCCTGGCGCCCCGCCCTGGTCCGACTGCACGGCCACGCCCGGCGCCAGCGCTGCCAGGGCCTCGCCCGGCGTGGCCACCGTTTGCCGGCCAATGGCGTCGCCGTCGATTTGCGTCACGGCCGACGTCAGCGTTTTCTGCGACTGCTCGCCGTAGGCAATCACCACCACTTCGTTGAGTTTCTGCGCGTCCTCGCGCAACGTCACGCTGATGTCGGTGCGGCCGCCCACCGGCACATCCTGCGGCGCAAAACCAATGTAGCTGATGCTCAGCACCGGGTCAGTCACGGTGCTCGGGATGGTGAGGGCAAAGGTGCCGTCGCTGTTCGTGGAGGCCCCAATGGTGGTGCCCTTTACCACCACGGTCACGCCGGGCAGGGCACTTCCTTTGTCATCTACCACGCGGCCTTTCACGGTGATGTCGGCCAGCACCGTGGCCGAGATTGGGCTGGCAGCAGGGGCCGGGCTGGCGGCCAGCGCCGCGCCCGCCACGGGCAGCAGCAGCAGCGAAGCAGCCGCCCCGCGCAAGCGGGCAGACGGTAAAAAATGATTCATAAGGGAAATGAGAATGGGTGGGATTGCAAAAAAAGACGACTGAAACCGGCACTAGCTCAACCACGAAAACCACGGTTTTCAAGACCACTGCGGCATGGGGAAACAGCTCTTGCAGTAGCTGGCTTTTCCATTTCTTCAGCTTGCCTAATGCGGAGTTAGCGTATCAAAGGTCCACGTTGAAGTTTCCATTCTCTTTCTCATTTTTAACAGATGTTGTTCATATGAAATTTATTTGTTAATTTATTGAATAACAATGTTGTGGTTACTATAAATTCGAAATGATGAGGGGTTGATTTTCATTTTTAGCACGTGTCTGTCACAATATTTTTAGAGGCAGCGCCTACTCATAATGGTACTTGTGCACTTTCCAAATGGGAAGTCGAGGAGGGGAAAAGAAGGCGGTGCCCGCGCGAGGAGCACTGAAAGCAGTGGAGCTGCCCCACCCCAAAAAAACTGAAGCATCACTGCTTCGGGGCCTTTCAGTTTTGCAGAACGGCATATTGATTTGTTCCTGCAAGACCTTCTGGCGCACCTGCCTGGTGGGCGCCGCTCTGGTGAGTGTGGGATGACCTTTGACAGGCCTGGCCGGCCAGGGTTGGCGTGCTGGGGCTGCGGGCCCGGGCAAGGTGAAGGCAAGGTCCTGGCCGGCCTTGGGCGCAAGTCAACCAGTTGAGGAGCCTACCTCATTTAAGCAACTTCAGCCTTCTTGCCAGCTGGTCTAAATAAAGGGATTTGGGTAGCAAGGATTCGCCTTTGCCGATGCCTTCCCTGAAGTCTTCAGGGGCTGAATCGTAGTTGTATTCTTTTATCTTACCAGCCGTTGGCGAGGTTTTAACGTCACTGGCCGGGCCACTGGTGCCGATAATGTAGCCCCAGCCAAATTGCTCAGAATCGATTACATAAGGAGACTTCGCCGGGTAGGCTTCCCCCACCGTGTTCCAGTACACACTTTGGGTGGTGGGGTAGCCGTGCATCTCGGGCAAGGTGCCCCAGGGCCGGAATTTGGCCTCTAGAAAATCCTTGTTCAGCGTCGTGTTGTCAAATAGGTTCGACATGCTCAGGTGCATGTGAAAGTCACTGGCCAGCGTCGAGTTTTCGCCCCGGCAGCGCAGAATGACGTTGCCGTTGCTGCGCATCGATTTGAAATCGTAATTGTGGCGGGCATACGCGGCAAAGCAGTTCCGGATAAGGCAATCATTGGAAGCCAGCGTGTACATGTAGCCATTGCCGCCTTCGCCCAGGTACTGGGCTTTCTGAAAGGAACACGCGTCCACCGTTACAAATCTGGAATTCTGCAGCAAAACCCCGCTGGAAACCAAATGGATATCGTCCTTATTCTCGGCCGGCTTGTAAGTGCTAACATTTCTAATCCAGCAATGGATGGCGCTGTTTATCATGAGTAGATGCGCGCTGTGTACTTCGTAAGCAGCGGTGCCCTTGGTGTTAAAGTCCAGCCCTCCCAAGCCCGGCAACGTTGATTGTCGGTTGGCAATGGAAAAATGCTCCATGCCAACCTCGCGCAGTACGGGCTGCACCTTATAGACCCGGGCGTTGTCTCGCTTTTTGAGAAAATACCGGGTAGGGGCGTCCATCTGCAGGGTGTTTGCCTGTGTATCTATCGCCGTGATGTAGCGGTAAAAGATGGTGCCAACCAGCGAGGTTTCCCACAGGTTGTCCATGTTGTGCTCCGTGATAAACTCTTTGGTAACATCGGTTCGCAAAACCACCCAGTCGCCCACTTTGAAATCCTGAACGGATGAAACCGGAATGGTTTGGGTAGGCAGTAACAAGTCTTCCCTTACGCTCACGGCCTTGCTTTCGGGGCTCAGCCAATTGCCTCCGGCGGTAGGCTTGGCCTGGATGACGGCGGTGTTTCGCACATCGGAGTTGTCATTAAAAATAAACGTCTTGCCAGTGCCTGCGCCCCTTAATACCACGTTGCTGTAGCTTATCGTCAGCGGGTTGGCCTTGGCTGCCGAAACGTCAATCCGATATTTTCCCGCCGGCAAATAGACCACCCCGCCGCCGCGCTGGCCCACATCATTCAGCGCTTGTTGAATCGTGGCCGTCGCATCCTCTTTCCCCGAATTGTCTGCCGCATAAGGCGCTTTGGTGACGTCTACGGTGTTCTTTTTTATATCGGGAATTGCCTGCTCACCCCGATGATAGCCGGCATAGGAGAAATCGTGCAGGAACCGGCCTTCGCTGTCCTGCATCCCCGGCTTCCAGTTTGAGGGATATAAGCGGCTTCGCCATTGCTGGGCGAAAGCCGGACCAGCAGCAAACAGGAGAACGGCCAGGAGAACGTAATGCTTATTCATGAACTCTTGTGGCTTAGAAGCTTATTTCATTTTCAGCACTTCGCTGCCCGCCAATAGAAATGCGCCCGTGCCGTAGTTCTGCCAGCTGTCAGCCGTCGCCGGGCGCGGGTCGAAGCCAATGTTTTGGACGAAGCCCACCATGCCGTCGGGTTTTTGCATTTTCAATAAGGCGGGCCAGGCTTTCGCTACCACGGGCCTGAAATCGGCCGGATTTAGCAAGCCGTTGTTGATGCCCCAGGCAATGCCGTAGGTGAAGAAGCCGCTGCCACTGGTTTCGGTGTGGTCGTACGACTCGGGGGAGAGCAGGCTGGTGGTCCACATGCCGTCGGGCTGTTGCAAGCTCTTTACTTTGGTCGCCATTTCTCGGAAGAGCTGTTCGAAAAAGGGACGGTGCGCATCGTCTTTCGGCAGGTCCTGCAGGATTAGAGCCAGGCCGCCCAATACCCAGCCGTTTCCGCGGGACCAGAATATCTTTTTGCCGTTCTTTTCTTTCTTATCCGTGCTCGCGCCCTTCCATAAAAACCGGTCGTCTCGGGCAAAAAGGTGCTCTTCTTTGTCGTAGAGCAGGTCGTAGGTTTCTTTGTAGTGCCGGTACATGTCGTCCAGCAGCGCGGGGTCGTTATTTCGTTTGGCAAGTACCGTGAAAACGGGGGGCGCCATAAAAAGCGCATCGCACCACCACCACAACGGCTTGTTGCGCTGCTGCTCTTGCTGATAAGCTAGATGCTTCTTTATGAAGTCTTCGGTCGGAATCAGGTTGGCCTCCTTGTCGCCAATGGACGCCAAGTACAGGTAAGCGTAGCTGATGGCCACATCGTCGGCGCTATTGATGCGGATATACGTTTGCCATTCATTCTTCCGGGCCATTGCTTGCAGAGCCTGCAAAAATTCAGCGTCGCCGGTGGCCTGATGAGCTTTCACAACTCCCGTGTAGTAGGCCCCGTTGGTCCAGTCTTTGGTCGACTTTTCGACAATTGGGTGTGCCTCTTGCCACGCCAGGGCTCTCAGCATCGCCTTTTTCGTGTCGGAAGCAGTTCCAACTGCGCCTGCGTTTTTAGCGGCCGTACAAGCTTGTGTGAAAAAGATAGCTGCGAACAAGGAACAGATTAGCAGGAGTCTCATTATGATTGGATTCGGCTCGGGTGGACGGGGGAGTTGGTTGGCAAGCGGTTGATTACTGCAGTCTCCCGGCGGCGTTTTCCAAGACCACATTGGAGAGAATGGCGGTATCTACTTTATCCGGAATGTGTGAGCAGAAGCCGATGCCCACGTAAAAAGGCTCCTTGAAGGTGAGCCTAATAGGGTCGCCTAATTGGTGCATGGGTTCTCCATTGAGGCTTATGAACATGGCGTAGTTTTCGCCGCGCTTTTCTAGCCCGATGCGCAGGGCGCTTTTCTCCGGAACTTTCATTTGCAACACCTTCGCGTTTTTCTCCGGTCGCCAGGCCAGGTGCATCAGGCCCGCGCCGTGACGGGCTACCATGGCTTCCTCGGAGTCATCGTCCAGGCTTTGCCGGATAATGACCACCGCCTTTCTGTCGAAAAAGCCTTCGGCATTGGGGAATTTAACATCGGCCGCTAAGGAAATATCACCCGACATTTTCTTCCACAGAAAGCGGAATTCGTCCCGGGTGTACCAAATGTTATAGCCCGCCGAATTAATGGTGTATTCCTTCGTCGTCGGCTCAAAACTGGAGGTTCCGGGCACCAGTGGTGCGCCCACGTCGCTCTGGCCATCGAAAATGCCAATGTGCCGGTTTGAGGTTTTGGTGGCTCGGTGAAAATCTGCCGGCGGCGGTACCTGCTTGTGGGTGGATGAACCCGGCAATGCCCAATCCGGCACTACCGGTTTCGTTGCTGCCACCTGGGAGTCGCTGACCTTGCATGATGCGATGCAGCCCGTCGCAATCGAAGCCAAGATGGCTAATACTGTATTTTTATTGTTATGAAGATTCAAAGCGCCGTTGCGCTTTTTTCTCAGCACATGTATTAGGGTTTTCATGCGTTGCCGATGTTCGTGTGCTGCCTTAATTGGGTGATTAAATTCTTGATTTGCTGAAGCAAATCGTTCAAAAAATAGGCGGTGGTCTAAATCAGAATGGGCTTCGCAGAAAGTTGATGGTAACGGCTCAACATGTGTGCGCCAACTGTGGCAGCGCGCGACTGCATCGCAACGGCCACGACTGTGGGCTTGCCCGCTGCCGCTGATGACGGTAGCCAAACTGGCAAAAAAAGCGCAGGGAACCAGCCCGACATTGCCGCGCCTACGGCTGAAAAAAGCGCAGCAACAGCGCTAGGAAGCCCTTGGGCTGGATAAAATGTGGACGGTTGTGGGCCGCTAAAGGCACAAAGTATGGCTGTGGTTGCCCGTCGAACGGGCCAGCCGACGCGTCGTGGCTTGGGCCTGGACAACCTCCAATTTCACATAGGTTGTAAGCACGAAAATGCTAATAAGGATTTTCGTGCTTACAACCTATGTGAAATCATGGAGCAAGCTGGTTTACTTTTACATCATCGTAAAAAATATCCCCAGCAGGGCCAGACCAACTGGTGTCATCCCCGCCTCTAAATGTATCAAACGATATTCTCGTTATTTTACGATAATTGTGGTCATTGGTCCAGCGAATGTCGGGGATGTTTGCTAACTCGGTCCAGGTGGTGGACGTACTCTTTTTGATGAGTATTTTTAAATAGCCATCCCTATTGCTGTAGGTGTTGCTTGTAACGTGGATATAAACGTTATACCACGCCCCTTTTTCCAGTCCGTCGAATTGTTTGCTTTGTGGATTGTCACCACAATGATATGCAGGGGTATTAGGCATATCATAATAATACACGTATGGCTTTATTGCATGAGTTGTAGTGGATGTTCTTTTCCACATCAGCCTCACACTAGCTCCGTGTCCTGCCGTTGGGACATTGCAGGCACTGGCTCCGTCCCCAATCTCAAATCCCCAGCCTAGTTTCCCTCCTTCCGCAAAGGTAAAGGCGGGGTCAAACTTAAAGCTGTAACTCATATCGTAATCCGTACCATCGGATACATTGTTTGAGGCTACCAACCCGTTGGTATATGAATAGCCGTCATCCAAATGGACGCGCAGGGAATTATCGATAATCCATTGTTTGCCTCCGCGCCAATTATTGGTTTTGGAATTATCCCCAAAATCTGTAGCGTATTCTGCAGCCGTATATTCATTATTTGCAGCAGTAAACGTCTTTAAAGGAATGTTGCTGAAAATAGCATTAGACCGTACGGGGTCGACTTTATAGTCCCCGTTTGTGGTCGTTTGCAGTGGATTGTCTTTTTCGCACGAGACCAGGAGGGCGGTTGCAAACAACAGGCATACAGCCCCTTTTGGGGTGAATTTAGTATGGTTCATGACGCGTTGATTTTGGTTTACGATTGAAATGGGAAAGGAGGGCCAAGCAACCGGCATTGAAGCCCGTTGATGAAGCCAGAAATTGCAAAGCAGCCCATCGGGCAGGCCCCGGCCAGCTATTCGATGAGCACGCGCTTGGTCAGCACCTGCTTATCGGCTTGCATGCGCAAGGTGTACACGCCGGCGGCTAGGCCCGAGGTGTAGAATTCGGCGGTAGCCCCGGCGGCGTTCAGGCCAATGGTGCGGACCTGCACCGTCTGGCCCAGGGCATTGAGCAGGGTGGCGCGCACCGCGTGCTGGCCCGCCAGCGGGGGCAGCAATAAGGTGAAGCGGGCGCGGGCCGGATTGGGGTATAACCTCACGGCTTCGGCGGTTAGCTCGGCACGGGTGGCCGTGACGGTGGCCGAACGGAACACGAGGCTGAAGCGCCCGTTGCCGCCCGTCAGGGTGCCCAACGCGAACGGATAGCTGCTGCCCGCCGCAAGCAGCAACTGGGTTCCGCTCAGCGCATCGCGCAAATACACCGGCGCGTTGAAATTGCTCAGCTGCGCCACCGTGAAGGTGAAAATCCCGGGCTGCGGCACGCGTAAAATGAGCGGAACTACTGCGTCGGTGGTGCCGAGCGGGGCCAAGGCGTTGATGGCCAGCGGCGCGGTGCCGGCCAGCGTGGCCAGGTCCAGCCCGGTCGGGTTGGGCAGCTTGGTGGCGTCAAATTCGGCATCGACGCCGGCCGTGGCGCCTTGCTCGAAGTACACGTAGGCGTCGTCCTGCAAGCCGGCCCCGCTCAGGGCGAGGCGCAGCAGCGGGCGGGCGTCCACGGTGCCGCGGCCGAAGGCCGGCTGCGGGCCGAAGGCGGTGACGCGGTTGGCGTTGGTCAGGTTCACGGCGCCGGGCGTGCCGGGGGCCGACACGCGGGCGAAGTAGCCCGAGCCGGCCACAACCAGCGGGGAGGCGCCCACGCCGTTGGCGTAGCTGCGGTAGGTGCCCGCGTATTGGCCGGTGCTGTGGTACACGTACATGGCGGCGTCCATGCCGGGGCGTTGGGCCGGGGCGACGGTGTTCCAGTCCAGGGGGCTGGGGTAGGGGTTGCCGAGCAACTGCCAGCCGGCGTCGGCGTCAGTGCCCCGGCTGAGCGTGCCCGAATTTTGGGCGCCGTTGTTGAAGGTGCCGGTAAAGGCGATGGGCGCGGCGGTGGCGGGCGCATTCACGGTGTAGCCGCGCGTGGGCTGCATGGTTTCGGTGGCATCGGCAGGCGAAAACCAACCTTTATCGAAAGCCGCATAATTGGAAGCCGCCGTGGCAATGCGGCTTTCATCGTAGCCAAACACCGTGGGGAAGGGCGACACCGAACCCGGTGTGGCGCTGGTGTTGTAGGCCGAATTAAACGTGGGCGCAAAGCCCGGGGTGACCAAGCTGCCAAACGTGGCCCCCGCCACCGGCGAGCTCATGTGGCGGTAGGCCGGCCCCGTCACGGCGCTGGTGATGGCTCGCTGCATGGTGCCGTTGCCGGTGATAACGCCCCCGCTGTTGTCGACCAGCGCTGTTCCATCGACCGTGGAAAGTAGCGTGAACGGCTGGCCGCCGGTGCTCAGGTTGCCGCTTTGCAGGCGGGCTACCTGCGCCACGCTCACGCCCTGGGTCAAGGTGAGGCCGGCGGGGTTGTTCACCGTGAGGCTGCGCACCTGGGCGGGCAGGCCCGAGCCCGTCACCTGGGCCGCCGTGCCGTTGTAGGTGTAGATGCCATCGGTTGAGAAGCTGCGCGTGCCCGCCAGCTGAATGGCGCCGGTGCTGCCGCTGGCCGCAATGCCGGCCGGGTCGCAGATGTGCAGCTCGGCGCCGGCTTGTAGCTCGAAGCTGCCCGCGCCGCCTATTACGGCGCAGTTGGTAACAAGCTTGCCGCCCGTGAGCACCCGTACCGTGCTGGCCACGGTGGTGGTGAGCTGCGGCAGCAGGGTGCCGCCGCTTTGCACCGTAATGCTGTTGTAGCTACCGCCGGCGGGCATGCGCTGGCCGTTGGTCACCACCAGGTCGGGGCCCGTCACGGCGCGGCGCAAGGACTGAATGTAGGTGATGTTGGGCGTGCCGAAACCGTAGCCCCAGTTCGGGGCAGTGCTTTGGGAAATAGCGGCTTTGCCGGCGCCGTTGTAGTCGGAAATGGTTTGGGTGGGGTTCAGGGGGTAATGAAACGAGCTGGGCGCGCCGCCGGCTTCGGCATCGGGCGAGGTCATCTTGTTGCCGGGCACCGACAGGTACAGCGGCGAAGTGCCCGCCGCCGCCGAGCCGGCCAGCCCCAGACGCGTCGCAAACGTGTGAATGGCCCCGGCCACGCCCGCCGGGCTCGAACCGGCCTCCTTAATCATCACCATTTCGTATTGCGTGACGTTGAAGTTGGTGGAGGTGCTGGTCAGGTAAGTGCTGTTGCCGAGCAGCATGTCCACGGTAAAATCGGAGGCGTCGTAGTCGGGCACGTAGCCGGCAGGGCCGGCCAGCTGGCGCAGCACCACGGTGGTGCCGCTGCGCATATCGGCCCAAAACGGCGTGTTGTTGAACGTATACTTGCCGCCCGCGTCGGTGGTGCTGCTGGCGTCGAAATCCTTGACAATCATGCCGCGCATGTCGAGGTGGTCCTGCACCACCAGCAGCTCCACGGCGTCGTTGGTGCCCAGCGCGTCATTCGAACCGTTGTACACGCGGTTCACCACAATGGGCGGCGGGGGCATGGCCGTAAACGTGATTTTGGAGATGTTGAAGCTGCTCGCGACCAAGTCAAACTTCAGCGTCGCGTTCGGCGAAGCATCCAGGTACACGTTGTTGACGACCACGCTCTGGTAGGTGTTGTAGCTGCCCGTGGCGGGAATGACTACCACGCCGGTTTTGTCCACGTCGTTCACACTCAGCCGCAGCGAGCCCGTCGATGTAGCCGGCGTCGACACGCGAAACGCGATGCTGTAGTAGCCACTGGTCTGGATGTTGACGGTGTATTTCAGCCATTCGCCGGCGGCCGAGTAGCCGATGTTGCCGTAGCCGGCGTCGCCGTTCTGGGTATCCACGCCCTCGTTGGGCCGGGGGGCAGTGGGGTCGGCGGTGGCGCCGCGGTTTTCCATTTCGTTGTCGTGGTAGGCCACGCCCTCGCCGCCGAAATCGTATTCGATGGACTTCACCACGCCCGGAATCAGGGCTGGCGTGCCGTTGTAAGGCGTGCGCTGGCAGGGGTTTACCTGCACGTAGGCCGGCTTGCTCACCACGATGGTTGTGTCAGGGTTCACCAGCGTCATGGTCACGTTTTTAGCGCCGGCCGTGGTGTAGGTCACGGCGAAGGGCCCGCGGCCGCTGGCCGTGGCCGGCGTGGCGCCCGCTCCAAAAGTCCAGGTGAGCGAGGTGTAGCTGCCCACCACCGCGCCCGTGTACGTCACCGCATCGGGGGCTAGGCAGGTGACGGTTTTATCGGCCGAAAAATCCGCCAGCGTCAGCGTCTGGCCGGGCAGTAGGTAGGTGGGAGGCAGGGCGCCCTGCGCGTGCTGCAGCGAGTACACAATCTTGCGCGTGAGCGCGCCCTGCGCGTCAAACAGCAGCACCAGCGTCGACTGCGCTGGAATCCGGTCGTTGTAGGCCGCATTGATGCCGGCCGGCACGTTGATTTTGAGGGCATTCGTGCCTGGCACCGCGGCCGTGTTCAGCTGCACCGTGAAGTCGTAGTCTGTCACGTCGCTTTCGTTCAGGACCATCACCGCGGTGGTGCCGTTGTCCTGGCTGCAGACTTCCTTCACCAGGCTCTGATTATCAGTCGCGTTGAGGTTGGTGCCGTGCATGTTTTCCGAAATCAGCATCTCGTGCCAGTAGCAGGAGCGGGGCTTGATGGTGGCCACCGTGGCGCCGTCGAGGTAGCCCTTGTCGCTCACGATGCGCGAGCCGTTGCTCTCGTGAATGCACCAGGGCTGCATCGATACGGCCTCGTACTTCATGCCCACGCCAAACACCTCGGCCCAAAACTGGCCGTTGATGAAGGAGTGAGCACCCAGGCCCTCCACCGTGTTCACGGCGGGGTTGGCGTAGTCGAGGTTGAATTCGGTGAGGGCCCAGCGCAGGGCGTTGGCGCCGGTGCGGTTGTTTTTGGTGTTGGCCGCGGCCATCAGGCCCAGCAGGTTGGTCACGGTGTTGGCCACGTTCTGGCCGGCGGCCACCACCTGGGCCCGCGTCTGGTTGCCCGAGAACGGGTAAGTGTGGAAGGAAATGATGTCGATGTAGTAGCGGCCGTTGGCGTCGGTGCCGGTCACGTCGTTGGCTCCCCCCAGCAGGGCGGGGTAGTAGGCGTTGTAGCCGGCGTTTTCGGGCCCCACAATCAGGATGCTGGGGTCCACGGCCTTCATGGCCGAGGCGAAGCCTTTGATGTAGGCTTCCACGCCTGCCACCGGCACCACGTTGGGTTGGGCCGCCAAATCGGGCTCGTTGCCGATAATCCAGTACTTCACGTTGCGGCCCATGGTGATGTTCACATGGTTCACCACCTGCGCCGCCTGCGTGGCCGTGAAGCGGCCCCGGCCTTCCGACACCTGCACCATGGGCTCGGCCCCGATGCGGCGAATGGAATCAATCAGGGCGATGTACTGGGCGTTGGTTATCAGATTGGTGTTGGCGCCGTTGCCGCCGATGCGAATCATCTTCACCTTCGACTGCTTCACCACCGGCCACAGCCGGTCGAGCAGGCCGCCGTAGTTCGTGGTGCCCAGGGCGGTGGGCAGCCAGGCGTTTTGGCCCGCGAGGTAGGGCGAGATGGCCTGGCCGTGGCCGGCCCCGATGGCGAGCCAGCTCAGCAACAGCAGGGATAGTAGTCTTTTCATGCGTGGGAATTTTGGGGTTGGTTCAGAAGTGACAAGCGGCGGAAACGCGGCCAAGCGGGGCAGGCGGAGTTGAGCCTAACAAGGACCATGGCGCTTCGACCAACTACCTCCGCCGCGTGACTGGTGTGCCGGGTTAGGGCCATGAGGCTGCTGGCGCTGGCAAGGGCCGCTGGCTTGGGCAACTTAGAGGCAGTGGCCCGTCCGGAGCGGCTAATGGCTGAGGGACTCTACAAATGTCTGCGGAAGCCGACACTACCACTTTCTCATTTAGAACCATCGTGGTTCATTTTGTGAATATTGTTCAAAGTATTGTTGTTCAGTGTTTTGTTAAGTCAAAAATGAAATTGTAATCAGCTGTTGTTTCATTTTTAGTACGGGACTGTCACAATCCTTTTAGTGAAAAGCGCAGTCAGCCCAACCAGCACCGCCCTTGGTGCAGCGAAGCCGGAAAAAAGCGAAAAGCCGAAAAGTTGACAGCTGAAAACGGCGTGTATATTTCCGCCGCAATCGCAACATCGGCTTCTGCCGCGGGCCTGCGAACGGGCTCATGTACTTGCACCAGCCCAGGCCGCCAGCCCTTCGTTCTGCAGGGCTGCTCACCTCACGGCTTCGGCTAATTGACCCGCCCAGGATGCGGAAATGAAGGAGTTGCGCGGCCAGCCCGCTACGATATATCCACGAAAACGCACGACTGCTGCCGCAGTCGGAGCGTCGCCTTTTTGCCACGTCACTTTTAAGCCCTTCTTTAGCAATGGCCTGTCCCTGGCTGCATTTTACCAGCGCAATAGGGGGTGCGCTGCTCTTGTCCCCGCTGGCGCTGCACCCGGTGGGAGGCAGCAGCACCGCGCCCAAGCCCCCGGCCGCGCTGGCTTTCAGCGTGCGCAACCGGCTGGCGGTGGCCCGGCCCACCGAAACGGTGAGCTTGCCAGCGGCCCGGCTATCAGGACTCATCAAGGCCTACGGTGCCGACAACCTGCTGGTGCGCAATGCGGCCGGCACGGTGCTGGTGAGCCAGGCACTCGACAACAACGCCGACGGCCAAGCCGATGAGCTGCTGTTCCAGACCGCGCTGGCCGCCAATGAAACCCGGAAATTCACCGTGGCGGGCGCACCCAACGGAGCCGCCCAGCGCCCGAAAAGCCCCTATGCGACCTTCTCCCGCTTCGTGCCCGAGCGCATTGATGATTACGCTTGGGAGAATGAGCGGGTGGCTTTCCGCACCTACGGCCCCGTGGCGCAGCAGCTCACCGAGGCGGGCCGCAAAGACGGCACCCTCACCAGCGGCATGGACTGCTGGCTGAAGCGGGTGCCTTACTCGGTCATCGACAAGTGGTACGCCAGCTACCAAACCGACCCGAGCTACTACCACCACGACCGCGGCGAGGGCTACGACCCCTACCACGTGGGCGACAGCCGCGGCTGCGGCGGCACCGGCATCTGGGACGAGGGCCGGCTGTGGGTTTCCCAAAACTTTATCAGCTACAAAACGCTGGCCATCGGCCCCATCCGCACCGTGTTTGAGCTTACCTATGCGCCCTGGCAGGCCAACGGCCGCACCATCACCGAGCGCAAGCGCATTTCGCTGGACCTGGGCAGCAACCTGACCCGCTACGAAGACTACTGCAGCAGCCCGCAGGCGCTGCCCAATTTCGTAGTCGGCATCACCCTGCACGAGAAAAAGGGGGCGGTGCAGACCGACCTAAAAGCCGGCTGGTTCCGCTACTGGGAGCCCGTTGATGACGCCGAAATCGGTACCGGCCTGGTGCTCGACCCGCGCGCTGTGACGGAAGTGCGCGACCACCGCGTGGAGCAGCCCGACCAGAGCAACCTCCTGGTGTTCATGCGTCCGGCCGCCGGGCCTTTCGCGTTCTACGCCGGCTTTGGCTGGACGAAGAGTGGCCAGTTTCGCACCGCGCAGGAATGGGATGCCTACCTGGCTCAGTTTGCTCAGCGCCTGGCTTCTCCGGTAGAAATAAGCTGGGCGAAAACCCGGTAGAAAACGACGTCATACAACCTTTTTGCTCATTCACTCTATGAATTTCGCTTCTCTACGCTTGGTGGCAGTAGCCGGCACGGCCCTCTGCGCCGCCACCGCCTTCAATCTGGCTTCACCTCCCGCCAAGCCCAAACGCGCCGCCGGCCCGCCGAACCGGCAGGCCGCCCTCATGGCCAACGAGGCGGCCGTGAATGCGCTGCTGAAACAGCTCACGCTGGAAGAAAAAATCAAGATGGTGCACGCCAATTCGGCGTTTGCCGCCGGCGGCATTTCGCGGCTCAACATTCCCGAACTGATGACTTCCGACGGCCCCCACGGCGTGCGCCCCGAGCAGGGCCGCGACTGGAAAGCCGTGAAAGACCCCAACAACGCCGGCACCTACCTGCCCACCAACAACACCCTGGCCGCCACCTGGAACCCCGAGCTGGGCTACGCCTACGGCACCGTGCTGGGCCAGGAAGCCAATTTCCGGGGCAAAGACATTATTCTGGGCCCCGGCATCAACATCATCCGGGCCCCGCTCAACGGGCGCAATTTCGAGTACCTCAGCGAAGACCCCTACCTGGTGGGGCAGATGGCGGCGGGTTACATCCGCGGGGTGCAGGACCAGGGCGTGTCGGCCTGCGTGAAGCACTACGCGGCCAACAACCAGGAATGGCAGCGCAACAAAATCGACGTGAACATGAGCGAGCGGGCGCTGCGGGAAATCTACCTGCCCGGTTTCCAGGCGGCCGTGCAACAAGGCGGCGCGCACGCCCTGATGGGCTCGTACAACAAGTTTCGGGGCCAGTTCGCCACCGAAAACGCCTACCTGATGAACGACATTCTGAAAGGCGAATGGGGCTTCAAAGGCTTGGTGATGAGCGACTGGGGCTCCAACCACAACACGATGGACGCCCTGCGCAACGGCACCGACCTGGAAATGGGCACCGACCTGGTGCTGAAGCGCAACAGCGTGGACCAAAGCGCCACCGCCAGCACCGGCGCGGCCACCCCGGCCGCGACCAAAAACATCTACGACCGTTTCTACCTGGCCGACGCAGCTTTGGAAGCCATCAAGCAGGACCCCAAGCTGGAGCCCCTGCTCGACGACAAAGTGCGCCGCATTCTGCGGGTGATGTACGCCACCAACATGCTGGACGGCAAAAAGCGGCAGCCGGGCTCGCACAACACCGCCGCGCACCAGGCCACCGCCCTCAAAGTGGCCGAGGAAGGCATGGTGCTGCTCAAAAACAACGGCCTGCTGCCGCTGAAGAAAACGGTGAAAACCGTGGCCGTCATCGGGGCCAATGCCACGCGCGAAAACGCGGGCGGCGGCGGCAGCGCACAGCTGCAGGCCAAGTACGAAATCACGCCCTTGCAGGGCATCAAGAACGAATTGGGCGATAAGGTCACCGTCACCTATGCTCCCGGCTACAAAGTTGCCAGAGGCCAACAGGCCGACCCGACCTTGATGGCCGAGGCCGTGGCCGCCGCCAAAGCCGCTGACGCGGTAGTTTATGTAGGCGGGGCCTTCCACGGGTACGACTACAGTAAATGGAGCGAAAACGCCTACGATGCCGAAGGCATCGACAAGCCCGACCTGAAAATGCCCTTCGGCCAGGATGAGCTGGTGAAGGCCGTGCTGGCCGCCAACCCCAACACCGTGGTGGTGCTGCTGGGCGGCGGGCCCATCGAAGTGGCGCCCTGGGTGGGCCAGGCCAATGCGCTGGTGGAAGCCTGGTACCCCGGCATGGAAGGCGGCAACGCGCTGGCCCACATCCTGTTCGGCGACGTGAATCCCTCGGGCAAGCTGCCCTTCACGTTTCCGGTGAAGCTGGAAGACGCACCGGCGCACAAGCTGGGGGAGTACCCCAGCACGCCCGGCGACCCGCTCAAGCAAACCTACAAGGACGATATCTGGGTGGGCTACCGCTACTACGATACCTACAAGGTGGCGCCTCAGTTTGCCTTCGGCCACGGCCTGAGCTACACCACCTTCAAATACAGCAACCTGACCGTGACGCCCGGCGCCAAAAGCGCCAGCGTGAAACTGACGGTTACCAATACCGGCAAGACGGCCGGCGCCGAAGTGGTGCAGGTGTACGTGCACGACGAGCAAGCCTCGGTGAAGCGGCCCGAAAAAGAGCTCAAAGGCTTCAAAAAGGTATTCCTGCAGCCCGGCCAGGCCCAAACCGTAACCGTGCCCCTGAACGCCGAAGCCTTTCAGTTCTACAGCGAAGCGAAGAAGCAGTGGGTGTTGGAGTCTGGCAAATTCGACGTGCTGGTGGGCAGCTCCTCGCGCGACATCCGCCTGAAAGGCAGCGCGACGCTCTAAAAGCATGCTTCACTCGCTGGCTTGCTGCTGCCTCATTTTATGTTCCTCTGTATAACGAGCTTCAATGGCTTCTCTTTTTGATTTAACGGGTAAAACGGCGCTGGTAACGGGCTGCACCCGCGGCATCGGCCAAGCCATGGCGCTGGGGCTGGCCGAAGCCGGGGCCGACATCATCGGCGTATCGGCCACGGCGGAGCCAGACGGCGGCGAAACCGGCCGACTGGTGCGGTTGCTGAGCCGCCGGTTCCACAGCTACCAAGCCGATTTTGGCCAGCGTGCGCAGGTGAATAGCTTCCTTAGCCGGGTGCAGCAGGACTTTCCGGTCATTGACATCCTGGTTAATAATGCCGGCATCATCCGCCGCGCGCCGGCCGCCGAGCACTCCGACGAGGACTGGGACGCCGTGCTGAGCATCAACCTCGACGCGCCCTTCCGCCTGGCCCGCGCCATCGGCGGCCAGATGCTGCAAAACGGCTCGGGCAAAATCGTCTTCACGGCCTCGCTGCTCACCTTTCAGGGCGGCATCAACGTGCCGAGCTACGCGGCCAGTAAGGGCGCCATCGGCTCCTTGGTGAAGGCCCTGGCCAACGAGTGGGCGGGCCGTGGGGTGAACGTGAACGCCATTGCGCCGGGCTACGTGGCCACCGACAACACCGCCGCCCTGCGCCGGGACGAGGAGCGCAGCGCCGCCATCCTCGCCCGCATCCCAGCCGGCCGCTGGGCCGAGGCCGCCGACTTCAAAGGACCAACGGTATTTCTGGCCTCGGCCGCTTCGGACTACGTGCACGGCACCATCCTCACCGTCGACGGCGGCTGGATGGGGCGGTAACATCAGTGAACAGTTATCAGTGAACAATTTTGCTTGATTGTCTTCTGAAAAACTGTTCACTACTCACGGCTCACTGCTCACTGAAATATGACCCAACGCTTTGCCATCGGCCCCCGCGAAACCGCTGCCCTGAACACGAGCGGCCTGCGCGAGCACTTTCTGATTGAGAACATCTTCACGGCCGGCGCCATCGAGCTGACCTACACGCACTACGACCGCCTGATAGTGGGCGGGGCCCAGCCCACCGGCGCGGCGCTCACGCTGCCCTGCCCCGAGTCGCTCAAGGCCAACTTCTTCTTGGAGCGCCGCGAGCTGGGCGCCCTGAACGTGGGCGGCGCCGGCACCATCACGGTGGACGGCACGGTGTACGAGCTGGGCCACCAGGACTGCCTCTACGTGGGCCTGGGCGCGAAAGAAGTGGCGTTTGCCAGCGCGGACGCGGCCGAGCCGGCCAAGTTTTACCTGCTCTCGGCCCCGGCCCACGCGGCGCACCCCACCGCGCGGCGCACCCAGGCCGAGGCCACGCCCGTGGAAATGGGCGCCCGGGAAACGGCCAACGAGCGCACCATCTACAAATACATCTACCAGGAAGGCATCCAAAGCTGCCAGCTGGTGATGGGCCTCACGCAACTCAAGGTGGGTTCGGTGTGGAACACGATGCCGAGCCACACCCACGACCGCCGGATGGAGGCCTACCTCTACTTCAACCTGCCCCAAGGCCAGCGCGTGCTGCACCTGCTGGGCGAGCCCACCGAAACCCGCCCGCTGTGGGTGAGCACCGAGCAGGCCATCCTCTCGCCGCCGTGGTCCATCCACACCGGCTGCGGCTCGAGCCACTACGCCTTCGTCTGGGGCATGGCCGGCGAAAACCGCGAATACACCGACATGGACGCCGTGCCCCTCGACGCGCTGCGCTAACTGTAACTGTTCAAATACCTGTTGGCGTCAACGGCAAAGAAAATGAAAGCTGCCCTCATACTTATCGGTTTAGTTATCTGCGGCGCGATGACCAGCGTTTGGGCACAGCAGCCGGCCGCGCAGTTGCGAGACGTGGAAACGGCGCGCACCCGCTGCGTGCGGCTCTTGCTTTCTGATACCGCTTATGCCAGCGAGCGGAGCTACCAGCTAAGCGGCGACATCAGCTACGCGCAGGACGGCGCGGGCTACTACGCCTCCCTGACGCCGGCGGGCGCCTGGCCCGACATCGACTACCACTCCACGCTGAGCAATGCCTGGCCGCCCTCCTGGCACCTCTACCGCCTGCTGCTGGTGGCCCGGCGGTACCACCGCAACCACGACCCGCAGTACATAGCCGCGCTGCACCGCGGGCTGGCCTATTGGACCAGCCACGATTTTCGCTGCCCGAACTGGTGGCAAAACCAAATCAATACGCCCTTCGCCTACGCCAGCCTGCTACTGATGCTGGGCCCCGAGGCCACGGCCCCCGAGCGGGCGTTTCTCGACGACGTGCTACGCCCGCGCATTGCGCAGAAGAACCCCACGGGGCAAAACAAAATCTGGCAGCACGACATCGAGGCCCGCGTGGCACTGCTCCACAACGATGCCGTCGGGCTGGCCCAGGCGTTGAACAACATGGCCTCGGTCATTGTGGTCAGCACGGGCGAAGGCATTCAGCCAGACTACTCGTTTCAGCAGCACGGCGCCATGCTGCAGTTTGGCAATTATGGCCTGCACTTCGTGAACAGCCTGCTGTTTTGGCTGGCCGTGACGGAGGGCACGAGCTACGCCTTCGCGCCGGAAAAGCAGCGCGTGCTGTTCGACTATTGCGCCAACGGCTTGCGCTGGACGGTGTTTCGGGGCAAAATGGACATGACGACCCGCGGCCGCCAATTGCGAGCCGGCGCCGACACCAAGCGGGGGCAGGTGCTCTACGATGACTTGCGGCTGGTGCGCGCCCTCAATCCGGCTCAGGCCTGCCGGTATTTTCTCGATGGCTTCGCCAGTCCGGCCGACGCCGCCTGCGAGCTGCGGGGCAACCAGAACTTTTGGCGCAGCGGCTACCTGGTGCAGATGGCCCGGGGGCAGTATTTCACGAGCGTGAAAACGCACGGCCCTTTCGTGAAAAAAATCGAATCCATCAACGGGGAAAACCTGCTCGGGGCCTATTTGAACGACGGCGTGAGCCTGGTGCAGCGCACGGGCCGGGAGTACCACGACATCGAAGCGTACTGGAACTGGGCCCTGCTGCCTGGCACCACCACCGATACCACCCTGGCGCCGGGCGACGCCCAAGTGCTGAAATCCAACAACGAAGCGGCCTTTGTGGGCCAGGTGTCGGACGGCGCCGCGGGCCTGAGCACCATGGCCTACGACCGGCTCGGCCTCCAGGCCCGCAAAAGCTATTTCCTGGTCGGCAATACGCTCGTGGCCCTGGGGGCAGGCATTGAAGCTAAAAACGCCAAAAGCGTGGTGACAACGGTCAATCAAACCTATTACAAAGCCCCGCTGATAAGCACGGAGGCAACCCCACTCAGCCTGCGCTGGCTTTGGCACGACAGCATAGCCTATTTCTTCCTGGCCCCCGGCAGCCAGCCCAAAACGCTGGTGCGCACCCAAAAAAGCAACTGGCCGGCCGTCGACGTAGCCTCGCCGCCGGCCGGCGCGGCCGATGTGCGCAAGACCTGCACCATCCTGCTGCCCCACCGCCAGGCCTCGGAGTACGCCTACGCCGTGCAAACCGGCCTGGGCCAGGCACAAGCTCGTGACGCGGCCCGCCGTTTTCCGGTGCAGGTGCTGGCCAACACCCGCGCCGTGCAAGCCATCAACGCCCCCGACCGGGTGATGGCCGCCTTTTACCAGCCCGGGAAGCTACGCGTGAATGCCACCACCAGCATGGAGGCCGGCAGTCCGTGCCTGCTGGTGTATAAGCGCACCACTGCGCGGTCTGAAGTGTGGGTTTCCGACCCCACCCGCACCTTGCAAAGCGTCCGGCTGTGCATTAACGGCACCTGCCGGACCATCGCGCTGCCCCAGGGCGACCTGGCGGGTAGCACCATCAAAGCTAGCTTTTGAGCTAGCTGAAACCCATTGGTTTTAGAGGGCTCACGGTTGATGCCCGTCACGCAACTGCTCCCGCAGCGAGTGGAGTGTTAAGAAAAAAGCAAAAAGCCCGCCTGGTCACCAGGCGGGCTTTTTGCAAGTGGTTTGAAACCTGGCGAATTACGCGCCCAGTTTCTTTTTCAGGTTGGTGTCCAGCGCTTCCAGAAATTCCTCGGTGTAGAGGTAGTCGCGGCCGTGTTCCACTTTGTTGCCGTGGATGCAGACGGCCAGGTCCTTGGTCATCTTGCCGCTTTCTACGGTTTCGATGCACACTTGCTCCAGGGCGTGGCAGAAGTTCACCAGCTCCTGGTTGCCGTCGAGCTTGCCGCGGAACTCCAGGCCGCGCGTCCAGGCGAAGATGCTGGCAATGGGGTTGGTGCTGGTGGGCTTGCCCTTCTGGTGGTCGCGGTAGTGGCGCGTCACGGTGCCGTGGGCAGCTTCGGCCTCCATGGTGTTGCCGTCGGGCGTCACCAGCGTGCTGGTCATCAGGCCGAGCGAGCCGAAGCCCTGGGCCACGGTGTCGGACTGCACGTCGCCGTCGTAGTTTTTGCAGGCCCACACGAAGTTGCCGTTCCACTTCAGCGCCGAGGCCACCATGTCGTCAATCAGGCGGTGCTCGTAGGTGATGCCGGCAGCCTGGAACTTGGCCAGGTAGTCCTGCTCGTAAATCTCCTGGAAGATGTCCTTGAAGCGGCCGTCGTACTTCTTCAGGATGGTGTTTTTGGTGCTCAAATACAGCGGCCAGCCCTTCATCAGCGCCTGGTTGAAGCAGGCGTGGGCAAAGCCACGGATGCTTTCGTCGGTGTTGTACATGGCCAAGGCCACGCCGTCGGACTTGAAGTTGAACACCTCAAACGACTGCGCCTCGCCGCCGTCTTCGGGCTGGAAGGTGATGGTGAGCTTGCCCTTGCCCTTGGTCACGAAATCGGTGGCGCGGTACTGGTCGCCGAAGGCGTGGCGGCCGATGCAAATCGGAGCCGTCCAGTTGGGCACCAGGCGGGGCACGTTCTGCATCACGATGGGCTCACGGAACACCGTGCCGTCCAGAATGTTGCGGATGGTGCCGTTCGGCGACTTCCACATCTGCTTCAGGCTGAACTCCTTCACGCGCTCCTCGTCGGGGGTGATGGTGGCGCACTTGATGCCCACGCCGTACTGCTTGATGGCGTTGGCCGCGTCGATGGTCACCTGGTCGTTGGTTTCGTCGCGGTACTCAATGCCCAGGTCGTAGTACTTGATGTCGAGGTCGAGGTAGGGCGTAATCAGCTTGTCCTTGATGAATTTCCAGATGATGCGCGTCATTTCGTCGCCATCGAGCTCCACTACGGGGTTGGCTACTTTGATTTTGGTCATGAACTTGGGAGGTGGTTGAGAAGAATTGGTGGTCTGTTGCCGCGCCGCTGCGCCGGGGCCGCCCACCTGGCCCGGAAAGGGGCTTCAGGGGAAGGCAACGGCTTTAGGCGCGACGCGACAGCACCCAAAGGTAGCAGCGCCCGTAGGCTCTTGCTGCCTGTTTGCCCCGAAATCACACAATGGTTTGTGTAGAACGAGGCGGCCCGGCACCGGGCCAATGCGGTGCTTACTTTGTTGCCGCATGTTGCTGCCCATTGCCTTCGCGTCCATCTACGCCCACCCGCTGCCCAGCGGCCACCGCTTTCCCATGCTGAAGTACGAGCTGCTGCCCGAGCAGCTCCTGCGCGAAGGAACGGCCACCGAGGCCGACTTTTTCACGCCCCAGCCGCCGCCCGATGCCGACGTGCTGCGGGTGCACGACGCCGACTATTACCAGCGCCTGCGCCGGGGCCAACTCACGCGGCAGGAGGAACGAGCCACCGGCTTTCCGTGGTCGGCGGCGCTGTTTGAGCGCGAAGTCACCATCCTGGGCGGCACCATCGAGGGCGCCCGCCGGGCCCTGCAAACGGGCGTGGCGTTCAACATTGCGGGCGGCACGCACCACGCTTTCCGGGCGCGGGGCGAGGGCTTTTGCCTGCTCAACGACCAGGCCGCGGCCGCGGCCTGGCTGCTGGCCCACGTGCCCGCGGTGCAGAAGGTCCTCATCGTCGACCTCGACGTGCACCAGGGCAATGGCACGGCCGCCATTTTTCAGCACGAGCCGCGGGTGTTCACGTTCTCCATGCACGGCGCCCGCAACTACCCCGCCCGTAAGGAAGCCTCCGACCTCGACCTGCCCCTGCCCGACGGCACCGACGACGTCACTTACCTCCGGCTGCTGGCCGACACGCTGCCGCGCCTCCTCGACGACGTGCAGCCCGATTTTGTGTTCTACCTCGCCGGCGTCGACGTGCTGGCCACCGACAAGCTGGGCCACCTCGCCCTCAGCCGCGACGGCTGCCGCCAGCGCGACGAATTCGTGCTCGGCCTCTGCCATCGCCACCGCTTGCCCGTGGTGACGTGCATGGGCGGCGGCTATTCCGAGCGCATCATCGACATCGTGGAAGCCCACGCCAACACGTTTCGCGTGGCGGCCGGGTTGTGGGGCTGACAGCCGTCCGCGCTGCCTGCCTATTTCAATAGCACCAGCTGCCAGCGGAAAGCCCAGCGCCAGCGCAACTCATAGCGCGTGATGCCGGCGCGCTGCAGCAGCGCGACCCAATCGGCGCGCCGGAACGCGCGGGCCACCGACAGCGGCGCATCGTGCCGCACCAAATACGAGCCGCCCAGTAGCCGCGTGAGCCACTTAATGCTGTGGTAGGCCAGCCAGTGCCGGTGCAGGTCGTTGATAACCACTGCCACGGCCGCTTGCTGCTGCCATTGCCGCAGCAGCGTTACCAGCTCCTCGTTGCTGAAATGGTGGCAAAACAGGCTGCACGTAAGCACATCGAAGTCCTGCGCCTGGAATTCGGGCGAGAAAATATCGAACTGGCGGTAGCTGATTTCGGGATAGTTCCGGCTTTTGGCAGCCGCGTAGTCCAGCATAAACTCATTGGCATCAATGCCCACCAGCTCGACCGGAAACCCCTTTTTGCGGGCCCAGCGGGCCACTTGCCGCAGGGTGTCGCCGCCGCCGCTGCCCAGGTCGGCCACGCGCAGGGGGCGCCCGTGAGGGAAGCGGGGCCGCAGGCGATGCAGCGCGTTCAGCACCGGCGCGTAGCCGCCCAGCCAAGTGTTGATGGTTTCGAGCTCGTCGAGGTTCTGGCGCAGGGCGTCGGTGGCCAGCGTCAGGTCGTCCATCAGCTCCGGGCCGGAAGCGCGTTCTGCAAACATCTTCAAAGAGCAGGGAACAGTTAGCAGTTAGTAGTTAACAGTTTTGCTGCCCGGCTCATCTTTTCCTGTGGCAGGTGCGCCGTAATGCCTAGTTGCTCACTGCCTGCTGCTAGCTGCTCACTGCTAACTGTTAACTGCAACAGCATGGCCTCCATCGTCAGGCCCGGCCCGAAGGCAAAGCTGAGCACCGGCGCACCGTTGTCGGCGGGCGTGGCGTGGGCCAGCACGTCGCGCAGCACAAACAGCACCGTGGCCGACGACATGTTGCCGTAGTCGCGCAGCACGCGGTAGGCGTGGCGGTTGTCGGCGCGCGTCAGGCCCAGCTCGGTTTCGATGGTTTCGAGAATCTTGCGGCCGCCGGGATGGATGGCAAAGTGCCGCACGTCGCCGAGCTGCACGGGCAGGCTGTTCAGCAGCCCGTCGGTCAGGCTGCGGATGCCGCGCTGAATGAGTTTGGGCACGTAGCTGCTCAGCGTCATCTCAAAGCCGAAGTCGTTGATGTGCCAGGCCATGTCGTCGTGCCCGTCGGGTTCCAGCCCGCAATGGAAGGCCTGCAGCGCCAGGCTGGGCGCCTCGTTGGGCAGCGGCCGGGCCTGCACCAAGCAGGCCGCCGCGCCGTCGCCAAACAGGGCGTTGCTCACCAAGTGGTCTTCCTCCGGGCTTTTTTGGAAGTGCAGCGTGCACAGCTCCACGCTCACGATGAGCACGCGGGCCTGGGCATCGGCCAGGCAAAAGGCATCGGCGAGCTTCACGGCGTTCACGGCGGCATAGCAGCCCATGAAGTTCACGCAGGTGCGGCGCACGTCGGGCCGCAGGCCGAGGGACTGCACCAGCTCAATGTCCAGCCCCGGGGCGTACATGCCCGTGCAGCTCACCGTGACGAGGTGGGTAATGCTGCCCAAGTCCACATCGGGTACCTGAACCAGGGAGTTGCGCACGGCTTCCATAGCCAAAGGCAGTGCCTCGCGGCGGTAAGCGGCCATGCGCTGGCCCACGCTCGGGAACGGCTCCAGGTCGGGCGTGTTGGGGAAAAAGGTGTACTCGCCGTTGGCCCGGCCGTAGTCGGGCAGCACCGAATAGCGGTGCTCGATGCCCGACACGCGGTACAGCGCCCGCAGCTTGCGCGTGTCGGCTTCGCCAAAGCCCAGCGCCTGCGCCATAAATTCCGCAATCTGCGGCTGAGCAATGCGATGAACGGGGTTGGCCGTGCCAACGGCACCTAAATAACTCGGCATTCGGGAAAGGAATTACGGGCGAAAGAGCAGGAGCAAGGCCGGCGCCCGGGCCCTGCCCCGGCATCGACTCGCCTATTTACGGGATAACAACCGGTTTTGCGCCGGACCGGGCCAAAATCGGGCTAATAACTTTTTGGCGTGGGGCGGCCGGTCCTAAAATTCCTGGCCGTGGGTGCGCCGCATCAGCGCCTGCACCGCGCCCGGCCAGTGGCGCAGGCCGCCCACCACCAGCTCGCTCAGCACCGGCCCGCCAAACAGGCGCTGCACGGCGCGACCCACCCGCAGCCGCCCCCCAAACTGGGCCTGCCAGGCCCGGGCATAGGCCGCTTCCATGGCCGGGCGGGTGGTGGTGTGGGTAAGAAAGTCGTGCGCCGCGGCCGCGGCCAGCGCCGCGCCGTGCAGGGCCATGGCCATGCCGTTGCCGCATAGCGGCGTGATGAGGCCCGCCGCGTCGCCCACCATCAGGATGTGCTGCTCCACCGGCTGCTTGGGCGCAAACGAAATTTCGTTGATGACTTCCGGCTGCGGATACAGCACCTCGGCCGTGTCCAGAATCTCGCGCAGGCGCGGGTTGCGGGCCAGCACCGCAGCTTCCATGGCCGGAACGGTGCCGTGGCGGCGCAGGTTTTCGCGGGTGGTGAGGTAGCAGAAGCACAGCTTGTCCTCCTCGATGGCCGAGATGCCCGCGTAACCGTCGGCAAAGTTGTGCAGCGCAATCACATCGCGCGCAAAGCCGGGCAGGCGCAGGTGATACTTCACTCCCAGGTAGGGCGAGCGCTGCGCAAAAAAGCCGCGCTGCAGCTGCCGGTCGAGGTTGGCGCGCTTGCCGTAGGTGCCCAGCACCACGCGGGCCGTGAGCTGGCGGCCATCGGCCAAGGCCACACGGTGCTGGTCGGTGGCGGCGTCGTAGGCCACGTCGGTCACCGTGCTTTTCAGGTAAAACTCGACGCCGCGCGCTTGCGCTCTCTGGTAGAGGAAGTCGTCGAGCCGATAGCGGCTCACCCCAAAGCCGCCCAAATCGAGCGGCGCGGTGAGCGTTCGTCCGCCCGGCGACGACAGCTCAAACCGCCCGATGGCCGCCGGCGCCAACGCGGCCGGGTCGGCCCCAAGGCGGCGCAGGTAGGGGAGGACTTCGTTGCTCACGTACTCGCCGCACACCTTGTGGAAGGGGTAGTGCTTGCGTTCCACCACCGCCACGCGGTGGCCGCGGGCCGCCAGGTCCAGGGCCGCCGCCAAACCGGCTAAGCCGCCGCCAATCAAGAGAATATCCACCTAATTGGTCGGTAAAATGAGAACAATGAGAGCGAAATTACCGTAATTCATCGAGGTTTCTGTATATACGCGTGGCCCTAAAGATTTGGCCGCCGTATCTTTGTCAACTAAAATTTCCCCTTTTCGTTACGCTAGTACCACACGCACTTCCCTTCCCACCTTAAGTTTACTATGATGCAACGCTACTTTCTACCTCTATTGCTGTGTATGTGTTTGTGCTTCGGCCTAGCTCCGGCACTCCGCCTGCCCGCCGCCTCGGCCGCCGCGCTGAGCCGCCCCGGCCAGCAAGGCGCTAAACCCGGCAACGACGAGAAAACCCTGGTGGTGTACCCCAATCCCAGCACCGGCATCGTGCACCTTACCATCAACAACCTACAGGGCAAAAAGGTGGAGTTGAGCGTGCTAAACGTCATCGGCTCGGTGATGTACCGCGAAACGCTCACGGAGCTGAACGACCGGTACACCAAAATGCTCGACCTGAGCAAATTCGCCAACGGCCTCTACTACGTGCGCCTCGAATCGGATAACACCAGCCAGATGTGCAAGCTTGTTATTCGCTAATCTGGTCTTCGCTCTGTAGCCAGACACAAAAAAAGCAGCCTGTAAGGCTGCTTTTTTTGTGTCTGGCTACAGGAGACTATTTCACCCGCACCGGTTCCGGGGCGAGCATCTCCTTCACGTTGTTCACGGTGCTATAGGCCATAATGGCCGTGAGTACCAACAGGCCGAGCATGAAGATAAACATGATGCTGAGGTGAATTCGGGTGGAAAATGGGCGGCCCGGTCAGGGAGCCGCCGCTGAGGTATTCAACCCCGAAACGCCGAAGCGGGTTTCAATAAGATTTCGGCTTTTGCTTCACGTCTGCTCCGGAAACTCGGTGCGCAGCGCGGCCATCACCTCTTCGGTCACGGCGCGCACCTGGGCCACTTTCTGGGCCGCTGCCGCCGGCTCGGGGGCATTTTCGCCGTAGGCCTCTATCTCGCGGATGACCTGGCGCAGGCTTTCCACGCCCAGGCCGTCGAGGGAACTTTTGAGGTGGTGGGCGGCGTCGCCCACGGCTTCCCAGTCGGGCTTGGTCAGGGCCTCGTCGAGGGCGGTGAGGATGGCCGGCGTGGTTTCGATGAACGCCCAGGCCAAGCGGCGCACAATGGCTTCGTCGTGGCGCACCAGCTGGCGCACGTTGCTCAAGTCGTAGAGGGGAGCTGCAGAGGGCATGGAAAATAGAGGTTGATGAGGTGAGGCAGGTTCGGGAGCGGGGCGGTGCCGGGCCAGCACTTCCTGCATGGTTTCGAGGAGTTGTTCTTCGCGGTAGGGCTTGGCCAGGTAGCCGGCAAAGCCCGTGGCTTTGAGGCGCTCGGCCTCGCCGGCCTGGGCGCGGGCCGTGAGGGCAATGATGGGCGTGGCGGCCCGGGCGGCGTCGGGGTGGGCGCGCAGGGCGCGGGCGGCGGTTTCGCCGTCCATGCCCGGCATCTGAATGTCCATGAGCACGAGGTCGAAGGGCCGGTGCTCAAACAGCTGAATGGCCGCCAGGCCGCTGGCGGCGGTGGTCACCTGCCAGCCCCAGTTGCGCAGCACGGTTTCGGCCAGCAGGCTGTTCACCATGTTGTCTTCCACCAGCAGGATGCGGCCGGCCACCGTTTCGGCGGGCGGCGCGGCGGGGGCCGGTGCTGGCTCGGGCGCTGCCGCCAGCACCGGCTGAAAGGGCAGCGTGAAGGCGAAGGTGCTGCCCTGGCCCAGCTCGCTGCACACGCGCAAGGTGCCGCCCATGAGGCGCACCAACCCCTCCGAAATGCTGAGCCCCAGGCCCGAGCCGCCGTATTCGCGGTCGGTGCTGGCCGTGGCCTGCGTGAAGGGCTCAAACACTTTCTCCAGGGTTTCGGGCGCTATGCCCACGCCCGTGTCGCTCACCGCGAATTGCAGCCACACGGTGCCCACGGGAGCGGCGTGCAGGCTCGGGCCGGGCACCGTTCGGCAGCGCAGCCGCACCTGCCCCTCCTCAGTAAACTTGAGGGCGTTGCTGACCAGGTTGAGCAGCACCTGGCGCAGCCGGTGGGCGTCGCCCAGCACCTGGGGCAGGTGAGCGGGCTTGTCGAGGCGCAGGCGCAGGCCCTTTTCGCGGGCCCGGGGCCGCAGCAGCGCCGCGCAGCCGGTCAGAAGCTCGTCGGGGTCGAAGGGCGTGCGCTCGGCGCGCAGCTTGCCAGCGCCCAGGCGGGCGGTGGTTAGCACGTCGTTCAGCACGTTCAGCAGGTGCTCGGCCGACTCGGCCAGCAGGCGCAGGTAGTCGTGCTGGCTGCGGCTGAGCGTGGTTTTCGACAACACCCCGGTCAGGCCCAGAATGCCGTGCAGCGGCGTCCGAATTTCGTGGCTCATGTTGGCCAGAAAGTCCTGCTTGGCCTGAGCATCTACCTGGGCTTCGCCAATGGCCTGCTCCAGGGCCTGCTGCGTGCGCTTCAGCTCGCTGATGTCGCTGTCGACGCCCAGCACCTGGGCCGTGCCGTCGGCGCGCTCAAACAGGCGCTTCACGCTGCTGAACCACGACACCGTGCCGTCCGGGTACGTGTACGATTCCTCCAGGATGAGGTCTTCGCCGGTGGCCAGCACCTGGCGGTCTTGCTCCTGATAGCGGGCCAGCTCGGCGGTGGTCACGGCGGGCACGCCAGCCGCCCCAAACCGCACCAGCTCGTCGGGCGTCAGCCCATACAGGGCGGCCAAAGCGCGGTTGGCCAGCAGGTAGTTGCCGTGCCCGTCCTTGAGGTAGATGGGGTGGGGCAGGGCGTCTATTACCTGCCGGAACAGGCGGTGCTGCTCGGCCAGCCGCTCGCCGGCCGCGCGGCGGTGGGCGTCGGTGGCGCGCCGGTCGGTGATGTCTTCGGCCACGCCAATAATGCTCGTGACGGTGCCGTCGGCATCGCGGGCAAAGGGCGTGTGGCTGCTGCGCAGCCAGCGCAGGGAGCCGTTGCGGTGGCGGGCGGCAAATTCGAGCGTCAGCACTTCGCCCTGGGGCAGGCGGGCCACGGCGGCCCAGTGCTCGCGCAGGCGCTGCTGGGCCTCGGGGGGCATCAGGCCGGGCAGCAGGGCGCCGTCGGGGAAAGCCAGCAGTTCTTCGCTGGTGTAGCCCAGCACCAGCTCAATACGGCGGTTGGAGTAGGTGTTGCGCTCCAGGCGCAGGTCGTAGATGTAAATCAGGTTGGGCACCAAGTCTACCACTTGGCGCAGCAGGTGGCGGTTATGGCGCAGCTCTTCCACCGCGGCGCGGTGGCGGCTCACGTCTTCGGCGCTGCCCATCAACTCGCGCACCTGCCCGTCGGGCGACCAAGCGCTGGCGCGCACCCGGATGCGGAGCCAGCGCCAGTCGCCGTCGCGGTGGCGCACGCGGCAGTCCCAGGTCAGGTCACGGTCTTGGTCGAGCAGCACGCTCAGGTTGGTGCTCTGCACACGAGCCAGTGAAATGGGGTGCAGCATGTTGGGCCCCAGCAGGTGTCCCTGGCTCACCAGGTCGCGGGGCGTGAAGCCGAGCACGGTTTCGCAGTGGCGATTGCAGTGTAGCAGCCGGCGGCGCTGGGCATCGTAGCTGAACAGGATGAGCGGGACCTTGTCGGCCAGCCCATTGCCAAAGAGGGGCGCCTCGGGCACCGGCCGAAGTGGGCCCTCCGAATGGGTTTCTCGCGCCGCCGCGCGCCGGGCGGCCGGTACCGGGGTGCGGCGGGCCAGGCGAGGAGAACGGGAGCGGCGCATCATCGGAATAGCAGAAGGAAACGGGGCCAACGGAAAAGCAAAGTACGATACGGGCGGCGCGCCCGTCGGCTAGCTCACGCGCAGCTCCTGTTGCTGAATCATGCGGTAGATGGTGGACTTGCCGATGTGCAGGCGCGCCGCCACCGCCAGTACGTCGCCGTCCATTTCGTCGAGGCAGCTTTGCACGATGGCCGTGGTTTGCTCGCGCAGCGAGAGCTGGCTGCCGGGCCCGATGGTGGTGGCCCGCCCGGCGCGCAGGGGCAGGTCGTCGCCGTCAATCAAGTCGCCGTCGGCCAGCACCGCAGCCAGTTCCACCACGGCCTTCAGCTCGCGCACGTTGCCGGGAAAAGGGTGGGCGCGCAGCCGGTCGCGGGCGTCGTCGCTGAGCTGGCGCGGCGGCAGGTTGTTCACCTGGCAGAAGTCGCGCACAAAAGACTCGGCCAGCAGCAGCACGTCGGTGCCGCGCTGGCGCAGCGGCGGCAGCGCAATGGGCAGCCCCAGCAAGCGGTAGTAGAGGTCTTCACGGAAGCGGCCGGCCTGCACTTCGGCCAGCAGGTCGCGGTGCGTGGCCACTATCAGGCGCACATCGAAGGCGATGGCTTGGTTGCCGCCCACGCGCGTCACTTCCCGCTCCTGCAGCACGCGCAGCAGCTTGGCCTGCAGGCTGAGGTCCAGGTCGGCGATTTCGTCCAGAAACAGGGTGCCGCCGTTGGCTTCTTCGAGGCGGCCCACGCGGCGGGCCACGGCCCCCGTGAAGGCCCCTTTTTCGTGACCAAACAGCTCGCTCTCCACCAGCTCGCGCGGGATGGCCGCCATATTAACGGCCACGAACGGCAAGGTGGCCCGGCTCGATTGGAAGTGAATGGCCTTGGCCACCAGCTCCTTGCCGGTGCCGGTTTCGCCGCTTACGCTCACGGTAATGGTGGTGCGGGCAGCTTTGGCAATGAGCGTTTGCACGTGCTGCATGGTGGGGTGCTCGCCCAGAATGGGCTGCCCAGCGCCGTAGCGCGCGCCTATTTGCCGGCGCAGCTGGTTGTTTTCGCGGCGCAGGCGGGCTTGCTGCTCCACCTTGCCCACAATGTTCCAGAGGCGGTCGAGGGTGTTTTCGTCCTTCACCAAGTAGTCGTAAGCGCCTTGGCGGAGCATGCTCACGGCCGTGCCCACGTCTTCCTGCCCCGAAATGACGATGACCTCCACGCCGGGCAGCCGCTCCTTTATCTGGCGCAGCACTTGCTCGCCCTTGGCATCGGGCAGGGAATAGTCGAGGGTGATGAAATCGGGCTGTTCTCCCAGTTGCTCGAGGCAGGCCTTGGCCGTAGCAAAGCGGTGCACGCTGTGGTTGGGGTTCTGGCCCAGGCGGTGCACCAGCAGCTCGCCGTACCACTCGTTGTCTTCCACCACAAAAATCTTAAACGGTAGAGTAGGCATCATAGAAGAAAGAAAGTGTGAAAGAAGCGAGGCTTGGCTACTGCCTGGCTAAGCACTTAAGCAAAGCAGCAGCTTTCCTGTACGGACGGCATTGGAAAAGTTATATTGCAAAAATAAGCCGAAATTAACATTCTTGTTAAAATAACTGACAAAATGAGGCATATACGAAGTGAAATGGCCTCCGGATTGCACATGATTTTTTCTTATATTCTAGTTTTAGGAACAAAATCCCAAATTGAGACAGGCGAAAAGCAAGCCGAAAAAACTATGTAGTTGATACTTAGGCAGAGAGTGCGGCAGCAGCTTGATGGCCGCGGAATTGCATGAAATGGAGCGGCAGGGTGCCAAACTTTCAAATATTTTCTACGACTATCATGCAATTCTTTACTCCCACTGCTACATCGTTGGTCCGGTTGCGGACGTGGTTGCTGGCCGCCCTGGTCTTATCACTGGGCACAGGCGCGGCGCTGGCTTCCCCGTCGCCAGCTTACTCGACTTCCAACGTATACTCAAACTACACCCCTTACCAAAGGACTTTTCTGGGGGTGGAAAGCGGAGTGCAAAACCCGGGGTTTGCCGCCGACGCGGACCTCACCAATTACGCCGTTCTCAACACTTTCCTGAGCGTGGCCTCGACGGCCGGCATTCGGCTGGGGCTGAGCGGGACAGGCGGTGCGGCCGGCGACCGCGCCGGCGTGGTGGTGAGCAACGCCACCACGTTTTCCAACCCGCTCAATCTGAGCCTTGTGAACGTGATTACCCTCTCTACTTATAACGGCACGCAATGGCAGGAATCGTGGCTGGTATCGGCCGAAGTGGCGCACGACTTGCTGCTGGGCAGCACGCGGCCCACGCAACTGGAGTTTGTGGCCAAGGCGCCGTTTACGCACGTGCAGCTTGAAGTGGGGGGCCTGACCTCGTTGTCGTTCAAACTCAACGTGCACTACGCCTACGCTGTGCCGTCGTTGGTGCAGCCGCAGGCTAAGGGCGTGATGTCACAGTTTAACGCCAGCGGCGCGGCCTTGTCGCAATACTACGGTGCGGGCACTTCGAATGCGGGCGTGATTAGCGCCTGCGTGGGGGCCGGGGTGAGCAACCCCGAGCGGGCCGTAGACAATGACCTGACCAACTATGCCACCTTCAACAGCCTGGCCACCGTGTCGTGCCCGGCGGCGCTCTCGGTGAAGCTGGCCAGCAACCTCGACGCCCCGGGCGGCTATTACGCCGGCTTCGTGATTGGCAACGACGACCTGCTGGACCTGAGCATCTTGTCGGGCCTGCGCCTGAGCACCTACCGCGACGGCCTCCCCACCGGCGAAACCGCCACCGGCGCCGAACTGCTGGAACTGCACGCGCTGCCCGACGGCAAATACCAGGTAAGCTTCCGCACCAAGCTGCCTTTCGATGAGGTAAAGATTGAGCGCATCGGCCTCGTGTCGGTGCTCGACGACCTGAAGCTGTATTATGGTTTTGGCGTCGAACCCCGCGCCTTTGAGGGCACCACGCATGTGCAATCGGACTTTCCGGTGGGCCAGACCTCCGGCAAGTATGCCACCAGCACCGCCGGCGTCTGCGTCCTCGGGCCCTGCGGCGTGACCAACCCGCAAGGCGCGGCCGACAACGACCCCAGCACGGTGGCCACCATGAACATTCCCACCGGCCTGCTCACGACTGCTGAACTGAAGCTGGCCCTGAACGGCACCGGTGCCGCCGGCAACCGCGCCGGCATGGTAGTGGGCAACGGCTCCGGCCTGCTCGATGTCGCCGTGCTCGACCAGCTGACCCTGACTACTTACGACGCCGACGGTAAGGTGCTCGAAAGCGCTTCGGGCAGCTCCTTGCTCTCACTGACCTTGCTGCCCGACGGCCGCCAGGAAATTTCCTTCCTCACCACCCGTCCCTTCGCGTCGGTGCAAATCACCGCCTCGGCTGGCGCCTCGGCGCTCACCAGCTTCCCCATTCACTACGCCTTCGCCGACGACAAAACCGGCGGTATCCCGTCCATCATCACGCCGCTGCCGGTGCAGCTGACGTCCTTCGGCGCCAAGTGGACCAACAACACCGCCGAGGTAGTATGGACCACGGCGGCGGAGAAAAACAGCAGCCACTTTGTGGTGGAGCGTTCCACCGGCGTCGGTGTGCCGTTTACGGCCGTGGGCCAGGTGGCCGCTGCCGGCAGCAGCACCCGCAGCCTGAGCTACAAGTTGCGCGATGCCGAAGCCGGCGCCCAGGGCGTGGCCGTGGTGTACTACCGCCTGCGCCAGGTAGACTACGACGGCAGCAGCACGCTGTCCTCCATCGTGTCGGTGGCCGTGGGCAAATCGGCCGCTGCGGCCCCGCAGCTTGAAGTATATCCCAACCCCGCTGCCGATGCCCGCGCCGTGCTGGTGCATTGCCCCAACCTACCCGAAACGGGCGGCGTGGTGCAGGCTTACTCGCAGCTAGGCCAGTTGGTGGGCCAAGTGGCCGTGCCCAATGCCGCCGCCAACGTGGCCCTGCCGGCCCTCGCGCCCGGCCTCTACCACGTGGTGCTGCGCGGCGCAGCCGGCCAAGCGTTGGCCACCCAGCGCCTGGTAGTCGGGGCTCGCTAATCACACCTGACCTTTCTGCAAAAAAAGCCCTGCCGATACGAATCGGCAGGGCTTTTGAATTTTAACAAGCAATGCTGCACGCTATTGCGCAGCGCTGCGGAGCAGGCGCACGGCCGGGCCTCCATCGGCAGGGCGGGCCAAGTAGAGGCCGGCGGGCAGTTCGGCGGCGGGCTGCCAGCGCACCGAACCGTCGGGCTGGCTGCGCACGGTGGCCACGGCGCGGCCCAACTGGTCGCAGATGGTGAGGGTTTGGGCACCGGGCGTGCTCAGCTGGAAGCGCACCTCCTGGGTGAAAGGAGTGGGGTATGCGGCGATGTGCGGCGCGGCGCTTGCGCGGCTGGCCAGCGGCCCGCTGGCTGACACCCGGAAGGTGAGCAACTGCGTCTCGCTGCCTTTGATGGGGCAGGCGTCGTCTTCGGCCGTCACGGCCACGCGGTACAGGCCGGGCGTGGTGTTCAGCGGCGGGGTGAACGTGAGGCGGGCCTGGCCGTTGCCGAGGTTTTGCAGCGTGGTGCCGGGCATCGCATTGTAATCCAGGGTGAGGGCGAGGGTTTGGCCGGCGTTGCGGTCGGTGGCCGTTATCAGTACCGAAACCGGCTCGCCGGCGAGGGCCGGGATAACCTGGCTCAGCGTCTGCGTGGTGGTGCGGGTGCCGTTTTGCACCGTGAGCAGCGGGCTCACCACGGGCAGTAGGTTGGTCCCGCAATCGTACACCATGAAGTACAGTTCGCGGCGCGTGGTGCCAATGAGCACATAGCTGCCGTTGAGGCGCCGGTATTCGCTGATTTTTACGGCCGCCGCGTATTTGTTGACGCCGGTGGCTGGGAGCGCCGTGCTGTTGTAGATGCTGGGCTGCAGGCTGATGGAGCCCGTGCGGGCGTCGAAGCGGAAGCGGGGGTTTACGCCGGATTTTTGCGGGCAGGTACCCACCGTGTCCATGTCCACCGCAATGGGCAGCGTGGCGCTATACATGGCGATGGGCATGGGTTGATACACGCACAAGGGGTTGCTGCTGAGCACAGTAGCCGTAGAGGCCGGGTAGGGATTGAACGTGATGGGCGTGTTGCAAGCCTCCAGGGGCGTTTCAAGCGAATACACCAGCGAGTCGCCGTCGGGGTCGAAGGCGTTGTTGCTGAGGGTGGAAAGGCGGTGCACCGGCACAAAGAAGGCCGGCTGCACGCTGCTCACCGGCGAGTTGTTGGCAATGGCCAGGCCGGTGGTGCCGGGCACGGGCACGAGGTTGCTCAGTGTGGCCTCAAAGTAGAGGTCGCCGGGGTTGGCGATGTTGGCGGTAGCAGGGCGGGCGTTCTGAGCGGTGCTCAACACCCAGCGCGCGGCCGGCGGCAGGGTCACGGTGGCGGTGTAGGTGAAGGCTTCGGTGTTGGTGATGGTGCTGTTGCACACGCCGCTTAGAGTGGCGCAATACTGCCGGGCCGCCACCCCGGGCCCCACCTGCACAAACGGCGCCGTGACGGTGGCCGCGGTGTTGCAGCCGCCCGAGCGGCATTCCAGCGTGAAGGGCGACAGCGTGATGCCGGAACAGTCGCGGTAGATGTGCAGCGTGACGAGGTAGCGGTTGTTGCCCAGCGCGGCGTAGGTGAGGTCGCCGCCCTGCATGTGGCTGGCGGCCGCCGGCCGGGCCCACAGCAGCCCAATGAGGGCCAGAGCCCAGGAGAAACGTAGCATTGTATGCATGTGAAAGAGGAAAAAGGGTGAAAGAATGAAGTACTGCGGGGCCGCCCCCAGCGCAATGGGCTGGCACCTCAACGTTATTAGTTTGCAATAATACAGGATTGATATTCTCAAACATCATTCCAAAAAAGCTGAATATCAAGGCCAAAATCTTGTGGATGCGTCCCCTCGGATAATGATAACCGAGACGTAACATTGCGACGGTGCCCCCGCAATGCCGGCGTCGGAATTTTGTGGTCACCATTCACCATCTCACCCCACCATCTTTTTATGAAGCAAAACTTTTTACGCATGGGCAGCATGGCGCTGCTCGCGGCCCTGGCGGTTTCGTGTTCGCGCGATGCACAGGTGGCTCCGGCCGCTGGTCCTACCGCGGCCGTGGTGAACCAGGACGCTACCCGCGACAACAACCTGGCCATGGGCAACCCCAGCGGGGCCGTGACCGACGCCACCAACTACCCCAACAATTACCTGATGACCAAAACCCAGTACAGCCTGTCGTATAGCCGCGACAAGGGCAAGCCGAACTGGGTGAGCTGGCACCTGAGCAGTGCCTGGCTGGGCAGCACCCCCCGCCAAGACAACTTTGCCTCCGACGGGACCTTGCCCAGCACTTGGTTTCACGCCACCAGCAGCAGCTACACCGGCTCGGGCTTCGACCGCGGCCACAACTGCCCCTCGGCCGACCGTACGGGCTCGGTGGCCGACAACTCGGCCACGTTCCTCATGACCAACATGATGCCCCAGGCCGCCAACAACAACCAGCAAACCTGGGCCAACCTCGAAAACTACGAGCGCACCCTCGTGAGCCAAGGCTACGAACTCTACGTCATCTGCGGCAGCTACGGCAGCGGCGGCACCGGCGTGAACGGCTACGCCACCACCATTGCGAGCGGCAAAATCACGGTGCCGGCCCGCTGCTGGAAAGTCGTGGTGGTATTGCCCGAAGGCAGCTCCGATGCCAGCCGCGTCACCACCAGCACGCGCATCATCGCCATCGACACGCCCAACACCACCAGCATCAGCTCCAGCTGGGGCAGCTACCGCACCACGGTCGACGCCATTGAGCAGGCCACCGGCTACAACATTCTCTCGGCCGTGAACAGCACGGTGCAGGCCACCATCGAGTCGCGCGTCGACACCGGCCCCACGAGCTGATAGCGCGCTCAACTACCGGGTACGGTTTCCGCCTCACCAACTCACCGGAAAGTAGTCCGGCAACAGAAAAGGCCATGCAATACCTTGTATTGCATGGCCTTTTCTGTTGCCGGACGGGAGAAATGCTTTGCAGCTTTCTGCACGCGAAAGCTAAAGGTACGGCGGCTTGTGGCTGCAAAGCAATGCGTTACGAAGTAGCAAGTTTTTTTTAAAGTGAAAAAAACAGTCCGAAATATCCGCTGATTAGCCAGTTAGGGCGAAAACGCCGGCTGAAAATTTTCGCACAATTTAAAGTTAACATTACCTGAGGTTGGCCGGGTGTAATGCTTTCTTAATTTTGCATCGTGCTTCACCCCAAACACCCGTTGATGAAGCGCGGGACCTTGCTCAGCAGCAGCCCGCGAGAAGACCGGAAGGTCTGCGCTGCCATCGGTTTCCACGATTTTTCTGCTGGTATTGCCGCTGTTTTTTTGGGTTATTGCCCCGTTACCGTTTCGGATTCCGAAACGGTTTTTTTATGCACGTCTGGTTTGGATAGATAAGGTATTCCGGCGCTTCGGCGCTGTTCCCTCACTCATTAAATGCAAGCGGCTCGGCCCGCGGTCGGCATCCGGCCCGACAACCGCCAACGAGCCGTCGATAACTACAAGAAGCATGAAACTCGGCGCCATTACGTTACAAAATCCGGTGTGCCTGGCCACCGCTCCCTGGGACCTGGCCGGGGACGGTTGCGAGCACCTGGGCGCGATTTTTACCAAAACCGTGACCATGGAGCCCCGCCCGGGCCTGCCCGGCGACGAAGGTATCCTGCAAGTGGCCGACCAAACCCTGCTCAACCGCACCGACATCCGCACCGAAGGCGCCGAAGGGCTGGTGCAGGAGCACCTGCCGCGGCTGCGCCGCTTCGGCGTGCCGGTGTTTGTGAGCGTGACCGCGCCGGGCGTGCCGGGCTTCCGCAAAATTGCGCGCTACCTGCAGCGCGAAGCCGGCGAGCAGATTGCCGGCCTCGAAGTGTACATCACGGCGCCGCACTCCGGCGCGGGCCCCGACATCACGGCCCGCTACGTGCGCGAAGCCACCGAGGCCGTGCGCAACGAGCTGCGTCCCGACGCGGCCGTGATAGTGAAGCTGCCGCCGTGGCCCGACCACATCCGGGGCCTGGCCCTGGGCGCCCAGGAAGGCGGCGCCACCGCGCTGGCCGCCACCAACACCCTGAAAGTGCTGCACCTGCCCGCCGACTCCGGCGCCGCGCCCCTGGTGGGCGGCCTCTCGGGCGAGGCGCTGCGGCCGCTGGCCCTGCGCTGCGTGTGGGAGCTGGCCAACGACGCCAACCTGCACCTGCCCATCTTCGGAACGGGCGGCATTTTCACGCTGCGCGACGTGCAGGACTACCTGCGCGTGGGTGCCCAGGCCGTGCAGGTGGCCAGCGGCGAATGGCTCTCGCCGGGCCTCACGGCGCGGCTCGCGGCCGAGGTGGCGAAAATGGCCCCCGCAACTCGATAAACTGCTTCACACCCTCCCTCCCAAAATTCCTACAACCGACCACGCCGCCATGCAAAAGCTCATCACCCGTGTTCAGACTGCTAATTCCCTGCTGTGCGTGGGCCTCGACCCCACGGGCGACGATGCCGCCGTGGCGCAGCGCATGCACGAAGTAATAACCGAGACGGCCGCCTACGCGGCCGCCTTCAAGCCCAATCTGGCCTTCTTTCTGAGCCGTGAAAACGGAGTGGCCCTGCTCCAGCAAACCGTGCGCAGCATCCCCACGGACATCCCCGTGATTCTGGATGGCAAATTCGGCGACATCGCCAACACCGCCGAGCAGTACGCCCGCTTCGCCTACGACGTGGTGGGCGCCGACGGCGTGACCGTGAACCCCTACATGGGCGACGACACCATCCGGCCCTTTGCCCGGCCCGGCAAAGTAGTATTCTCCCTGGCCAAAACCTCCAACAAGCCCGTGCACGGCCTGCAAGACGCGGCCATGACGCGGGGCGGCTCCATCAGCGACTGGGCCGCCCGCCTGGCCCGCCTGATGGACGAAGAACTGACCGAGTCGACGGTGGGCTTGGTGGTGGGTGCTACGGAGCCCGCCACCGTGGCCAAGCTCCGCGCCGCCTGCCCCGAGCAATGGTTCCTGGTGCCGGGCATTGGCGCCCAGGGCGGCGACTTGTCGGCCACGCTGCGGGCGGGCCTGCGCAAAGACGGCAGCGGCCTGCTGATAAACTCTTCGCGGGGCATCTGGCAGGCCAAAGACGCCGGCGCCGCCGCCCGCGAACTGCAAGAAGAAATCAACCACTACCGGGCCGTGACGAGCCCCCAGCATGCCTGACCCCTAAAGCCGCTTCACCGCGGCTTTTTGCGTTTTTACCTCTCCTCAGCCAATGACTTCACCCCCCGACAACCCGCTTTCCGCCATTGCCCTCGACGCCGAGCTGCTGGAGCAGCAGCTGCGGCAGGAAGACGCCCTGCTGCGCGGGCACTTCCGGCTGTCGTCGGGCCTGCACTCCGATACTTACGTGCAGTGCGCCCGCTTCCTGCGCCGCCCCGACCTGGCCGCCCCGGCCGCGGCCGCGCTGGCCGGCCAGATTCAGGCCGCCGACCTGCAGCCCGACGTGGTGGTGGGCCCGGCCATGGGCGGCGTGGTGATAGGCTACGAGCTGGCCCGCCAGTTGGGCGTGCCCGGCATCTTCACCGAGCGCGACGCCGAAGGGCAGATGACCCTGCGCCGCGGCTTTGCGGTGGCCCCGGGCGAGAAAGTCATCATTGCCGAAGACGTGGTGACCACCGGCAAAAGCACGCTGGAAGTGGCCCGCGTGCTGCGCGAGCTGGGCGCCGAGGTGCTGGGCGTGGCCTCCCTGATTGACCGCACCGGCGGCACCGGCGGGCTCGACTTTCCGCACTTCGCGCTGCTCTCGGTGCAAGCGGCCACCTACCAGCCCGATGCCTGCCCGCTTTGTGCGGCCGGCGTGCCGGTGGTGAAGCCGGGCAGCCGCCCAGAGAAAGCGTTTTAATAGGAAAGTTGAAAAGAACGTCATGCAGAGCGCAGCGAAGCATCGCGCGTGCCACCACTACCCAGTGTTGTGCTGACGAATGGATAACCACCCCAGGCGAGATGCTTCGCTGCGCTCTGCATGACGTCCCTTACTGACGTTCTGATATCAGCAATGTCCGACAACACCCCCCAAAGCACCCACACCATCCAGCTCACGCTGAAACCCGGCCAGCACGACGGCGACGGCCAGCGCGTGGCCGAAGCCGCCGCCCGCCACCTGGGCCTGCGCACCGGCCGCGTGCGCAGCGCCGCCCTCTACACGGTGCGTTACCCCCTCAGCGAAACCCAACTGCGGGACTTTGCCAGCCGCTGCCTCGCCGACCCGGTGCTGCACGACGTGCGCCTGAACGAGTTGAGCGGCGCCGAGGGCTACGCCACCTACATCCTCGTCGCCCGCCGCCCCGGCGTGACCGACGACGAAGGCACTTCGGCCCAAAACGCCCTGGCCGACCTGCTGAATGAGCCGCTGGATGTGCACACCCAGCACATTTTTAGCAAGAAGCTCTACCTGCTCGAAAACGACCTGCCGGCCGACGACCTGCGCCGCATTGCGGAGGAACTACTTGGGAACAAGCTCATCAACTGGCTGGAAGTGGGCCGCGTGGCCGACGGCATCCGCGACTACACGCCGCGCCCCGGGGGCGGCGCCGAAGCCATCACCGAGGTTGTTTCGCTGACGGGCCTGAGCGACGCGGAGCTGCTGCAGCTCTCGAAGGAGAACATCTACGCGCTGAACCTGGAGGAAATGCGCGCCGTGCGCGACTACTTCGCTGCTGCTGAGACACAAGAGGAGCGGAGGGCCGCCGGCCTGCCCGCCGACCCCACCGACTGCGAGTTGGAAATCATTGCGCAGACGTGGTCGGAGCACTGCAAGCACAAGGAGTTTGCGGCCATTATCAATTACAAGGACACCGAAACGGGCGAGGAAAAGCAGATTGACTCGCTCTTCAAAACCTACATCAAAAACGCCACGTCGGAAGTGGACCGCCAGCTGCGCGCCAACGGCAACGACTGGCTGATAAAGGTGTTTTCGGACAACGCCGGCGCGGTGCGCATCAACCCCGACTCGCTGTTTGTGTGGAAGGTGGAAACGCACAATTCGCCTTCGGCCATCGACCCGTACGGCGGGGCCATCACGGGCATTCTGGGCAACAACCGCGACCCGTTGGCTACTGGCATCGGCGGCGCGCGGCTGCTGTTCAATACCAACGTGCTGTGCTTCGGCAACCCGCAGTACGACGGGCCGCTGCTGACCGGGCAGTTGCACCCGCGTCGCATTCTGGAAGGGGTGCGCAAGGGCATTGAGGACGGTGGCAACAAGTCGGGCGTGCCGACGGTGAACGGCGCCATTGTGTTCGATGACCGGTACGCGGGCAAGCCGCTGGTGTATTGCGGCACCGGTGCGGTGATGCCCATGCAATTTGCGGGCAAGGACTCCTGGGAGAAAATCATCGATGCCGGCGACCGTATCATCATGGCCGGTGGCCGGGTGGGCAAAGACGGCATCCACGGCGCCACGTTTTCGAGCATTGAGCTGGACGAAACCGCGCCCGCCACGGCTGTGCAAATCGGCTCGCCTATCACCCAAAAGCTGGCGATGGATTTCCTGCTGCTGGCGGCCCGGCGCGGCCTGCTGAAATGCAGCACCGACAACGGCGCGGGCGGCCTCTCATCGTCCGTGGGCGAGCTGGCCGGCATCTCGGGCGGTGCGGTCGTGGAACTGGAGCGCGTGCCGCTGAAGTACCCTGGCCTGCGCCCCTGGGAGATTTTCGTGAGCGAATCGCAGGAGCGGTTTACGCTGGTGGTGGAGCCCGGCAAGATGGCTGACCTGCTGGCGCTGGGCCAGGAAATGGAAGTGGAGCTGACCGACATCGGCTACTTCACCGCCGACGGTTTCCTGGACGTGCGCTTTGATGGCACCCCGGTGGCGCGGCTGAACATGCACTTTCTGCACGAAGGCGTGCCGCGCAAAACCCTAGAAGCCGAGTGGACCAAGCCCGCCGCCGCCGAGCCGGAGATTCCGGCCGCTACCGACTACACCGCGACGCTGGGCCAGCTGCTGGGCTCGCTCAATATCTGCTCGCGCGAGTCGGTTATTCGGCAGTACGACCACGAGGTGAAGGGCCGCACCATTGTGAAGCCGCTGATGGGCGCCACCGGCCAGGCCCCGCAGGACGCGGCCGTGGTGCGCTTCAATTTCGAGAGCTGGGAAGGCGTGGCTGTGAGCAACGGCATCCTGCCACGCTACGGCGATTTGGACGCCTACCACATGTCGGCTGGCTCATTTGACGAGGCCGTGCGCCAGATTATTGCGGTGGGAGGGAAGCTGCCGAACCTGACGCCCGGCGACGGCATTTTCTGGTCGGTAAACGACAATTTCTGCGTGCCCGATTCGGTGTACGACGCCACGACGAACCCCGACGGCAAGCAGAAGCTGGCCAAGCTGGTGCGCATGTGCGAAGCCCTGCGCGACGCCACGGCGGCTTACTGCATCCCGCTCACCAGCGGCAAGGACTCGATGAAAAACGACTTCAAGGCCGATGGCGTGAAGATTTCGGTGCCTCCCACCGTGCTCTACTCGATGACGGCCAAGATGGAAGACGTGCGCCGCGCCATCACCTCCGATTTCAAGCAGGCCGACGACGTGGTGTACCTCCTCGGCGAGACGTACGACGAGCTGGGCGGCTCCGAATTCTACGCCCTGCACGGCCAGCTGGGCGCCAACGTGCCCAAAGTTGATTTCGAGAAAGCCAAGGCGCTGTACACCCTCGTGGGCCAGGCCAACGACCAACACCTGATTCAGTCCTGCCACGACCTGAGCGACGGCGGCCTGGCCGTGGCCCTGGCCGAGTGCACCTTCGGCTACGACTGCGGCGCCAGCATCGAGCTGCCCGCCACGGGCCTGCCGCTGCCGGTGCAGCTGTTTTCAGAGTCGCACTCGCGCTTCCTGGCCACGGTGGCGCCCGCAGACGTGGTGGCGTTTGAGCAGCTGCTGGGCCAGCGGGCCACCCGCCTGGGCCTGGTAACCAAAGAAGCGCGGCTGCTGGTGCGGCACGCGGGCAGCACGGTGATTTCGGCCGATGCGGCCACCTTGCGCAGCATCTGGAGCAATGGGCCGGTGAATCAGCTGCTAGGCGTGGGTGAAGTGGCCCATCTCAACCACCCGCCCGCTGTGTAATGGCACAAGACGACAACCCATCGGCCCAAAACCCTTTAGAAATGGTACAAGAAGCCCAGGAGGCAGCACATAAAGTTCAATCGGAAGCACAAACCCAGGCCGGCGGTGCTTCCGCCGCCGTGCGCGCCCTGATTCTGACCGGCTTTGGCATCAACTGCGAAGAAGAATTTGCGGCCGCCTACCGCCTGGCCGGCGCCGAGCCCACCATCGTGCACCTCAACCAGGTGCTGCACGGGCAGGTGAGCATCCACGATTTTGATGTTTTGAACTTCCCCGGCGGCTTCTCCTTCGGCGACGACCTGGGCTCGGGCGTGGTGCTGGCCAACAAGCTGCGCTACCGCCAGACCGGTGCCAATGGCCGCACGCTGCTCGACGACATCCGGCAGTTCATCGCCGACGGCAAGTTTGTGCTCGGCATCTGCAACGGCTTTCAGGTGCTCGTGAAGTTGGGCCTGCTGCCCAACCTGGGCGGCAACGTGACCCCCGAAGTGACCCTGACCCACAATGCCAGCGGCCGCTACGAAGACCGGTGGGTGACGCTGCGCGTGAACCCCAACACCACCACGCCCTTCCTCGCAGGCATCGACACGCTGGAGGTGCCCGTGCGCCACGGCGAAGGCCGCCTCGTGATTCCGGACGCCGCCCTGCAGCAGCGCATCGAAGCCAGCGGCCTCAACTGCCTGAGCTACCTCGACGCCAACGGCGACGGCACCCACGTGTACCCCTTCAACCCCAACGGCGCGGCCCTGAACTGCGCCGGCCTGACCGACCCCACGGGCCAGGTGTTTGGCCTGATGCCGCACCCCGAGGCGTTTTTGTCGGCCTACAACCACCCGGACTGGGCGCGGCGCCGGCGCCAAAACCCCCACGCCGGTGAGGAGGGGGAGGGGCTTCGCATTTTTAAGAACATCGTGGCGCACATTGCCCACGCGCGCACTGCCGCCGCACCCGCTGCGGAATTAGCCACTCAGAAGTAGTCCCCTTTCTCGCCCAGAACCAGCCCTGCAGAAACGTCGCTCAATGAACACCCTCACCCACTTCGCCACTCCTCAACTTCCATTGCTACACCGGGGCAAAGTGCGCGACAGCCTGCGCGCGCCCAGCGGCGACCGCCTCATCATCGTGACGGACCGCCTTTCGGCCTTCGACAGCGTGCTCGAAACGGCCATCCCGCACAAAGGCGCCGTGTTGAATGGCCTGGCCAACTTCTGGTTTGAAAAGACGGCCCACATCATTCCGAACCACGTCATCAAGCTCGTGGACGCCAACGCCATGCTGGTGAAGGAGGCCGCGCCCATTAAGGTGGAAATGGTGGTGCGCCAGTACCTGACGGGCTCGATGTGGCGCGGCTACCAGGCCGGCCAGCGCACGTTTTCGGGCGTGACCGTGCCCGATGGGATGACCAAGCACCAGCCCTTCCCGCAGGCCATCGTGACGCCAACGACCAAAGAGGAATCGGACCGCGAAATCACGCCCGACAACCTGGTGAGCGAAGGCTGGGTGACGAAGGAGCTGTACGACCAGATGGCCGTGAAAGCCCAGATGCTGTTTGCCGTGGGCTCGCAACTGCTGGCCGAAAAGGGCATCATTCTGGTCGATACCAAGTACGAGTTTGGCCTGCTGAACGGCAAGCTGATTCTCATCGACGAGATGCACACGCCGGACTCCTCCCGCTTCTGGGCGGCGGCAGACTACGCCAAAAATCCCGAAACGGCCGAGCAAATGGACAAGGAGTACGTCCGTCAGTGGCTCATTGCCAACAAAAAAGACGGCCAGTACCCGCGCGCCCTCACCCCGGAAGTAGCGCAGGAAGCCAGCCGCCGCTACCTCGACATCTACCAGCGCATCACCGGCGAGGCCCTGCCCACGGCCGACACCCACGGCCCCGACGCCCCCCACACCGGCCGCCAGGACGCCCGCGCCCGCATGCTGGCCAACCTCGTGCAGGCCGGCCTGATGAAGGACGCCTGGGTGAACATTGTGATGGACTCGCCGGCCGGCAAGGAGCACTGCGAGCAACTCCGCCGGCAGTTCGACGGCTACGACGTCTTCACTCAGTTGCGCGTGGCTTCGGCCCTCAACTTCGGCGAAGCCCTTGCCGGCATGGCTGAAATCTGGAACAACAGCCTGGAGCCCGGCGTCGTCCTCGCCGTGGCCGGCCTCGGCGGCGCCCTGGCGGCCGCCGTGAACGTGCCCGTGATTTCGTGCCCGCCCTACCACGACTACGCCGAGCTGGCCTTGAGCCTGAGCTCGTTGGCCCTCGTGCCCAGCGGCACGCCCAGCCTTACCGCGGTGCGCCCCGACAACGCCGCCCAAGCCGCCCTGCGCGCCCTGAACCTGCCCCGCCTCCGCGAGCGCCTCACCCAGGAACTCAACGCCACCAAAGCCCGGCTGAAAGCAGCGGACGAGGAACTGCGGGCACTTTAAGCAACCCCACCCCTGATGAACGCCACGGAACAGAAGCAGCTGGTTGAAGCCTACATCGCAGCGTACAACCGCTTTGATGTGGACGGCATGCTTGCGCCCCTGCACGACGACGTGGTGTTTCAGAACATTGCCGACGGCGCCGTGAATCTCACCACCACCGGCAAAGAGAGCTTCCGGCAACAAGCCGAACAGGCGTTGCCGTATTTCTCGCAGCGGGAGCAGCGGGCCTCCGAGTGGCAGGTGACCGATGGCTGGGTGGAAGTGGCCATTGACTACACCGGCGTGGCAGCCCTTGCATTTCCGAACGGCTTGAAGCCTGGTGACACCCTGCGCTTGCAGGGCAAGTCCGTCTTCCGCTTTGCCCACGGCCAGATTATTTCCATTCAAGACATCAGCTAAGCCGCTACAGGCTTCCCCATGTTGACCACCTCAAAAAACGTTTTGCTCCTTGGCTCCGGCGCGCGCGAGCACGCCTTGGCCGAAAAGCTGACCCGCGACGGGGCCACGGTGCACGTGCTGCCCGGCAACGCCGGCATCCCGAACAGCCAGCTGGGCTTCAACCCACTGGATTTTGAAGCGGTGCGGGCCTATGCCCAGGCCCAGGACTCCACGCTCATCGTGGTGGGCCCCGAGGCGCCGTTGGCGGCCGGCATCGCAGACTTTTTTGCCGGCTCCGACATCCGGGTGTTTGGCCCGACCCGCTCGGCGGCGCGGCTGGAAAGCTCGAAGGTGTGGAGCAAGGAGTTCATGCGCCGCCACGGCGTGGCCACGGCGCAGGCCTGGCCGTTTCGGAGCGACAACATTGCCGCCGCCCGCGCCAAAGCGGCCGAGCTGGGCGGGCACGTGGTGGTGAAGTACGACGGCCTGGCCGCCGGCAAGGGCGTGTACGTGTGCTCGTCGCCGGCCGAAGCCGAGGCCGCTTTCGATGACCTGCAAGCGAGCTATTCGGGCTGGTTTTCCTTTTTGCTCGAAGAAAAGCTGACCGGCCCCGAAATCAGCATCATCGGCCTCACCGATGGCATCACCATCCGCCTGCTGGCCACTTCGCAAGACCACAAGCAGCTGCTGGCCGGCGACCAGGGCCCCAACACCGGCGGCATGGGCGCCTACTGCCCCGTGCCCTTCGCCGACGACAACGTGCTGGCCGCCGTCCGCCGCGCCATTGTGGACCCCACGCTGCGAGGGCTGCAACGGGAGCAGTTTGCATTCCGGGGCTTTCTCTATTTCGGCATCATGCTCACGCCCAGCGGCCCCAAGCTGCTGGAGTACAACGTGCGCCTCGGCGACCCCGAAGCCGAAGTCCTGCTGCCCGCACTGGACAGCAGCCTGCTCACGCTCATCGAATCGACGCTGGATGGCAGCCTGGCCCAGCAGGGCGTGCGGCAGCGGCCGGGTGCGTTTGTGGGCGTGGTGCTGGCTTCGGGCGGCTACCCGGCGCCGACGTTTCCCACCGGCTTCCCCATCTCCGGCCTCGACCACCTGCCGGCCGACGTGCGCGCCTACCACGGCGCCACCCGGCGCAACGACGCCGGCCAGCTCGTGACCAACGGCGGCCGCGTGCTCGTGCTCACCGCCCACGGGCGCGACCTGGAAGAAGCCACCGCCCGCGCCTACGACGCCTGCGCCCGCGTCACCTTCGAAGGCGCCTACTTCCGCCCCGATATTGCCCAGCGCCCCGCGCCGGTGCTAACCGCCAGCGCCGTAAATTGAGACCAGAAGCCCAACTGAAACTGATGCAGCTCCTCGCCTCTTTTGAGCAATTCAAGCAGTCGACCCTGTCGTTTGGCGAGGGGGCGGGGGGGAGGAAGGTCCGCCTGGCCATCTTGCTGTCGGGCCGCGGCTCCAACATGCTGGCGCTGGTGGAAGCCACCAAAACCGGGGTGCTGAAAGACCTGGCCGAAGTGGTGGTGGTCTTCAGCAACAAGCCCGATGCGCCCGGCCTGGCCTTTGCCGCCGAGCAGGGCTGCCCGGTGGCCTCGCTGCCCAGCCAGGGCCGCAAGCGCGAAGCGTTCGATGCCGAAGCAGCGGCGCTGCTGCAGCAGTACCGGCCCGATGTGGTGGTGCTGGCGGGCTACATGCGCATTCTGTCGCCGGCCTTCATTCAGCCCTTCGCGGGCCGCATTCTCAACATTCACCCCGCCGACACCCACCAGCACCAGGGCCTGCACGCCTACGAATGGGCGTTTGAGAACCAACTGTCCGAAACCAAAATCACCGTGCACCTGGTTGACGAAGGGCTCGACACCGGCCCCATCCTCGCCCAACAAACCGTGGATTTGCGTGGGGCCGACACCCTGGCCGAGGTGGAGCGCCGCGGCTTGGCGGTGGAACACGAACTGTACGCCCGAACGCTGGCGTGGCTCATTACCAGCAAGCAATACGGCTTAATTGACCAGAAATAACTCCCTTTGATATGTGCGGAATAGTAGGTTTTCACGGTCCTGATGATGTAGTGGCCGACATGGTGGTGGGCCTCACCGCCCTGCAGCACCGCGGTCAGGACGCGGCCGGCATCGCCACCTTCGACGGCATGGCTTTCCACCTGCACAAGGGGCAGGGGCTGGTGAACGACGTGTTCAAGAAAAAGCACGTGAAGAAGCTCAAGGGCAACAGCGGCATCGGCCACGTGCGCTACACCACGCAGGGCGCCAACGACTCGAACCTGGCCCAGCCCTTCACCACCAGCTACCCCTTCGGGCTGGCCATGGTGCACAACGGCAACGTCATCAACTTTCGCGAGGTGGCCAAGCGCCTGCACGACCAGTACCACGTGCTGCCCAAAACCACCAACGACCTGGAGCTCATCATGTACACCTTCGCCTCGGAGCTGCGCGTGAAAGACCTGGACCACCTCTCCGTGGTCGACATTTTCGACGCCGTGGAAACCACCCAGGAGCTGGTGAAGGGCGCCTACGCCACCATTACGCTCATTGCCGGCCACGGCCTGCTGGCCTTCACCGACCCGCTGGGCATCCGGCCGCTGGTGCTGGGCCGGCGCGACACCGCGGCCGGGCCCGTGTACGCCTTCGCGTCGGAAAGCACCTGCTTCGATTTCCTGGGTTTCGAATTCATTAAAAACGTGGGCCCGGGCCAGGCCGTGTTCATCGACAACAACTTCCAGGTTCACTTCAAGAACCCCTACGCCCTGCCCAAGGCGTTTTGCGCCTTCGAGCAGATTTATTTCGCCCGCGAAGATTCCACCATTCACGGCCGCCTGGTGGCCCGCGAGCGGGTGCGCCTCGGCAAGCGCTTGGCCCGCAAAGTGGCCGACGCGGGCCTGCGGCCCGACATGGTGATTGACGTGCCCAGCTCCGGCTATTTCGCCGCCTCCGGGCTGGCCGAGGCCATCGGCGTGCCCTACCGCCGCGCCCTAGTGAAAAACAACCACATGGGCCGCTCCTTCATCGTGGCCACCCAGGCCGGGCGGGAGGACGTGGTGAAGAAGAAGCTGAACCCCATCCGGGAGTTTGTGGAGGGCAAGAAAGTGGCCGTGGTCGACGACAGCATCGTGCGCGGCACCACGTCGCGCCGCATCGTGCGGCTGCTGCGCGACGCCGGCGCTTCGGAGGTGTACTTCATTTCCAGTGCGCCGCCCATTGTGTCGCCCTGCATCTACGGCATCGACATGGCCATGAGCACCGAGCTCATTGCGGCCAACTACACGGAGGACGAAATCTGCCGCTACATCGAGGCCGACCGGGTGATTTACCAGGATTTGGCGGATTTGGAAGAGCTGTTTGCCGAAGAAAAAGGCCACGGCGGCAGCTGCTTCGCCTGCTTCTCGGGCAAGTACCCCACCGGCGACGTGACGCACTACCTGCGCCACATTCAGGAGGAGCGCGCCAGCCACCGCAACAGCAAAAAAGGCCAGTCGGTGAGCGCGAAAGCGCCGGCGCCCACGGAACATTAACGGGCGCCTCACCCCCGGTCCTGTCTCCTCAGGGAGAGGGGGCGCCAGACGAAGAAATCCAGTTAATCAAGCTTACCAATACTCCTGCGCCACCTCGGCACCTCCTCTCCCTTCGGAGAGGGGACCGGGGGGTGAGGCGAACCGCATGAACGACACCACCAACAACCCCGCCGGCTACTCCATCGAAGAAGGCAACGCCGCGTCCCGCAACGCCTACGGCTGGGCCAAAAAAACTTTTGCCAACCGCGCCGGCAAGCCCGGCGAAGCCGCCCAGGACCTCGACGGCGGCTTTGCCAACGAAATTCGCTTCGGCAACGCCCGCCTCGGCATCAGCTCCGACGGCATTGGGACCAAGATTGAGGTGGCCGAGCGCACCGGCCGCTACGACACCCTGGGCTTCGACCTGGTGGCCATGACCGCCGACGACCTCATCGTGGCCGGCTTCGTGCCCACCAACCTTTCCAACATCATCGACGTGAACCACCTCGACTACGACGTGGTGGACCAGATGATGCGCGGCCTGCACGACGCCTGCAACTTCGCCCAAATCGCCATCACCGGCGGCGAAATTGCGGAACTCGGCAACCGCATTGGCGGCTGGCCGGGCGCGAAGATGAACTTCAACTGGTGCTCCACGGCCATCGGCAGCCTGCACCCGAGCCTGGAGCGCCCCCTGAGCGGGCACACGGCCCAGGCCGGCATGGCTGTGGTGGCTTTGCAGTCGCCCTCCTTCCGCTCCAACGGCTACTCGCTGGCCCGCAAAACGCTCACGCGCCTTTTCGGCGACAACTGGCACGAGGCGCCCTACGACGGCGCCGACGCCGACCAGTACGCCACCTGGGGGGAGGCCCTGCTCGCCCCTTCGCTCATCTACTCGCCTGGGGTGGCGGCCCTGCTCGATGCCGGCCTGCCGCTGCACGGCGCCGCGCACATCACCGGCGGCGGCGTGGCCGATAATTTCCAGCGGGTGCTCAAAAACGGCCTGGGCGCGGTGCTGGATAATCTTTTTGCACCGCTGCCCGCCATGCAGCGCCTCTGCGAAATTGGCGCCATCGACACCGAAACGGCCTACCTCTACTGGAACATGGGCACCGGCATGCTGCTCGTGACCGAGCAAGCCAGCGCCGCCGCCGTGGTGGCCTCGCTGCAGGAAAATGGCTACGCGGCGCAAGTGGCCGGCCACCTCACGGCCGAGCGCGGCGTGACGCTGCGCGTGCGGGCCGGGGAGCTGCGCTACGCCTAGGCCTGGTACCTGATTGCACCGGCCTGCCTCGCTTTCGGGGCAGGCCGGTGCAATTATATATTGTTGTTTGAGTAATGCGGGGCGCGGTTTGCCGTTATTTGTGCTAAACGGCATCTCTTCTGCATGAATAGGAAACGACTCCTCAACGGCGCGGCGCTGGTATGTGGCTTGGTGGGTGTGTATTTCAAGCTCAATTGGTGGGCTGGTGCCGATGCGCTATTGCTGTCCGGCTTTGGGGCCTTGCTGGGTTCGGTGCTAGGCTTTACGGCCCGCGCCAATGCCGAAGCCGGCACCTCCGACGTGCTCAACTACGTCATGGTGGCCACCCTCACGCTGGGCATTCTGACCGTGGTGTTCCGCCTGATGCACTGGGCCGGCGACGGCCTCCTGGTCTGGGCTTCCGATGGCCTGCTCCTCGTGCTGGTCGTCATGCTCATCTTCTCCAAAAACCGCGTGGTGTCCCATCAGTTCGTCACCGTGCTGGCCATCTTTTTCACGCTGGTCATTGCGCTGCTCAGCTTTGTGCCGGGCCACCGGCCGGCGCCGCGCACCCAGCCAGAGCGTGCGGCGCCACAGGAAGAGGCCTGGCTGGAACTCGACTAAACCGGCAGCGCCTTGTCGCCGCGCGCGCGCCGCGGCTACGCCCCGCGTACCGGCTTTTTCTCCAGAATCAGCTCCGTGCGGTACTCGCAGAGCGTTTTTTCGAGGCCCACCGGGAAAATGTGCGGGTTGAGGAAGCGGCGGATGCTGGGGTCGAGGCTTTGCACCTCGCGCTGGGCATGGGCGCGGCTTTCGGCCAGCGTGGGCAGCTCCAGCACGCGTTTGCCCTGGCGGAAAACCGGCTCCAACAGCTCCTTGAACTTGGTTTCGGGCTTGATGGCCAGGCGGCGCGTGAGGTCGGCCGGGTCGATGAGGATGAGCTGGTCGGGTAAGGGCTGGGCGGTGTTGTAGAGCATGTCGGCGCGGGGCTTGCCGTGCTCGTTGAGGTAGCGCCGCACCTGCAAAATGCCCGGAATGCTGGTCTTGGCCACCTGCTCCGAGAGCTTGATGGTGAAATCCCAGCCCGAGTCGTCGGCTTTGCGCAGCGCGGCCAGCTTGTACACGCCGCCCAGCGCGGCTTGGTTGTAGGCCGTCACCAGCTGGGTGCCCACGCCCCAGGTGTCGATGCGGGCGCCCTGCTGCTTGAGGCTGGTGATGAGGTTTTCCTCCAGGTCGTTGCTGGCCACGATGCGCGTTTCCGTAAAGCCAGCTTCGTCGAGCACTGCCCGCGCCTCGCGGCTGAGGTAGGCCAGGTCGCCCGAATCGAGCCGAATGCCGGCCAGCTCGTGGCCCTTCGCCCGCATGTCGCGCGCCACCGAGATGGCCCGGCGCACGCCCTCAATGGTGTCGTAGGTATCCACCAGAAACACCGAGTCGTCCGGAAACGCCTGCGCGTAGGCCGAAAACGCCTGCGTTTCGTCGCCGAAGGCCTGCACCCAGCTGTGGGCGTGCGTGCCCTTCACCGGAATGCCGTAGCGCTGCCCGGCCAGCACGTTGCTGGTGGCGTCGGCGCCGCCCAGGTAGGCCGCCCGGCTGGCCCCCATGCCGCCGTCGAAGCCCTGGGCGCGGCGCAGGCCAAACTCCAGCACCTGGTCGGCGGGCCCGGCGGCCTCGCGGATGCGGGCGGCCTTGGTGGCAATCAGGGTCTGGAAGTTGATGAGCGTAAGCAGGGCCGTTTCGAGCAGCTGGGCTTGCAGCAGCGGCCCGCGCACGCGCATCAGCGGCTCGTTGCCAAACACCACCGTGCCTTCGGCCACGGCGTCGATGTCGCAGGTGAACTTCAGCTGGCGCAGGTAGTCCAGAAAGTCAGCCGGAAACATGGCCGCGCCTATGCTGCCGAGCAGGCTGCCCAGGTAAGCCAGGTCGTCTTCGGAGAAACGCAGGTTTTCTACCCAGTCCACGGCCAGGGCCAGGCCCGCCGCCACCGCGTAGCCGCCCTGGAAGGGCGCCTTGCGAAAGTAGAGATGAAACACGGCCTCGCGGTCTTGCATGCCCTGCTGCCAGTAGCCATAGGCCATGGTGAGTTGGTACAGGTCGGTGACGAGGGCGAGCGAGGGCGCGTAGAGGCCGGAAAGGGGGGCTGTGTTCATACCGCGAAGTAACAGCGGGGCGGGCCTTTTTGCTTTTGGGGGCTGGGCGCAACGGCCCGCGCGGCCCTACCTTGGCGGCCCCATGAGCAAGAAACGCGCCGCTGCCCCCGCCACCACGCCCGAGAAAACGTCCCCCGAACTGGTCCGCTCGCTCGATGTGCGCTGGCGGCTGGGGCTGGCGCTGCTGGTGGGCGGGCTGGCGGCCTGGCTGCTGCCCTACGCCCTGGCCCCGTGGATGCCGACGGCCGAAATCGGCCCGCTGGCCCGCACCGTCATGGGCTGGGTCGCGTTTGGGGCGGCCGATTTGGTGCAGGTGCTGCTGGGCATGTGGGAGGCCGATACCGAAGACATTCGCTGCGTGGCCGCTACCGAAGACCTGCCCCGCACCTTGGGCTTCGTAATGGTGCTGGTGGCGGCCCTGGCCAGCCTGGGCGCGGTGGTGGGCCTGCTGCATTCGCTCGACAAGCTGCCGCCCCGCGTGAGCACGCTGCACGTGGCGCTCAGCGTAGCCGCTGTGGTGCTGGCCTGGCTGCTGGTGCACGTGGTGTTCACGCTGCGCTACGCCCACACGTATTACGACCAGGACGAAGAAACCGGCCGCGACGTGGGCGGCCTCGTGTTCCCCGACGACCAGGGCGACGCCACCCGGCCCAAACTCAAGCCCAACTACATCGACTTCGCCTATTTCTCCTTCGTCATCGGCATGACGGCCCAGACCGCCGACATCGCCATTGCCAGCCGCGAGCTGCGCGGGGTGGCGCTGCTGCACGGCTGCGTGTCGTTTCTGTTCAATACCGTCATCGTGGCCCTCACCATCGGCACCGTGGGCGGCCTGCTGAATTAGTGATTAGTGATGAATGTCTAGTAACGCAGTACCCACCATTAATCACTAACCATTTATCATTAAGAAATCAGCCCCCGACTCACGGCCAGCTTGATAAGAGCGGCGGTGTTCTTGGCCTGGGTTTTGGCGATGATGTTTTGGCGGTGGGTTTCGATGGTGCGCTTGCTGGTGAAGAGCTTGTCGGCGATTTCGCCGTTGGTGAGGCCTTCGGCGATGAGCTTGAGCACTTCGAGCTCGCGGGCCGTGAGGTCGGCGCCGGCGTGGGCGGCGCCGTCGTCGGAGGAAGCACTGCCCACGCCCGAGGAATTGGCCACGGCCTTGTAGAGCATGTTCAGGCCGATTTCGGTGCACAGAAACGGACTGCCAGAGGCCACCGTGCGAATGGCGTAGGTGATTTCGCTGATGGCCGCATTTTTAAGCACGTAGCCCAGGGCCCCGGCTTCCAGCATGCGGGCCACGTAGTTTTCGTGGTCGAGCATGGTGAGCACCAGCACGTGCACCTCCGGAAAGCGGCGGCGCAGCTCCGGCATGGTGGCAAAACCGTCCATGACGGGCATTTGCACGTCCATCAGCACCACGTCGGCGGGCGTGGTTTCGAGCATGGCCAGGACCTCGGCGCCGTTGCCGGCTTCGCCCACCACGTCGAGGTCGGCATCGGCAGAAAGCAACGCCCGGATGCCGTCGCGCAGAATGGTGTGGTCGTCAGCTAGCAGGATGCGGGTCATAGCAGGGAAGGGGTTAGCAGTGTCGGAACGGGCATTGGCCAGCAAAGTTGGGCCCACAAGCGTATACGGAAAAAAGGGCTCCGTATTTGTACCATTTCGGCGCCCCGCATCCTGCTTTTTTAAGGGATTAATACGGCTTTTATTGCCATATTTAGGGTTCAGCTTCGCGCACCCAGTATTTTCGGGTTGCTTAAAACCAATTTTTTAGTGGCCGGTTCTGCCAACGGCTTACTACGGTTCCCCGCTTTATTTCTATGATTCGCTTGCTTCTCACCGATGGCCACGCTCCTGTGCGCGCGGCACTCCGCTTGGGTTTGGTGGCGGCCGGTAGCATCGAAATAGTAGGCGAAGCCGGCCACGGCGATGAGCTATTGGCTTTGCTGGCCACCGCCGCGCCCACCGTGGTGCTGCTCGACCTGAGCCTGCCCGGCCCCGACGCCTTTGCTCTGCTGCCGGCCCTGCGCGGCCAATACCCGCAGCTGCGCGTGCTGGCCCGCGGCGAGCTCACCAGCGAGCAATACGTGGCCCGGGCTTTCGACCTCGGCAGCCACGGCTACGTGCTCAAAAATGCCCTAATGCCGGAGTTGGTCCACGGCTTGGCGGCCGTGGCCGCCGGCCGGCCCTTCTTGTGCTCAGCCATCGGACTGGCGCTGCTCGGCCGCCTCTACACCGGCACGCCCGCCGACGGCGACGCCGCCCGCCTGGCGCTGGGCCTGAGCAAGCGCGAAATGGAGGTGCTGAGCCTGGTGGCCGAAGGTTTCACCAACGCCGAAATTGCTATCAAGCTTTTCACCAGCAAGCGCACCGTCGAAACCCACCGCCAAAACATCATGGAAAAGACCCAGACCCGCAACACGGCCGCCCTCATCCGACTGGCTGCCATTCAGGGCCTGCTGCCGGAATAGCCAGGGTAATGCGTAAGTGAGTAAATCACGACACTTCACTCATTTACCAGCTTACCCATTACTCTGCGCGGCGATGATGAACTCGGCCAGCTCGCGGAAGCAGCCGTGGCCGCCGGCGGTCTGGCAATGAAAATTGGCCGCCGCGCGGGCAAACGACGTGGCATCGCCGGGGCAGGCCGAAAAGCCCACCATGCCCAGAATCTCCAGGTCGTTGGTGTCGTCGCCGATGAAGGCAATTTCGTCGGCCGCCAGCCCGGTGCGGGCCATGATTTCGCGCAGGCAGGCGGGCTTGTCCTTGATGCCCAGATGTAGCTCTTCGATGCGCAGCTTGGCCGCCCGCGTGCGCACCGACGGCGACACTTCGCCCGTGACGATGCCCGTGGCAATGCCGTGGTGGCGCAGGCGTTCCACGCCCATGCCGTCGCGGATGTTGAAGCGCTTCATTTCCTCGCCGCGCTCGGAATAATACACGCCCCCGTCGGTGAGTACGCCGTCGCAATCGGTGAGCACCAAGCGCACGCGGCGGGCACGGGCAGTGAGGTCGGCTAGTTTCATAAAAACAAGAAAAAGCAAGGAGAGGAAACGGACAAAAAGCGCAGGCCAGGCGCAATGCGAGCGCAAGAACGGCACAGAACCGTAAACCAGCACCGCCCACGAATTGGGATTATCCCGCAGTGCCTATCTTAGCTCTAGTTAACTTATCCAGCTTGTATCATATGAAGAATTACTTGACTATCGTGGCCCTGACGGGCAGCTTGCTACCGTTTCAGTGCCTGGCGCAGCACCGCGAGGCCGTGATTGCCGCCGAAAACGCTTTTGCCGCGCAGGCCGCGCAGGCCGGCACCCGGGCCGCTTTTTTGGCCAATAGCGCCCCCACCGCCCTGGTGGCCGAAAACGGCCGCCTGGCCAACGCCCAGGAGGTGTGGCAGGCCCGCCCGGCCCAGGCCAACACTCGCTTGCTGTGGTATCCCGTGCTGGCCGACGTGGCCCAGTCGGGCGACGTGGGTTACACCACCGGCCCTTGGAACGTGCTGAAAGACGGGCGGCCCCAGGCTAGCGGCGAGTACGTGACGGTGTGGCGCAAGCAGCCCGACGGCACCTGGAAATTTGCCGTTGATATGGGCATCGAGCGCATCGGCAGCGCACCGGCCAAGGCGGCCACCGTGCCGCAGCCGCGCTTGCAAGTGGCCGTGGCCACGCCCAGCATGGCCCCCTCCAGCGTGGTGCTCGACGTAGACCGCCGCTTTGCCGAAGCCGAGCTGTCGAAGCCCGGCGCCACTTACCAGCAATACCTCAGCGCCGAAGCCCGCCTCTACCGCCCGGGCCTGTCGATGATGCAGGGCGCCGCGGCCGTGGCCAACATGAAAAACCTCGATTCCGGCTACGCGTTTGCCCCCACCACCGGCTATCTGGCCGCGGCCGGCGACCTGGGCTACGTGGTGGGCACGCTGCGCCGCTTCGCCACGGCCAAGCACCCCGAAGAAAACGGCAGCTACCTGCGCATTTGGCGCCGCGAGGCCGTGGCCGGCTGGCGCCTGGTGCTAGAAGTGTTCAACCTGACCAATCCCCCGGTAGACGCGGCCGCCGTGCCCGTGCCGGCACCCGAAAACGTGAGCGGCAGCGCCGGCCCATCTAAGCGGGCTCAGTAAATAAAAGCTTGCATGTAAAAACCCTCGCTGCATCTGCAGCGAGGGTTTTTTGTAACTTTTGGGAAGCCCCCGCCGGGCCGCTAGCAACGGGCGCGTAAGGCTCGGCGAACCGGTGCGTCTAGCCCGGCACGGCGCCGATTTCGCAGGGCCCCGTTCCTTCCTCTCATAATTTCCAGACCATGAAGAATTACATGCTGCTTGCGCTGCCACTCGGCGGCATTGTGCTGGCGCTGGCGTCGGCGGTGCCTGCGCCGGACGTCGCGGGCCGGGTGCCGGTGGTGGTGGAGCTGTTCACGTCGGAAGGCTGCTCCAGTTGCCCTAGCGCCGACGCGGCCCTGCGCGAGCTGGAAAAGTCCCAGACGGTACCCGGCGTCGAGGTTATCGCCCTCGGCGAGCACGTGGACTACTGGAATCGGCTGGGCTGGAAGGACGTGTTTTCTGCGCCGGCCTACACCGAGCGCCAGCGGCAGTACGCCAGCGGCTTCGGCACGGGCTCCTACACGCCCCAGGCGGTGGTGGCCGGCCGCTACGAGTTTGTGGGCAGCCGCAGCGGCGAGCTGGCCGCCACCGTGGCCAAGGCCGCCCACGCGCCGCAGGCCGCGCTGAGCGTGGCCGTAAGCGGCGGCCAGGCCCGGGTGGAGGTGCGCAGCCTGCCCGCCGGCACCCCTGCGGCCGAGGTGTTGCTGGCCATCACGGAAAAGGGTTTGGCGTCGCAGGTGGGGCGGGGCGAAAACTCGGGCCGTCTGTTGCGCCACGCCTCGGTGGTGCGCCGGCTGCTGCCGCTGGGCCGCGTGCGCGCCGATGGCACCTTTGCCGCCACCGCCGAGCTGCCGCTGGCGCCCGACTGGAAGCGCGCCAACCTGCGGGCCGTGGTTCTAGTGCAAGAAACGGCCTCGCGCCACGTGGTGGGCGCCGCTTCGGCCACCTTGCAGGACTGATGCGAGGCGCACTAGCCGTGCGTATGGCCCAATCAATCCGGGCGCTGGCGTAATCTTGCAGCGCAACCTGTGCCCCTTTGCCTGCATGACCCCAGTCACCCCCGTTCCGGCGCTTTGGCCCGACCGTTTTGGCGACGAGCTGTACCGCTTCGCCCTCAGCCGCGTGAGCGACGCCGATGTGGCCGAAGAGCTGGTGCAGGAAACGTTCCTGAGTGCCCTCGACGGCTTGGCCACGTTTCGGGCCGAGGCTTCTGAGCGCACCTGGCTGTTCGTCATCCTGCGCCGCAAAATCATCGACCACTACCGGCGGCAGGCGCGCGCCACCCAGGTCAGCTTAGATGAGCTGAGCGAAAACGGCACCACCGAAGCCGACTTCTTTGTACCCGAAAACGGCCATTGGACGGGTCCGCAAGCACCCGCCAGCTGGCTCAACGCCGACGCGGCCCTGGAGCAGCAGGAACTGCACGAAATCCTGCAGCGCTGCCAGGAGCGCCTTTCGCCGCAGCAGGGCGCCGTGTTTGCCATGCGGTTTGTGGAGGAATTATCGGCCGAAGAAATTTGTCAGGAGCTCGGCCTGAGTTCGGCCAACTACTGGGTCATCGTGCACCGCGCCAAGCTGCAGCTGCGCCGCTGCCTCGAAAAACACGGCCTCGGCAAGAAGTAAGAACTGATTATGCTACGACTCATTACCTGCCAACACGCCACGCTGCTGCTAGAAAAGCGCGCCGACGGCGCATTGCCCCAAACCCAGCGCGCCAGCCTGTGGCTGCACCTGCGCTACTGCCCCTACTGCAACCGCTACGCCAAGCAAACGGTGCTCATTGCGGAATGGGCCCGCGCTGCCGCTGCCGGCCGCGCCCATTCCGCCGCCACGCTGTCGGAGGCCGCCAAGGAGCGTATGCGTCAGCGTTTGCGCGCGGCCGGGTAGCCGTCCGTCATCTCCACAGCCGCGAGGCAGTTCGCTCAGCCAAGTTCAAACCTATATATCGCAAAAAGCCCCAACACTGCGTAGTGTTGGGGCTTTTCACGTTATTCGATTGGTCGCTGCGCGCAGGACGGATTGCCCCGTGGCGCACGCCATGACGGCGGCTCCCGGGCAACGCCCGTTTAGGCGCCCGTCGGGGCCAGGCGCACCACCAAGCCGTCGGTGCGGGGCGTGAGGCGAATCTGGCAGCTCAGGCGCGAGCCCAGGTGCACCACGGGTAAGGTTTCGAGCATGTCGAGTTCGGCGTCTTCGGGCTCGGGCAAGGCGGGGCCGGCCAGCACTTCCACGTGGCAGGTGGCGCAGAGGGCCATGCCGCCGCAGGTGGCCATGATGTCGTAGCCGCTGGCTTTGAGCAGCTCCATCAGGCTCAGGCCCATGTCGGTGGGCGCCATGATTTCGCGGCGCTGGCCGGGAGCTTCTTCAACGTAGATGCGGATATCTTCTTCCATATTTAGGGTAGGAGGGTAGGAGGGTAGGAGGGTAGGAGGGGGACAGGAGCCACTAACTCCTGTCCTCCTACCCTATTGCCCTTAATTGCCCTTATTACATGCTGGGCGCACCGTTTACGGTGGTGTACTTCAGCGTGTACTTTTTGTCGGGGAAAATGTACTTGAAGGCGCCCTGGCACATGAGCGCGGCCTCGTGGAAGCCGCACAGAATGAGCTTGAGCTTGCCGGGGTAGGTGTTGATGTCGCCGATGGCAAACACGCCAGGCAGCGAGGTGCTGTAGTCCAGGGTGTCCACCTTCACGGCGTCGTTCTCGATTTCCAGGCCCCACTCGCCGATGGGGCCGAGCTTGGGCGTGAGGCCGAACAGCGGAATGAAGCAGTCGAGCGGCACGGTCTCGGCCTGGCCGTCGTTGCCGGTGATGGTCACTTCTTTCAGCATGCCGTTGCCGTGCAGGTGCGTCACGTTGGAGCTGAGCACGAGCTTGATTTTGCCGGCTTCGGCCAGCGTCTTCACTTTCTCGGCCGAGTCGGCGGCGCCGCGGAAGGTGGTGCCGCGGTGCACCAGCGTCACGTCGGAAGCCACGTTGGCGAGGAAGTTGGTCCAGTCGAGGGCCGAGTCGCCGCCGCCGGCGATGACGATTTTCTTGTCGCGGAAGTGCTCGGGGTCGCGCACCATGTAGTGCACGCCGCGGCCGCCTTCAAACTGCTCCAGGTTCTCCACGGCGGGCTTGCGGGGCTCGAACGAGCCCAGGCCGCCGGCAATGGCCACGGCCTTGCAGTGAATTTCGGTGCCGTCGGTGGTGTAGAGCTGGAACGAGCCGTCGTCGAGCTTCTTGAATTGTTCAACCCGTTCGCCCAGCGTGAAAGTGGGGTGGAAGGGCTCAATCTGCTTCATCAGATTGTCTACGAGGTCGCCGGCCAAGATTTCGGGGAAGCCCGGAATGTCGTAAATCGGCTTTTTGGGGTAAATTTCGGAGAGCTGGCCGCCGGGCTGGGGCAGGGCGTCTACCACGTGGCAGCGGAGCTTGAGCAGGCCGGCTTCGAACACGGCAAACAGGCCCACCGGGCCGGCCCCGATGATGCAGATGTCAGTGGAAATGGGAGTGGGCATAGGGGAAATAAAGTGCCTTTAACCGGGCGTCGGGTTTGAAGCGGCTACAACGTAGGAAGCCGTTGGGCAAAGGTACGGCCACCGGCCGGGGCCGCCAACGCGGGCCCGGGTTATAACAGCGCACCCGCCTAATTCGTTGGTCCAAAGCCCCGAAAACCCCAAAATGTGTTGGCCTCAGGCGGCCGTGCCGATGCGCAGCTGCAGCTCGTCGAGGAACTGCGTAGCGTCCCAGATGTCGAGGAAATACTCGACGGGCATCGCCTGGCTGGTGGTCACGGCGTCGGTGTAGTGGCGAGTGGGCAGGCCGGGCACGTGCACCTCGGCCACCAATGTCACGCCGCGCTGCACAATGAGCTGCTCCACGGCCTGAAACTCGGCAAGGAGGCACATGCCGTGCTCATTCACCACCTGCATGTCGCTGAGAATGACAAAGCCCGGGCTGACTTCGGCCAGCGCCGCTTCCCAATCGTCGCGGTAATGAGGAAGGGAGGTGACGGCACGCATCTGACCAAAGTTCTGGTAGAAAATTCGGTTCTGGGCGGGGTCGACGGTGAGTTGATACTCGGGACGGAAAGCAATTATGCGCATTAGACAACACAAACCAAACAACCATTTCCGGCCATTTTTTGCACAATGTTACTAAAATTTGAAGGAAAGGTGCAATAAACAAGCGCGGCCTTGGGACAAGGACCCCAAATCAAGACCCAAAATAGGTACGGACGAGGTAACCCAAGCCGAACCCTCTGGCGAGCGGCCGGTGAAAGGGGAGGGGCAATACCCCCTAAGCTTCCGCGTTTAGCGCGGCACTGGTTTTCGGCCGCGGAGCATTTCGCTGCGTAATGCCTATACTTCGCCCCAAATCCTTGCCTAGCGCTTACCCTATGCCGACATCTGTTTCCGCGAAGCCCCTGGCTTTGCGTTTTTTTCGTGGCTTCCGGCTGGCCGGGGTGCTGCTGGGAACTGCCCTGCTGGCCAACTGCGGCGGCTCCGAGCCCGCCGAAACCCCTGCCGCCAAGCCCACCAAAGGGGCCAAGCCCGCAACCACGCCCGCCGAGGCGGAAGCGGCGCCGCTGAACGTGAGCGTCTTTTTGGAATACTCGGGCGGCATGAAGGGCTTTGTGCCCCGCGGCGGCGCCGACAAGCCGGCCACGGAGTTTCAGCAGCGCATCGGCGCCCTCATCACCGAAACGCAGGTGAACGGCGCCGTGGCCAACCGCAAGTACTACCTCTGCGAAAACGCGGCGCCCAAAGCCGTGCCTTTCTCGGAACTGCGCAACCTGGTGCAGGGCAACGTGGCCCAGGCCGCCCTGGGCACCGAGCTGCCGCAAATGCTGGAAGGCATCTTGGCCCGGCCGCAGGCGGCGCAGGAAGTGAGCGTCGTGATTTCCGACTTCATCTACGGGCCCGAGGACCGGTCGGCGTTTTCGCAGCTGCCCAACCTCATTCGCACGTCCATCGCGCCCGTGAGCCAGAAGCAGCTGGCCGTGGCCGTGTTTGGCGAAACCTCGCGCTTCTACGGCAGCTACTTCCCGGCCGTGAAAACGCCGGTGCCGAAGCGCACGCTCAACGGCGAAAAGGTGCCGTACTACGTGTGGGTAATCGGCCCGCCCGCGCTGGTGGCGCGCTACTCGGCCGAAGTGTTCCGCAACGCGCCGGCCCAGCAGGCGTTCTTCGGGCTGAAGACGAGCACGCCGGCTTTCGCGCCCGTGCTGGTGAAACTGACCGACCCAAAACTGAAGCCCAGCGGCAGCGTGTACGCCGAGGATAACGGCCTGACCATGAAAGTGTCGGACGACCCGGCCGAATTTACGGTGGGCCTGAACCTGAAAGAATTGCCCGCCGCGTGGCAGCAACCGGCGTTTTTGGCCCAACATCTGCAGGTGCGCCTACCTAACGGCCAAGCCGCCGTGGTGCCCAATTCGGTGCGGACGCTCACCGAAGAGCAGCAAAGCGGGCAGCCGGTGCTGGCGCCTTACACCCATGCGCTGCGCCTGCGCGTGACCAAGCTGGCGGCTCCCACCGCCACGCTCAGCCTGGCCCTGCCCGCTCCGGAAACGCCGGATTGGGTGAGTGCCTGGAGCACCGCCAACGACAATACGCCCGCCCCGCGCACGTTTGGCCTCGACCAAATCCTGACGGGCGTCCGGCAGTCGTACCCCACGCCTTTGCCGCCCGTATTCACGGTGCAGCTGCCGCTTAAGAAAGACTAGTTGTCGGTTGCTCGTTGTCAGTTGCTCGTTTCTTTTTGAACCCGCAGCTGAACAACCCAACAACTGACAACCAACAACTGACAACTAAACCCCCTATGCAAACCTTCTTCACCGGCCTGTACTCGGCCCTGATTTCCATCTTCCAAAGCCAGCGCCCGGCCGACTACGGCCTCTACAAAACCGATATTTTCTCGCTCGTGGGCTGGAGTACGTTGGGCGTGGCCCTGCTGTTGGTGCTGGCGTATTACTACGTGTTCAACTCGGCCCTGCGCACGGGCATGTTTCGCACCACGCACTGGGTGCTGACGCTGGCCCTGGCCGCGGGCTTGGGCGTGCTGCTGGCCAATTCCCTCAGCAAAAGCCACGGCGCCGAGCCCAGCAGCTACCTCGGCTATTTTATGGTGGTGAACATGCTGGTGGCCGCGCTGTGGTTCTTCCTTTTCTCGGTGCTGCTGAAGCGGTGGAGCACCTACGCCCGCACCACGCCGTTTGTGGGGCCGTTTTAGTTTTTTCTGTTAACGCCTGTCATCCTGAGCACCGCGAAGGACCTTTTCACGTCTGGATGTTTTGAAATTACCGCGAACTGTTCTGGCCTGAAAAGGTCCTTCGCGGTGCTCAGGATGACAGGCGTTAAAATGACAGCTCTTTCAATCCGCTAGAAAACAATGTCCAAACTATTCATCTTCGCCGTGGGCGGCACCGGGGCCCGCGTGCTGCGCTCCCTCACCATGCTGCTGGCCTCGGGCGTGCGCATTCCCAACTGCGACCAGGTGGTGCCCGTCCTCATCGACCCCGACACCCAGAACGGCGACGTGACCCGCACCGTGGCCCTGCTCAAGCGCTACGCCCGCATTCACGAAGCGCTGTACGGCGACGGCCAGAAGGAAAAAACCGGCTTCTTCAGCCAGCCCATGAACACGCTGGCCCACCTGAACACCAGCGGCGGCGGCGAGGAGCTGCGCGACTCGTTTGTGTACGACTTTGGCGGCATCAGCCAGCCCTTCCGCGACTATTTGAAATACAACGACCTCTCGGTGGAAACGCAGGGCCTGGTCGATTTGCTTTTCACGCAGGACAGCCTCGCGGCCAACCTCGACGTGGGCTTCCGCGGCTCGCCCAACGTGGGCTCGGTGGTGCTCAATGCGGTGGTGCAGTCCAAGGAAATGCGCTACCTCGCCCAGAGCCTGCAAGACGGCGACCGGGCGTTTTTCATCAGCTCGATTTTTGGGGGCACCGGCGCGGCCGGCTTCCCGCTGCTGGTGAAAAACCTGCGCGACGCCAATTCCCCGCTGGCTCACCCCGAAGTGCGCCGCCGTCTGAAAGCCGGCGCGCTGGTGATGCTGCCCTACTTCAAGCTGCAGGAGCCGTCGGCCGACGAAAAGGCGGCCGGGCAGGACTTCATTGACTCCAATACCTTCATTACGAAGACCAAAACGGCCTTGTCGTACTACGCCGACAACCTGAAAGGGCTGGAAGCCATGTACTACCTCGGCGACCAGCCCGGCCAGCCGCTGGCCAACCACCCCGGCCGCGCCGAGCAGCGCAACCAGGCCCACCTGCTGGAGATGCTGGGCGCCCTGTCCATCCAACACTTCATGGAAGTGCCAGATAATCAGCTCGACGGCAACCAACCTTTGTTCCACGAATACGGCCTGAAGTCAGACTCCACCGACGTGGACTTTGCCCAGCTGCCCAGCGACCTGCGCCAGGAAGTGGCCCGCCCGCTCATCCAGCTGCATTACTTCGCCCGTTACTTCCTCAAGCACACGCCCGAAGACGAAAAAGCGCCTTACTACGAAGCCGGCGACCTCGCAGCGCAGCTGCGCAACAACCGCGCCCTGCGCGAACTGTACGACTTCTTTGGTGAGTACAACGAGTGGATTCGGGAGCTGGGCGTGAACCAGCGCCGCTACACCGCCATCCGCGCCGAGGAAATGGATTTCAATAAAATGGTGGCCGACAAGACGGTGGAAACCGGCATCTTCAGCAAAGGCATCACACCGGGCTATTTCCGCGACGAGCTGACCAAAGCCGTGGGCAAGGCCACGCTGAAGAACCCCACCGAAAACGAGGCCCTGCGCTGGATAGTGAAGGCTTTTGAAGAGGCCACGGGCGAGATTCTGGACAAGAAGCTGCAATACTCCTAATCTGGTTGGCGGTGGCTAGTTGTTCGCTGTCAGTTATTAACGACAGCCCGCATACTAGCCACCGACAACGGACAACTAGCAACTGACAACAAACTGATTGATGGCTAAAATCCTGCGTTTGCACGATACCGGTTCCAGCACCCACGAGGGCTGGGGCCCTACTGGAAAAATTGGCCCCCACGAAGTGGAGCGCCTGCGCGACCCGCAGGGCGGCCGCGCCGCCAAGGTGGCTGTGTCCATTCCCTCGCCCTTTGCCCGCATGCACTTGGTGGAAACCGCGCTGCGGTTTGTGACCCAGGGCGGAGCCGCCCAGGACTCGGTGTATCACCAGCTGGTGAGTCACTTCTGGGACGTGTGGGAAATGGTGTTCAACTTCCACCAGCGCAAGCTGGCCAGCCAGCGCCTGCAAATCCGGGCCTGGCGCAAAGACGAGGAATTGGCCAAGCTGCGGGCAAACCCCGGCACCCGGCCCCTGGCCGACGTGCTAAGCCTCTATCTCGACGGCCGTTTTGCAAAGCTCACCGAGCTGCACCTGATTTACTTCCCCGGCCCCAACGGCGTGCCGCAGCTTATCGGCGGCACTTCGCCGCTCACGCTGTTTTTCCCGGCGCCCAACGTGCGCCCACTTCCAGTTCAGCGGCCCCAGGGCGGCGGCTACTATTTCGATAGCACCTACGTGCCGCTGGACGCCCGCGAAGCCGCTTTCCGCGACTACGTGTACCAACTCTTCACCGGCGACCCGGCCCTGACGGGGCTGGCCCCGCTGGTGCGCGACACCCTCGACCGCAGCCTTCTGCAAAAGTGGGCCATGGACGGCAGCGCCAACCTGAGCAACTTCCCGGTGCTCACCGACGCCTCGAACAACCAGATTGACGTGGCTGGCGTGCTGCTGCGCGTGCGCCCCGACGAGGGCACGGTGCGCCATTCCGACCTGTTCATCCGGCCCAGCCGGCCGGGCGTGGCGGGCCCGCTGCCCATCGTGCTGCGGCCCGGCCTGAAGGCCGTGGGCAAGCGCTATTTCAACGAAACCATGTTTGCCGACAGCGGCGCCATTGTGCCCGCCGCCGACGCCCGCCCGCTGAAAGAGCGCACCCTGCCCGGTCCGGAATTGTCGTACCCCTACCTCACGGTTAACGACCTGCTGGAGGAAACGCTGCTGACCGTGCCCTACGAGGTGGATGAAACCCGTTTCTACAGCGGCAACCTGAAAGTTGCACCGGGCTTTAAGCCCAGCAACTGGCCGCTGCTGCCGCTTAAGCCGGCGTATTTCGACTACTTCACGGCCCAGGATTTGGCCGAGCACCTGAGCGTGGAAATGGATTCGGCCAGCGTGCGGGTGCGCCTGCGCGTGCCGGTGAGCGGCGGCGACTACGTGGACTACGAGCGCGCCTACTACCCCAACCCGCAGGGCGATAACATCGGCCGCCTGCTGGTGACCAACGTGGCGCTGTCCATTTTCCCCTTCGTGAAAGTGGCCGACGCGCCGCAGTACAACGACTTCTACAAAGTCATGCTGGTGGATGCCAACAACATCGACCCCAGCATGGTGACCAAGAAGGTCGACCTGAAATTCTGGGCCAATGGGCACCAGCTCAGCGAAACCGGCACCGACCAGAGCGCCACCCGCTACGAGCGCACCCCCAAAACCAGCCAGGACGAAGGCAGCACTTACTACGAGGTGCGCGGCACCCACTTCGACTACCTCGAAGTGCTGAACCCGGCCCCGGCCGAGGGCCGCGCACTCATCATTCCGCGTTGGCCCGAAGTGCGCCAGGGCACTAAGGAGTACCGTTTTGCCATCGACTTCGGCACTACGAACACGCACGTGGCCATGCAGGACAGCCCGGGCCAGGAGCCCAAGCCGTTCAGCTTCGGCCTGGCCGATACGCCGGTGGCGCTGCTGAAAAAGAGCACCGCCGAGCCCGACCGCACCGCCTACGAGCGCCTCTACCGGGGCATCGACGACGACCCGGCCAACTTCGTGCAAATCAAGCGCTGGCAGCAGTACCAGGAGCGCGAGTTTGTGCCACCCATCATCGGCGCCGACAATTCGCCCTACGCCTTCCCGGCCCGCACCGCCACCTACGAGGCCGCCAACTACGCCACCCAGGAGCTGAGCGTGCTCGGCAACATCAACGTGGCGTTCGGCATCATCACCGAAGAGCAGCGCCGGCCAAACTACCACACCAATCTTAAGTGGGACAATTCGCTGAACATCGCCAATACCAACCGCGTGCGGGCGTTTTTCAAGGAAATTCTGCTGCTGTGCCGCGCCAAAGTGGCCCTGAACGGCGGCAACCTCGCGGCCACGCAAATCACCTGGTTTGCCCCGCTGAGCTTCTCGACTTACCAGCGTAACCTGTACCAGCGCGAGTGGGACATGCTGTTCCATCAGGTGTTCCACACCACGGCCTCCATGCCCTGCATGGTCGAGTCGACGGCGCCGTATTACTACCTCACGCGCCGCAACATTGTGACGCTGGGACCGGGCGAAAACGCCGCCTTCATCGACATCGGCGGTGGCACCACCGACGTGCTGCTCTACGCCGACCGCAAGCCGGTGCTCAGTACCTCGTTCCGCTTCGCCGGCAATGACTTATGGGGCGACGGCGGCGCCGAAGTGCGTGGCTCGAAGGACAACGGCCTCGTGCGTTTCGGCGTGGCCGGGGTGCAGAGCGCGGTGCTTTCGCCCGCCGCCCGCCGGGCCCGCGAATACGTGCTGGTAGCCGAAGGAACCGACAATTTCGGCTCCGAGGACGTGGCCAGCTTCCTGTTCAACTACGACCAGCTGCTGGGTTTCAGCGAGCGGCTGCTGCGGGCCGAGCACCTGCGCGTGCTGTTCTACCTGCACTTCGGCGCCCTCATTTACCACGTGGCGCAGGTGACGGTGGCCAACGGCCAGCAGCTGCCGCGCTACCTGTGCTTCACGGGCCGCGGCAGCCTCTACGTGCGCCTGCTGGCCGCCGGGGCCAACCTGCAGCCGGTGGAGAAGCTGGCCCGCCTCATCATGGAAAAAGCCACCGGACAACCCGTGCCGGCCGATTTCCGCATCAAGCTGGCCGACGACCCCAAGCAAACCACCGCCAACGGCGGTGTGCTCGCCACCGGCCAGATTCCGCAGGACCCGCCGCTGGTGCGCCCCGTGGGCATTGCCCCCGACCCCGAGAATCCGCTGGCTGACAAAGGCGAACACCACCTAGAAGCCGCCGGCGTGACCGACGAAATCAAGCAGGCCGTGCTGAGCAACGCCCGCGCCTGCCTCAAGCTGCTGCTCGAAGACCCCGAGCTGAAGCGTGTGCAGGCCGACCTGGGCGTGAAAAACGACCAGGGCCTGGTGATGAGCACGCTGGAGCGCAGCCTCGGCGACTCCTTCAACCTCTACCGCCAGCAGTACGCCGACGTGCTGCGCGACGGCGACACCATTCCCGAAACCCTGTTCTTCCTGCCGTTCAAAAACGCCCTGTATGAGCTATCCAAGGTGCTTCATGACGCGCAGCCGCTCAACTAGCCCGTTGCGGCGGTGGGCGCTGCTGCTCCTGCTGGCTCTGGGCAGCGGAGTGGCAGCGCACGCCCAGCCGAGCGCCTCAGACTCGGTGGCCGGCGCCCCGGCGGCCACCGCTTCCAACTGGCCCTGGATGCTGGGCCTGCTGGTGGGCGGCATCGCCATTGGTGTGCTGGGCGCGCGCTGGCTGGCCCGCCAGCCGCGCAAAGTGGCCGACATGATGGACCCACGCCCGGCCCCCGAGGCGCCGTCGCCGCCCAGGAAGCGCGCCGAAAACGTGCCCAAGGCCCCAGCAGAACCGAAGGCGCCGCCAGCGGCTGAAAACACCTCTAAGGCAGCGAACGTCCAGTCGCTGAGCAAAATGCAGGGGCGCGAGCCCCGGCCTTCCACTTCTTCAAAACCCTCGTCTAAGTCCGCCGGTGGCGCTGGAAAATCTGCTCAGCAAGCGCGTAGGCACTCTTCCCGTGGCGACTCTCAGGACTGGACGGTACCCCACCGCGCCGCAGATATGAACCCAACCCCTCCTTCTTCTTCGCCCACCGACCAGCCGTTGGAGCCGGGCCAGACCGTCGAATGGTCGGCGCCAACTTCCACGCCGGCGGCCATCCAGGAATTGATTGACGCCACGGCCGGCGACGTGTCCATCAATCCGGATGCCCGCGGCGAAGCCCTGACGGCCCTGGAAGCGGCGGCTACTGCCCCGGCGGAAACCGCCAGCGGCCCCGTGCACTACTATGCCCCGGCGCCCGACACTCCGAGCATCGAGCACCGCAAGCTCAGCCCCAACCCGCTCCCGCAGATGCCGTTGCTCATCACGCTGCCCCATGCGAATGCTGATGCGGCGCAGTTCTCGTTCAGCCCGCAGGCCGACCAGTCGCGCATCATCGGCAACGGCGTGCGCGAGCTGAAGGAATTTTTTGCCTTTGAGCTACCGCCCACCGAACAGTTTACCACGATTAAAAACGTGGCCCCCGGCAAGCTCGAAAAGCGCGACGACGCGTGGCACGTGGTGCAAAAAGCCAGCATTGCGCTGAGTTAATGTTTCGCTTTTGGGGTAGGGACGCAATGTGTTGCGCCTCGTCGTTGAACAATCGGTGCCGTACTGGGGAGCATCGTGCCTGTATCGTCGAGATGCGACCGTTCGACGACGACGAGACGCAACACATTGCGTCTCTACCTTCGCTGTAAATCCCCGCTATGCTCTTAGTTGAAATTCTATTAATCCTGGCCCTAGTGGCCTGGCAGGGCGTGGTGTTTGTTCGCAACCGCCAGCTTACCCGGCGCGTGGAAGCCATGTACCCCATGCCGGGCTCGGTGGCGGTGCAGCCCATTCCGTTCACGGCCGCCAACCCGGACCGGAATTTCGACGTGCAGTACGACGCGCTGATGACGCGCGACGCTTCGCCGGAGTTCGGCCAAATCATCGCCGACACCAATGAGTACCTCCAGAACAACCGCGGCGCGGCGGCCGACTTTGGCATTCTGAAAGACATTTCCGAACGCCACGCCGAAGCGCTGGACGAGGAGATTCAGGCCCAGATTTCGACGCCGCTGTACCTGGGCTTGCTGGGCACGTTCACGGGGGCCATCCTGGGCTTGGTGTCGCTGGTGGGCAACCCTTTCGCGGAAGCCGTGGCCGACCCAGCCAAGGATACTTCCTTCAGCAACGGCGACGTGCAGCACTTCCTGGGCGGCGTGCTCATCGCCATGATTGGCAGCTTGTTTGGCCTGGCCTTCACGCTGGCCGGCAACCAACTGCTGAAGCAGGCCCGCGCCGTGCGCGACCGCAACAAAAACGCCTACTACACCTTCCTGCAAAAGGCCCTGCTGCCCAAGCTGAACTCCGACATGCAGGCCGGCATGGCCAACCTGAAGTCGGTGCTTGACACGTTCAACGCAGAGTTTTTCAGCCAGATTCAGAACGATTTTTTCAGCAAGATTCACGAGTTCACGCCGCTCATTGCCAGCATCACGGAGAACGTGAGCGTGCAAAAGCGCTTTCTGGAACAGCTGGAGAAAATCGGCTATTCGGAACTGGCTAACGCCACCATTCGGGTGTTCGACCGGGTGGACGAAAGCGCCCAGACGTTCGAGAAATTCCTGGGCTACCAGCAGGCCCTGAACAACACCGTGACCCACGGCGCCGAGGTGGCCCAGGTCATCACGGCGCTGCTCAACCGCCTCACGGCGCTGGAGCAGGGCCTGGCCAGCGTGCCCCAGTACCTGCAGCAGCACGACGATGCCCTGCGCCAGCAAGTGGCTTTCTTCAGCCAGCACGGCAAACTGCTGGCCGACCTCGGCGCCCAAATCCGCCAGGGCGTGAGCGAGGGCGTGCACCGCATGGACCAGGAACTCGACGGCCGCCTGCTGGAGCTGCAAAAAGAAGCCACCGAGGCTCACGAGCAATGGCAGCGCCACTTCCGTGAGCTAAACCAGAACAACGTCTACCAAAAAATCACGGAGTACCTCAACCCCTTCACCCAACTGCCGGCCCAGCAGAAGGACCTCAACGTGCTGCAGGAGCGCCAAGCCAACCTGGCTGCGCAAGTCATGCAGCGCATGGAAGCCCGCCTGCTGGCCGACTCGCAGCTGCAGCAGCAGCTATTGCAGCAAGTAGACCGCACCAACAAGGTGCTGGAGGAAATCACTAAACCCAACTGGTTCCAACGGAATTTTCTGGGCAAGAAGTAACTACTCCGTCATGCAGAGCGCAGCGAAGCATCTCGCTCGGAGCGAGCATGATTACTACCCCACGCGAGATGCTTCGCTGCGCTCTGCATGACTTTCTACCACCTCCAGTAATACCAGCAATAAACCCACTATGAAAGAAAGCAAGGACTTCTTCTGGCCCAGCTACGTGGACCTCATGACGGCCTTGTTCCTCACCATGCTGGTGCTGTTTGTGCTCAGCTACAAGCTGTTCAAAGACAAGCAACGTGATAACGACAAGCTCATCTACGACCTCAAAGTGCAGGTGCAGGAGAAGCGCAAGCTCGACGAGATAAAGGCGGCCCTTAAGCGGCTGGAAAGCAATTATTTCATCTACAACGAGCGCTACAAGCGCTACGAGCTGAATTTTCCGGTCACCTTCTCGCCGCAGAGCGCCGTGCTGCCCGCCGAGGCGCAGGCGCCGCTGGTGAAGGCCGGCCGTTTCCTGCTCAGCCAGATGCAGGCCATCAAAAACGACGACAACGTGCAGTACCTCATTGTGGTGGAAGGCCGGGCCGCCAAAGACCTGCGCTACCCCGCCAACGACCCGCATAACCTTGATGGCCCGGCCGTGCGCCAGCTCAGCTACAGCCGCGCCCTGGCCGTGATTCGCCTCTGGGAGCAAGCCGGCCTGCGCTTCCCCAATAACCTGGAAGTGGTGGCGGCCGGCAGCGGCTTCCGCGGCGCCGGCCGCTACACGGGCAGCCAGGAGGCGCTCAACAAGCGCTTCATCATCCAGGTGCAGCCCAAGATTGGCTCGATTGGGAAGTAGGGGGCCGCTCTAAAGGAATGGCCGCCCATTCACAAATCCTTGAAATAATAAGGGTTGGGTGCTTGCTCAGGGGCTGACCACTTGGCGGATGCAGTCTTGGTACTGAGCCGGCTCGACCCGCCCCGACCTGGTGAGCACGGTGCCATTGGCCAACGTAATCTGGGAAGTCCATTCCACGCTGCTTCCGCTTGCAAAAGTGTAGGCCACGGTGCCAGGGGCCTGGCAGCCGGAAGGTGGGGTGGCATACACCGCACCCGTGGTGCCGAGCAGCGCGCTGTTAACACGCACTTCTATCCGGGAAATGGCAACGCCGTTGTAAGCCGCCGCATTGCTGAAAAACGTCACCGAAGAGTAGGTGCAGGAACCGTCGTCTTCGTCGGCCTGGCTGTTGTAGCGCATGGAAGCGGGGTCCTTGCACCCCTTCACTTTGGTCCGGCAGCTCACGCATGTCGTTGCCAGCATGCAGCCGATAATTACAAGGTGGAGCCAGTTGCTCATAGTTGCTGACGCATTGAGTGAGGCGTAGCAGCAACACAACTGCTAGCAGGCTTCAATATACATATAATTTATTATATATAATATAGACGATGAAATCGAAATGCTCAAGTTGGTTTAGCTTCCAAGTATCTGCTCAATTTCGGACAGTTCCTCCGCGCTAAAGACCGGGTTTTCCAAGCAGCGCAGCGAATCATCGAGCTGCTCGGGCTTGCTGGCCCCGATGAGTACGGAAGTCACCCGCTCATCCTTCAGCAGCCAGGCCAGGGCCATTTGGGCGAGGCTTTGGTGGCGGGTGCGGGCCAGGTCGTTGAGGCGGCGCACCTGGTCGAGGCGGTCGGGCGTGAGGTTTTTCTCCGTCAGGAAACCCACGCCTTTGGCCACGCGCGAGTCGTCGGGGATGCCGCGCAGGTACTTATCGGTGAGCAGGCCCTGGGCCAGGGGCGAGAAGGGAATGCAGCCCACGCCCTCCTCGCCCAGCAGGTCGAGCAGGCCGTTTTCGACCCAGCGCTCCACCATCGAGTACTTGGGCTGGTGGATGAGGCAGGGCGTGCCCAATTCCCGCAGCAGCCGGAACGCCTCGGCGGCCTGCGCGGGCTGGTAGTTGCTGATGCCCACGTAGAGCGCCTTGCCCTGGCGCACCACCAGGTCGAGCGCGGCCATGGTTTCGGCCAGGGGCGTGTCGGGGTCGGGGCGGTGATGGTAGAAGATGTCGACGTACGCCAGCCCCAGGCGCTTGAGGCTCTGGTCGAGGCTGGACACGAGCTGTTTTTTCGAGCCCCATTCGCCGTAAGGGCCCTCCCACATGTGGTAGCCGGCCTTGGTGGAAACGATGAGCTCGTCGCGGTGGGCGCGGAAATCTTCGCGCAGCACCCGGCCAAAGTTCTCTTCGGCCGAGCCGGGCGGCGGGCCGTAGTTGTTGGCCAGGTCGAAGTGCGTGATGCCGCGGTCGAAGGCCCGGTGCAGGATGGCGCGGGAGTTGGCCAGCACGTCCACGTCGCCGAAGTTGTGCCACAGGCCCAACGAGAGGGCCGGCAGTTTCAGGCCGCTACGGCCGCAGCGGCGGTAGGTCATGTGTTGGTAGCGGGTGGGGGCGGGTTGGTACGGCATGGGGCTAAGGTGGCGGGGCGGTGGCCGGTAGGTGCAGCAATAATAAACCCCGGCGCCTTTTGGGCGCCGGGGTTTATCTGCTTTTCAGCAACTGGCCGTTAGTAGCGGCGGTTGATGCAGTTCAGGTCCTCGAAGGCTTCTTTGAGGCGCGCCACGAAGGTTTCTTCGCCTTTGCGCAGCCACACGCGCGGGTCGTAGTACTTCTTGTTGGGCGAGTCGGCGCCGGTGGGGTTGCCGATTTGGCCCTGCAGGAAGCCTTCGTTCTTCACGTAGTTGTCCTTGATGCCCTGCCAGAAGGCCCACTGCAGGTCGGTGTCGAGGTTCATCTTGATGGCGCCGTAGCTGATGGCCTCGCGGATTTCCTCGCGGCTCGAGCCCGAGCCGCCGTGGAACACGAAGCTGATGGGCATGGCCTCCGCAATGTTGTGCTTCTGGCGCAGGAACTCCTGCGAGTTGTGCAGAATCTTGGGCTGCAGCTTCACGTTGCCGGGCTTGTACACGCCGTGCACGTTGCCGAACGCGGCCGCGATGGTGAAGCGCGGGCTGATTTCGCTCAGCTGCTCGTAGGCGTAGGCCACTTCCTCGGGCTGGGTGTAGAGCTTGCTGGAGTCCACGTCGGAGTTGTCGACGCCGTCTTCCTCGCCGCCGGTCACGCCGAGCTCAATCTCCAGCGTCATGCCGATTTTGGCCATGCGCTCGAGATAACGCTTGCAGATTTCGATGTTTTCCTCAATCGGCTCCTCCGACAGGTCGAGCATGTGCGAGCTGTAGAGGGGCTGGCCGTGCTGCTGGTAGTACTTCTCGCCGGCGTCGAGCAGGCCGTCAATCCAGGGCAGGAGCTTTTTGGCGGCGTGGTCGGTGTGCAGCACCACGGGCACGTCGTAGAGGCCGGCCATCAGGTGCACGTGGTGGGCGCCCGAAATGGCGCCGGCGATGCTGGCCTGCTGCTTGTCGTTGGGCAAGGACTTGCCGGCGTAGAACTGCGCGCCGCCGTTCGAGAACTGAATCATCACGGGCGAGTTCACCGCCTTGGCGGTTTCCAGCACGCCGTTCACGGTGTTGGTGCCGGTCACGTTCACGGCGGGCAGGGCGTAGGCGTGGGCCTTGGCGTGGTCGAAAAGCGCCTGCACTTCGTCGCCGTGCAGCACGCCGGCCCGCAGGCCGGTAAGGGTTTGGTCAGCCATAAAAAGGAGTTGATGCGGCGGGGCCGCGGTGGGAAGAGCAAGTGGAAAGACCGGGGCCGCCCCGGCGGCGTCCCGGGCAGCAAAGTACGCTCGGGGCGGCGGAACCTAAAAGCGGCGCGCCATGCCCCGGGCGGCCGTGGCGCGCTCCGGCTGCCGTGGGAGGGCCAGCGGGGCAAAAAAGAGGCCGGCCGTTGCAGCGGCCGGCCTCAGGGGCATCACTCACACTCCCCCACACAACGGGTTCATTCGGCGGTCATCAGCTTGCGCAGGCGGTACACGCCGTGGCGGTTTGTGACTTCCAACTGGTACTCGTAGTCGCCAGGGGCCAGGCCCAGGCCTTCCAGGTTCAATTTAATGCTTTGGGTGCCCGCGCTGCGGCCCTTGCGCACCACGCCAGCTACCTTACGCCCCTGTAGGTCGAAGAGGTCGAGGCGCACGTCGGCGGCGGTGGCCAGGGTGAAGGGCACGGTGGTTTCGCCCACGAAGGGGTTGGGGTAATTCTGTTCGAGGATGAATTGGCCGCCGGTTTCGCGCTCGGAGCTGCGCAGGGCCAGCCGCTCGATTTCGCTGATGGCAGGGTCGGGCGAAACCGCGCAGCCGCTGCTCATCGTGGCCGTGTCAAAGTACGTGTCGTGGGGGAAATCGGTCATGGGCCGAACAACGGAGAAGAAGGTAAGCGGGAGCCAGCAGCAGTTTCGCAGCGTAATTTAACCACGTCTTGGCCGACAAACAAATATTCAGCAATTGCAATAGCCAATCAGACCCCAACTCGATGATTGGGTTTAAAACGTCGCCGAGCTGGCCAATAATCGCCGCCAGTGCCAAAGGCCCTGCCATGCCCGCCGCCACGCCCTCAAAACGGCCCTACAGCCGTTTCAGGCCGGCCGTGGCGGCCGCGTCGCCGGGCCGAATGAGCAGGGCCTTGGTGTAGAGGGCGCGGGCTTCGGCTTTCTTGCCGAGGTTGAGGTAGGCCCAGGCCAGCGAGATGTTGGAATCGTAGTCGAAGGGGTAGAGGTTCACCACGCGCTCGAAGTAGCGGGCGGCCTGCCCGTAGGCCTTGCGGTTGAGGTAGATGACGCCGGTCCAGTAATTGGCCTGGGTGTTTTGGGGGTCCACTTTCAGGATGTCGGTGTACAGCCCCAGCATCTTCTCGACTTGTCCCAGCGCATTCAGCGGCTTGATGAGGCCGAACTTGGGCTCGATGGCGTAAGGGCGCTGCTCCACGGCTTTCTGGTAGTGAGCGGCCGCGGCGGTGTAGTTTTTGGCCAGGAAATACAGCCAGCCCAGGCGCAGGTTTTGCTCGTAGGTACCCGTGTAGAGGGCCTTGATGGGCGCGATGGCGTCGGCGTAGTCGGCCTTGGCTTCGGCGGCGTAGCTGCTGGCAAAGGCGGCCGACTGGTCCTGGGCGCGGGCCGCGGCCGGGGCCACGCACGCCAGCGCAGCGGCGGAAAAGGTCAGCTTTACCAGGTCCATGTGAGGGCAGTGCTTAGGGAGTTCAGGGAATAGTAGCGGCCGTCAACGCTGTCGCGGCGGTGCTCGGCGCCGTAGCTCAGGCGCAGGGCAAGCGGGCGCGACAGCAAAATAAGCAAGTTGGCGCCGCCGCGCTCCCGCACGGGGTCGAGCAGGTTGTACACGTAGGTGCCGTCGAGCTCGGCCAGCACGGGCGTCAGACCCAGGCCCGCGTAGGCTTCCAGCCACGCGTGGCGGTGCAGCCGGCCGCCCCCGCCCAGCACCCCGTGCGGGTAGCTGCGGCCGTTGGAGCGCAGCACGCTGGCCCGCCCGTAGGCGTAGAGGCGCAGGTTGCCGAGCGGGTACACGGCCAGGCGCAGGTCGGTTTGCACGCGGGCCGTATCGGTGAGGGTGCCGGCGTACACGCCCACTTGGGCCGTCCAGTAGGGCCGGGCGTAGGCCACGGAAGCATAGCCCAGGTTGTCGGCGCGGTTCACGAGCAGGCCCAGGTCGCTGTTGAGGTGGTTGTAGCCCAGCAGCACCCGCCAGCGCGGGGCCAGCTGCCCGGCCAGCAGGGCGTGGTACTGCACCTGGCGCAGCGGGTAGAGCATGCCGCCGGGCCGGCGGCGGTCGGGCAGTTCCACGGTCTGGCCGAAGTAGCTCACGTTCTGATTCAAGCTGAGGCAAGAGCCCAGCCGGCTGCTGACGTCGAGCCGAAAAAAACCGGCATCGCCCCGGTGCACGGTGTTGCTGTATTGGCCTCCCGCTTCCGCTTCTACCTGCGTCACGGCCTGAAACGGCATCAGGTGCAGGGGGCGGCGCAGCGAATCGGGCAGGCGCCCGGCCAGCCGCGCCGCCGCGCCGGACTGGTTGAGGTCGAGATAGGCCAGGGCCAGGCCGTGGCGGGCGGTGGTGTCGAGCGGGTTTTCGCGAAGGGCGCGGCCGTAGTGGCGCAGGGCCAGGGCGGGCTTCTCGCGGGCCAGCGCGGCCTGGCCCAGGCGGCGGCGCAGGGCAGGGTAGTCGGCGCCGGCCCGCAGGGCGGCAGTGCCCACCGAGTCGAGCGCGGCCCAGCGGTATTGGGCGGCCAGGGCTTGGGTAAGGCTGTCGAGGCGGTTGAAATCGGGCAATTGCTGGGCTTGCGCGCTCAGCAGGCCGCCGCCCCAGTAGCTTAGCAGCAACAGCGCCAAGCGCTGCCACCCGCGCCCGTTCCCGTGGCGGCGCGGCGTTTTTGCTTGTGGTCGGTTGCGCTCGTTTTTCATGCGCCCGCTTCTGAAATGGCCAGGTTGATGACGTGGCCGTCCCGCTCCGCGCGCAGCTCAGTCAGGGCACTGCCGCGCACGAGCAGGGAATATGCCCGGGTGGCGCGCTCGCGGCCACACCACGCCACCACCACCCGGCTGTGCAGTCGAATGGCCCGGTCGGCCCAGTCGTTGGCTTCGGCGGGGACTGCCGCCAGCGAGAACGTGGGTTTCACAAACCGGTAAAAGGGCGCCACAACGTCCTGCACCCACGTCAGGGCGGCATTGCCGACGATGGTTAGCGGAAACTCATCGGTGGTGTGCTGGCCGGACAAGCTCACCAGCGGCACCCGATAGGCCGCCTGGTAAAGCAGGTACAGCCACGACGCCTCCGACCCGTAATAAGCCGTGAAATAAAACACCGACTCATCGCCGCCAAAGTAGGCCACCGCGCCCGTGGCCTCGCAGCGCAGGTAGGGCAGGTTGTAGGCATCGGTAAACACCTCCCAGCGCTGGGCCGGCTGCCCGGGCGCGTCGGCGTTGCGCACCTCAAGGGCGTAGCCCGGCGGGAAACGCAGGGCCTGGCTGAGCATCTTGTTGAAAGCGGGCGGGCGCACGGTTTCGCCCACCGTCGGCACTGAAAAATGGCGCAGCTGCCTTGGTTGCGTAAGCGCCGCTACCGGCGCAATGGCCTCCGAGGTCATCGAGGGCAGCAATTTTTCCGGGTGCCCTTTCGAAGCGCCGGTTGTTTTCTGCAGCGTTTCTGCCAGCCGCGGCGTCGCGGTGTGGGCTGATGCGAGGCTTTCGGCGGCCGGCTCGGCCACGTAATACGCCAGCGGACAAGCCAGCGTGCGCGAACCCACATACGGCGTGGCCTGCACCTGGAAATGCAGGTGCGGCTCGGGCGAGCGGCCCGAGTTGCCGCAGGTGCCCACAATGTCGCCGCGGCGCACGTAGTCGCCCACTTTCACCGGCACGGAGTGGGCGCGCAGGTGCGAGAGCTGGGTATAAAGGCCCGGCGCGTGGCGCAGCACCACGGTGTTGCCCCAGTTTTGGGCGGTGTTCACCTCGCCGATGGCGTTGTCCTCGATGTGCTGAACGACTTCCTCCACCACGCCGTCGGCGGGGGCCAGCACGGGCTTGTTGTAGGCGTAGAAGTCGGAGGGCGAGAGGCCGGCGCCGTGGTAGGTGCGCCCGTCGGCGTCGGCAATGGCGAAGTCCAGGGCCGCGCCCCAGTCGCCGAGGTGGGTGGGGCCGCCGTCGCGGTAGCCCTGCGTGCAGCGCCACGCGCCCAGAAAGGGCAGCGTGAGGGCTACCGCGCCCTGGTGGGCCAGGCGCACGCGGTCGGTGGCGTAGGCGTAGAGGTTGTGCTCGGGCGAGTAGCGCTGCACCGGCGTGAGCACCAGCCCCGCGCCCGGCCGCTCGCGCAGCAGCAGCACGTACAAAAACAGCAGCGCCGTGGCGCAATAGGGCAGCGAAAGCGTGGGCAGCCCCAGCTTATCGAGCGCCGCCGTGAGGCCGGCCAGCAATACCACCGTCACGGGCACGCTGCCCACGGCCCAGCCGTAGCTCGCCGCCGACGGGATGACAAACACGCCGCCCACCGCAATGGCCGCCACCATGTAGTTGGCGCCCAGGTTGTACTCGTTGAGCCCGCCCGCTGCCGGGCTGGCCAGCGCATGCAGCCCGTAAGCCACCAAAAACGCCAGCACCGACAGCGAAAACGCAATGCGCGAGTGCCACAGCAGGCCGCCCGCCACCAGCAGCCCCGCCACCGCGCTGTCCTGAAACAGCACCGCGCCCAGCGCCCGCAGGTAGGTGGCCAGCAGCGGCGGCCAGGGCCAGTCGCCCACCCATTGGGCCAGGCCCACCAGGCGCGGCCCGCCCACGGCGTACACGTCGTTGAGCCAATACACGCTGCCCTCGCCCGGGGCCAGGTGCAGCAGGGGGCCGCTGCCCAGCAGCAGCAGCCACACCGTGAGCAGAAAGGGTAGCGACAGAAACGGCAGCCCGCGCCCGCCCAGCCAGCCGCCCAGCGCCACGCTCAGCAGCAGGGCCAGGCCCGCGCCCACCACCACCAGCCCCGCCAGCGCCCAGCCCGGCGCATAAAAAGAGGCCAGCGCCAGCCCCGTCAGCAGGGAGTTGAAGCTGTAGGCGCCCACGTCGGTCCACTCTTTGTTGAAGCCGGCCAGCCGGGCACCGGCCACCGCCAGCCCTGTGCCCACCAGCCCCGCCACGCCCGCCGCCGGGTGGCTAAACGTGACCAGCAGCAGCACCGCCGCAAACCCCCGATGCTGCGAAAAGAACAGCATGGAGTAGCTGTGCAGCACGGCGCGGAAGAAAGAAGTAGCGGGGCTGGTCATTGTAAATGCGCCGGAATCTGCTCCAGCTGCTGCAAATATTCCAGCGTTTCGGCGGCTCGTATCAGGTGCACCTGGCCGGCCTGGTCCACCAGCACCACGTTGGGGCGCAGGTTGATGAACTGCTGCCACTGGCTCAGGTTGTAGGCGCCCACTTTGTGCACCAGCACGTGGTGGCCGGGCGCGAGCAGGGGCAGGGCAATGCTTTCGCGCAGCATGTCGATGTTCATGCACAGCGGGCCGTAGAGCACGGTGGGCTCGGTGTGGTTCGAGAATTCGCGGGTGGGGCTGATGTGGTGGTCGTACCAAAAAGACGTGAAAAGTAGGTTCACGCCAAAGTCCAGAATGGTGGCGCGGCGGCCATCGGCCAGGCGCTTATTAGCCAGCACCGTGCCGATGAGCGAGCCGGCGTCGTCGACCAGGGCGCGGCCGGCTTCCAGCACCAGCGTCGGCAGCTCGCCCGACTTAAAGCCCGCGCCGAGCAAGGCGCCGGTGATGGCCTCGGCGTACTCGTCCAGGCTGGGCACGGTGTCGGTGGCGGGCAGGTAGGCGCCTTTCAAGGTGTTGGTGGAGGGAAAGCCGCCGCCCAGGTCGAGGTACTGAATGGTCGTGTTCAATTCCCGCTGGCAGCGCAGGGCCAGCGCCGCCAGCTTGGTGGCCGCCGTGCCGTAGGCGGCCGTTTGCAACATGTAGGTGCCGATGTGGCAATGCAGCCCCACCAGCTCCAGCCGCCCCGACGCCACGATGCGGCCCAGCGCCTGCCAGGCCTCTCCATTTTCCAGGTTGAAGCCAAACCGGTCCCACTGCGGCACAATGCCGGCGTCGAGGTTCACGCGCAGGGCCACGCGGGGGCGCTGCGGGCGGCCGGCGGCCACGTCCAGCAGCAGGTGCAGCTCGTCGGCGTGGTCGAGGTGAATCACGGCATCCACCGCGCAGGACCGCTCCAGGTCGGCCCGCCGCTTGCCGGGGCCGTTGAAGAGGATGTGCGGGCCGGGCACGCCGTTGAGCAGGGCTTTTTCCAACTCCATGCCGCTCACCACCTCGGCCCAGGCGCCTTCCTGGTGGAAGGTGCGGCACACGGCGTTCAGGTAGTTGGTTTTGTACGACCACGCCAGCTGCACCTGCGGGTAGCGCGTGCCAAAGGCGCGCACCGCTGCCTGGTAGCTGCGCCGCAGCTGCCGCTCGCTCAGCACAAACAGCGGCGAGCCGAACCGCGCCACCAGCTCGTCCACCGCCACGCCGTCAATCGCCGTCACGGCCCGGGCCCCGGCGCGCGGGCCGAACTTGTTCAGCGCGCCGGCCGTGAGCTTGCGGAGGGTGGGGCGTTCGTAGGGAAGTTTCATGAAGGATGTTTTCTCAGAACGTCATGCAGAGCGCAGCGAAGCATCTCGCGTGCAGTAGTAAACCTATCGATGGAGTTGATGGTAGCACGCGAGATGCTTCGCTGCGCTCTGCATGACGGCCTTTTTATCGTTTTCCAGCTCCGTCAAAGTTCGCCCAGTGCCGCCACTTGCTGGAATTGGGTGTGGTCGGTAATGAGGTCCCAGGCGTAGCGCACGAACATTTTGCCCACGGCGTACTCCTCCATCATGGTCACGGGCAGGCCCAGGGCCAGGCGCAGCAGGGCCGCCGGCTGGTTTTGGCCCGCGGCGGCCGTGAGGTAAATCCAGGCCGGAAAACGCGGATTGATTTCCATGATGAACAGCTCGCCGCTGGCCGAACGCATGATTTCCAGCTCGAAGCCGCCGCGCCACTGGGTGGCCTCGGCAAAGCGGCGGGCCAGGGCCAGCAGGGCCTCATCGGCTAGGGTGATGCCGGCCCAGGCCTTGCCTTTATCGGTGATGGTGAGCTTGCGCATGGGCACCACGCTCAGGGCCCGGCCGTGACCGTCGCCCAGCCCGGCGATGTTGATTTCCTGGCCCGCCACAAACTGCTGCGCGATGAGCGGCACGCCCCAGAGCCCGCTCAGCCGCAGAAACGACTGCTCGGCCTGGGCCAGCGAGTGCACCACGGTGGCGTCGTAGTAGCGGCCTTTCAGCACCAGCGGCCAACCCAGGGTTTCGGCCGCGGTGGCCAGCTCGGCGGCGTGGTGGAGCGGGCGGCTGGCCGGCACGTGCAGCCCGTGGGCCGTCCCAAAAGCCGGCAGGTTCAGCTTGTCGCGGGCTTCGAGCTGCGCCAGCGTGGGCAGAAAGGTCTGGATGCCCAACGCCCGCAGCTGGGGCGCCAGCTTGATGAAATTGTACAGCTCGGCGTCGAAGTTGGGAATGAGCACGGCCACGTCTTCCTGCTCGCGGATGTAGCGCAGGCGCTCCAGCAGCGCCGCGGTGCCGGCCGAAGGGTAGGGAAGCTGGTAGGTTCGGTCCACCAGCTCGCGCAGGTAGATGCCCGGCTCCAGCGCCTCGTAGCTGAGCCCGACGATGCGCAGGTCGAAGTCCGGCGTTTCGCGCAGGGCGCGGATGACGGCCACGCCCGGGCCGGGGCTGTCGGTGGCGTTGAGGCCGGTCACGGCCACGGTGAGCCGGGGGCGGGCAGCAGAAAGAGGCACGTGGGGCGGGGTTAGTCTAGCAGGTTGAATTCGCGCAGCTGGGCCAGCAGGTCGTCCCAGTCTTTCTCGAGTTGGCCGGGGGCCACGTCGTAGCGCGCCAAAATGTCGGCCTTGATGCCCGCCGGGTCCAGGCCTTCCTTGGCCCGGGCCAGGATGTCGGCAGCCAGCGGGTTGGCCGCGAACGAGTCGCCGGTGGCGGGGTTGAAGATGAAGCCGGATTCGCTGGTGGCAATGTTCTTTTTAAGCTTCATGAACTGGGTGTTGAACGGGGTAGAGACGCATACTTGCGTCTCGCCGTTGGCTGATGTTGTATGGCCTGGTGGCGCGTTCTGGGGCTTTGGCACGTCACCGTTCAACGACGAGACGCAAATATGCGTCTCTACCCCAGGCAAGCCTCTACGGTATCACCTCCACCCAGCCCTTGTACTTCTGGCCGTCGGTGTACGTCACGAGGTAATAATACATGCCGCCGGCCCCGGCGCCGCCCCACTTGAAGCCGCGCTCCGACGAAGAAAACACGGCCTGGCCCCAGCGCGAGAAAATGTTGATGCTGGCAAACTTGCGGTCGCAGAAGTCGACCGGCAGGCTGGGCATCATAAAGAAATCGTTCTGGCCGTCGCCGTTCGGGGTGATGACGTTGGGCGGGCGGAAGGCCAGCGAATCGCCCTTCGGCGCCACCACGAAGCGGATGAGGCGCTCCTGCGGCAGCGGCTCGCAGGGCCCGGCTTCGGCCAGCCGGAACCGCACCAGCAGGCTGTTGTTGGCTTTGGCCTGGCCCACGGCGGCGCACGTGGGCTCCCAGGTGAAGGTGGCGCTGGCCCGGCCCTGGCCGTTTTGGGCCGTGAATTTCATGTCGGCATCGGCCAGGTTGAAGCCCGCGCCGATGGCGCTGAGCGTGAGGGCGTTCAGGTCGGCGTCGGTGCCGGTGAGGGTGGCGGTGTAGCGCTCGCCCAGCGTGAGGCGCACCACGGCCGGCGCGTCGTCGGACACAGGCAGCGGCGCGGGCGGAAACGTGGTGCTGAGTTCCGGCGCGTGGTTGGGCAGCGAAGCCGCCGTGAAGGCAATGCGAATGGTGTCGTGCTTGGGCAGGCTGCAGCCGTTGTCGGCCACGATGACGTCGACCAGGTACACCTTGCCTTTGGTATCGATGCAGTCCGGGAAGCAGAGCGTGGTCACCAGCGTATCGGGCTGGCCGGCCGCGTGCACCATGCCGGTAGTGGACGTGCTGAAAATGGGCCCCGTGGTGGTGAAGTTCACCGCGCGGCTGCTCATGCTCAGCACCGAGCTGGGGTCGGGGTCGGTGTAGCGAATGGTGAGGCAGCGGTTGCCGCCGGGCTGCAGGCGCAGGGTGTCGCGGCCGGGGCGGTAGGTAGCGGGGCTGCCCGGCGCCCGCACTTGCATGGTGGGGGCCACGTTGGTGGGGCAGTTCAGCACATAAAGCTGGAAATCGCGCCGCGTCTCGCCAATTTTCACGCCGCGCCGGTACTCCGTGCAGCGCACCCCAAACACGTACAGGCCCAGGTCGCGGGGCCGCACCGTGAGGCGGCCCGTGCGCGCATCAATGCCCAGCGCGGGGCTGCCCGGAATCTGGTTGTTCACGTTCAGGCCCGGGTTCCAGCTGATGGTGGAGTAGGGCGCCGGGCCGGCCTGGGTCAGCAGCGGGTTGGCGAAGGTGGCGTGGCCGTTGAGGGGCGTCACCATGTCGTAGGCCAGCGAGTCGCCGTCGGGGTCCTGGCCGCCAAAGTCGTAGTAAAACAGTTCGTTGCGGCAGGCGTAGTCGCCCAGGGGCGGAAAAATGCGCGGCGTCGAGTCGATGAACGCCGCGCCGTTGCGCACCACGGCCGGAAATTCGAGGTAAAAGGTCTGGGCCGCGTTGCCGGGCGCCACAATGTTGGTGATGGTCACGTTGCGGCAGCAGCGCTCCACGGCCACGTAGTAGCCGCCGGGGTTGTTGTAGGTGGCCGCGCTCAGGGTGATGTCGGCAGTGTATACCAACTTGCGGGTGCTCAGCGAGCCCACGGTGCAGGCCGGGTTGGTGTAGTTCACGAAGGTGTTGCTCACGCGGGGCAGCACCACGTCGACGACGCGCTGGTTGGTGGTTTTGTTGAAGATGCTGGCCGTGAGGTTGTCGTCCAGCGCGCCCGCGCTGCCGTTGATGGCGTCAAAATACAGGTTCAGGGTGAGGGCATACGTGTTGCCGGACTTGTACTGCAAGTCCAGCTCGCCGCCCACTATGTGCGTGGCCGAGGCCGCCAGCGGCGCCAGCAGCACCAGCAAGGCCAGCCACCACCCCCGAAAAGTGCCCAAAGCCGTCCAGGTATATTTCATAACCAATAAGATAGCAAAAAAAAGAGTAACTCGGCTCCGCCAAAGCCTGGCCGGGCGCCGAAGCACCCGGCCAGGCCCGGCCAAAGCCCGGACCCGCGGCCCGGCGACCAGCAAGTTAGTTGGCGCCGCCGGTCTTGGTGGTGTCGGCCGTGGTGGTCGTGCTCGGCTTCTTGCAGTCTTTGCCGCCGGCCGGGCGCACGCAGTCTTTCTCGCAGCCCGAGAAGCTGCTCATGGAGCACAGCAGCGCGGCGGCGCTAAGCAGGCGAAGAGTGGTGGATAAACGCATAAGGGTGAAAATGAAAAAGGGTGAAAAAATGAGAATTCGGAAAGGAAGAGTAGGGGTAATGCAATAGGCAATAAGAAGATAGCGGCGAGGCAACGGCTATTGAATGTTGCCGCCCACGGCCAAGCCGCTGGGCACGGTGGCGGGCACGCTGCGGTCGAAGCTGGTGGCGGTGAGCGACTGCAGAAAGGCGATGATGGCCTGCGGGTCCTGCACGCGGGCCGGGAAGAGCGGGTCGCGCTGGCCGGGGGCTACGCGGGGGTTGGCGGTGGGCGGCGCGCCGGGCGGCGGCGCATAGAAGGCCAGCACCGCGCCCAGGTTGGGCAGCGTGCCGCTGTGCATGTAGGGCGCCGTGAGGGCCACGTTGCGCAGGCTGGGCGTGCGGAAGGCGTAGGAGTTGTTGGCGCCCGCGTCGGAGGCGGCGTTCTTGGGGTTGTCGGCCACGCCCAGCACGTGCAGTTGGTAGTCCGAGAGCATGGGGCCGCTGTGGCATTTGGCGCAGCCGCTGCTGATGAAGGCGTTCAGGCCCTGCACCTGCTGGGCCGAGAGGGCGGTTTTGTCGCCGCGCAGGTATTTGTCAAACGGCGCATCGGTTGCCAGCAGGGTGCGCTCGAAGGCGGCCAGCGCCTTGCCGAGGTTGGTGGCCGTGACGGGCGCGGGCTCGGCAAACGCTGCGCTAAACAGGGAGGCATACGCCGGGATGCGCCGCAGCCGCGCCACCGCCGTGTCGAGGGCGGCGCTTTCGCTGCAGGCGGGGCCGCGCATTTCTTCCAGCGCCGCAATGGGCTGCAGCGACTGCGCTTCGAGCGACTGGGCCCGGCTGTCCCAGAACATGGCGGCCCGGGCGGGGTCGTAGCTGCCGCCATTGGTCATGCCGTTGAAGGCCGTGTTGAGGACCGTGGGCGTGTTGCGCTTGGCAAACGGAATGGCGTTGGGTTGGCGAAAATGGCGGGCCGTACCCAGGCCCTGTCCGTTCACGCCAATGGCCAAGTCGAGGGCGTCGGCGTAGCCGTTGGCGGGGTGGTGGCAGCTGGCGCAGCTCACGTCCTTGCCGCCCGAGAGCACCGGGTCCCAGAACAGGGCGCGGCCCAGCGCGATTTTGGCTGGCGTGCCGGGGTTGTCGGCCGGCGCCGGGGCCGAGAGGGGCAGGGCGCCGAGCACGCTCAGGTCGTCGTTGGAAGGCGTGGCGTTTTCCGATTCCTTGTGGCAGGCCACGGCCAGCAGCAGCGTGGCCGCTGCCAGCATGGAGGCTACCCGGGGGAGTAATGATGCGGCCATGAGCAGGAAAGCAGGCGAGTTGGGAAAGAGAATTGCAGCGCGTGTTATCAAAGGTGCTCTTCCTCTTTCCGCAGCGCCCGCTCCAATCGCCGAGTTGGGAGGGGGCGTCGCCCATTTCCCGCATTCGCCAGCCAAATCCCGCCGCCAAACTTCCGGCCTGGCCCGATTTCCAGCCACATGGCTCAGAAATGCCGAATGGCCGGCAAACTTGCCCGGCTGGCCGATGTGGCCCGCACCACCACAGGTGTGGATTGTAGCTTGCGCCATCTTCATTTGATAGTCTAATCAATGCCCCTCCCGCCGCTCCGCTCTGCCTCCACGCTGCTGCTGCACGCCCTGGTGTGGGGGCTGGTGGCGGTGCTGCTCTGGGCCCAGCAGCCCGATTACCCGGGGCCGAAGCCGACGGAGTTCTGGCTCACGCAGGCCGTGGTGTTTGGGCTGCTGGGGGGCGTGTTCTACCTGAACGTGGGCTGGGCGGCGCCCCGGCTGCTCTACGCCCGCAAGGCCTGGGCCTACGTGCTGCTCAACGCCGGCGCGGTGCTGCTGGTGCTGGCGGTGCACCGCCAGGTGGAGCAGCGCCTGCGCGTGCCCGAGCTGGTGGCCGCTGCCCGCGAGGCCGTGCTGAACCCGCCCAATCCGTGGTCGAGCCCGCGCCCGCACCCCCTCACCGGGCCCGACGAAGGCAGCCCCGTGGTCAACACCGGCGTGCTGCTCATCACGCTGCTGGTGCTGGGCATTGCCACCAGCCTCGCGGCCATGCAAAAAGGCCAGCGCGACGCCGAAATCCGCCTAGAGCTGGAACGCCGCCAGGTGGCCACCGAGCTGAGCCTGCTCAAGGCCCAGATAAACCCGCACTTCTTCTTCAACACCCTCAACAACATCTACGCCCTCACGCTGCTGGATGGCGAGCAGGCCCGCGTGGCCCTGCACCGCCTCTCGCGCATGATGCGCTACGTGCTCTACGAGTCGCCGGCCGGCCACACGCGCCTGAGCCAGGAAATCAGCTTCTTGCAGGACTACATCGACCTCATGCACCTGCGCCTGACCAACAAGGTCAGGGTGCAGTTTGAGCGGCCCGACCCGCTGAGCCCCGACCCGTTCATCGCGCCCATGCTGTTTCAGCCCTTCGTCGAGAACGCCTTCAAGCACGGCGTGAGCGCCACCGCGCCCAGCTGCATCAGCATTCAGCTGCGCCAGCCCTCGGCCAGCACCGTGGAGCTGCGCGTGCGCAACACCCTATTCCCCGACCGCCCCGATGCCGACGCCGACGACGAGCCCGGCGGCATCGGGCTGGCCAACACCCAGCGCCGCCTCAACCTGCTGTACCCGCACGCCCACACCGTCACCGTCACGCCCCGCAATGCCTCCAACGAGTACGAAGTATGTCTGAATCTGAAGCTGTAGCCCCGTTCATCATCAACTGCGTGGCCGTCGACGACGAGCCGCTGGCCCTGGGTTTGGTGTGTTCCTTCATCGAGCGCACGCCGTTTATGCGCTTGGTGGGCCGCCACGAGAGCGCCGTGGCCGCCCTGCGCTCCCTGCACGAGCGCCCCGACGCCCACCTGCTGTTTCTCGACATCAAGATGCCCGACCTCAGCGGCCTGGAGCTGGCGCGGGTGCTGCAGTACGGCCCGCGCGTCATCTTCACCACGGCCTTCAACCAGTACGCGCTGGAAGGCTTCCGCGTCGATGCGCTCGACTACCTGCTCAAGCCCTTCAACTACGAGGAGTTTCTGCGCGCCGCGCTCAAGGCCAAGGCTTATTTTGAAATGAAGCAGGCCAGTGAGGCGGCCCCCGCCGCGGCCCCCGCGCCCGCGGCGCCACCCGTTTCTCAGCCCGAAGAAGACCACATCTACCTGAAGGTGGAGTACCAGCTGGTGCGCGTGGCCCTGGCCGACATAGTGTACGTGGAAGGCCTCAAGGACTACGTGAAGGTGCATTTGGCCAGCCAAACGCGGCCGCTGCTCTCGCTCACCAGCCTGCGCAGCATGGAAGAAAAGCTGCCGGCCGGCAAGTTCATGCGCATTCACCGCAGCTACATCGTGGGGCTGGGCCACATCCAGGCGGTGGGGCGCGGCACGGTCCAGATTCAGGGCGAAACCTTGCCCGTGAGCGACGGTTATCGGGAAAGCTTCGACCAGTTTTTCAGCCGCTGGAAATAAGTAGAACACGCACCGGAAAATGGTGATAAATTCACGCTGACTTAATAAAAGACGGCCTAACTTGCAAGGGTCTATGAGCGAGTCTTTGCCCAACTATTTCGACACCGATGGCCGCCCCGAGCCGGCCTCCAACGCCAGCGCCGACGCCGAGCGCAAGCTCAAGGTGTGGGCCGCCCTCAACGCCGTGGACCAGGGCCTGCTCAGCCCCGAGGAAGTGCTCGACGCCTACGGCATCAGCGCCCAGGAAATGGAGCAGCACCGCGCGGGCTGGCAGGATTTTGAAACCGGCAGCCGGTAGCCGGCGTGGCAGGCCTACCGGCGGTATCGGGCACAATTGAGGACGGCGCACGCCGTGGCCCCACGGCGTGAGCGAGGCCCGCCCCCGAATGTGCGGCCCCGCCGATTAACTTTGCCGGCTAGCCTTCCTATCCATGCAAGAATATTCTTCTTCCGCCTCTTCTACGCTGCCCCTTCTGCCCAAAGCGCCCACCGGCATCGAGGGGCTGGACGAAATCACCGAAGGCGGCCTGCCCAAGGGCCGCCCCACGCTCATTTGCGGCAGCGCGGGCTGCGGCAAAACCCTGATGGGCATTGAGTTTCTGGTGCGCGGCATCACCGAGTTCGACGAGCCCGGCGTGCTCATGGCCTTCGAGGAAACCGCCGAAGAGCTGGCCGCCAACGTGGCCTCGCTGGGCTTCGACCTGAAGGACCTGCAGGCCCGCAAAATGCTGCGCGTCGACCACGTGCACGTCGACCGCTCCGAGATTGAGGAAACCGGCGAGTACGACCTCGAAGGCCTCTTCATCCGCCTGGGCTACGCCATCGATTCCATCGGGGCCAAGCGCGTGGTGTTGGATACCATCGAGTCGTTGTTTTCGGGCTTCCCCAACGAGAGCGTGCTGCGCTCGGAAATTCGCCGGCTGTTTCGCTGGCTGAAGGACAAGGGCGTGACCACCATCATCACCGCCGAGCGCGGCGACGGCACCCTCACCCGCCAAGGGCTGGAAGAGTACGTGTCGGACTGCGTGATTCTGCTCGACAACCGCGTGATTGACCAAATCACGACCCGCCGCCTGCGCGTGGTGAAGTACCGCGGCAGCACCCACGGCACCAACGAGTACCCCTACCTCATCACCGGCGAAGGCATTTCGGTGCTGCCCGTGACGTCGCTGCGCTTGGAGCACCAGGTGTCAAACGACGTGGTATCGTCGGGGGTGCCGGCGCTGGACGAGATGTTTGGCCGGCGCGGCTTCTTCGTGGGCAGCAGCGTGCTCGTGACCGGCACGGCCGGCACGGCCAAAACCACGCTCGCCGCTTCCTTTGCCCAGCAGATATGCCACGAGGGCAAGCGCTGCCTGTTTTTTGCGTTTGAAGAGTCGCCGCAGCAGCTCATGCGCAACATGGCTTCGGTGGGCATCGGCCTGGAAAACCACGTGGCCGAAGGCCGCTTGCGCATCGAGGCTTCGCGCCCCACCCTCAACGGCCTGGAGCAGCACCTCGTGACGCTGCACCGCTTGGTGAAGGAGTTCCGCCCCGACGCCGTGGTCATCGACCCCATCACCAACCTCATCACGGTGGGCAACATCTCCGAAGTGCGGAGCATGCTCACGCGCCTCATCGATTTCCTGAAGGTGAGCGGCATCACGGCCTACTTCACGGCCTTGGTGAACGGCGGCATGGGCCGCGCCGAGATGACGGAAGAAGGCGTGTCGTCGCTGGTCGACACGTGGATTTCGGTGCGCGACCTGGAGGGCGTGGGCGAGCGCAACCGCGGCCTGAGCATCCTCAAATCGCGCGGCATGGCGCACTCCAACCAAGTGCGCGAGTTCATCGTGACCGACAGCGGCATCGAGCTGCTCGACGTGGTGCTGGGCCCCACGGGCATCGTGACGGGCGCCAGCCGCCTCACCCAGCAGCTGGAAGAGCACGCCCAGGCCCTGGCCGCCCAGCAGGAAGCCGAGCGCCGCGACCGCGAGCTGGCGCGCCGCCGCCGCATGCTGGAAGCCAACATCGCCAACCTGCGCACCGAGTTTGAATCGGTGGAAGAAGAGCTGCGCCAAATCAGCACGCACGAGCAAACCCGTCAGGAAGCCCTGCAAACCGGCAAGCAGCGCATTGTAGCGGCCAACCCGCCGGCGGTAAAAACGTCGCCAACCGGCCAGCCCGGCAATTAATCCGTATACCCGAGTTGCCTCCGGCCTCCGCATTTAGTACCCTTTCCATGGCTGAAGATTTGAACGACCCCCTCGGCGACGAAACCTGGGAGCTGCGCCTGTACGTGGCCGGCCAAACGCCCAAGTCGGTGACGGCCGTGGCCAACCTGCGCAAGTATTGCGAGCAGCACCTCAAAGGCCGCTACAAGCTGGAGGTCATTGACTTGCTGGTGAACCCGCAGCTGGCCGAGGGCGACCAGATTCTGGCCATCCCCACGCTGGTGCGCAAGGTGCCCGAGCCCATCCGCAAAATCATTGGCGACCTCTCGAACGAGGAAAAGGTGCTGGTGGGGCTCGACGTGCGCCCCGTGCTGAAATAACCCTGGCCGATGGAACCTGAACCATTTCCGGACTTTCTGGACCCTTCCGAGCGCCCAGGCCCCGAATATTTGTTGCACCTGTACATCACGGGGGCCACGCCCAATTCGACGCGCGCCGTCCGCAACATCAAAGACATCTGCGAACAGCACCTGAAAGGGCGCTACGAGCTGCTGATAATAGACGTGTACCAACAGCCCGAACTGGCCCAGGAGCACGACCTCATCGGCGTGCCCACGCTCATCAAGCTGCGTCCCGGCCTGGTGCGCCGCATGGTGGGCGACTTCTCGGACCGCGCGCGGGTGCTCAAGGCCTTGGGCGTGGTGTCGCCCCTCGACGACCCGGCCGGCCATGAGTAAACCGCTGCTGCCCGTGAACCTGGCCCGTGAAAACGAGGCGCTGCGCAACCAGCTGGAGGAAGCGCAGGAGCTGATTCACGCCATCCGCTCGGGCGCCGTGGACGCGCTGGCCGTGCAGGGCAGCGAGGGGCCGCGCATTTTCACGCTGCAGGGCGCCGACCAGGGCTACCGCACCCTCATCGAGCAGATGAACGAGGGCGCCCTGCTGCTGAGCGAAGACGCCACCGTGCTCTACTGCAACGCCTGCCTGGCCGGGCTGCTGGGCCTGGCCATGGGCGAAATCATGGGCAGCACTTTCGAGAGCTTCGTGCCGCTGGCGTTTCGCGACTACTGGACCGAATTGCTGCGGCAGGGCTGGGAGGGCAAGGGCAAGGGCGAGCTGCCGCTGAAAACCCGCGCCGGCGCGCTGGTGCCGTTTTCGGTGAGCATGAACGTGCTGAGCTTCAACGAGACGCCCACGCTGGCGATGATAGTGACGGACCTGTCGGCGCAGCGCGAAATCACGGCCATTCGGGCGCAGGTGGAGGAACAGAACGCCCTGCTCGACCGCCAGAGCGAGGAGCTGAAGCGCGAGGAAGCCGCCCGCCTGGCCGGCGAGCGCGCCGCCGCCGAAGCCAGCCGCCTGCTCGAAGGCATTTCCCAAATAGCCTGGACGGCCAGCGCGGACGGCGAAAACACCTACCGCAACCGCCGTTGGTACGACTACATCGGCCAGGAGCCCGGCGAGGGCCTGGCCGTGGACCGCTCCTGGCGCGCCCGCCTGCACCCCGACGACGCCGTGGCGGCCCAAGAGCGGTGGGAACACAGCCTGCGCACCGGCGAGCCCTTCGAAGTGGAGTGCCGCATCCGCAACGGCGCCGGCGAGCACCGCTGGATGCTGGGGCGCGCCCTGCCCTCGCGCAACGAGCAGGGCGAGATTATGCAGTGGGTGGGCACCTACACCGACATTCACGAGCACAAGCTGGCGCTCGAGCGCATCGACCAGGCCCAGCGCCAGCTGCGCGAAAACAACGCCCAGCTCATGCGCGTGAACGTGGACCTGGACAACTTCATCTACACGGCCTCGCACGACCTCAAGGCGCCCATCAGCAACATCGAGGGCCTGCTCGACGCCTTGCTCCTGGAGCTGCCGCGCGAAACCGTGCAGAGCGAGCCCGTGCGGCCCATTTTGGACCTGATGCAGGACTCGGTGAACCGCTTCAAGCGCACCATCGAGCAGCTCACCGACGTGAGCAAGCTGCAAAAGGAGCACGGCCTGCCCACCGAGCCCGTGCACCTGGCCGAGGTGGTGCGCAACGTGCGCCTCGACCTCGACCCGCTCATCCAGAGCACCGGGGCGCAGCTGCTGGTGGACGTGGACGCGGTGCCCACGGTGCTGTTTTCAGAGAAAAACCTGCGCTCGGTGATTTTCAACCTGCTCAGCAACGCCCTCAAATACCGCGCCCCCGACCGGGTGCCGCGGGTGCGCCTGCAGGCCCGGCCCCAAGACGCGGGCGTGCTGCTCGAAGTGGAGGACAACGGCCTGGGCCTGGACGCGGCCAGCGAACAAAAGCTGTTCGGCATGTTTCAGCGCTTTCACGACCACGTGGAGGGCTCGGGCATCGGGCTCTACATGGTGAAGAAAATGGTGGAAAACGCCGGCGGCCGCATCGCCGTTCGGAGCGAGCTCGGCCGGGGCACCACGTTTTCGGTGTACTTTAGCCGGTAATCCTTGGACCTGCGTGCGGTTCAGGCGCCCGTTTTTCGTCTGTCTCGCTCATGCAAAAGCTTACCTGCGCTCTCCTTGTCGACGACGACCAGACGACGAACTATCTCAATAGTCTGCTGATTAAGCGCCTGAACATCACCGACCGCCTGTTGGTGGCCCTCAACGGCCAGGAAGCCTTGGAGCTGGTGAAAATTCATTGCCAGGCCGCCAGCCCCGACTGCCCGGCCCTGATTCTGCTCGACGTGAAAATGCCCGTCATGGACGGTTTTCAGTTCTTGGCTGCCTACGACCAGCTGCCGCTGCCCGAAAAGCAGGCCATCATCATCGTGATGCTCACCACCTCGCTGCACCCGCAGGACGTGGACCGCGTGCAGCGGCTCAACATTGCCGGCTTTCTCAACAAGCCCCTGACCCGGGACAAGCTCAACGACGTGCTGAGCAAGCATTTCAACCGCCATTTGCCGGAGTAAGGGCTAGCTCGGTTATACTTGCCGTTCATTATGCTACGCCTCCTCCGCACCACTTCCGACAACGCCGATTTCCGCGCCCTCGTGCAGCTGCTCGACCAGGACCTGGCGCGGCGCGATGGCGACGAACACGGATTTTACGCGCAATTCAACAAGATTGACCTGATAAAGCACGCGGTGGTGGCCTACGCCGATGACGAGCCCGTGGGCTGCGGCGCCATGAAGGAATTTGCGCCCGACCACATGGAAATCAAGCGCATGTTTGTGCAGCCCGCGCACCGGGGCACGGGCGTGGCCCCGGCCGTGCTGGCGGAGCTGGAACGCTGGGCCCGCGAGTTGGGCTACGCCGGCTGCGTGCTCGAAACCGGCAAGAAGCAGCCGGAAGCCATTCGGCTGTACGAGAAAAGCGGCTATGCCCGCACGCCCAACTACGGGCAGTACGTCGGCGTGGAAAACAGCGTGTGCATGCGCAAGGACCTGCGCTAGGCAGCAGTTCGAGCGGTTTTCAGCCGGTCCCGTACCTTGCGGGCATGTCCGATTTCCGTTTGCGTGTGTTTGCGGCCGTGGCCCGGCACCTGAGTTTCACGAAGGCGGCGCAGGAGCTCTTCGTGACCCAGCCCGCCGTGACCAAGCACCTGCACGAGCTGGAAAAGCAGCACGGCCAGCGCCTGCTGGAGCGCCGCGGCAACCGCGTGGCCCTCACCGAAGCCGGCCGCCTGTTGCAGGCGCACGCCGAAGCCGTAGCCGCCTCGGCCCAGCAGCTCGAAGACCAGCTCCTGGCTCTGCGCGACCCCGACGAAGCCGCCGGTCGCCTGCGCCTGGGCGCCAGCACCACCCTCAGCCAGTACGTGCTGCCGGGCCTGCTGCCCGCTTTTCAGGCCCGGCACCCCAAGGTCCGCCTCACCCTGCTCAACGCCAACTCCGAGCGCATTGCCGAGGCCCTGCTGCGCAACGAGCTGGACCTGGGCTTTGTGGAAGGCCGCACCAAAAGCCGCGACCTGCACTACGAGCTGCTGCTGCCCGACGAGCTGGTGGCCGTGCGCCGCGCTGCCTCCGCCGGCCCGCCGGCCGCGCCCGTGCCGCTGGCCGAGGCCCTGGCCCACCCGCTGGTGTTGCGCGAGCGGGGCTCGGGCACGCTGGAGGTGCTGGAATTTGCCTTGCGCGAGCTTAAAATCAAGCTCAGCAGCCTGCCAGTGGCGTTTTATTTCGATAACACCGAGGCCATCAAGGCCTATCTGGAGGCGGCGCCGGAGGCGTTGGGCTTCGTGTCGCGGCGGGCGCTGACGCGGGAGCTGGCCGCCGGGCTGCTCGAAGTAGTGCCCATTGCGGGCTTGCAGCTGGCCCGGCAGTTTGAGGCGGTGTGGGTGCAAGGGCAGCCACTGGCCCGCGCGGCCCAGCGGTTTCTGGGCTTTGCGCAAGCCGAGTGCAAGACTTTGGTATAACCTGAGGTTATTTCAAATAACATTTTGCCATTATCCAACAGGTGAGCACAGGCGTAATTTTGGGGCGCAAACTCCTCCCGCCCAATGCCTCAGCTGCTACCCAACCCTACCGAAAACACCGATGCGGCCCACCAAGGCCCGTTTCGGCATTTCCATGCGCCGCACACGCTGCTGGGCGCAACGTTTACGCTACAGCAGGTGGTGTTTGGACTAGTGCTGCTGTACTGCCTCTCGCCGTGGGCCTCGCCGCCGGTGGCGCTGGCGCTGGGCCTCGTGCTGGCCCAAACGGTGGGCAATCCGTTCGGTGCCCACACCAAAAAGGCCACGGCCAAGCTGCTGCAGTTTTCGGTCATCGGGCTAGGCTTTGGGATGAACGCGCACGCGGCGGTGCAGGCTGGCCGCGAGGGCTTGCTGTTCACGGTGGCGTCCATTTGCGGCACGTTGGTGCTGGGCTACTTCGCGGGCCGCTGGCTCAAGCTGAACCGGTCGGTGACGCACCTGATTTCGTGCGGCACCGCCATTTGCGGGGGCTCGGCCATTGCGGCGGTGGCGCCGGTGCTGCGGGCCAAGGACGAAGAAATCTCGGTGGCGCTGGGCACGGTGTTCGTGCTCAATGCGCTGGCGTTGTTTGCGTTTCCGCCCATCGGCCACGCCCTGGCCATGACGCAAAACCAGTTTGGGCTGTGGTGCGCCATTGCCATTCACGACACCAGCTCGGTGGTGGGCGCGGCCGCGGCCTACGGCGACCAGGCCCTGCAGGTGGCCACCACCGTGAAGCTGGCCCGCGCGCTTTGGATTATTCCGGTGGCGCTCGGAACCGCATTGGCCTTCAAGCAAAAAGGCGTGAAGGTGAAGCTGCCGTATTTCATCCTGGGCTTCATTGCGGCCATGCTGCTCAATACCTGGCTGCCTGAAATGAAGCCGGTGGGGGACGTGCTGGTGCGCCTGGCCAAAACGGGGCTCACCGTAACGTTGTTTTTCATCGGGGCGGGGCTGTCGGCCGGGGTGTTGCGGGCAGTGGGGGCGCGGCCCTATGTGCTCGGCGTGCTGCTGTGGGGCGTGGTGTCGGTGGTGTCGCTCTACGTCATTCTGCAGGCGGTGTAGGCAGAAATTTCGCAGGTTTGGCGCCGCAATTTGCACCAGTTGAGGCGGCCGTGGGCCGTTCCTTTGCAACGCGGTTCGGCCCCTGGTTGTTAAGGGGAGGCACCGCCGTATAAGCGGACGTTAGCCGTTGCCTGCGCCATGTCTCCTTCCCCTGAAAATACCGAAACCGCGACCCTCGACATCGAAGGCATGAGTTGTGCCTCGTGCGCGGCGGCCGTTGAAAAATCACTCAATCGCACGCCGGGAGTGCAAAGTGCGCTGGTCAACTTCGCCACCGAAAAAGCCACCGTGCAGTACGTGCCCGGCCAGGCCAGCCCCGCCACGCTGAAGGAAGCCGTGGTAAATGCCGGCTATGGCGTGGTGGAACGCGCCTCCGATACCAGCGCCGCCAACCGCCAAGCCGACATCGACCAGCAAAAAGCCGACGCCTATGCCGCGCTCAAGCGCCGCTTCTGGGTGGCCGTGGGCCTGGCCGCCGTCATCATGCCGCTGAGCATGCTCATGCTGTGGCCTGCCGCCATGCAGCACCTGAACCCGCAGTGGTTGAACTATGGCCTGCTGTTGCTCACGCTGCCGGTGCTGCTGTATAGCGGCCGCGAGTTCTACCGTTCGGCCTGGAACAGCTTCCGGCACCGCTCCGCCACCATGGACACGCTCATTGCCATTGGCACCGGCGCGGCGTTTCTGTACAGCTTGGCCGCCACCGTAACGCCCGGCTTTTTCATGCGCCACGGCTTGATGCCGGAAGTGTACTACGACACCACGGCCACCATCATTGCGCTCATTTTGCTGGGCAAGGTGCTTGAGCTGCGGGCCAAAACCCAAACCTCGGCCGCCATCCGCAGCCTGATGGGCCTGCAGGCCAAAACCGCCCGGGTGGTGCGCCCAAGCGGCCAAGAAATCGACGTGCCCATCGAGCAGGTACAACTCGGCGACGTGGTGCTGGTGCGCCCCGGCGAGAAAGTGGCCACCGACGGCGTCGTGACCGACGGCCAGTCGGCCGTGGACGAGGCCATGCTCACCGGCGAAAGCCTGCCCGTTGCGAAAAAAACCGGCGACACCGTGTTTGGCGCCACGCTAAATAAAACGGGTGCCTTCCGCTTTCGGGTGACGAAAGTGGGCGCCGACACCATGCTGGCCCAGATTGTGAAGCTGGTGGAAGACGCCCAAGGCAGTCGCGCGCCCATTCAGCGGCTGGCCGACCAAGTGAGTGCCGTGTTTGTGCCCACGGTGGTAGTCATTGCCCTGCTCACGTTTGCGGTGTGGTTTGCCGTAGCGCCCGCCGAAACCCGGCTGCCGCTGGCCCTCACCAATTTTGTGGCCGTGCTCATCATTGCCTGCCCCTGCGCGTTGGGCCTTGCCACGCCCACGGCCATCATGGTCAGCACCGGCAAGGGGGCCGAGTTTGGCGTGCTGATTCGCACTGCCGAGGCACTGGAAAAAGCCCATCAGGTAAACACGGTGCTGCTCGATAAAACCGGCACCATCACCCGCGGCGAGCCCGCCGTGACGGATTTTTTGACCGATTCCGGCCAAGACGCCGCGGTGCTGCTGCCGCTCGCGGCGGCCCTAGAACGCCAGAGCGAGCACCCGCTGGCCGAGGCTGTGGTGCGCTACGCCGTGGCACAAGGCGCGCCTGCGGTGCCCGCCACCGGTTTTCGGGCCATTGCAGGCAAAGGCGCCGCTGCTACGGTAAATGGCCAAGCTGTGCTCATCGGCAGCCAGCGCCTGCTGCGGGATGAAAACGTGGCCCTGCCAGCTGGCTTGCAGCAGCAGGCCGAGCAACTGCTGAACGCAGCCAAAACGGTGCTGTACGTGGCCGTAGCCGGCCGAGCCGTGGCCGCCATTGGCGTGGCCGATGTGGTGCGCGAGACTTCCAAAGCCGCCATTCAGCAGTTGCAAGCGTTGGGCATAGACGTGGTGATGATGACCGGCGACAATGCCCAAACTGCCGCCAAAGTGGCCGCGCAAGTAGGCATCACGCGCTATTTTGCCGAGGTGCTGCCCAGCCAGAAAGCCGCTAAGGTGAAGGAATTGCAAGCCGAGGGCCGCAGCGTGGCCATGGTGGGCGACGGCATCAACGACGCGCCCGCGCTGGCGCAGGCGGATATCGGCCTGGCCATGGGCGGCGGCACCGACGTGGCCATGGAGGCGGCCGGCATCACGCTCATGCGCTCGGATTTGAGCGGGGTGGTAACGGCCATTGCCTTGTCGCGCGCCACCCTGCGCACCATCCGGCAGAACCTGTTTTTTGCTTTTGTGTACAACACGCTGGGCATTCCCATCGCGGCGGGGCTGCTGTATCCGGTGTTTGGCTGGCTGCTGTCGCCCATGCTAGCGGCCGGGGCCATGGCACTAAGTTCGGTGTCGGTGCTCACCAACTCGCTGCGGCTGAGAAGTTTTACGCCTATTAACAAGTGATAGTCCCTGCTTTATCTGACCATTCAATGAGTGCGACTGCCGAACAACTCGCCCGCGAAAAACGACTCGCCGCTGCCACTGCCCTGCGCTGGGTGCGCGACGGCATGCTGCTTGGCCTGGGAAGCGGCAGCACGGCCGCCAGTTTCATCGTGGAATTGGGCAAAGCCGTGCGCGAGCAGGGGCTGCAGGTGCAAGGCACGGCCACTTCAGTAGCCAGCGAAAAACTGGCCCGCGAAGCCGGCATTCCGTTGCTGGAGCCCCGCCGCGGCCTGCGCTTCGACCTGACCGTGGACGGGGCCGACGAGCTGGACGCGCACCTGCGCCTGGTGAAAGGCGGCGGCGGGGCCTTGCTGCGCGAAAAAGTGCTGGCTACGGCGTCCGATTACCTGCTCATCGTCGCCGATTCCAGCAAAGCTGTGGCGCAGTTGGGCCGTTTCCCCCTGCCGCTGGAGGTTGTGCCGTTTGCCCTGCCCTGGGTGCTCGACGCGGTGGCCGCCCTGGGCGGCGCACCCGTGTTGCGCATGAGCAAAGAAGCCCCCGCCGAACCGGTCAAATCCGACCAGGAAAACCTGCTGGTGGATTGCCACTTTGAGGTAATTGCGGAGCCGGAGCAGCTGGTCGCGCAGCTGCAAAACATCCCCGGAATCGTGGAACAGGGCTTGTTTCTGGGCCTGGCGCGGGCTGCAGTGGTGGCGAAAGGGGAAGACGTGCAAGTGCTGCGGCCGGGGCGACCGTCGGCGGCGGCCGCCAGTTTCGCAGAGCTGCCATAACGGGGCCGACAGGATTGTAAAAACGAGTAGAGACGCAACATGTTGCGTCTCGTCGTTGAACGTTTGGCGCCGCTCCACCTGCCTTGTTATGGTGTCGTTCTGGCGCGAGTTGTTCAACGACGAGACGCAATATTTTGCGTCTCTACTCGTTCTATAGCTTGGGCAGCAGGGCGGCGGCGGCCTGGTCCAGAAACCAATGCGTTTCGCCGGCCGGCGCAATGAGCTGGGCCGGGAATTCGTCCACGTCGCGGGCATCGTGGAGCACATGGCGCACGGCCGCGGCCTTGTCTTCGCCATACACCAGGAAAGCCACGGCGCGGGCCTGGTTGAGCAAGGGCGCCGTGAGGGTGATGCGGAAAACGTTTTTATCGGCCAGAAACACTTCCCGGGCGCCCACGCTGGCATCGTGCAGCACAGGCGTATGCGGAAACAGCGACGCCGTGTGCGAGTTGTCGCCGAGCCCGAGCAGTATCAAATCGAAACAAGCTTCTTCGGCCCCAAAAAAGTGCTGGATGGTGCGCGTGTACGCCGCCGCCGCCGCCGCGGGAGGGAGCGTGGTGTCTACCGCAAAAACCTGCGCGGCGGCAATGCCCAGCGGCTCCAGCAGCGCTTCGTTGGCCATGCGGTAGTTGCTCTCGGCGTCGGTAGCAGGCACGTTGCGCTCATCACCGAAGAAGAAAAAGACCTGCGGCCAGGCCACCTTTTCGCGGTAGGCAGGCGAGGCCAGCAATTCGTACAGCTTCCTGGGCGAGTTGCCGCCTGACAGGGCCACCACAAACCGGCCGCGCGCCGCAATGGCCCGGCCGGCCTGCGCCACAAAATAGTCGGCCAAATCCGTCAGCACCTGCTCGGCCGTGGGGTTGATGTGCAACTCCATGGCTAGTGCTTGGCGCCGTTCAGCGGCAGGGTGTACCAGTGGAAGCCGTCGCGCGCAATGAGCGCCTCGGCCGTTTCGGGGCCCCACGAGTCGGCCGAGTAGTTGGGGAAGCTCTGGCTGGCGCGGCCCTGCCAGGAGTGCAGAATGGGCATGATGAGGTCCCAGGCCGCCTCCACCTGGTCGCCGCGCATGAACAGCGTCTGGTCGCCCATCATGGTGTCGAGCAGCAAGGTTTCGTAGGCCTCCGGGGCCTCGCTGGTGTAGGTGCCTTTGTAGTCGAACACCATGTCCACGGTGTTGAGCATCATGTCGAGGCCCGGGCGCTTGGCCTGCACCTGCAACCGGATGCTCATCTCGGGCTGTATGCTGATGATGAGGCGGTTCTGCTGCCAGCTTTCGGCCGTTTCGGGCGGGAAGATGTTGTGCGGCGCGTCGCGAAACTGAATCATGATGATGGACGCCGAGCGGTGCATGCGCTTGCCGGTGCGCACGTAAAACGGCACGCCCTGCCAGCGCCAATTGTCCACAAAAAACTTCACCGCCGCGAAGGTTTCGGTGTTCGATGTGGGGTTGGCGTCCTTTTCCTGGCGGTAGCCGGGTACTTGCTCGCCCTGCATCCAGCCCTCGCCGTACTGCCCGCGCACGGCCGACTCGCGCACGTCCTCGGCCCCGAAGCGGCGCATGGCGCGCAGCACGTCCACCTTGCGGTTGCGCACTTCGTCGGCCGTGAAATCGACCGGCGGCTCCATGGCCACTAGGCACAGCAGCTGCAGCAGGTGGTTCTGAATCATGTCGCGCAGGGCGCCGGCGCCGTCATAGTAGCCGCTGCGGTCGCCCACACCGAGCTGCTCGCTCACCGAAATCTGCACGTGGTCAATGTAGTTGCGGTTCCAGAGCGGCTCCATCAGGGCGTTGGCGAAGCGGAAGGCCATAATGTTCTGCACCGTTTCCTTGCCCAAGTAGTGGTCGATGCGGTAAATCTGGCGCTCGTCGAAAATCTCGCCCAGCAGCTTGTTCAGCTCGCGGGCCGAGTCGAGGTCGTGCCCAAAGGGCTTCTCAATCACGATGCGCGTGCGGTCGGAGTCGTCGGCCAGCTTGCTTTTGGCGAGGTTGGAGGCGATGATGGGGAAGAACTCCGGTGCTACGGCTAGGTAATAAATGATGTTGGCCGGGGCTTTCCAGGCGTCTTCGCAGGCCTTGATGTGCTTGCCGAATTCCTTGTAAGTGCCGGCGTCCTTCACGTCGGCCTGTTGGTATACCATGTGCTGGCTGAAGGCCGCCCACTTGTCCTTTTCGGCCTTGCCGTTGCGCGAAAACTGGTTGATGCCGTCTAGGATTTTCGTCCGGAATTCCTCGTCCGTGAGCTTGGTGCGGCCCGTGCCGATGATGGCAAACTGCTCGGGCAGCCAGCCGTCGAGAAACAGGTTATAAAGCGCCGGGGCCAGCTTGCGGGCGTTCAAATCGCCGGTGCCGCCAAAAATGACGAAAATGGTGGGCGAAACTTTTTGGGAGGAAGAGCTCATGCGCAGAAGAGGGAAGCGGTTTTTAAGCAATTTGAGGGTGGCAAGTGTCATGCAGAGCGCAGCGCAGCATCTAGCGTGCCACCACTAATTACTTTCTGCGAGCGAGATGCTTCGTTGCGCTCTGCATGACCATCTTTTTTGGCGTTACGAGTTGGGCGTCACCGGTTTCTCGCCGGTGTTTTCCGGGCCCACGGCCACTTCCTGTTTGTTGGCCGCGTCTTCGTGGGCCGGCGTCCATTGGGTGTGAAACACGCCTTCGTGGCCAATCAGCTCGTAGGTGTGCGCGCCGAAATAGTCGCGCTGGGCCTGAATCAGGTTCGAGGGCATGCGCGCGGTGCGGAAGGTGTCGAAGTAGCTCAGGCACGCAGCGTAGGCCGGCAGCGCCAGCCCCGCCGTGACGGCGGCCGCCACCACCGTGCGGGCGCCCGGCACGCTGCCTTTCACCAGCTCCTGCACGCGCCCGTCGAGCAGCAGGTGCGGCAGGTCCGGCGTCTGTTCGAAGGCGTTGAAAATGTCATTTAGGAACCTGGAGCGGATGATGCAGCCGCCGCGCCAGATTTTGGCGATTTCGGCCAGGTTCAGGTTGTAGGAAAAGTCCTTCGAGGCCTTGGCCAGCAGGTGCATGCCCTGGGCGTAGGTCACCACCATGTTAAAGTAAAACGCCTGCTCCAGGCTGGCCAGGAAGGCTTGCTGGTCGACTGGCAGCGGGGCCGGCTCCGGGCCGTAGAGGCCGGCCAGCTGCTCGCGCAGGGCCTTGTATTTGGAGAGGTCGCGCAGGGCCACGGCCGTGTCGATGGTCGGAATGGCCATTTCCAAATCCATGGCCACCTGCGAGGTCCACTTGCCGGTGCCCTTGGAGCGCGCCTCGTCCTTGATGTCGTCGAGCAGCAGGTGGTCGGTGCCGGGCGCGATGAAGCCGAAAATGTCCTTCGTGATGTCGAGCAAAAAGGACTGCAGGCGGCCCTCGTTCCACTCGGTGAACACCCGGCCGATGGCGGCGTTGTCTAGGCCCAGGCCGCGCTGCATCACGGCATACGTTTCGGCAATGAGTTGCATCAGGCCGTATTCGATGCCGTTGTGCACCATTTTCACAAAATGGCCGGCCGCGCCGGGCCCGATGTAGGTCACGCAGGGTTGGCCGTCCACCTGGGCCGCAATGGCCTCGAACATCGGCCGCATGGCCTCGTAGGCTTTCTGGTCGCCACCGGGCATCATGCTGGGGCCGAAGCGGGCGCCTTCCTCGCCGCCCGAGATGCCCATGCCGAAGAAGTGAAAGCCCTCGGCGGCCAGGGCCGCGTCGCGGCGGTTGGTGTCGGTGAAATGCGAGTTGCCGCCGTCGATGATGACGTCGCCCGGCGCGAGCAGGGGCCGCAGCTCGTCAATCACGCTGTCCACGATTTTGCCGGCCGGTACCAGCATCATGATGGCGCGCGGCTTGCTGAGGCTGTTGATGAACTCGGGCAGTTCGGTGAAGCCTTTCACGGGCTTGCCGGCGCCTTCTTCGGCCAGTAGGTCAATTTTGGCGGCGTCTTTGTCGTAGCCGGCGCCGGCAAAGTGGTGGTCGGCCAGGTTCAGCAGCAGGTTGCGGCCCATGGTGCCCAGGCCAATCATGCCAAAGGAAAAAGAGGTTGGCGTGTCGCTCATCGGAAGGGGGTTTCGGAGGTGGGGGTGGTTACGAACGCAAAAGGTAAGGGTGCATCCCCAACGAAGGGATGACCCGCGCCAAGCCTACGGCGCCGGTTACCTACTAGGTTCGATGGCGTTTTGTTATTCAGAGGGGCGCTGGGCCGCGGCAAAACGGCCTGCCCTTGCTGCCAAAAGCATGCGGCGGCTGGTAGTGCCCTCTCCACCAGCCGAAGCAATGCCGGCAGGCAACCGCTCGCTCAGTTTCGTGCAGTCGACCCCGCGCCGCGCAACGAAAAGCGAAAAGGCCCTCACATTGCTGTGAGGACCTTTTTTGTGATTGCATAAAGGCCAAAATGGCATGGGCGACTGAATCAGAGCAGTTAACAATAACCCTTCTTGGTTCTGTCCGATGGTCTGCTCTGCGAGCTGCTGTCTGGTGCGGTGCGTGCTGATGGAAAAAAAGCAGCTACCGACTGCGGCCGCTGACGGGTACCCGGCCGGTAGCGGCTTAATGAGAAGCCGTTGAAGCCCGCGCTACCAGCTCCGACTTCAGCACCATGCTGTGGGCCGGCAGCACCGGCTTGTGCTTCAAGATGGATTGGAACAAGATGCGCGCCGCTTCTTTGCCAATGGCGTAGGCCGGCTGGGTGATGGTGGTGAGGCTGGGGGCCAGCAGCGAAGCCATCTCCATGTTAGAAAACCCCACAATTTTGATGTCTTGCGGAATGGACCGGCCCAGCTGCTGGCAAGCCTGGTAGCTGCTCAGCGCCAGCCGCTCCACCGAAGCAAAGATGCCGTCGATGTCGGGCCGCTGCTGAAGCAGGTTCTTGATTTTGCGCAGGCTGTCGGCGTTCGAGCCGCTGCCGTTGAGCACCAGGCCGGCGTCGTACGGAATGGCGTGGTCTTGCAGGGCGGCCATGTAGCCGTGCAGGCGCTTGTTGCCGATGGAAAGCGTGCCCGAAACCTGCAAATGCGCGATGGTGCGGCACCCGGCCCGCAGCAGGTGCTCGGTGGCTTGGTAGCTGCTGGTGTAGTCGTCGGTGGTCACGGTGGCCGTGTTCAGGCTGTCGCTCACCCGGTCGAACAGCACCAGGGGCAGGCCCCGTTGCCGCAGCTTCTCCAGGTGGGCCACGCTGCGCGTGCCGCTGGCTAGGGCCATGAGCACGCCATCGACGCGCCCGCCGGTGAGGTACTTGGCCACGGCTTTCTCTTGCTCGCCGCTGTCGTGGGTGAGGTAGATGAGGACGTGGTAGCCGTTTTGCTGGGCCACTTCCTCTATGCCGTTGATGGCCAGCGAGAAGAAATGGTTGTCGACCTGGGGCAGCACCACCCCGATGGTCTTGGTCACGTTGTTGCGCAGGCTGCCGGCAAAGGGGTTGGGCTGGTAGTTGAGCTGGCGCGCCACGGACTGCACCCGCTCGCGGGTGGCGGTGCTGATTTCGTAGCTGTCGCGCATGGCCCGCGACACCGTTGACGACGACAGGCCAAGCTCGCCGGCCAGTTGTTTTAGATTGACGAAACTCATGGGGCGGGTGGGATTTGGAGTCAGGATTCAGGCGAAATGGTCGGCACCGCCGCCACGTTCTGCCAGCCGGTCTCAGGGGCCGACTGCTACAAAATTCTCCGCACCATGAGCTCAGGCCTTGCTCATTTATTGCATAGATTGTTCACAGGTTAATTTTTAGTAAATCATTTGAAATACAAGTTATTGCAAGTAAAAAAAACGAGCTGTCATGCAGCTCGGTTTCGTTTTTATAACAGGGCTTTTGAGTTTGCTTCAAGGCGCGGCCGATACGTGCAGAGCCCGAAACTCGGACGGCGACAGCTGGTAGCGCGCCCGGAAGCTGGTGGAGAAATAAGAAGGGGAGGAGAAGCCCAACTCGTAGGCTACATCCGCCACGGTGCGCTGCTCGTCAAGCAGCAACTCGCGGGCTTTGGTGAGGCGCAGGCTTTGAATGAAGTCGGTGACGCCGGTACCCAGCACGGCCTTCACCTTGCGGTAGAGCTGCATGCGCGAAATGCCCAGGGCGTGGGCAATGTCTTCCACGCTCAGGTCAGTTTTGGTGAGGTGGGCTTCGACCACGGCCGTGAGGTCGAGGAGAAATTTCTGGTCGGGGCTGGCGGGCGCCACAGTGGCGGTATCGAGGCTCAGCTCGCGGCGGAAATGCGTCCGCTGGCGGGCGCGGTTGGCCAGCAGGGTGCGCACGCTTTCGAGCAGAAAGGTCGGGTTGAAGGGCTTGGTGAGGTAGAGGTCGGCGCCGGCCTGCACGCCTTCCAGCTGCTGCTCGGCCGCCGAGCGCGCCGTGAGCAATATGACCGGGATGTGCGAGGTGCGCCAGTCGGCCCGCAGCTGCGTCACCACTTCCAGCCCGCCCAGGCCCGGCATCATCACGTCGCACACTATCAGGTCCGGAATCAACTCGGTGGCCATTCGGAAGCCGCTGTGGCCATCAGTCGCCGTTTGCACCCGGAAGTCGCCGCGCAGCTTGCGGGCCACGAAGTCGTTCACCTCAGCGTTGTCTTCTATTACCAACACCAGCGTTTCGCTGGCCGTTTCGGCGGCGGCCAACGAAACTTCCGGGCCGAAGTCGGCCGGCAGCGGCTCCGGCTCTTCCAAGGCCAGCGCTGGCAATGGTGCCGCCCCGCGGGCTTGCAGCTCGGCCGGCAGCTCCCGGGGCGCCGTCACGGTGAAGGTGCTGCCCTGGCCTGGCTGGCTGCTGAGCGTGAGCTGCCCCTGGTGCAGCCGCACCAGCCCGTGCGCCAGCGCCAGCCCCATGCCCGAGCCCTGGGCCACGGCGCCCTGCTCGCCCTGGTAAAACCACTCAAACACGTGCGCCCGGTCCGATGCGCTGATGCCGGGGCCGGTGTCGGCCACGCTCACCCGCCAGGCGCGGCCGCCCTCGGCAGCTTGCAAACTCACGGTGATGCGGCCCTGCTCGGGCGTAAATTTCAAGGCATTGGACAGGAGGTTGAGAAAGACTTTGTCCAGCAGATTCGCATCAAACCAAGCCGGTAGCTCGGCCTCAGCCGCTACGAAGCGGAGCTGCACGCCGCGCAGCCGGGCGGGCTTCTCGAAGGCTTCCACCAACTCGCGCACGAAGGCCACCAAGTCGCTCTCGGTGGCGCGCACGGCCATTTTGCCTACCTCAATCTTGCGGAAATCCAGTAATTGGTTCACCAGTTGCAGCAGCCGCTGGGTGTTGCGCTGCACAAGCGCCAGGTCCTGCCGCTGCGCGCCGCTTAGGTCAGAGCCGCTGCCCAGCAGCTCCTCCACCGGCCCCAGGATGAGGGTGAGCGGCGTGCGCAACTCGTGCGAGAAGTTGGTGAAAAAGCGCAACTTGGCCTCGGTATCGGCGCGGCCCTGCTCGGCCAGGGCGGCTATATGGTTGCGCTGCTGGCTGATTTCCTCGTTTTGAGCGCTCAGCTGGCCGTTGAGTAAAGCCAGCTGCCCGTTTATCAAACGGTTTTTGCGGGCCGAGCGCCAAGCCAGCGCGCCCAGTGCCAGCGCGCCCAGCAGCGTGGCCAACAGTACATACAGCACCGTGTGCTGGCTGGCGTAGGTGGCTTGCAGGCGTTGCAGCAGGCCGTGCTGCAGCTCGATGTCCTTTTGCTGGGTGAGAATTTTCTCGCGCTGCTGCATCATCATTTCCACGTTGGTCGAGTCGATGACGACTGTGCTCAGCTTGTTTTCGCGCTTGAAGGGCTGGTGGTTCAGGATGCGCAACGCTGTGCGAATGGCATCTTCTCCGGCCGGCGCATACAGCAGCGAGGCCTTGAACACGCCCCGGTCCACCAGGTCCAGCGCCAACCCGTCGACTCCGATGATGCCCACTTTCCTGGTGAGGCCCAGCTGCTGCAGCACCTCGGCGGCGGCCTTGCCCATGTTGTCGTTGTGGGCGAAGATGAGCGTGGCTTCGGGGTGGGCCAGCAGCGCGGCTTTCAGCGGCGCTTTCAGGGTGGTGATGTTCCAGTTGCCGGTCACCTCGGCCGCCACGTGCATGTTCGGGTATGCCTTCAGGCCCTGGGCAAAGCCAAGGAGCCGCCCCGCGGTGGCCGACGACTTGCGCGCCCCGGTCAGCTCAATCACGCTGCCGTGCTCGTGCAGCAGGCTGGCGGCGTAGCGGGCCGCCGTCTGGCCCACCGCCACGTTGTCGCCGCCCACGTAGGCCGTGAACTGCTGCGAGGTGATGCGGCGGTCGAGCAGCAGCACCGGGATGCCGGTTTCGTAGGCCGCTTCCACGGCCGGCGTCACGGGGCCGGGCTCGTAGGGCGACACAATGAGCAGGTCGATGCCGCCGCGCACCAGTTCCCTGATTTGCTGGCTCTGGCGCTGGCTGTTGTCTTTGGCGTCGAGCATGCGCAGCTGCACTTCGGGGTGAAAGCTGAGCTCACGTTCCATGCCGGCCAGCACGGCCTGCCGCCAAATGCCCTGCGTGCTGCACTGCGAGAAACCGATGCGGTAGGCAGGCGGCGGGGCCGGGCCGGCGCACCCGCCCAGCAGCACGCACATTGGCCCCCACCATGCCCACATTCGAAAGCTACTCCAACTAATCACGGGTAATCCTAAAAAACACCGGACCAAATAAAACGCCCGACTTACCCAAATATACGGCTTGCCGCTGGCGCATCGGCTCAAGCACGGCAGTGGGCACCTCGGTCCGATTTCATTTGCTCTTCACGGTTGCTTTTGCCCCGGGCCGGCACGCCGTGGCTACTGCAAGCGCAGTCTTGTGTTTTCAAAATTAAGCGTATGTAAATCAATTATTTGTGTAATTATTTTACGTAAACGATTCCGTAAAAAAACGTTTTTTGCAAGCCGCCTGGGGGAGTTGAGGGTCTTTATTTACTGAATAAATGAGCCCTCACTCACTTTCATAATCCCACCTGTTATGCGAAAACTTTGTCTCATTTTTGGGCTGCTGGCGTTCCTGGGAACGTTTGCGGCTCAGGCACAAACCCGGCAGGTGTCCGGGCGGGTTCTCAACGCGGCCGACAAGACGCCTCTGCCCGGCGTATCGGTGCTGCTGAAGGGCACCACCACGGGCACGAGCACCAATGCGGCCGGCGAATTCGAGCTGAACGTGCCCGGCAGTGGCGGCACGCTCGTGTTTTCCTTCGTGGGCTTCGAATCGTTTGAGCAGCCCATCGGTTCCTCCTCTTCCATCAACGTGCAGCTGAAAGAGCAGGCCCAGGACCTGAACGAGGTGGTGGTGGTGGGCTACGGCACCCAGCGCAAGCGCGACATCACGGGCTCGGTGGTGTCCATCTCGGCCGAGCAGGTGGCCGAAACGCCCATTGCGCGGGCCGACCAGATTTTGCAGGGCCGCGCCGCCGGTGTGCAGGTGACGCAAACCAACTCGGAGCCGGGCGGCAACGTGTCCATCCGCATTCGCGGCACCAACTCCATCAATACCGGCAACGAGCCGCTGTTTGTGGTGGACGGCTTTCCCGGCGCGGGCGACCTCAACTCCATCAACCCCAGCGACATTGAAAGCATTGAGGTGCTGAAGGATGCGTCGGCCACGGCCATTTACGGCTCGCGCGGCGCCAATGGCGTCATCCTCATCACCACCAAGAAGGGCAAGGTGGGCAAGGGCACCATCAGCGCGGAGGGCTATACCGGCATTCAGCTGGTGCGGCACAAGTTCGATTTGATGAACGCCAAGCAGTTTGCGCAGTACCTGAACGACGTGAACGCCGGCTCGACCACGCTGCCGGCGCCCTACCGCCAGAGCCAGATTGACTCGCTGGGCGAAGGCACCGACTGGCAGGACGAGCTGTTCCGCCCGGCCCCGATGAGCAACTACCAGCTGGGCTTCAACGGCGGCACCGAGGAAACGCGCTACAACCTCAGCTTCAATTATTTCGACCAGCAGGGCATTGTGCTGAACTCGGGCTTCAAACGCGCCACGGTGCGCCTGAACCTGGACAAGAAAATCAGCCCCAAGCTGAGCTTCAACTTTTCGAGCCAGGTGGCGGGCACGTTTGAAAACCGCGCGTTTGTGAACTCCTCGGGCGGTAGCAACGGCGGCGTACTGCTTGATGCTTTGCGCATTAGTCCCATAGTGCCGGTGCGCGACGCCTTCGGCAACTACACCTACTCCAACGGCCCGCTGCCCTACGTGGAAGACGTGGGCAACCCCATTGCCTACGCCGAGCAGGTGAAGGACCAGCGCACGGTAGCCCGCGGCCTGTTCAACGTGGCAGCCAACTACGAAATCATCCCCGGCCTGACGGCCCGCGTGACCGGCGGCTTCGACTACAACAACAACCAAATCAACCAGTACCGGCCGTCCGACATCTTCCAGGGCCGGCTCACCAACGGTTCGGCCACGCGCAGCACCACCTACCGCTACAGCTGGCTGAACGAGAATACGCTGACTTACGACAAGAAGCTGAACGAGAACAACTTCCTGAACGTGGTGGTGGGCGTGACCGAGCAGCAGTTTTTCGGCGACAACTTCGCCACCACGGCCACCAATTTTTTCACCAACACCCTGGGCTCCGACAACCTGGCCCTGGCGGCCGTGGTGCTCACCCCCAACTCGGGCCGGCCCTCCAACACGCTGGCCTCGTACTTCGGGCGGGTGAACTACCGCTTGTTTGAGCGGTTCCTGTTCACGGCCACGCTACGGGCCGACGGCTCGTCGCGCTTCGGAGCGAATAATAAGTGGGGCTACTTCCCGTCGGCCGCCTTCGCCTACCGGCTCATTGACGAGAAGTTCATGTCGGGCTTCACGGCGCTGAGCGACCTGAAAATCCGCCTGGGCTACGGCATCACCGGCAACCAGGAAATCCCGAACTACCAGTCGCTGGCGCGCTACGACGCCGGCTCCTACGCCTCGGGCAGCACCCGGCTGGTGGGCCTGGTGCCGCTGAACATCCCCAACCCCAACCTGAAATGGGAGTCGACGGCGGCGGCCAATGCGGGCATCGACGTGGCGTTTCTGCAAAACCGCATTGTCATCACGGCTGATGCGTACTACAAGAAAACCACCGACTTGCTCTTGCAAGTATCGACGCCCCGCACCAGCGGCTACAACAGCATTTTGCTAAACGCCGGCAGCGTGGAAAACAAGGGCGTGGAGTTCGCGCTGAATACGCTGAACATCGATACCAAGAACTTTTCGTGGAACACCAACCTCAACATCTCGCTCAACCGCAACAAGGTGCTCGACCTCAACGGCGAGTACGAGCGCTACGTGGGCAGTTCCAGCTCCAGCCTGTTTGTGGGCTCGGGCTTGGGCAACACCAGCCTGCTGCGCGTGGGCGAGCCCATCGGCACGTTTTTCGGCTACCAGTTCGACGGGCTGTGGCAGACCCAGGATGAGATTGTGGCCAGCGGCACCAAAACCGTGGTGCGCCCCGGCGACCCGCGCTACGTGGACCAGAACGGCGACGGCGTTATCACGGCCCTCGACCGCGTGATTATCGGCCGGGCCCAGCCTAAGTTCATTTACGGCGTCACGAACGGCTTCAAATACGGGGGCTTCAACCTGAGCATTTTCCTGCAGGGCGTGCAGGGCTCCAGCGTGCTCAACCTGAACCGCTACGAGCTGGAATCGGGCATCACGACCACCAACAAGCTGACCACCGTGACCAACCGCTGGACGCCCACCAACACCAACACCACCATCCCGCGGGCTGGCAGCACGCTGCGCCGCAGCACCGGCATCGTGAGCGACGTGGTGGAGGACGGCAGCTTCCTGCGCCTCAAAACCCTGACGCTGGGCTACACGCTGCCTAAGTTCAGCAAGGTCATTAAGTCGGCCAACGTGTACGTGACGGCCCAGAACGTGCTGACGTTCACGAAGTACACCGGCTACGACCCCGAGGTGAACTCCTTCGGCAGCGACAACCTGAGCCTGAACACGGACTACAATGCCTACCCCAGCACCCGCACGTTTATCGCCGGGGTGCGCCTGGGCTTTTAGAATGGTAGGCCGATGAAAAAGAACGTCATGCTGAGCTTGTCGAAGCATCTCTACTGCGCAGGCAATTAATGCCGCTACAACGAAGCGGTAGAGATGCTTCGGCTGCGCTCAGCATGACGGGCAATGACCGTTTGCACCCCAACTCCCACCGACTTTCCCATCCATTCCCGATGAAAAAAAATATCCTCCTGCTCGGCGTCCTGGCCCTTGGCCTGAGCCTGGGCGCCTGCGAAAAATTCCTCCAGGAAGAACCCGCCGACTTTCTGGCGGCCGAAAACTTTTACCAGAACGAAAACGACGCCATTGCCGGCCTCAACGGTGTGTTTAACGCCCTGCTGCCTCAGACCTACTACGGCCGCACGGGCTGGCAAATCACGGAGCTGCCCGGCGAGCTGATTCGGGTGGGCTCCAGCACCGACGAGCGGGCCCAGCTGTCGCGCTTCATCTACACGCCCACCAACACCGAAATCAACAGCTGGTGGACCAACTCGTACCGGATGATAAACCGGGCCAACGACGTGATTGAGAAAGTGCCGGCCATCAACATGGACGCCACGCGCAAGGCCAACATCATCGGCAACGCCCGCTTCCTGCGCGCCCAGGGCTACTTCGATTTGGTGCGCTGCTTCGGCGATGTGCCGCTCATCACCTCCACGGTGAAAGGCCCGGCCGACGACCTGCGCCCGCCGCGCACGCCGCTGGCGCGGGTGTACGACCAGATTATCGAAGACCTGAAATACGCCGAGGCCAACTGCTACCTCGAAAGCCGGATTCCGGCCGGCGAGAAGGGCCGGGTGTCGAGCGGGGCCGCCGCCGCCGTGCTGGCCAAGGTGTACGTGACGCGCGCCGCCACCAGCGCCGCCCAACCCACCGACAACCAGAGCGGCCTCGACGCCTGCAACCGCGTCATCAACTCGAACCAGTACAGCCTGCTGCCGGTGTACGGCGACGTGTTCAACCCCGACAAGGAAAACGGGCCGGAGCACATCTTTAGCATCCAGTTCGACCTGCCGCCAAACACGGGTAGCATCATTGTGCGGCAGTTTTTGCCCTCGCAGCTGCAAGGCCTGGGCACCTTCACGGTAGAGGACAGCCTCGTGCGCTCCTACCGCACCACCGACGTGCGCCGGGCCTGGAACATCAGCAACCAGGCCGGCACCACCACGCTGGCCCGCTACTACTTCAACAAGTTCCGGGACGACAAGCGCATCATCAACGACTCGCGGGCCAACTACCTCATCACGCGCTATGCCGACGTGCTGCTGTTGCAGTCAGAAGCCCGCAATAATATCAACCCCAACGACCCGCTGAAGTACGAAGGCTATAACCGCGTGCGAGCCCGCGCCGGCATTGCCCAGTGGCCCACCGCCCGCGTCACCACCAAAGATGCTTTCGTGGACATGCTGGTGCGCGAGCGCGGCTGGGAGCTGGTGCAGGAAGGCCACCGCTGGTTCGACCTTGTGCGTCTGGGCCGCCTTTTCGAGCGCGAGCGCGCCATCTTCAACCGCACCGTGGACCCGCGCTACCTGCTGTTCCCCATTCCGCAGCCCGAAATACAGCTGAACCCGAATCTGACCCAGAACCCGGGGTATAACTAGGGGCGTAGCGTGGACTCTGCGAGTCCGCGCATCGTTCGGGCCGTTCGTGCAAGCGCGGACTCGCAGAGTCCACGCGCTGGCCTGCGCCGCCCATTCCAACCAATTCAATTATGCGCCTAATCCTTCTTTCCCTGGTGTGGTGGGCAATGAGCGCGCCGGTGCTGGCAGCTGCAACTGCCGCGCCGGCCGCGTTCATTTTGCTCGACCCGGCCGCCATGGCCGCCTACAAAATGGCTTACAAAGCCGGTCACCAGCCCGAGGCCGCCCGCGTGCAGGAGCTGTTGCGCGAGGCCAACGCCGCCCTCAAGCGCGGGCCCTACACCATCGCAAACAAGCCCCAGACGCCCCCCAGCGGCGACAAGCACGACTACATCTCGCAAGCCCCGTACTGGTGGCCCGACCCCACGAAGCCCGACGGCAAGCCCTACATTCAAAAGGACGGCCTGCGCAATCCAGAGTCGGAGGCCATGAAGGACAGCGAGACGCTCAGCAAGCTGTGCGCCGACGTGCAGAAGCTGGGCCTGGCCTACTATTTCGCGGGCAACGAGGACTACGCCCGCCAGGCCACGCGCCTGCTGCAAGTGTTTTTCCTGGACCCCGCCACCCGCATGAACCCCAACCTGAACTTCGGGCAGGGCATTCCGGGCATCAACAACGGCCGCAACTTCGGCATCATCGAAACCCGCCACCTGGTGAACATCCCGGAAGCCTTGGCCCTGCTGAACGGCAGCCCGAGTGTGGATGCAGCCACGGTAGGAGGGGTGAAAGCCTGGTTTACGGACTTCACCACCTGGCTCACCACCAGCCCGGTGGCCCTGCCCGAAGGCGCGGCCAAGAACAACCACGGCACTTTCTACGACACGCAGGTGGTGGACTTTGCTCTCTTCACCGGCAATACGGCCCTGGCCAAAACCACGCTGCAACGGCAAACCTGGCCCCGCGTGGCCGTGCAGTTTCAGCCCGATGGCGCGCAGCCGCTGGAGCTGGCCCGCACCCGCCCCTGGAACTACACCAGCATGAACATGCAGGGCTGGGCGCGCCTGGCCCTGCTGGCCCCACACGTCGGCCTCGACCTCTGGCACTACGCCACCCCCGACGGCCGCGGCCTGCGCCCTGCCGTGGAGTGGTTTCGGCCCTACCTGCTGGGCCAGAAAAAGATGGAGAAAGCCGACGCCGCCGGCACTTCCGACACCCTGGCCCTGGACGTGTACGAGCAGGCCCGCCGCGCCTACCCCGACCTGAAAGCCGCCGAAGTATTTGCCAAGCACCCGGATTTCAAGCCCGTGCCCTGGGCCTATTGATGATGAAGAAAACCTCGAATCAGGGCCGTAGAGACGCCATATGTTGCGTGTCGTCGTTGAACGACCGAAATCGCGCCGGTCGGATTTCAGCTTGCTTAGTACAAACGGCCTCGTTCAATGACGAGACGCAACATATGGCGTCTCTACCGCGACTGGCCCTATTACTACTCTTCTTGGTAAGCAGCCTCAACCCGCTCCAAGCCCAGAAGCGGCAGCCCGCCAAACTGCCCATCGGCAAGCCGCTGGCGGTGCCCGTGGCCGCTGCCGTGGCCCGCGCCGAGGCCCAGTACACCGCCTACCTGCGCCAGTACCCCGACAGCACCCAGCACCCGCGCAGCACCGAAAACGACGGCCAACTCGTGCGCACCACCTCCCGGAACTGGACCAGCGGCTTCTTCGCCGGCAACCTCTGGTACCTGGCCCGCCTCAGCGGCCAGCCGCAGTGGCCGCGCCGTGCCGCCGCTTTCACCGAAACCCTGGACGCTGAGAAGAACACCACCACCACCCACGACCTCGGCTTCATTCTTAATAACTCCTACGGCCAGGGCTACGCCCTCACGAAAAAACCGCAGTACCGCGCCGTGCTGCTGCAAGCCGCCGCCTCGCTGGCCAAACGCTTTATCCCCACGGTGGGCGCCATCCGGTCATGGGACCACCACGCCGAACTGTGGGCGTATCCGGTCATCGTTGATAACCTGATGAATTTGGAGCTACTGTTCGCCGCTACGCGTCTGAGCGGCGACTCGACCTACTACCGCATTGCCAAAACCCACGCCGCGACGGATTTGAAGTACCGGTTTCGGGCCGATTTCAGCACCTTTCACGTCCTGAATTTCGACCCCGCCACCGGCAAATTATTGACGGCCGTTACGCACCAAGGCTTTGCCGACAACTCCTGCTGGGCGCGGGGGCAGGCCTGGGCCATCTACGGCTACACCATGGTTTACCGGGAAACTAAAGACCCGAAGTTCCTGGCCGCCGCCATGCACGCGGCCGACTATTACCTCGGGCACACCGCCAGCATTCCCGACCATATTCCTTACTGGGACTTCAACGCGCCCGACATTCCCAAGGCCCCGCGCGATGCCTCGGCCGCCGCCGTCGCCGCCTCCGGCATGCTGGAGCTGAGCAAGTATGCCCCGAAGAAAAACGGCTACTACGCTGCCGCCACGGCCATTCTCACCAGCCTGAGCACGCCCAAATACCTGGCCGCCGCTGGCACCAACAACTACTTCCTGCTGAAGCACAGCACCGGAAATTTCCCCGCCAACTCAGAAATCGACGTGCCGCTGGTGTACGCCGACTACTACTACCTCGAAGCCCTATGGCGCTACCAGAACTACGCCCAGTTGACGCTCAACTAGCCACTCAAACTGACAGTTTTTCGCTCGAAAGCAAAGTCATTGTCGTCACCGGCGGCACCGGTATTCTCGGCGAAGCCTTCTTGGCCGGCATTGTGGAAGCCGGCGGCACCGTGGGCATCCTGGGCCGCAACGCCGCCCTGGCCGAAGCCCGTGCCGCCGCCATCAACCACCGGGGCGGCCGGGCCCTGGCCCTGGTGGCCGACGTGCTGAACGAAGACGCCCTGCACCTCGCCTGTGATTTGATGATGAGCACCTTCGGCCGGATTGACGGCTTGGTGAATGCCGCCGGCGGCAACGCCCCCGACGGCGTGCTGGCCGCCGATGCCGACGTGTTCAACATGGACCTCGCCGGCATGCGCCGCGTGATGGACCTCAACGTGTGGGGCACGCTGCTGCCGACGCAGGTGTTCGGCCCGGCCATTGCCGCCTCGGGCGCGGGCAGCATCGTCAATATTTCCTCCATGAACTCGAAGCGGGCCATCACCAAAGTGCTGGGCTACAACATGGGCAAGGCCGCCGTGGACTGCTACAACCAGTGGTTTGCCGTGGAAATGGCCCACCGCTACGGCGACCGCCTGCGCATGAACGCGCTGGCCCCCGGCTTCTTCCTCACCGAGCAAAACCGTGCCCTTCTCACCAATCCCGACGGCACCTTCACCCCGCGCGGCGAGCTGGTGATTCGCCAAACGCCGTTCAAGCGCTTCGGCCACCCCAACGAGCTGAACGGGGCCCTCGTCTGGCTCCTGAGCGACGCCTCGCGCTTCGTCACCGGCTCCATGATTTGCGTGGATGGCGGCTTTTCCATCTTCGGGGGCGTTTAATTCGGCCTATGATAGAGCCGCTAACCTCACCCCTGACCCCTTTCCAAAAGAGAGGGGAACCTGACGATTCTTGTAGCATGGGCTTTGCGAGTCCGCGCCTGCTTGGGCCAGAACACGTGTCGGGTAGAATATTCCGTCCAGGCGCGGACTCGCAGAGTCCACGCTACATCCGCGCCGCGGTTTGCGTACTACTGCTCTTCCTGCTTCCTTTTGGCCAGGCCGCTGCCCAGCGCATCACCCAGTCCATCAACTCCGACTGGCAGTTTCGTAAAGCCGATGGGACCGACTACTCCCAGACGCCCGCGCCGGCCACCGGCTGGGAAAAAGTCGCCATTCCACACACCTGGAACGCCCTCGACGTGACCGACGACGAGCCCGGCTACTACCGCGGCATCGGCTGGTACCGCAAGGCGTTGCGCGTCCCGGCCAGCTGGCAAAACCGTCGGGTTTACCTCTACTTCGAAGGTGCGGGTCAGGAAGCGTCCGTGTATGTGAACGGGCAGTTGGCCGGCCGCCATGCCGGGGGCTACACGGCGTTCAGCTTCCCCATCAGCCAGTGGCTGAAGTTCGATAAAGGTGCCCAAAACGAGGTGGTGGTGAAGGTCGATAACAGTCCCAACGCCGCCCTGCCGCCGCTTTCGGCCGACTTTACCTTCTATGGTGGGCTGTACCGCGACGTGTATCTGGTGGCCGCCAACCCGGTGCATTTCGACCTTGATAACCACGCGTCCAGCGGCCTGTTTGTGAGCACGCCCGCCGTGTCGGCCGAAGCGGCCGAGGTGCTGGCCCGGGGCACCCTGGTGAATGAATCGACTACCAAGCGCCGCCTCACGGTGCTCACGGAGCTGACTGACCATGCTGGTAACCTCGTAGCCCAGCAGCGCAGCAGCCTCTCGCTGGCGGCAGGAGAGAAGCGGGAGTTTCGGCAAACCTTCGCGGGCCTGCGCCGGCCGCATTTGTGGTCGCCCGCCGACCCGTACCTGTACCACGTCACGACCACCGTGCGGGAGGCCGGTCCGGCCGACGCCGCGCCGCTCGATGCCGTGAGCAGCCCGCTGGGCCTGCGCTGGTACCGTTTCGACGCGGCCAGTGGGTTCTCCCTCAATGGCCAGCCGCTCAAGCTCATCGGCACCAACCGCCACCAGGATTTTCCCGGCCTCGGCAACGCCCTGCCCGACGCCCTGGCCGAGCGCGACCTGCTACTCCTGAAGCAGATGGGGGGCAACTTCCTGCGCGTGTCGCACTACCCGCAGGACCCCGCCGTGCTCGCCGCCTGCGACCGCCTGGGCATCCTGGCCTCCGTGGAAATTCCGGTGGTGAATGCCATCACCGACTCGCCGGCTTTTTTCGAGAATTGCAAAAACATGCAGACGGAGATGATTCGGCAGGGCTACAACCACCCCAGCGTCATCATCTGGGCCTACATGAACGAGGTACTGCTGCGCCTGCCCGCCGGCCTCACCAAGGACAACGACGCCGGCAAAGCCTACCTCGCCCGCGTGGCCGCCCTGGCCCGCGAGCTCGACGCCCTGACCCGCCGCGAAGACCCCGCCCGCTACACCATGCTGGTCAACCACGGCGCGTTTGAGCTCTACCAGCAGGCCGGCCTGCTCAATATTTCCCAGCTCATCGGCTGGAACCTCTACGCCGGCTGGTACTCGGGCGGCTTCCAAGGCTTCCCCGATTTCCTGGACCGCCACCGCCGCGAGCTGCCCGATAAGCCTCTGCTGGTAACCGAGTTCGGGGCCGATGCCGATGCGCGGCTGCATTCCTTCAACCCATTGCGCTTCGATAAAACCACGGAGTACGCCAACCGCTACCATCAGTTTTACCTCAAGGAAATCCTGGCCCGGCCCTTCGTGGCCGGGGCCACCGTCTGGAATCTGGCCGAATTCAACTCCGAAAGCCGGCAGGAGGCCGTGCCGCACATCAACAACAAAAGCCTGCTCACCGCCGACCGCCAGCCCAAAGACGCCTACCTGTTCTACCAGGCCCATTTGCTAAAAACGCCCTTCGTCCGCATCGGCTCCCGGGCCTGGACTTTGCGCAGTGGCCTCGCCGCCGGGCCCGATTCTCTGCACTGCCGCCAGCCGGTGGAAGTGTACACCAACCAGCCCAGCGCCGAGCTGCTGCTGAACGGCCGCTCGCTGGGCACGCACCCGGCCGAGTTCGGCATCGTGCGCTTCACGGTGCCCTTCGGCGCGGGCCTGAACCAACTCACCGCCCGCGCCGGCCTCGCTCCCCCAGACAATGTGGAGGTGCAGTTCCAGCTGCTGCCCACCAACCTGGCTTCGGAAAAATGGCCCTTCACCGAACTCAACATCAGCCTCGGCGACCAGCGCATTTTCACCGATGCCAGGCTGAACCAGGTGTGGCTGCCGGAGCAGGCCTACGCGCCCGGCGGCTGGGGCTACGTGGGCGGCCATCCCTTCGCGCTGCCCGGCTCCGGCCGCCTGCCCTACGGCTCCGACCGCAACATCCTCGGTACCGAATACGATGCCATGTACGAAACCCAGCGCGTGGGCCTCAGCCAGTTCCGCCTCGACGTGCCGGCCGGTCAATACGAAGTCACCCTGCACTTTGCCGAGCTCGAAGCCGTGCCCGCCGCCGAGCAGCTGGCCTACAACCTCGCCAAACCCGATGCCGCCGCGGCGGCCCCTGCTAAAGCGGCCCGGCGCTTTGACGTGTCGTTGAACGGCCTGCTGGTGCTGTCCGACTTAGGGCCGGAAAATGGCCTGCCGCCGCTGCAAGCCGCGAGTTTCAAGCTGCCCGTGAGCGTGCGCAACGGCCAGGGCATCACGCTCGATTTTAACGCCACGGCCGGCGAAGCGGTGCTGAATGGCATTCAGGTAAAGCGGGTGGAGTGAGCCATTGGACGAGGTAGAGACGCAACATGTTGCGTCTCGTCGTTGAACGGCCGGCCCCACGCCGGACGGCGCAGAATTGCACGGAATAAACAACATCAGCAACGACGAGACGCAACATGTTGCGTCTCTACATCCGTCTAGGCACCTCTGGCTATGAATAGAAACCTTGTTTATCTGCTGCTCCTTCTTAGCAGCTTCTCAGCCGCCGCCCAGCAAAGCACCCGCCTGAACACCGGCTGGGAATTTGTGCGCCAAGACCTGGGCGGCGTGTGGGAAGCCGTGCGCCCCGTGGTGGCCGGCAACCCCGAAAGCGTGCCCCTGTGGCAGCCCGTGACTTTGCCGCACTGCTTCAACGCGCGCGATGCCGTGGACCCCGACGTGAACTACTACCAGGGCCCCGGATGGTACCGCACGCAGCTCGCCATCCAAAACCCCTACATCCACGGCCGCACGCTGCTGCACTTCGAGGGTTCGGGCCAGAAAACGCGTGTGTTCATCTATACCACCGAAGTGGGTAGCCACGTCGGCGGCTACGATGAATGGACCGTCGACATTACCCAGGCCGTGGTCGACTTCCAGAAAACCGACGCTTTCAAAACCCAGTTCAAGGGCAAAATTCCACTCTCCATTCGTTGCGACAACTCCCGCGACCTGGAAATGATGCCGTCCGATTTATCGGATTTCAACCTCTACGGCGGCCTCTACCGCTACCTCAACCTCACGTACGAGCCGGCCGTTTCGCTGGCGCGCGTGGCCGTGAAAGCGGAAGTCGACCAAGCCGGCAAACAGGGTCAGTTAACAGTGAAAGGCGTTTTACGAGAGCCTTTTGCCAGCGGCACGGCGCAGGTGAGCGTGCGCCTGCTGGACCCGCGCGGCAAGCAAGTGGCCAAATCGCAAACGTCGCTCAGCCTCAAAAGTGGCGAACTGGACCTGGCCAGTTTCAAGCTGAAAGCGCCGCGCCGGTGGGCGCCCGAGCACCCGGAGCTGTACACCGTGCAGGTGGCCGTGACGGCCGGCGGCCAAAGCTTCCAGCAAACCGAGAAAGTGGGTTTTCGCCACATCGAATTCGTGGAGCGCGGCCCGTTTCGGCTGAATGGGCAGCGCCTGCTGCTGCGCGGCACCCACCGCCACGAAGACCACGCCGGCGTAGCCGCCGCCATGACCGAAGCCCAAATCCGCCAGGAAATGCGGCTGATGAAAAGCATGGGCGTCAACTTCATCCGCTTGGGCCACTACCAGCAGTCGCGCATCGTGCTGAACCTGTGCGACTCGCTGGGCATCACCGTGTGGGAAGAAATACCGTGGTGCCGGGGCGGGCTGGGCGGCGAAAGCTACCAAGCCCAGGGCCGCCGCATGCTCACCAACATGGTGCGGCAGCATTACAACCACCCGGCCGTCATCATCTGGGGGCTGGGCAATGAGAACGACTGGCCCGGCGATTTTCCGGAGTTCGACAAAGAGAAAATCCGGACGTACATGAAGTCGCTCAACGACCTGGCCCACCAGCTCGACCCGAGTCGCTACACCGCCATCCGGCGCTGCGATTTCTGCAAGGACATTCCCGACGTGTATTCGCCCTCTATCTGGGCCGGCTGGTACCGGGGAATTTACACCGACTATAAGTCGGTGACGGAGCAGGAGTTCAAGGCGGTGAAGCGCTTCCTGCACGTGGAGTGGGGCGGCGACAGCCACGCCGGCCGCCACTCCGAAAACCCCGACAACGCCCTGGCCAAAATCACCGCCGGCCAGGGGGCCGACGAGCGCGCGGGCGACGCCAGCCTGTTCGGCGGCAGCGCCCGCGTGTCGAAAGACGGCGACTGGAGCGAAAGCTACCTCTGCAACCTCGTCGACTGGCACCTGAAGGAGCAGGAAACCATGCCCTGGCTCAGCGGCGCGGCTTACTGGCCGTTCAAGGATTTCTCTACCCCCGTGCGCCCCGACAACCCCATCCCGTACATGAACCAGAAGGGCGTGGTGGAGCGCGACCTCACGCCCAAAGAGGCCTTCTACGTCTTCCAATCGTACTGGGCCACTGCGCCCATGGTGCACATCTACGGCCACTCCTGGCCCGTGCGCTGGGGCGAGGCCGGCGAGCAAAAGATGGTGAAAGTGTACTCCAACGCCGCTGAAGTCGAGCTATTTGTGAACGGCCAAAGCCAGGGCGTGAAAAAGCGCAACAGCCAGGATTTTCCCGCCGCCGGCCTGCGCTGGCTGGTGCCGCTGAGCGAGGGCGAAAACACCTTTCGCGCCGTGGCCCGCCAGGGCAAAACCACCGTGCAGGACGAAATACTCCAGCGCTACCAAACCGCCAAATGGGCCAAACCCGCCCGCCTCACCCTCGAAAAAACCGCCGAAGCCAACGGCATTGCCACCATCGAAGTGAAGCTGTTCGACGCCCGGGGCATCCAGTGCCTCGACGCGGCCAGCTGGGTGCAGTTTGGGCTGACGGGCGGCGGCACGCTGCTCGATGACCTGGGTACCAGCAGCGGCGCGCGCAAGGTGCAGGCCTACAACGGCCGCGCCATTATCCGCGTGCGCACCAACGGCTTGCGCAGCGTGGCCAGCGTGGCTTCGGAAGGGCTGGATACGGTGTTTTTGAAACTTTAGAGTGTGTTTCCGAAGGAACGTCATGCAGAGCGCTGCGCAGCATCTCGCGTGCCACCGCTAACTCTATTCAACGAATGATTTGCAGTACACGCAAAATGCTGCGCTGCGCTCTGTGCCGTGGTTTATTTTCAAAATAACGTGTTGATAATTAATAAATTAGATACGAATTATTTCGCAAACGATTCCGTAAATAAACTGCCTTTTCCAAGTACTTAACGGGCACTGAGGATTCTATTTTTATGCCGCTCCCCGACGATGGCCTAACTCCCGGAGTAGCCTGAAAATCATCGTTTCCATTCTTCAATTCCCACGAAAAAAACATGATGCACTTCATCGCACTACCGCGCCTGGCCCGCCTGGGACTGGCTGCCGTCCTTACGCTGCTCGCCAGCTGCCAAAAGAAGGAGGCCGCTACGCCTGACACGGCCACGGCCAACACTGCCGACTCCACCATTACCACCTTCCGCCATCCCGGCGTGGTGGTGAGCGCGGCCAGCCTCAATTTGGTGGCCAGCCAGGCCAATGCCGGCGATGCCACCCGCACCGCCGGCTACAACAAAGTCGTCGACTACATGAACCAATACGCCGTGCCCACCAGCTTTCCGGCGGTGGTGTACGTGGTGGGCAGCGGCGGCAGCCCCACCGAAGACCAGATTCGGCGCGACTGCATTCTGGCCTACGCCTGTGCCCTGCGCTGGGTGAAAACCGGCAGCGCCACCTACGCCAACCATGCCAAGCAGATTCTGAACGGCTACGCCTACAATTTCCAGCGCTATTCCACCTCGCCCAAGCCCGACGGCAGCCCCACCGAATTCCGCCAGACCTACCTGGAAGCCGCCTGGGTAGCGCCCACGTTCGTGGCGGCGGGCGAAATCATCCGCTACTACCAGGTAAACGGCACGGGTGCGGGCTGGTCGGCCACCGACGTGGCCAAGTTCTCCGACTTTCTCAATAACCTGAAGAACAACTACGTCAACAACGTGCCCGGTGCCATCTCCGACACCAACAACTGGCAGGCCTCGTACTGCTACGCCAAAATGGCGCTGGGCGTGTGGTTCAACAGCACCACCGTGTACGACTCGGGCTACGACTACCTGCTGCAAATCATGCCACAGCTGGTGTATTCCGACGGGGCCGTCAAGGAACTGCGCGACCGCGACTGTGTGCACCCGCAATACACCCTCACGGCCATGACCTACGCCGCCGAAACGGCTCGCATCCAAGGAAACACGGCCTTGTATGAAGCCAATGGCCAGCTCATCAAGAACGGCTGGAACAAGTTTGAGGACGCCGAAGCCGGCAGCTACTCGCGCAACTGCAGCGGCAGCCAGATTTTTCCCGGCATCGAAACCGCCTACAACTACTACGGCACCGCCAAACTGGCCTCGCTGCGCGACCGCCAGGACCCCTACGGCGTGTCGGGCGACAAGACCTTCCTGGGCTTCACCTCTTTCACGCACCGCAGCATTGGCACCGTGCGATAGGAGAGTGGTTGAATGCCGCTCCATGGCCTGATAAAAAGAACGTCATGCTGAGCGAAGTCGAAGCATCTCTACCGCAGGAGTAAATAAGTACTTTCTCGGTAGAGATGCTTCGACTTCGCTCAGCATGACGTTCCATCCGATGATGTTTCTCCGAAAACACATATGCTGCTCCGCATAATCGCCTTACTGCTAGCCTTGCTCCCGGCCGCGCACGCCACCCGCTTAGCCCCACCACCCGCCAGCAAGCTCCGGCAGGAAGCCACGCGCACCCTGCGCCCCTATGTGCTGAAAGAAGCGGCCTGGGCTTTGCAGCAGGAGCCCATTACCGTGACGGCTAGCAACTCGCCGCGCAGCGCGGGTGGCCCGCACGATTTCTTTTCCGAAGGCGACTACTGGTGGCCCGACCCGCAGAACCCCGGTGGGCCCTACATCCAGAAAGACGGCCTCACCAACCCCGACAACTTCACGGCCCACCGCTTGGCCATGATTCGCTTCAGCCGCATTGTGGGCGCCCTGGCCTCGGCCTACAAACTGACAGGCGACGAGAAATACGTGCGCCACGCGCTGACGCATTTACGGGCTTGGTTCACGGACCCGCAAACGCTGATGAATCCGTCGCTGCTCTACGCCCAGGCTATTTCGGGCCGCTTCACCGGGCGCGGCATCGGCATCATCGACACCGTTCAGCTGATGGAGGTGGCCCAGGGCGTGCTGGTGATGCAGGCCGCCAAAAGCTTCGACCCGCGCGACCTAGCCGGCATCAAAAGCTGGTTTGCGCAGTATCTCACCTGGCTTACCACGCACCCCAACGCTAGGGAGGAGATGAACGCCGCCAACAACCACGGTACCTGCTGGACCGTGCAAGTGGCGGCTTTTGCCCGCCTCACGGCCAACCAAGACCTGCTGGCCCTGTGTCGCACGCGCTACAAAACCGTGCACCTGCCCACCCAAATGGCCCCCGACGGCAGCTTCCCGCTCGAAACCAAGCGCACGAAGCCCTACGGCTACTCGCTTTTCAACCTCGATGCGATGGCCATGCTCTGCCAAATGCTGAGCACCCCCGCCGACAACCTCTGGGGCTACCAAACGCCCGAGGGCCGCGGCATCCGCAAGGGCATTGAGTTTCTGTATCCTTTTGTGAAAGACAAAAGTGCCTGGCCCTTTCCCAAAGATGTAATGTATTGGGGCAACTGGCCTGTGGCGCAGCCCTTTCTTGTCTTCGGTGCCGTGCAGTTTCAAAACCCGGCTTGGCTCAGCACTTGGCAGCAGCTCGAGCACGCCCCCGCGGTACCCGAAGTGGTGCGCAACCTGCCTGTCAGAAACCCGCTCATTTGGCTGAATTGAGGGCGTTTTGACGGGCTGCCACGTCGACGAATCTATCAACTGTCTCGCATAGCGGGGTGATTGGAACCCCGCCGTCCTGCGCAATGGTCAGGTGGTCGTTCAGCGGCTCGCTCAGCCCTTTCAGCATCGCGATGCCGAGAGTGCGCAGGTGCTCTATGTAAAAGCTTTTGGCCCTGCCCGCGCCGTTATTGCCAAGCGTGGGTTGGTAGCGGTGGGAGGCGCGCGAAACGGCAATACCGCCAGTTTGCTGGTATAGAAAGCTCCCTCTGTTGTCCGCGACCCCGCCGGAATAGAAGCGGCGGGTCGTTTTCAGACTCCCTGATTCCGCTCACAACTGCAGAACACCCTCTGGAACAGCATGCAGCTGAAGCAACTTAGAGTAATCGCCAAACGGGGGTGCTTCTCCACGTCAAGACGTTTGCCAAGTCACAAGAAACCCGATTAGAACTGAGTTGCTGCCATCTAATCCGTCGGGGGCCTCTACGCGTTGCTTGAAAAAGCAAAAGGTCCTTCCTGCTAGCAGGAAGGACCTTTTCTGTGGTCGCATAAGGAGTCGAACCTTAAACCTTCTGATTCGTAGTCAGATGCTCTATCCAATTGAGCTATGCAACCAGTTCCCGTGTTGGGAGTGCAAAGGTAAGACGAGAAAAAGTGGCCGTACAAGCCCAGTGCGTAATTTTCTGCAAATAAATTTCAAAAAAATGCGCAAGCTGCTCACAATCAGGGAGCCGTTGTTGAGCTGGCGGCGCTTTTGCTCAGGGCCCGCTTCAGGGCTTGGTTGAAGAGGTAGTAGAGGCCGAAGAACGAGGCCGCCACCAGCGCTAGCAGCAATATTTTGCCGGTGGTGCCGGTGCCAGGGTCTTTGAGCAGCGCAAACACGTCCTGCGCCTTGGTGCCGAGCCAGTAGAAAAACAGGCTGCGCGGCAGCATGCCGGCCACCGACGCAAACAAGAACGGCCCGCGCCGCACCCGCATGATGGCCAGCACAAACGTCATGAGCGCAAAAGGGGTGACGGGCGAGATGCGCGTGAGGAAAATCAACTGCCAGCTATCGGTTTTGAGCTCCTTCATCACGGCGTCGACTTTGGGGAAGTGGCCGAGGAAGGCCAGCATCTTGCCGTGGTCGAGGGTGCTGGCAATCTGGTAGCCCACCAGCGCGGCCAGCGCGTAGGCCACCACCATGCCCGGAAAGCCGCTCCAGCCCAGGTAAAAGCCCGTAATCAGCACCACGGCCGTGGTATTGACCAAGGAAAATGCCATGGCCACGCCCACAATCACGAAGTAGAACAGGCTTTGGCCGGTGGTGAGGTTTTCGAGCAATTGCTGGTTGCGGTAGAGCACGAAGCTGAGCGACGAGCTGCCCACCAGCGGCACGGCCACCAGCAGCAGCATCGACAGCAGCGTGGAAAAGTTTTTTCGAAGGAGCTCGCGCAGAAATTTCATGGGCAGCGAAGGTAGCGGCGGCGCCTGCCAAGTAAGGCACGGCCGCCGTGTGCTGCTTACGCGCCGCAGGAGCCAATGGCTGCGCGGCCGGGCGCCGGGCAAGGGAGGCCACGGACGCCGCGCCGGTTCGGCGTTGCCTTGGCGGGCTTCCGTAACTTGCCGGCCCAACGCACCGGCCCCTGCCGCGCGCCGGGCTCAATTCCTTAAAATCCCACCTTCTCCCACCATGAAATTCGCCACCAAAGCCATTCACGCCGGCGTGCACCCGGACCCCCACACTGGGGCCATCATGACGCCCATCTACCAGACTTCGACCTACGTGCAGACCTCGCCCGGCAAAAACCAGGGCTTTGAGTACTCGCGCACCCACAACCCTACCCGCTCGCAGCTGCAGGATGCTGTGGCCGCCCTCGACAACGGCAAGCACGGCATTGCTTTCGCCTCCGGCATGGCCGCCATCGACTGCCTGATGAAGCTGCTCAAGCCCGGCGACGAGGTGATTTCGACCAACGACCTTTACGGCGGCAGCTACCGCCTCTTCACAAAAGTGTACGAGCCGTTCGGCATCAAATTCCACTTCGTGCCCATGCACGACATGGAAGCCGTGCGCGCCGTGGCCAGCGACAAAACCAAGCTGATTTGGGTGGAAACGCCCACCAACCCGCTTCTCAACGTCATCGACATTGCGGCGGCTTCGGCCGTGGCCAAGGAGTGCGGCGCCTTGCTGGCCGTCGACAACACCTTCAGCACGCCCTACCTGCAAACGCCCATGGACCTGGGCGCCGACATCGTGATGTACTCGCTGACCAAGTACATGGCCGGCCACTCCGACACCGTGATGGGCGCCCTGGTGGTGAACGACGACGAGCTGCACCAGCGCCTGAGCTTTTACCAGAACGCCTGCGGCGGCACGCCCGGGCCCCAGGACTGCTTCCTGGTACTGCGCGGGCTGAAAACGCTGCACATTCGCATGCAGCGGCACTGCGAAAACGGCCGCGCCGTGGCCGAGTACCTGCGCCAGCACCCCAAAGTGGAGAAAGTGTACTGGCCCGGCTTCGAAAACCACCCCAACCACGCCGTGGCCGCCAAGCAGATGCGCGACTTCGGCGGCATGATTTCCTTCGTACTGAAGGGCGACCGGCAGGAAGACGCCATTGCCGTGCTGGAGAAGTTCCAGTACTTCACCCTGGCCGAAAGCCTGGGCGGCGTGGAAAGCCTCAGCGGCCACCCCGCCACCATGACGCACGCCAGCATTCCGGCCGAGCAGCGCCGTAAGTCGGGCCTCTCGGACTCGCTCATTCGCCTGAGCGTGGGCATCGAGGACGCCGAGGACCTGATTGAGGACCTGGCCCAGGCCATCGGCTAAGCCGCCGGCCCCGTTGGGACGAACCGAACAGGCCCGGAGCACTGCTCCGGGCCTGTTGCGCGAAAAGGCGTGCGGCTCGGCCGGGTTTGCGCCCGTTCGAGGGCCGGAATAACCGTTCGCCCAAATTGCCTTTGGGGTGGGAGCGGGGCGGGGGAAGTTTGAGGAAACAATCACCCAAAAACGCTCCAACGCCATGAACTACGCTACCTT
>NZ_JAELXR010000004.1:0-397995 GCF_016427455.1 Hymenobacter miniatus
GTTCATCCTGAGCCAAGATCAAACTCTCCATTGTAAAAATTTCTACACTCACCCGAAGATGAGCTGATGTCGAGTGCGAATCCGACCCGCTTTAACGAGCTATATTCAATGTTACGCTTGTTGTCGGTTTGTTTTACGTGTGTAGAACAAACCTTACCATTTGTCTTTTCCAGTCATTCAAAGAACGTTTGCTAGCTCCAATCGAGCTGGCATTGTTGCTACACCGTGATATAGCTGAGTGGCTTTCCTCGTCTACTGCCCACTTGTTTCAAGCCGGGTAACTAACAGAGGCAACACTCTTTTTGGTTCGCGTTTCCTAATCTTTTTCGCTTCCGTCCGAAGCGTCTTTCGTGATTGGGAGTGCAAAGGTACCAGGAGTTTTTTAGTCTGCAAGGCCATGGCGTAAAAAAAATTGTTGCATCATCGATTTTCTGCTCAAATGCGACTGTAATTCATTAGTAGGCAATGAGGTGTGTTTGGGGCGGCGTTTGATATTTTTTTGGAATTCAATCTTTGATAATAATTCCTCAATTGCTGGCTTGCCTTGCGGTGCTGAATATGGTAGGGTTTTGTACTGGTGGCGAACCCTAAACGTGGAGCGGCGATAAAGCCGAAAGCTGACCACTGGAAACGTGGGTCTCTTGAAACTTGTGTTCGAGCGCTTATTCGGTGAATGACCGTGAACTGGGTCGGTAAGTTCAGCAGATGCTGAGCTGCGAGGGTGGGACGTTGGATTGGTTTTTTGGGGTCCAGGACGACTTAATTATCTCATATACAAAGTTCAGCTTGAGGGCCTCGCCGAAATAGGCCACTTCCTGCTCGGCTACCTTGGTGGCTCCCAGCCGCTGAATGGCGACTTGTGAGCGCACATTGCCGGCCCCGATGTGGAAACGCACTGTTTCAACGAACTGAAACAGGTAGTTCAATAGGAGTGCCTTTACGGACGGGTTGATGCCTTTGCCCCAGTGCTGGATGCCGTAGAAGGTGTAACCGATGAAAATGCTGTTGTCCTCCGGTTGATAATCGTAGATGCGGGTGCTTCCCAACACGGCGCCCGTGGCTTTCTCTACCACTTTAAATGCGCCGCCGCTGTGCAACGCGCCCTCGAAGAAGGTAGCGAAGACGGGCTGCTGCCACCGGTCGGGGTTAGGATGCTGGGCCCAGATGGCGGGGTCGGCGGCTACGGCATACAGGGCGGCGAAATCAGCTGGCTGCAGGGGCAGCAGCTGCAGGGTATCGGTTTCGAGGGACGGCTGAAAAGAAAAGGGAATCGTCATGGATGGTAAACAACTTATGGAACAAAGGTGATATGGGAAATGGGGGGGGCTGTGTGGACGTTGCATATTAATGGCGGCATCTAACCCAGATGGTAAGAGGCGGCGTGCAGCGGAAATTTGCCAGCACCTTTGCAATCCATTTAGCAAGTGCCGCCCGGGATGAACGCAACAGAGCAGGAAGAAAAAGAATATCTGGAAGAAATAAAGGAGAAGCTGACGCTGGCCATCCGGCGCGGCGATGAGGCCGTGCGGCAGCATTCGGAAGAGCTGCGCGAGAAAAAGCAGTACATCCACGAGCACCAGTCGGGCATGGACGAGGCCGACATGGTGGCCGCCGACCAGTCTATCAACCGCATGGCTTTCACGGGGGAGGCGGCGGTGGGGCGCAAGCGCCGGCTGCTGAAGCTGGCGCAGTCGCCCTATTTCGGCCGCATCGACTTCACAGCGCGCGGCAGCAAGGAGGCCACGCCGGTGTACATCGGCGTGCATTCGTTTCTGGACGAGCGCCAGCGCAAAGGGTTGATTTTTGATTGGCGGGCGCCCATCTCGTCGATGTTCTATGATTTCGAACTGGGGCCGGCTTCATACCAAACGCCATCCGGCATTATTGAGGGCCATATTGGATTGAAGCGGCAGTACAAGATTCGCGACGGCCGCATGGAGTTCATGCTCGACAGCGGCGTGAACATTCACGACGACGTGCTGCAGCGCGAGCTGGCCAAGTCGTCGGACGACAAGATGAAGAACATTGTCGCGACCATTCAGCGCGACCAAAACGCGGTGATTCGCAACGAAACCGCGCCGGTGATGGTCATTCAGGGCGTGGCTGGCTCGGGCAAAACGTCCATTGCGCTGCACCGCATCGCCTTTTTGCTGTATCGCTACCGCGAGAGCATTCGGGCCAAAGACGTCCTCATCATTTCACCTAACAAGGTGTTTGCCGACTACATTTCCAACGTGCTGCCCGAACTGGGCGAGGAGCACCTCCCCGAGCTGGGCATGGAAGAGCTGGCGGCCGACCTGCTGGGCAGCCAGTTCGGCTTCCAGACCTTTTTCGAGCAGGTGTCGGCGCTGCTCGAAAACCACCACCCGGCGTTCATTGAGCGCATTCAATTCAAGGCGTCGTTTGAGTTTCTGAGCCAGCTAAACCAGTACCTGCTGCACGTCGAGAACCACTACTTCGCGCCCACCGAGCTGCGGGTGGGCAGCACGCGGGTGCCGCAGGCGTTCATTCAGGGGCGGTTCAAAGCGTATCATCGGGTGCCGCTATTGAAACGCTTTCCGTTGGTGGCCCAGGACGTGCGCGACCACGTGCGCGACGCGGCCCGCCGTAAGCTCACGGGCGGCGAAAAGGGCACGATTGGGGAAGCCATTCCGCGCATGTTCAAGTTCGCCAGTGCGTTGGAATTCTACCGGGATTTTTACCGCTGGGTGGGCCAGCCCGAGCTATTCCGCTACGAGCCTGGGCGGAACCTGGAGTACGCCGACGTATTCCCGCTGATTTACCTGCGCATTCGGCTGGAAGGCCTTGCGACTTACGACCACGTGAAGCATTTGCTGGTGGACGAGATGCAGGACTATACGCCCGTGCAGTACGCGGTGCTGTCGCGGCTATTCAGCTGCCGCAAAACCATTTTGGGCGACGTAAGCCAGACGGTGAACCCCTACAGCGCGTCTTCGGCCGAAACCATCGAGCGCGTGTTTCCGCAGGCTGAAGTGGTGCGGCTCTATCGCAGCTATCGCTCCACGATGGAGATTACGGCCTTCGCCCAGCGCATCACGCCCAACCCTAACATCATTCCGCTGGAGCGGCACGGGCCGGCACCCGCAGTGCTGCGCTTCCATAGCCATGCCGAAGAGCTGCACGCCATGCAACGGCTGCTCCAGGATTTTTCTGGCGCCGGCAACCAGTCGCTGGGCATCATCTGCAAAACGCTGCGGCAGGCTGAGGAGGCGCACGCGGCGCTGCAAGGCCCCGGCGTGCATTTGCTCACCGACGAATCTACTGCCTTCAAGGAAGGCGTCGTTATCACCACGGCGCACCTGGCCAAGGGGCTTGAGTTTGATGAGGTCATCGTGCCCTTCGCCTCGGCCCGTACCTACCGCACGGAGGTCGACAAGAGCATGCTTTACGTGGCCTGCACCCGAGCCATGCACCGGCTCACGCTCACTTGCCACGGCGAGGTTTCCGAGTTCCTGGCGTAGTCTGCGGGTTAACTTGTCAGTAGAACGGAAGCCGGGTTAGCGGCCGGCTTCCATCACGCTGATGGCGTAGCCGCCGCCCGGTGCACAGTACTGTGCCAGCTTGGATTTGCGGGTCACGTTCACTTTGCGAATGGCGTAGGCCTGCGGGTTTTTCTCATAGTGGGCGTCCTTGGCGTCGGCGTAGATGGTGGCGACGTACTTTTTGCCGGGCTCCAGGAAGCTCAGGTTGATGGTGGAGGTGCGGCCGTTTTCGTCGTTGGTGCTGCCGACAAACCAGCTGCTTTTGCCCTTGGCCTTGCGGGCAATGGTGATGTAGTCGCCGGGCTCGGCTTCGAGCACTTTCGAGTCGTCCCAGTCCACGGCCACGTCCTTGATGAACTGAAACGCGTCGAGGTGCTTGTTGTAGTTTTCGGGCAGGTCGGCGGCCATTTGCAGGGGCGAGTACATCGTCACGTACAGGGCCAGTTGGCGGGCCAGCGTGCTGTGCACGAAGGACTTGTTCTGTGGGTTGATGGCGCTGATTTGCGTCTGGAAGATGCCGGGCGTATAGTCCATCGGCCCGCCGATGAGGCGGGTGAAGGGCAGGATGGTGGTGTGGTCGGGATTGCTGCCGCCGAAGGCCTCGTACTCGGTGCCGCGGGCAGCTTCGTTGCCAATGAGGTTGGGGTAGGTGCGGGCCAAGCCGGTGGGGCGCACGGCCTCGTGGCCGTTCACCATGATTTTGTGCTCGGCGGCTTTTTCCAGCACGTAGTTGTAATGGTTAACCAGCCACTGGTCGTAGTGGTGGTGGCCCAGCGGCACGATGTCGCCCACGTAGCCGGTTTTCACGGCGTTGTAGCCGTATTTGTTCATGAAATCGAAAGCGTCTTCGAGGTGCCGCTCGTAGTTGCGCACCGAGCCGCTGGTCTCGTGGTGCATGATGATTTTGACGTTTTTGCTGGCGGCGTACTGTTGCAGTTCCTGCACGTTGAAATCGGGGTAGGGCGTCACGAAGTCGAACACGTAGTCTTTGTGCTTGCCGAACCAGTCTTCCCAGCCGGTGTTCCAGCCTTCCACCAGCACCGCGTCGAAGCCGTGCTGGGCCGCGAAGTCGATGTACTCCTTCACGTGGGCCGTGTTGGCGCCGTGCGTGCCGTTGGGCTTCACGGTTTTGTAGTCGATGGAGTCAAGCTTGATGTTGTCCATGTTGGTGTACGACCACGTGCTCTTGCCCGTAATCATCTCCCACCACACGCCCACGTACTTCACCGGCTTAATCCAGCTCACGTCCTTGAATTTGGTGGGCTCGTTCAGGTTCAGCACCAGCTTCGATTCCAGAATGTCGCCCGCTTTATCGCTCACAATCACCGTGCGCCAGGGCGAGAGCGCCGGCGTCTGAATCAGGCCCTTGTCGCCCACCGCGTCGGGCGTGAGGTGCGACTCCAGCACGAAGTTCTTGTCGTCGAGGTCGAGGTGCATGCAGGAGTAGTCAATCAGCGCCGCCTCGTGGATGTTGATGTAGAGCCCGTCCTGGCTTTTGAGCATGAGCGGCGTCTGCACGCCGGTGGGAGAGAAGGTGGTTTGCGAGGCGTTGGGCGTCACGGCCGCTTTCATGTTGCCGCGCACCTCCGAGAGCTTCGAGGTCACGGTGCTGTACTCCTGGGTGTCGTAGTCGCCCGGAATCCAGAAGGCCTTGTGGTCGCCGGCCAGGGCAAACTGCGTGCGTTCTTCCTTGATGGTGAAGTAGTCGAGCTTGGGCTGGCGCGGAAACTCGTAGCGGAAGCCCAGCCCGTCGTCGAACACCCGGAAGCGCACCCGGATGCTGCGGTCGGTGGCGGCCTGCTTCAGCGTCACGGCCAGCTCGTTGTAGTGGTTGCGAATGGTTTTGACCTCGCCCCACACCGGCTGCCAGCTCTCGTCGAAGCTGCGCTGCTTGGTGTCGGCCACGGCAAAGCCGCTGGTGAGGGCGGTGGCGCCTTTCAGGTCCAGCCCCAGCTTGCTGGTTTTGATGACCTCGCGGCCTTTATACGTGAGGCGGTAGGTGGGCACACCGTCGTTTTGCAGCGCAAACGTCAGCCGCAGCTGGCCGTTGGGCGACTTGATTTCCTGCGCGCCCGCTACGTGGCAGAGCAAGCTAAGACAAACCAGAAGCAAGACGTGGGTGGGCCGGCGAAGCGAGAAAGTTGCCATGAAAAGCGGACGAGGTGAGCGGTTGTGGAAACGTTTGCACAAATGACGCAGTTGCGGTCCGAAAAGCAAGCGGCCCCTCCCCAAAATGCAAAGTCAGGACCCGACGCACGGGCCCTGACTTCGTCGCAGGTTGGTGTGGAGTTGAGCCGTGGCCGCCTACACCAGCTTATCGGGGGTGATGGGCAGCTCCCGCACCCGCTTGCCAGTGGCATTAAATACCGCGTTGGCAATGGCCGGGGCCACGCCGATGATGGCAATTTCGCCGATGCCTTTGGTGCCCAGCGCGTTCACGTGCGGGTCGGGCTGGTTCACAAACAGCACCTCCACGGCGGGGGCGTCGGCCTGCACGGGCACGTGGTAGTCGGCCAGGTCCTTGGTCACGTAGCGGCCGAAACGGTCGTCCATGTGGGTGGCCTCCATCAGCGCCATGCCGATGCCGCCCACGGCGCCGCCCTTCATCTGGTTGCCGGCGGTTTTCTGGTTCACGATGGTGCCTGCGTCGGCACAGGAAACCAGCTTGCTCACGCGCACCTCGCCGGTGAGCGGGTTCACCCGCACCTCGGCAAAATGCACCGAATACGAGTACATGGAATACTTCTGGCCATTCTCGCCGTTGGGTTTCGACTCCACCGTGACGAAGCCGCCGTCGGCCTGCTTCAGCAGGTCGGCGTAGCTGGCGCGGGCGGTGTCGTTTCCGTTTAGCGTCAGGTATTTGTCGGCGAACACAACATCTTCATTCCTGGCCGAAGCGAAGGCGGCATTGCTGGTGCCCGCCATGGTGCGCAGCTTTTCTTTCAGGGCCAGGCAGGCTTCCTGCACGGCCGGGCCCACGGTGTTCACAATGGCCGAGCCGCCCTGCGTGGGCGCGGGCGCAAACTCCGAGTTGCCCCACTCAAACCGGATTTTCTCGGGCGGCAGGCCCAGGGTGTCGGCCGCAATCTGGGTCATGGCCGTGCCGGTGCCGGGGCCGATGTCGGTCACGGCGCTTTGCAGCACCACGGTGCCGTTGGGCAGCAGCCGCACGTTGGCCTTCGACGAGCCCCGGTGCGCCCCGAAGGTGCCCACGCCCATGCCGTAGCCAATCAGCCAGTCGCCGTCGCGCAAGGAGCCCGGCTTCAGCTGCCGCTTGCTCCAGCCAATGCGCTCGGCACCCATTTGGTAGCACTCCTTCAGGAACTTGCTCGACCAGGGCTTGCCGTTTTCGGGGTCCTTGTCGGTGTAGTTGCGCAGACGGAACTCCATGGGGTCGAGGTTCAGCAGGTGGGCCATTTCGTCCATGGCCGATTCCAGCGCAAAGGCGCCGGTGGCCTCGCCGGGTCCGCGCATCCAGATGGGCGTGCTCACATCGAGGGCCGCCAGGCGGTAGCGGGTGTTCACGTTGGGCGCCGTGTACATCATGCGCGTCTGCTGCACCGTCGATTCCGTGAACTCCTCGTAGCTAGAGGTTTGCCCCGTGGCTTCGTGGGTGATGGCCGTGATTTTGCCGTCGGCCGAGGCGCTCATCCCGATTTTCTGCCAGGTGTGGGGGCGGTAGCCCACCATCGTCGTCATCTGCTCGCGGGTGAGCACCAGCTTCACCGGCCGCTTTACCTGGCGGGCCGCGATGATGGCCGCCGACTCGTGCGGCCAGCTGTGCAGCGCGTTGCCGAAGGCGCCGCCCACAAACGTGGCAATGACCTTCACGTTTTCCTCGGGCAAGCCCCACTCCTTGGCGAAGTCGCGGCGGGTGGCCATGGTGCCCTGCGTTTTGTCGTAAATCGTGAGGCGGTCGGGCGCTTCCCAGTGCGCTATGATGGCCTGCAATTCCATGGGGTGGTGCACCTCGGTCGGAATCACGTACTCGGCTTCGAGCTTGACCGCGCCGGTTTTGTAGGCATCGGCGGTGCCGCGCACGTAGTCGGCCACGCCCGATTTGGGGTTCTTCTTGGCCTGCGTGGGCACAAAGGCCTGCTTCAGTCCCGCGGCCATGTCGGTTTCGTGCTTCTCCTGCTCGTACTCGGCCTTCACCAGCCGCGCCGCGTAGCGGGCCCGTTCCAACGTGTCGGCCACCACCACAGCAATGGGCTGGTCGTTGAAGCGCACCTTGTCGTCGTTGAACACCTTGAGCCGGCCGCCCGTCGTTTGGGGCTGCGAGGGGTCTTTGCCCGTGGGCGTGAAGCCCGGCACCTTGGGCGAGTTGAAATGGGTGATGACGGCCAGCACGCCCGGCGCTTTTTCAGCCGCCCGGGCATCAATGCTCTTGATGCGGCCCTTGGCGATGGTGCTGCCCACCAGCACGGCGTAGCTCATGCCGGGCAGCTCGTACTCGGCCGAATAGGTGGCCGCGCCCGTCACTTTCAGGTGGCCGTCCACCCGGTTCAGCGTGCTGCCGATTTGCTTGCTTAGTGGTTTCATAGGGGAGGTTAGAAGCTAAAAGCGTCATGCAGAGCGCAGCGAAGCATCTCGCGTGCTTAACTAATTAGTTGCCCCGAGCGAGATGCTTCGCTGCGCTCTGCATGACGTCCTGAAGGTTTAGGCGGCGGCTGCGTTTTTAAGGGACTGCACCAGCGTGTTGGGCGCCAGTCGCAGCTTGTATTCGTTGTGCTTGAAAGCTTTAGCTCCCTGCATGGCCACGGCTGCAGCCTGCTTAAAGCTCTCTTCGGTAGCCGGCTTGCCCACCAAAAACTGCTCGGCTGCCGTGAGGCGCCACGGCTTGTGCGCCACGCCGCCGAAGGCCAGCCGCGCCGCTTTGATGGTGCTGCCGTCCAGGTCCAGCGCCGCGGCGGCCGATACCAGTGCAAAGGCATAGCTCGCCCGCTCGCGCACCTTGTGGTAGCTCACGTGCTTCGTAAACGGGTTGTCGGGTACCTCCACGGCCGTGATGAGCTCGCCGGGCTCCAGCGTGGTGTCTTTTTCGGGCGTGTCGCCGGGCAGGCGGTGCAGGTCGGCGAAGGCGATGCGGCGGTCGCCGCGCGGGCCGCTCACCAGCACGGTGGCGTCGAGGGCCACCAGGGCCACGCTCATATCGGACGGGTGCACGGCAATGCATTTGTCCGAAAAGCCGAAGATGGCGTGCATCCGGTTGATGCCTTCCAGCGCGCCGCAGCCGGTGCCGGGCTCGCGCTTATTGCAGGGCATGGCCGTGTCGTAAAAATAGGGACAGCGGGTGCGCTGCAGCATGTTGCCGCCGGTGGTGGCCATGTTGCGCAGCTGCGCCGACGCCCCGGCGTTGATGGCCTGCACCAGCAGCGGCTGGCGCTCGCGCACCTGCTTGTCGTCGGCCACGGCCGAGTTCAGGGCCAGCGCGCCGATGCGCAGCTTGCCCGGGTCGTGGTCAATTCGGGCGAGGGGCAGGCGGTTGATGTCGACCAGCTTTTGCGGGGCCATCACGCCGCGCTTCATCAGGTCGACGAGGTTGGTGCCGCCGGCAATGAAGGTGGCATTGGCGTCTTTGGCCACGGCCTCAATGGCGGCCTGCTGCTTGATGGGGCGGACGTACTGGAACTGGTTCATACTTTTTGCCCTCCGTTTTTCACTTCCTGAATGGCCGCCACGATGTTGGTGTAAGCCCCGCAGCGGCAGATGTTGCCGCTCATGTACTCCCGGATTTCGGCCTCCGAGTCGGCGTGGCCTTCGCGCACGCAGGCCACGGCGCTCATTATCTGGCCGGGCGTGCAGTAGCCGCACTGAAAGCCGTCGTGCTTCACAAACGCGGCCTGCATGGGGTGCAGCTTGTCGCCGTCGGCCAGGCCTTCGATGGTCGTGATTTTCTTGCCGTCGTGCATCACCGCGAAGCTCAGGCAGCTGTTCACGCGCTGGCCGTCGACGTGCACGGTGCAGGCGCCGCACTGGCCGTAGTCGCAGCCTTTTTTGGTGCCCGTCAGGTTGAGCTGTTCGCGCAGCAGGTCGAGCAGCGTGGTGCGGGGCTCCACGTCGAGCTTGTACTTCTTGCCGTTGATTTCCAGCTTCAGCGGTACCTTTTCGATGGCCGCGGCCACCCGTTCGTCCAGCTCGGCCGTGGCAGCCTGCACCACGGGCGCTGGCACCAAGGCCACGGCCGTGAGCAGCGACGACTGTTTCAGGAAGTTGCGGCGCGCCTCGTCGTGGCTGGGCGGCAGGTCAGGTTCGTTATTCATAGAAAAAGCAGAAATACAGTTCGATAGAAAAACCGGCCCCACCGGCCCGGGCTTTATGCATACGAGTAGGCGGGGCGGCCGTTGGGCCGAAAACCCCGAAAGCAGCCAGCGGTGGCCTCATGCATGAATACACGCCGCTGCTCAACGCCGAACCCTGCAACCGGACGCGCCCGGCCGGAGGGGAGGCTCGGCCTTCACAACTGCGTTTAAGCTACAAATTGTTTTTGAAAAAAGCTGGACGCGCCGCGTGCCGCCCAATAGGTGCTATTTTTGACACTTGCCCTTGTTATGGTCTCTGTCTTCGCCGGTGAAGCTTCTATTCTTTCTTTGGGGGTTGCTGGGGGTTGTGCCGATGACGGCCTGGGCCCAGGCCAGCCCAAATGATAGCCTGCTGACGGAGCTGCACCGCGCCCTGGCCCGGAAAAGCGCCTACGACGGCCAGCGCCTGAACCGCATTGCGGTGCTCACCGCCGATTTTGCCTCGGCCGAGGTGAACGACAACACCCGCTTTGACCTGGCCCTGCGCATCTACGACGAGTACAAGGCATTTAAATACGACTCGGCCTTTGTGTATTGCCAGAGAATGCGGCGGCTGGCCAACCGCCTTCACGACCCCGAAAAAATTGAGGTGGCGCAGCTCAAACTGGCCTTCGTGCTGCTGTCGTCGGGCTTGTTCAAGGAGACGTTTGAAACGCTGGACAGCATCGACGCGCGCCGCCTGACGCGCCCTGACCGGCAAAGCCTCTATTTCCTGAAAGCGCGGGCCTATAGTGATTTGGGTAACTTCAACCAGGACCAAACCTACCGCCCGGCCTACTACGCCAAGGCCCTGGCCTACGCCGACACGGCCCTGCAGCTCTGCCGCCCGGGCTCCTACGAGTGCCTGGAGGTGCAGGAGTTTCGGGCCCAGAAAAACAACGACCTCGCAGCCGGGGCAGCCGCGTATGCCGAAATTCGGCGGCTGCCGCGGCTTTCGCAGCACCAGCTGGCCGTGAGCGCCAGCACCACGGCCTACCTCTACGAGCAGGCCGGGCAGCCCGAAAAAGCCTTCGAACTGCTGCTCGTATCGGCCATTGCCGACGTGAAATCGGCCACCAAGGAAACCACGGCCATCTTCAAGCTCTCGGACTATTGCTACCGCACCGGTGACCTCAAAAACGCCTACGCCTTCATCCGCGAAGCCCGCGAAAACGCCACGTTCTACAAGGCCCGGCAGCGGCAGCTTGAAATCAGCCACGTCTCGTCCGTCATCGAAGGGCAGAAAATCAACATCATCGAAAGCCAGCGCAGGTCGCTGAAAACCTACGCCATCATCATGACGGTGCTGGCCGGGGTGGTCATTGCCTTCGCGGTGGTGAGTGCGCTGGCCCTGCGCCGGCTGCGCAAAGCCGACCAGCTCGTCTTCGCCGCCAACCGCGAACTGCAGGCGCGCAACGACGAGCTGCACCAGCTCAACAGCGGCCTCAACGAAGCCAACCAGATTAAGGAGGAGTACATCGGCTACTACTTCCACAACAACTCGCAGTACATCGACAAGCTCGAAACCCTCAAGAAGCGCGTGGAAGCCCTGCTGAGCAGCAAGCAGTACGCCAGCCTGCAAAAGCTGGTCGACGGCGTCAACATCAAAACCGAGCGCAACGAGCTGCTGAAAGGCTTCGACACGGTGTTCCTGCGGCTGTTTCCCAATTTTATCGCGCAGTTCAACGCGCTTTTCCGGGAAGAAGACCGCCTGACGCTGGCCGACGACCAACTGCTGACGGCCGAGCTGCGCATCTTCGCCCTTATTCGTTTGGGCATTGCCGACAGCGAGCAAATCAGCCGCATGCTGGGCTATTCCATCAACACGATTTACACTTATAAGACGCGGGTGAAGAACCGTTCGCTGGTGCCGAACGAGGAGTTCGAGGCGCGTATCCAGGCCATTGAGGCGGTGTAGCAAAACGGCCCGCAAGTGAGACTCTGAGGGCCACTGATGCGGGCGAATGGGGCAATATCAGGGCAATACTTTGGGTGTTGGAATTTAATATAGTGTATTGATTTACAGTGTGAATTTGCCTTGACGGGTTGATATTTTCTATATCCGTCTTTGATTAGGTACGGGCGGGAGGGGGAGGCGCTAGCTTTGTTACCTTCCCACTCCAACCGATGGCGGCCAGGCCCGACGGCCCTGGTCCTTCGGCGCTTCACTTATGAGAAAATTGCTGCTGGCCCTGGGCCTGCTGACGGCGGCGCGCGGCGCCCACGCCCAAGCCGCCGCCCCGCTCACCGCCCGCCTCGACCAGGTGAGCCTGACCGTGGCGCTGGGCCCCGACGGCCGCCCCACCTACGCCGTTTCTTACGGCACGAAATCCGTCATCAAGCCTTCGCGGCTGGGCGTATCGTTTGCCGATGGCAAGGGCTTTGACGGGCCGCTGGAGCTGGCCGGCAGCGACACCAAAGACGTGGACGAAACCTGGACGCCGGTGTGGGGCGAGGTCAAAACCATTCGCAACCGCTACCGGCAGCTCACGGTGCACCTGCGCCAGCCGGCCGCCCCCGGCCGCTTGCTCGACGTGGTGTTTCGGGTGTTTGCCGATGGGGTGGGCTTTCGCTACGAGTTTCCGGCGCAGCCCAATCTGGGCTACTTCACGGTGCAGGACGAGCACACCGAGTTCAACCTGCCGGCCAACCACAAGGCCTTCTGGATTCCGGGCGACTACGACTCGAACGAGTACGCCTACACCACCAGCCGCCTGAGCGAGGTAAACACCACGCCGATTGAGGCCATTCAGCAGAAGGCCGACCCCAAGCGGGTGCAGACACCGCTGATGCTGAAGTCGGACAACGGGCTGTACCTCAACATCCACGAGGCCGCGCTGGTGAACTACCCGGCCATGTTCCTGAACGTAGACACGCAGACCTTCGGCCTGCGCAGCCAGCTCGTGCCCGACGCCACCGGCACCGGCGCCAAGGCCTACCTGCAGGCGCCGGAGCACACGCCCTGGCGCACCGTGGTGGTGGCCGACAACGCGCCCGCAATCCTCTCTTCCAAGCTTATTCTGAACCTGAACGAGCCGAGCAAAGTGGCTGACACGGGCTGGATTCAGCCGCAGAAATTCGTGGGCGTGTGGTGGGAGATGCACGTGAACCGCGCCAGCTGGAACTACGCCGACGTGTCGAACATCAAGCTGGATAACACCGACTGGAATGCCCTGAAGCCCAACGGCCACCACGGCGCCAACACCGCCAACGTGAAGCGCTACATCGACTTCGCCGCCCGGCACCACATCCCCGGCGTGCTGGTGGAAGGCTGGAACGTGGGCTGGGAAGACTGGGCCAATAACTGGAAGGAAAACGTGTTCGATTTCGTGACGCCTTATCCCGATTTCAACGTAGACGAGCTGCAGCGCTACGCCGCCGGCAAGGGCGTCAAGCTCATCATGCACCACGAAACCAGCAGCTCGGTCACCAACTACGAGCGCCGGCAGGACGCCGCCTACCGCTTCATGAAGCAGCACGGCTACGACGCCGTGAAAACCGGCTACGTGGGCCGCATCATCCCGCGCGGCGAGCACCACGACGGCCAGTGGATGGTGAACCACTACGTGCGCACCGCCCAGCTCACGGCCGACAACCGCATTATGGTGGATATGCACGAGGCCGTGCGCCCCACCGGCCTGCACCGCACCTACCCCAACTGGCTGGCCAACGAAGCCGCCCGCGGCAACGAGTTCAACGCCTGGAGCAGCGGCAACCCGCCCGAGCACGAAACCATCCTGCCCTTCACCCGCCTCATGGGCGGGCCAATGGACTACACCCCCGGCATTTTCCAAATCAAGCTCGACGACTGGAACCCGGAGCGGAATAAGGGCAAGCAGGTGCACACCACGCTGGCCAAGCAGCTGGCCCTGTACGTGACGATGTACTCGCCCCTGCAAATGGCCGCCGACCTGCCCGAGGCCTACGAAAAGCACCTCGATGCCTTCCAGTTCATCGAAGACGTGCCCGTCGATTGGGACGACACCCGCATCTTGGCCGCTGAGCCCGGCGACTACCTCACCACCGTGCGCCGCGCCAAAGGCAAAGACGAGTGGTACCTGGGCGCCATAACCGACGAAAACGCCCGCAAGCAGTCCCTCAAGCTCGACTTCCTCACGCCGGGCCAGCGCTACGAGGCCACCATCTACGCCGACGACCCGGGCGCCGACTGGCAGAAGAATCCCATGGCCTACCGCATCAGCAAGCAAGTGGTGACCAGCAAATCGTCGCTGGCGCTGCAGCTGGCGCCGGGCGGCGGGGCGGCCGTCAGCTTCAAGCCGGTGAAGCGGTAGCTGCCTGGCGTATTCGCGTAACTCATTTTATCATAGAAATTTTCGACATGTTTACTCAACGAATTGCGCGCGCTGCGGCGCTGGTGCTGGGCACCGTGGGCCTGCTGGCGGCTTGCCACAAAGACGCTCCGCCGCCCGATGTGACCTTCCCCACCATCACGTCGACGCCCACGCCGCCGCAGTACGGCACGCCCTTCGCCGGGGTGCCCAACCGCCAGGACGCGGTGATTTACCAGGTCAATATGCGGGCCTTCAGCCAGGGCGGCAACCTGGCCGGCGTCACGGCCCGACTCGATTCCATCAAGGCCATTGGGGTGAACGTGCTGTACCTCATGCCCATTTACCCGATTGGCACCGATAGCAAGGCGGTGAATTCGCCCTACGCTGTGAAGGACTACCGGGCGGTGAACCCCGAGTTTGGCACCCTGGCCGACCTGCGCGCCCTGGTGGACGCCGCCCACGCCCGCGGCCTGACCGTGATGCTAGACTGGGTGGCCAACCACACCTCTTGGGATAACGCTTGGATAACCCAGCACCCGGACTGGTACATGCACGAGGCCAACGGCGCCATCAAGGCGGTGTCGAACAACGGCACGACTTACAACGACGTGGCCCAGCTCGATTTCAACAACGCCTACATGCGCGCCGAAATGATATCGGCCATCAAGTCGTGGGTGTTCACGGCCAACGTGGACGGCTTTCGCTTCGACTACGCCGACTTCCAGCCCGCCGACTTCTGGAAGCAGGCCGTCGACACGCTGCGCAACGTGAAGACCCACAAGCTGCTGCTGCTGGCCGAGGGCAAGCGCCCGGCCAACTTTGCCTCCGGTTTCGATTACAATTTTGGGTTCGATTTCTACGGCGGCATCTACAACGTGTACCGCAGCAACCAGCCGGCCACGGTGTTTGACGCGTTGAATACCAGCGAGTACTCGGGCGCTGCCGGCACGCAGCAGGTGGTGCGTTTCATCACCAACCACGACGTGAACGGCTCAGACGGCAGTCCGGTCACCCTGTTTGGCGGCGACGCGGGCGCCATGTCGGCCTTCGTCATCGCGGCCTTGTATAAAGGCATTCCCTTCGTGTACAACGGCCAGGAAGTGGGCATGAGCCGCGCCATTCCGTTTCCCTTCACCGGCGTGAAAATTACTTGGGGCGTGCGCTCCGACGTGAAACGCGCCTACCAGCAGCTGCTCGGCGCCCGCGCGGCCAGCACGGCCCTGCGCACGGGCACGCCCACGCCCTACAGCACCGCCAACGTGTGCGCCTTCACCAAAACCGCCGGCGCCGAGCAGGCCCTGGTGCTGGTGAACGTGCGCAACTCGGCCCAGACGTTCGCGGTGCCCGCCGCCCTGGCCAACAGCAGCTGGACCAATGCCCTGCAGGGCGGCACCGCAGCCATTGGCACCTCGGTCACGCTGCCGGCATACGGCTACCTGGTGCTGAAAAAGTAGACACGACGGCCGCAGCAAGAACCACAAGAGCCGGGCGGCAGCGCCCGGCTCTTTTTGGTGTCTTATAAATGCCAATGCGGGTACCCTTGAAGCAGCCGGGGGCGCTTTCGTCACATTATTGGCCCTATTCGTCCCACACAGTTGAAGGTGCAAAAACGGGGGACTAATCTTGTTCTTGAAAGGCCGGAGCAGCAGTTAAGGATGCGCTTTTGCCCGGCCGTATCCTCACGTTTTCAGCGTTGCCTCATGGTTGACATTCTCGCTTTCCCCCGCCAGTTGAGCGGTTTTCTGTGGCCCATGGCCGATGATGCGCTGCCCTCGTCTGGGCCCACCATCCGGCGCGACGTGACGGTGGTGGCCGGCCTGTGGGTGCTGGGATTGATGCTGCTGCTGGCGGCCGAAGCCAACCTGGGCCTGTTCCTGTTCCTGAATATCGTGGCGGTGTCGGCGGCCGCGCTGCACAGTCTGGCCAGCTCCACGCTGATTCCCGGCGTGCTAAACCGCAAGCGGCCTTTCCTGCGCTACATGGCGAAGTGTTTTCTGCTGCTGTTGCTGGCCATGGTGCCCGTGGGCTGCCTGGCGCTGCTTCTTACCAGCAACAAAGACGAGAGCTCCGTTTTTGCCTTCGTCAATAGCCTTTTCCAGTTTCTGTTCACGGCGCCGCTGTCGTGGGTGCTGTACCGGCGCCGGGCGCGCGGGCAGGAGGCCATCGAAGGGCTCAAGCAGGAGCTGGGGCAATCCGAAGCCACGCTGGAACTGCTGCGCTCGCAGATAAACCCGCACTTTTTGTTCAATGCCCTGAACACGCTCTACGGCACGGCCCTGCAGGAAAACGGCGAGCGCACCGCCCAGGGCATCCAGATGCTGGGCGACATGATGCGCTTCATGCTGCACGAAAACCACCAGCCGCGCATCCTGCTGGCCCGAGAGCTGGATTACTTGCGCAACTACGTCGAGCTGCAGTCCTTGCGCATTGCCACTTCGCCCGGCATCAGCATCGACACGGCCCTGGACGAAGTGCCGCTGGGCAGCTCCATCGCGCCCATGCTGCTGATTCCCTTTGTGGAAAATGCTTTCAAGCACGGCATCAGCCTGCAGCATAAATCCTGGATTAAGGTGAGCCTGCACGTGACCGACAACCGGCTGTATTTCGACGTGTACAACAGCATTCACCCCAAGTCCGAGGCCACGTTGCCCGACGAAACCTCCGGCCTCGGGCTGGCTAACGTGCGCCAGCGCCTGGCCTTGCTCTACCCCGGCCGCCACGAGCTAGTCATCCGCCAAACCCTGGGCGAGTACTTTGTGCACCTCACGCTGGAGCTGTAGCTTCAACGCCAGTCCATCCCGCCGCCCATGAAAGCCATTGCCATCGACGACGAGCCCATTGCCCTGGACGTGGTGCGCGCCTTGGCCGCCAAGGTGCCGTTTCTGGAGCTGCAGGCCTGCTTCACCGATGCTTTTCAGGCGCTGGAATATTTGCAGCGCGAAGCCGTGGACGTGCTGTTTGTCGACATCAACATGCCCGATATCTCGGGGTTGGAATTTGTGAGCAGCCTGGCCGAAAAGCCGCTCATCATCTTCACCACGGCCTACTCCGAGCACGCCGTTACGGGCTTCGAGCTCGATGCCGTGGACTACCTGCTGAAGCCGTTTTCGCTGGCCCGCTTCCTGAAGGCCTGCAACAAAGCCCAGGCCTTGCTGCAGCTGCGCGCAGCGCCGCCGGCCGCGCCCGCCCCGAGCTACTTCTTCCTAAAAACCGGCCCCGAGCAGGTGAAAGTGCGCTTCGACGAGATTCTGTACCTCGAAGCGGCCGGCAACTACGTCACCTTCGTGCTCACGGGCCGGCGCTTGCTGACCCGCCTCACCATTCAGGAAGCACTCGATTTGCTGCCGGCCGAGCGGTTCACGCGAGTGCACCGCTCTTTCGTGGTGGCTAACGACAAGGTCGACAAAGTAGAGCGGCACCAGCTCGGCATTGGCAAAGCTATGGTGCCGGTGGGCGCCTCCTACCAGCCGCTGGTGCAGCCGCGGCTGCTGGCACCTAGCCCGGCCGCTCCGCTACGCGAGGAGGGCCGGCCGGCCGCATAAATCGGCCCAGGGCGTAGCTTCGCAAGGGCCGCCCGGATGGCGTGCGGCCTTTTTCGCCTTTTGTATGCATCGTTTTCGTTTGCCCGCCGCGGCCCCGGCCCGGTTGAGGGCCTTCTGGCATTTGGGTCGGGCCGGCACCGTGTTGCTTGCGGGCTTGCTGCCGGCCCCGGCGCGTGCCCAGGCCGGGGCGCTGGCACCGGGCGCAGGGGCCGTGCTCCTGCGCCCGGCTGCCGTATTCGACGGTCAGGAACGACACGTGGGCTGGGCCGTGCTGGTCGAAAACGAGCGAATTGTAGCCGTTGGGCCCGCGGCGCAAGTGGCCGCGCCCGCCGGTGCCCGCACCCTGGAGCTGCCCGGCCTCACGCTGCTGCCCGGCCTCATCGAAGGGCATTCGCATTTGCTGCTGCACCCCTACAACGAAGCCGCCTGGAACGACCAAGTGCTGCTCGAATCGCAGGCGCTGCGGGTGGCGCGGGCCACGGCGCACGCCCAACGCACGCTGCTGGCCGGCTTCACCACCGCCCGCGACCTGGGCACCGAAGGCGCCGGTTTTGCCGACGTCGGCCTCAAGCAGGCCATCGACCAAGGCCTCATCCCCGGCCCGCGCCTGCTGGTGGCCACCAAGGCGCTGGTGGCCACGGGCAGCTACGGCCCCAAGCTCTCGGTGGACGAAAACGTGCCCCAGGGCGCGCAGGAAGCCGACGGCGTCGACGGCATCGTCCGGGCCGTGCGCGAGCAAATCGGCAAGGGTGCCGACGTCATCAAAGTGTACGCCGACTACCGCTGGGGCTTGAATGGCACTGCGCAGCCCACGTTTTCGCAAGAGGAGTTGACTCTGATTGTGCAAACTGCCCGCTCGGCGGGCCGCGGCGTGGTGGCCCACGCCAGCACGCCCGAGGGCATGCGTCGCGCCGTATTGGCTGGCGTCGAAACCATCGAACACGGCGACGATGGCACCTTGGAGGTGTTTCAATTAATGAAAAAGCGCGGCGTGGCCCTGTGCCCCACCGTGGCCGCCGGCGACGCCACCTCCCAATACAAAGGCTGGAAAAAAGGCCAGGAGCCGCTGCCGCCGCGCCTGCAAGCCAAGCACCTCAGCATGCAGGCCGCCCTGAAAGCGGGCGTGACGCTGGCCATGGGCGGCGACGTGGGCGTGTTTGCCCACGGCGACAACGCCCGCGAAATGGAGCTGCTGGTGCAGGACTATGGCCTCGCGCCGCTGCAGGTGCTGCGCCAGGCCACCAGCGGCAACGCTCAGATTTTCCACCTCGCCGACCGCGGCAGCATCCGCCCCGGCCTGCTGGCCGACCTAGTGGCCGTGGCCGGCGACCCCACCCAAGACGTAGCCGCCGTGCGCCAAGTGCGCCTCGTGATGAAAGGCGGCGTGCTCTACAAGCAGCCCTGAGCAAAGCCAACTCTGGTCAGCTTTGTGCTGTTCGATTGGTACAAAAAAAGCCCAAACCGGTCAGGTTTGGGCTTTAAAACAGGGCCGGGTATTTCAGTTAGCCAGCGGCTTAGGGGGCAAAGCTAATTGGCGCGGCGCACGCTGCTACCGCCCGAGTGAGAGGCGTTGGCCACCCGGGCGGCGCCTTTGTAGCGCACGTCGGAGCCGCCGCTGGCGCTGGCGGCCAGCTCGCCGTCCACCGTCAGCTCCACGTCGGAGCCGCCGCTGGCGCGCACGTCGGCTTTGGTGCTTTGCAGGTTGTAGCCGTTGTAGTCGGAGCCGCCGCTCACGTCCACGGTTTGCTGGTCCACGCGGCCACTCAGGTCCACGTCGCTGCCGCCCGAAGCCGAGCAGGTCAGGGTTTTGGCCGTGAGGCTAAGCTTGACGTCGGAGCCGCCGCTGGCGCTAATCTTGAAATTATCGGCCGAGAAATTCGACTGGCCTTTGGCGTCGGCACCGCCGCTCAGGCTCAGGCCCGTCAGGCGCGGGCAGGTGATGTACACGTTGGCCTTGCGATTGTTGCTGAGCAGGTTTTTCCACGAAAAGCCGTTTTCCCAACCAATTTTAAGGATGCCGCCTTCTACCGTGGTCACGAGGTGTTTCTGGGCGTCTTCCGACGCTTCTACCAGCACCGAGGTATTGGCGCCCTGGGTCAGCACCACGTCGATGCCACCGCTGGAGGCGACGGCTTGGAACGTGCCCACCTGGCGGGGCTGCTTCACTTGGGCCTGGGCCGTGCAGGAGGCGAGCGAAACGGCCGCCACGGCAGCCGCGAAGAATAAGTTGTTCATCGTAGTAAGCAGAAAAAAGAGGTGTGAGCAGACGGATGCCGGCAGCCCGCGTTGGGTTGCCTGGCCGGCTTAAAACTACAACGCCTTGCGGAATAGGTAGCGCGTCTCGGAATAAGTATTGAACGCCGTGGTGCTCACGTAGACCGGGTTAGCCGGGTCGGTGGCCCGAGGGTCTTTCTCGATTTTTTGCGTGGCGCCGGTGGTTCTCGATTCCGTGCGAATCTCCACAAATTCCCAGCCCTCGGCCAATAGCTCATTGACGGTGCGCATCAGCAACACCTCCAGCTCGCCTTCAATGTCGAAATTGAGAAACCGGTGCGAAGGCTCCAGCTTGAACTTGCCATGCCAAGCGGGCGCCAGCCACACGCAGTCCGACACAGGGTGTATCATCTGGTATTGGTACCGCACCCCGGGCGTATTTGGCATCGTGGTGGTGCTCACGGTGGGCTGCGGGTTGGCGGCGGGTAGCGGCAGCGGCACGGGGTGCGACTGCGCGGCGGCCGTGCGGCCCACTAGCAGGGCGGCGAAAAGTAGCAGGTGTTTCATAGCTGGCGAAAGCAGAAAAAGGGTTGACGATGCCGCATCAAGCAGCATCGTCAACCCTTCTCCTAATATTGTGCCAGCCGGCTACTCCCGCTTGCCCTTGAGCATGGTGCGCAGCGCGGCCAACTCGTCGCGCAGCTTGGCAGCCGTGAGGAAGTCGAGGTCCTTGGCCGCGGCTTCCATCTGCTTTTCGGTGGTCTTGATGAGCTTTTCCAGCTCGGGGCGGGTCATCATGGCCACCACGGGCTCGGCGGCCAGGGCCAGGGCGGTGCCACCGTCGGAGTCGGGGCCGGCGTAGCCCTGGGTTTCCACCACGCGGTAGTCGGCCAGGTCGGTTTGGCCGATGATTTCGGCGTGGCTCTTGCGCACGGTGCGCGGCGTGATGCCGTGCTCCTGGTTGTAGGCCAGCTGAGTGGCGCGGCGGCGGTTCGTTTCATCAATGGCCCGCTGCATAGAGCCTGTGATGCGGTCGGCGTACATGATGACTTTGCCGCGGTCATTCCGCGCCGCGCGGCCCATGGTTTGGATGAGGCTGCGCTGGTCGCGCAGGAAGCCTTCCTTGTCAGCATCGAGAATGGCCACGAGGCTCACTTCGGGCAAGTCGAGGCCTTCGCGCAGCAGGTTCACGCCAATCAGCACGTCGATTTCGCCGAGGCGCAGCTTGCGCAGGATTTCCACGCGGTCGAGCGTTTTCACGTCGGAGTGCACGTATTCGACCTTAATGCCGAGGCGGTCCATGTACTTGCTCAGCTCCTCGGCCATGCGTTTGGTGAGGGTGGTGACGAGCACCCGGTCGCCCATTTTTACGCGGTTGTCCACCTCGTCCAGCAGGTCGTCAATCTGGTTCACGCTGGGCCGGATGTCGATTTCGGGGTCGAGCAGGCCCGTGGGCCGAATAATCTGCTCCACGATGATGCCGCCGCTTTGCTCCAACTCGTAGTCGGCCGGCGTGGCCGACACGTACACGGCCTGCCGGAACATGCTCTCAAACTCGTTGAACGTCAGCGGCCGGTTGTCGAGGGCCGAGGGCAGGCGGAAGCCGTACTCAATAAGGGCCGTTTTGCGGCTGCGGTCGCCGCCCCACATGGCCCGGATTTGGGGCATGGTGGCGTGGCTTTCGTCCACCACCAGCAGGTAGTCGTCGGGGAAATAATCGAGCAAACAGAAGGGCCGCGAGCCCGGCGTGCGGCCGTCGAAATAGCGCGAGTAGTTCTCGATGCCCGAGCAGTAGCCCAGCTCCCGAATCATCTCCAAATCGAACTCGGTGCGCTCCATGATGCGCTTGGCTTCGGCGTCGCGGCCTTCTTTTTCGAAATAAGCGTGCTGGTGCACCATGTCGTCCTGAATCTGCTTGATGGCCGAATTCAGGGTTTCCTTGCCCGTCACGAACAGGTTGGCCGGGTACAGGGCAATGCCGTGGGCTTCGTCGCTCAGCTTCTTGCCGCTCACCGGGTCAATCTTGTGCACCGACTCGATTTCATCGCCGAAAAAGTAGATGCGAATGGCGTAGTCGGCATAAGCCGGAAACACGTCCACGGTGTCGCCCTTCACCCGAAACGTGCCGCGCGAAAACTCCACCTCGGTGCGCGAATACAGAATCTGCACAAACTGATAGAGCAGGTTGTTGCGCGTGTAGCGCATGCCCGGCTTCAGGAAAATGACGTTTTTGGCGAATTCCTCGGGGTTGCCGATGCCGTAGATGCACGACACCGAGGCAATGACGATGACGTCGCGCCGGCCGCTGAGCAGGGTGGAGGTGGTGTGCAGCCGGAGCTTCTCGATTTCCTGGTTGATGGCCAGGTCTTTCTCGATGAACACGTCGGTGCTGGCGATGTAGGCTTCCGGCTGGTAGTAGTCGTAGTAGCTGATGTAGTACTCGACGGCGTTGTTGGGAAAAAACGCCTTGAATTCGCCGTAGAGCTGGGCGGCCAGGGTTTTGTTGTGGCACAGCACCAGGGCCGGCTTGCCGGTTTCGGCAATGACGTTGGCCATGGTGAAGGTTTTGCCGGTGCCGGTGGCACCCAGCAGCACCTGGGCCGGCTCGCCGTTGTTGATGCCCTCCACGAGCTTGGCAATGGCCGTGGGCTGGTCGCCGGTGGGCTTGAATTCAGAGGTAAGTTGGTACTCCATGCAACGGGAAAGGTAGGCCGAAAAGGTCAGCCTACCTTAACCATAAACGGAGAAATTGGGTTTCGGAGGAATCGAGAAAAACGTGGCGGCATGATGGAGTAGAAACGGTTATGCCGAGCGCAGCCGAGGCATCTTGCGTAAGAAGCAACCCTGTCGATTGGGTTACTTACTCTACGCGAGACGCCTCGGCTGCGCTCGGCATGGCGTTCTTTTCAGGTTCTGCCTACTACCGCCCGAACTCCACCCCGGCTTCCATGCCGAAGCTGTAGGGGCGGCTTTGCGCCAGGAAGCTTTGCGCCGGGTGCGCGTTCAGCGGCACCAGCCCCATTTCGGCCACGGGGCCCAGGGTGAGGGCCCAGCTGCCGGCCGTGGGGCGGTATTGGGCGCCGGCTGCGCCGCGCAAGGTGCCCAGCACGCGGCGGTAAGGCCCCCCGGCGGTAAGCACCGAGTACGTTTTGGTGGCTTCGGGCTCGCCCTCCACCTCGCTGCGGGCGCCCAGCAGGGCACTCACCACGCCGCCCAGGCGGCCGTAGAAGCTCCAGCCGCGCTTCAAGGGGTTGGAGTAGCTCACCTGAAAGGGCACGCCGGCCATGCGATAACGGAAATTGGTGGTGCGCAGGTCGCTGTTGGTAAACGAACCCAGGTCGTAAAGCTGCTCGCCCACGAAGGCGGAGGTGGAAGCCGACTTGGCGGTGGCCTGCGTGAACTCCAGGCCGGTGCTGGCCGACCAGTGGCCCTTCAGATGGCGGGTGGCCAGCAGGGCAATGCGCTGGCTGAGGCCGGGGCGCAGGTTTTCGCGGTATTGGGTGGCGGCGGCTTCGGTCAGGGCCGGCGAGTCGGGGCCGAGGGCGGGGTTGTAGTCAAACTCCGGCTCAATGCCTTTGCGCGAGAAATTCACGTTGGGGTTGTACACCGAAGCGGCGTAGCTCACGCCGTAGTGCCACTTGCCAAAGTCAGCTGCGGGAGTTGGCTCGGGCAGCGCCACGGTGGCCAGGCCTTTGGGCAGGGCGGCGGCATCGGTCAGGCTGAGCGTAGCCGGCCGGGCAGCGAGGAAGCCCACCTGCTGGGGGCCGGCCACCGAAGCCGCCGGCGAGAGCGCAGCCGAAACCGAAGTGCCCCCCGCTGCTTCCGCAGCAGCGCTAGCGCCGCCTACCGGAACAGCCGAAGCCACGGCGCCGCTTGCGGGAACCGTGCCGGCGGCTACCACGCCGCTTTCCGCCGCACGGGCAAGGCCCGCCGCACCTGATGCCGAAGCAGAAGCCGGGTCGGCCTGCGCAATAACAGCCTCGCGGCTTGCGGCCACCGAGCCCGCCTGCTGGGCCGCCGATATGCCCATTACGCGGCCGGCGGTGCTGGAGCGGCCCGCCGGAGCCGCATTTTCGAAGCCCTGGCGTACCGATGCTGAGCCGAAGCCAGTGCCGGCCGCCGAGGGGATGGCGGCGTAGGTGCGCGCGGCATTCGCGTTGCGCTCGCGCGAGCCAGCAGTTTCCGAAGCAGCGTACGTGCCTGCCGCGGCAGCTGCATCGGTGGCTGCTTCGGGGGCAGCGGCGGAAGTGACCGAATGCTGCGGCCGGCTCGTGCTATTGAACTGGCCGGCGTTGTCGGCTGCGCGGGAGGGAGTGGGGGCGGTGGCGTACCCGCCGTGCTGGCCCTGGGCGGTGCCGGCCGGCGCGGTGGCTACCTCGGCGCTGCCAAAATTGCCGTCGTGCTGGGCCCACCAGCCGGTGCCGGCCAGCGTGGCCAGCAGCAGGCTGGCCGCGGCCACCCAGCGCGTGGCCACCAGGCGCTTGCGGTACACTTCGTTCTGCCGAATCAGCAGGGAGTTGTCAATCTGGTCCCAGAGCATGGGGCGCGGCGGCACGGCGGCTTCCTCCCCCATGTGGTGGCGGAATAATTCCTCCAGGCTGCCGGTGGTTTTAGGCGTAGTGGTATCGTCGATAGGATTAGCTGACATGGCGGGTTGGAGCCCCGAGGCGCTCCAGTTTAGTTTGTAAGATGACGCGGGCCCGGGAATACTGCGATTTGCTCGTGCCCTCGGTGATGCCCAATAATTCGCCGATTTCCTTGTGGGTATAGCCTTCGATGGCGTAGAGGTTGAACACCATGCGGTAGCGGGGCGCCAGTTCCTGCACCATGGCCAGCAGCTCCTGAAAATTATAGTTGCTGAGCGTAAATTCTTCGCTGGACAGCGTTTCCGGGTATTCGCCGTCGCTCACGGCCACCAGCGAGGCGTTGCGGCGGTGCTGGCGCAGGGCCGCGTTAATCATGATGCGGCGAATCCAGAACTCCAGCGGGCACTCGCGGCGGAAGCTGGCCAGCGTGCGAAACACCGTGAGAAAGCCTTCCTGCAGCACGTCTTCGGCCTCGAAGGTGGTTTGGGCGTAGCGCAGGCACACGGCCATCATTTTGCCGGCGTACTTGTCGTAGAGCAGCTTTTGGGCCAGTTGGCGGCCGCGCAGGCAGCCGTCAATCAGCTCGGCTTCGGTGGGCGGGCTGGTCACGGCCGAGCTGCGGCTGGCGGTGAGGCGCGGCGCCACGGGCGCGGCCGCTTGGTCGGGCAGCACGTCGTCGGCCCCGAACGCAAACCAGGTGGCCGCGCTCACGCCGGCAGCCGGTAACCCAGGCCGGCGAGGGATGGAGTAGACAAGGTCATTTTTTGCAGCATAGAAAGGCGAAGGTGTCGGGGCAAAGCCCGGCCCGCACAAGGCGTGCTGCAAAGGGGAGGCACCCCGCCGCCAAAAGGTTGCAAGCAAGTTGCAAACCGTTTGGGTTATCGAGCAAAGCAGCGTCCGGCACCAATCCATGCCCTAATATATTTCGCAGAGCGCCAACAACCTTTCCCCGGGCTTAAGGGTATTAAATGTACCTACATTAAATACTGGGCCTGTGTAAGCTTATTTTCACTCGGCCCCGTACTTATGGGTCTGTAGCTCTTTCTTCTTTCTTCTTTTTTCTTAACCCATTAACAACTTCCTCACATGAAGACTCTTGTGCTGTTTTATTCCACCTATGGTCACATCTGGAAAATGGCCGAAGCCGTGGCCGAAGGCGCCCGCCAAGTGGCCGGCAACGACGTAGTGGTGAAGCGCGTGCCCGAAACCCTGCCCCAGGCCATCCTCGACCAGATTGGGGCCACCGGTGCGCAGCAGGCCTTCGCTCACATCCCCGTGGCCACCCCGCAGGAGCTGGCGGAATACGACGCCATCATCTTCGGCACGCCCACGCGCTACGGCAACGTGTGCGGCCAGATGCAGGCCTTCATGGACAGCACCGGCGGGCTTTGGGCCTCGGGGGCGCTCATTGGCAAAGTGGGTGGCGTGTTTGTGAGCACCGCCACTCAGCACGGCGGCCAGGAAACCACCATCCGCAGCTTCCACACCGAGCTGCTGCACCACGGCTTTGTGATTGTGGGCTTGCCCTACGCTTGGCAGGGCCAGATGGGGCACGAGGAAGTGACCGGCGGCACACCCTACGGCGCCAGCACCGTGGCCGGCGGCCAGGGCGAGCGCCAACCCAGCGAGAACGAGCTCGAGGGTGCCCGTCACCAAGGCAAGCACACGGCCGAAATCGCCAGCAAGCTGGCCGCGAAGTAGGCAAGCCACCTGTCATTGCGAGCGCAGCGCGGCAGTCCGTCCTCCCTCCGTGACTAGTTTAATAACGTGAAAAGCCCCGGCACTGTGCAGTGCTGGGGCTTTTTCATGAATTTGGCGCATCTCTGGATTGGTCGCACGGAGAGGACGGATTGCCACGGGCTGTGCCCTCGCAATGACAGGTGGCACGCTCAACTAGTGCATCATAGCTGGTTGTGGGCCCGAATCAGCTCCGCAAACGATTCGCGGTAGGTGTCGCCCACGGGCAGCAGGCGGCCTGCCACCTGCACCTTGCCGCGCTCCACGTGCTCGATGCGGCTAAGGGCCACCAGAAACGACTTGTGAATGCGCGCAAACCGCTCGGGCGGCAGCACTTCCTCTACGCGGCGGAAGGATTGCAGCGTTAGGATTTTGCCGGCGCTGGTGGTGTGCAGCAGCAGGTATTCTTTCATGCCTTCGATGTAGAGAATGTCATCGAACGCCACGCGCTGAAGCCGGTGCTCGTTTTTGACGAACATGGCATCGGCCGGAGCCGGGGCAACGGCGGGGACGCTGGCTTCGGGAGTGGCGGGGGCTGCCGGCCCGGCAACGCTGTTGGGCAGGGACTGCCGCACCTTGCTTACGGCCTGTAGAAAGCGGTCGAAAGCAATGGGCTTGAGCAGGTAGTCGGCCGCATTCAGGGTGTAGCTCTGCACGGCATACTGGTCGTAGGCGGTGGTGAAGACGATGCGCGGGGCGGGCGTGGGCAGCAGCTGCACCAGCTGCAGGCCGGTGAGGCGCGGCATGTGAATGTCCATGAACACCACATCCACGGGGTTGTCCTGCAAAAACGCCAGGCCGGCCAGTGCATCGTGAAACTGCCCGCGCAACTCCAGAAACGGCACTTGCGCGCAGTAGTCGGCCAGCAGGTCGAGGGCCAGCGGTTCGTCGTCGAGGATGGCGCAGGTCAGGCGTTGCATGTGGGGTAGGCGGGTTGAGTAGCGGTTGGTTTTGGGATTGTAAAAGAACGTCATGCCGAGCGCAGCCGAGGCATCTCGCGTGCTTCGTGCAGCGGGGCGCCTCACCCCCAGCCCCTCTCCCAAGGGAGAGGGGAGCCGGACGATTGAGCTAGTTCAGCACGCGAGATGTCTCAATCGTTCGGCATGATGTTCATTTTGCTCACTGCTCACTGCTCACCGCTCACCGCTCACTGCTTACTGCTCACTGCTAAGCTGCAGCACCAGCTCCACGGCGTACTCGCCGGGCAGGGTGCGAATGTGCAGCTCGTGGCGCTCCGGGTACAGCAGCGCCAGGCGGCGGCGCAGGTTGTGCAGGCCGAGGCCGCCAGGCTGGCGCGGCAGGTCGGCGATGGCGGCCACGTAGTTGTGCACCGAGAAGCGCAGCTCGGAGCCTTCCACTTCCAGCTCCATCCGGATGGCTTCGGGGCGGGCGGCGAGGTCGCCGTGCTTGAAGGCGTTTTCGACCAGCGGCAGCAGCAGGAGCGGGGCCACCGGCGGGGCCGCCTCGATGGCGCCGTGGGTGGTGAACACGATGGCGGTTTCGGCCTCGGCGGCGGGCAGGCGCAGGCGCTGCAACTCCAGGAAGCTGCGCAGGTGCGTGAGCTCCTGGGCGAGGCTCACGGCGTCGGCGCCGCTGTCGTAGAGCAGGTAGCGCATGCTCTCGGCCAGGCGCAGCACGGCTTCCGGGGCGCGGTCCGATTTGCGGCTGGTGAGCGAGTAGATGTTGTTGAGGGTATTAAACAGAAAGTGCGGGTTAATCTGGGTTTTGAGCATGCCCAGCTCCGTGAGCAGGTGCTGGCGCTCCAGCTCGCGGCGGTTGCGCTGGCCCTGCAGGTACTCAATGGTCATGCGCACGCCCGAGCTGGCCACCAGCGTGAGCAGGCCGCCCAGCAGCAGCCCTATCCACAGCGAGCCCGTGTAGGCGGCCAGCCCCGGCTGGTGGCCGTTCATCAGCCAGTACACCGCATTGGATGCGGCGATGCGCAGCAGCCCAAATACCCCGGCCGAGGCCAGTGCCAGCGCCAAGTACGTGGCCAGCCGCCCCTGCGGCAGCGTGCGCGGAAACAGTGTCACCCAGTTCCAGTAGAACAAGGCAGCCGTGAACCCGTCCAGCACGGCGTTGCGCACAAACCACACCGCATCGAGCTTCACGGTGCTTTTGGGGCTGAGGCGAATGGCGTAATACAATAGGGCGTCGATGCCCAGCAGCACCGCCACCAGCAGCAGGTGTACCCACCACGGCACGGGCGTGTGGTCGTGCACCCGCGGCCACCACCGGAAGCCGGCCGAAGCGCGCGCGCGGACACGGGCCGGCTGCTCAGGAGCGGCAGCGGAAACAACAGCGGCGGGCGAAAGAAGAGAATTTTCCACGTCGAAAGGTAGGAAATGCGGCAATGGCGCCCGGCCCGGTTTCAACCAACGCCCCGCCCGGCCCGCCCAACGCCGGCCGCCGATGCACCAACCCGCTGCCGCAACCCCAGGCACCCGTTGGTGGAACCCAAAGCCGGGTTGACGGGCTAAAAAGCGGTGTTGCGGGGAGCCGCATCGGGGTTGGTTGAATAGTGGTTTGCTGATGTTTTGGCGGGTCTAGGTTTGCCTCAGATTTCACCAGTCGCTCACTTCCTCGCCACTCTCACTGCTTTCGCCATGAAAAAAACCTTCTACCTCCATGTGGCCCGTTCCGGCGTGTTCTTTCTTGGGTTGCTGGGGGCTGCCGGCGTGCTGGCCCAGCCCACCGCCCCCGCCCAACCGGCCACCGCCACCCCCGCGCTGGCGCAGCAGCTCGACGACTTCGTGCGGCAGTACGAAAAAAGCGGCCGGTTTTCGGGCACGGCGCTGGTGGCCGACCACGGCAACATCCTCCTGCAGAAAGGCTACGGCCTGGCCAACCGGGAGCAGAACCGCGCCAACTCCGCCGACACCAAATTCCGCATCGGCTCGCTCACCAAGCAGTTTACGGCCGCGCTGGTGCTGCAATTGGTGGATAAAGGCCGGCTCAGGCTCGACGGCCACGTGGCCGACTACCTGCCCGACTACCCCCAGCCGGCCGGCGGCCAAATCACCCTGCACCAACTGCTGACGCACACCGCCGGCCTGCCCAACTACACGGCCCAGCCCAGCTTTGCCTCCGCCGTGATGCGCACCCCCCACACGCCTACGCAGCTGGTGGCGCTGTTTTCGACGCTGCCGCTGGAGTTTGCGCCCGGCACCCAGTACCACTACAGCAATTCCAACTACGTGCTGCTGGGCGCCATCATCGAGAAAGTGACCGGCAAGCCCTACGCGCAGGTTTTTCAGGACAACATTGCGGGCCCGCTCAAGCTCAAAGCCACGTCCGTCGACGTGCAGGAGCCCGCCGACGCCCGCCGCGCCGCCGGCTACGAAACCTCCCCCAACGGCCTCGTGCCCGCCCCGGCCCTCGACATGACGGTGCCGTATGCGGCGGGCGCCATCACCTCCACCGCCCCCGACCTCTACCGCTGGAGCCAGGCCCTCGATGGCAACCGGGTGCTCTCCCCGGCCAGCAAAAAGCTGCTCTTCACGCCCCTAAAAAACCACTACGCCTGCGGCTGGATAGTGTACAAAGCCAAAATCGGGGCCGAGGCCGACAGCACCCTGACGCAGGAGCACAACGGTCGCATCAACGGCTTCAGCTCCTACCTGGTGCGCGTGCCGCAACGCCAGCAGGTGATTGTGCTGCTCGACAACCACGGCGGCGAAGCGCTGGCCGAGCTGCGCCAGGGGCTGCTGCGCATTCTGCACCACCAGCCGGCCGTGGCGGCCCCGGTGCCCAGCGCCCCCGTGGCCGTCGACCAAGCCACGCTGGGCACCTACGTGGGCGTGTACGAGCTGGCGCCCACCTTCCGCATCACCGTGCGCCGGCGCGACGGCCGCCTGTTTATGCAGGCCACCGGGCAGTCGGAGTTCGAAACCGAGGCCGTGTCGCCGGTGCTGTTTGCCGTCAAGGGCGTGCCCGCGCAGGTAGAGTTTGCCAAGAATGCCACGGGCCAAGTGGCGCGGCTCATCCTGCACCAGAACGGCCACGCCCAGCCCGGCGCCAAAATAGAATAGCTACTTAGCTATACTAGCCACCGATTGAATTCCGTTTGCAACCGCTTTTCTCACCTTCTCCTTTCTGCAATGAATACCGCTCCCCTTGTCGAAACCACTGACCTTTCGTTCCGATTTGGGGAGCGGCCCGTGCTACACGGCCTGGGGCTGGCCGTGCCCGCCGGCAGCATCTACGGCTTCCTGGGGCCCAACGGGGCCGGCAAAAGCACCACGCTGCGCCTGCTGCTGGGGCTGCTGCGCCCCGGCAGCGGCACGGTGCGCCTGTTTGGGCACGAGCTGGCCCGGCACCGGGTGGCCCTGCTCAGCCGCGTGGGCGCCCTCATCGAAAACCCCTCGCTCTACGACCACCTCACCGGCCACGAAAACGTGGAAGCCACCCGCCGCCTGCGGGGCCTGGCGCCCGCCCGCACGGCCACCGTGCTGGCCCAGGTGGGCCTGAACGCAGCCGCTCACCGGCCGGTGAAGGGCTACTCGCTGGGCATGAAGCAGCGCCTGGGCCTGGCGCTGGCCCTGCTGCCCGACCCCGACCTGCTCATCCTCGACGAACCCACCAACGGCCTCGACCCCGCCGGCATCAGCGACCTGCGCCTCCTGCTGCGGCAGCTGCGCGAGGAGCACGGCAAAACCATTCTGCTCTCCAGCCACCTCATTGGCGAGGTGGAGAAAGTGGTGACCCACGTGGGCGTCATTCAGCAGGGGCAGCTGGTGTTTCAGGGCAGCCTGGCCGACATGCAGGCTCGCCAGCACACCCGCGCCCAACTGGTGCTCGAAACCGCCTGCGCCGCCACCTGCCGCCGCCTGCTGCCCGAGCTGCACGCGGCCACCGTGGCTGCGCCGGGTACCCTGCGCGTGCCTTTTCACTCGCGGGAGCACACCGCCGCGCTGGCCAGCGCGCTGGTGGCCGCCGGCCAGCCCGTGTTCGGCCTGCACTGCGAGCAGCCCACCCTCGAAGACACCTTTTTGCACCTCACCGAAACCACCGCTGCCCAATGAGTCCCGCCGTTGCTTCCTCTTCTCCCGCGCTGCCGGCCGTGCCGGGGCCTTTTGTGCAACTGGGCCGCAGCCTCACGGCCGATGTGCTGAAACTGCGCCGCACCCCGGCGCTGTGGCTCACGCTGGCCAGCGGCGTGCTGCCGGTGCTGCTCAACTTCTGCATTTTCTACTTCAAAGGCCACCTCATGCTAAAGCCCGGCGCCGACGGCTGGGTGAAGTACGCCAGCATGAGCTGGCAAACGGCCGCCGTGCTGCTGCCGCTGTTCGTGGTGCTGCTCACCAGCCTGGTGGTGGGCGTAGAGAACAAGGCCGAGGGCTGGAAGCACCTGTTTGCGCTGCCGGTGGGCCGCCTGCCGGTGTGGCTGAGCAAGCTCTTGATAATTCTGGGGCTGAATGCGCTGGCCCAGGTGCTGTTTGTGGCCCTGCTGCTGGCCGGCGGCTACTTGCTGCAAGCGCTGCGGCCGGAGCTGCGGCTGCAGCAGTTTGCGCCGCCGTTTCACGTGCTGGGTGTGCTGTTGGGCCGCACCTACCTGGCCACGCTGGGCATAGTGGGCGTGCAGTACGTGCTGAGCAAGTGGCAGTCGGGCTTTGTGCTGCCGGTGGCGGCGGGCATGGCGGGCTGGGTGGCCGGCCTTACGCTTATGCGTTGGGAGCACGTGGGCTGGATTCCCTACGCCGGCCCCTTCCTCACGCTCACCACCACGCCCTTCAAGGCCGTGCCGGGGCTGGTGGTGCCCGCCGTGGCGCCGCACGAGTGGTACCAACTGCTGTGGTTTGGGGCGGCCGTGGTGCTGGGCTATGTAGTACTGCGCTGGCGCAACCTTGCTTGAGGGGCTGGAAAAGATATCAGGGACGCAACCGGCTGGGCTTCTATTCCTCCCTGATGCCGAACGGCTGAGTTTTTTTCTGCCAGCTGGTAATAAAAGCGGCCATTCGCCGATATACCCCGCGCGGCAGGTTCGTGTTGACCTTTCTCCAACAGCCAGCCGCAACGCTCTCCCTTTTTCTGCATCGTTCGCCCGCACCTCTATTCTGCTGATGAAACACCCCTTACTCGGCCTGTCGCTTGTGGCGGCGTGCATTAGCCCCGCTTTTGCCCAAACTCCCGCCCCGGCCCCGGCCAAGCCCGCCACCACCAAGCCGCTGGTGCTGCCCGAAGCGCCCAAAGGCACCGGCCGCCTCAGCGGTGCCGTGCAGGACGCGGCCACCAAAAAGCCCGTCGAATTTGCCACCGTGGCCCTGCTGCCGCCCACCGGCGACACGCCCATCGACGGCACCGTGGCCGACGACAAGGGCCGGTTCAGCCTGCGCGGGCTGGCGCCGGGCGCCTACCGCCTGCAGCTCAGCTTCCTGGGCTACGCGCCCCTCACGCGGGACGTGACCGTGACCAGCGGCACCACCGACCTGGGCTCGCTGGCCCTCACCGCCACGGCCCAGCAGCTGGGCGACGTGACGGTGACCGGCGAAAAAGAAACCGTGGAAGTGAAGCCCGACCGCATCGTGTACAACGCCGACCGCGACCTCACCAACAAGGGCGGCGTGGCCGCCGACGTGCTCCGCAAAGTGCCGCTGCTGAACGTGGACCTCGACGGCAACGTGCAGCTGCGCGGCTCCTCCAACATCCGGGTGCTCATCAACAACAAGCCCAGCAGCATCCTGGCCGGCAACCTGGCCGACGCCCTCAAGCAGCTGCCCGCCGACCAGATTGCCTCCGTGGAAGTCATCACCACGCCGGGCGCCAAGTACGACGGCGAAGGCACGGCCGGCATCGTGAACATCATCTTGAAAAAGAACAACCTGCAGGGCGTGAATGGCAGCGTGAACGCCGCCGCCGGCAACCGCAGCTCCAACGCCGGCGGCAGCCTCAACGTGCGCCGCGGCAAGGTGGGCGTGAACACCAACCTCAGCAGCTACCTCTACTACAGCCCCAGCGCCAGCACCTCGGAGCGCACCAGCTTCGACGGCTCGGCCGGCAACGTCGTCTCGCGGCTGAGCCAGAACGGCAGCGGCGACAATCTTGGCGGCGGCGCCTACGGCCGCATGAGCCTCGACTACGACCCCGCCAAAAACCACAGCCTCACCGTGGGCTTCAGCGGCAGCCTCAACCGCAACCGCAGCCAAAGCGACCAAGTCAATGACTTCGTGAACATCGCCGGTCCTTCGCCCAGCCAGCTGTTCACCCGTGCCACAAACAACAACTACAACTCGTCGAGCTACGACGTGAACGGCACCTACACGCGCACCTTTGAGGGCCAGCCCCGCCGCGAGTGGAGCCTGCTGGCCCAGCACTCGCGCAACCGCAACCTGCAGCCCTACTCCCTCAACCAGTACGAAAACCAGTTCACGGCCACCGGCCTGCCCAACTACCGCGAAAGCAGCGACAACCTCTCGCGCAACCTCGAAACCACGCTCCAGACCGACTACACGCACCCCATCGGCGACAAGCGCAGCGTGGAAGTGGGCGGCAAGGCCATTCTGCGCCAGGTGCTGAGCGACTATCAGATTCAGACGGCCACCGGCACCGATGCGCCCTTCGTCATTGACCAGCAACGCTCCAACGTGTTCGACTACGACCAGAACGTGGCCGCTGTGTACGGCACCTACGGCTTCCCGCTGGGCAAGAAGCTGAATGCCCGCGTGGGCACCCGCCTCGAGCGCACCGACATCGTGGGCCGTTTCCAGCAAAACGACATCACGCGCTTCACCAGCGGCTACACCAGCCTGCTGCCCAACGCCAGCATCAGCTACACCCGCAAGCCCGGCAACACCCTGCGCCTGGCCTACAGCAAGCGCATTCAGCGCCCCAACATCTACTACCTGAACCCCTACGAAAACCGCGTCGACAAATTCAACATCAGCAAAGGCGACCCCACGCTGGACCCGGAATTTACCGACAGCTACGAGCTGAACTACAGCACCTTCGTGAAAGGCTCGGTGCTGAACTTCTCGCTCTTCGCGCGCCAAACCAACAACGCCATCGAATCGGTGCGGTCCCGGTCCGGCGAAACCACCCTGACCACCTACGCCAACGTGGCCCGCAACCACACCTACGGCGCCAGCGTGTTCGGCTCCTTCAAGCCCACCCCCAAGTGGGAGCTGAGCGGCTCCACCTCCTTCAACTACGTGGTGCTGCGCTCGGGCTACCTCAACACCACCAACGAGGGCCTGATGTACAACCTCAACCTCAACTCGACCTACAAATTCACCAAAACGCTGAGCGCCCAGTTCTACGGCGGCATTAGCTCGTCGCGCGTGCAGCTGCAGGGCCGCGCCGCCGCCTGGAACTACTATTCCATGGGCATCAAAAAGACCATTCTGAAGGAAAAGGGCGACCTCACCCTCAACGCCGACAACTTCCTCACCGACCGGCGCGACCTCAACTCCACCGTCAGCACGCCCTTGTTCAACCTGGAGCAGCACAACTACATCGCCCTGCGGGGCATCCGCCTGGCCTTCGGCTACCGCTTCGGCAAAATTGAAAACGCCCCGCCCAAGCCGCGCCGCAGCATCCGCAACGACGACCAGAAAGCCGGCGAAACGCAAGGGGGCCAGCAGTAGGACGCCGCGTTGTTACGAACGGGTAATTAACCCGTCTGTCATCCTGAGCAAGGCGAAGGGCCTTATCACCGAAGAACAATTCGTTCTAACGTGATAAGGTCCTTCGCTTTGCTCAGGATGACAGATGCTTCCTCATCCCTCCTTAAGCGCAGCGTTCCAGATATCCCAGGCGGCCTCGGCCTGCAGGCACAGCATCTCGAAGCCGTTTTTTACCTGCGCGCCGGCCTCTTTGCCTTTGTGCATGAAGAGGGTTTCGGTGGGGTTGTACACCAGGTCGTGCAGGTAGTGGTGCTCGGTGAGGGCGGCGTAGGGGAGGGGTGGGCACTCGTCGGTGCGCGGGAAGGTGCCCAGCGGCGTGGCGTTGATGATGAGCGGATGCGCCGCCACCAGCTGCGGCGTGAGGTCGTCGTAGGTCAGGCCGTGGGCCATGGGGTCGCGGCTCACCAGCCAGTGCGCAATGCCCAGCTCCTGCAACGCCACCACCACGGCCTTGGCCGCCCCGCCCGTGCCCAGCACTAGGGCCCGGGCCTCGGGCGCCCCTGGAAAGAAGCGTCGCAACGACTCCCGAAAGCCCACGAAGTCGGTGTTGTGGCCGCGCAGGCGGCCGTCGGGCAGGCGCTCCACCACGTTCACGGCGCCCACGCGGGTGGCCGAGGGCGCCAGCTCGTCCAGGTACAGCATCACCGATTCTTTGTAGGGCACGGTCACGTTCAGGCCCACCAGGCCGGGGTGGGCGGCCAGCAAGGCGGGCAGTTCGTTGATGGTGGCCAGCTCGAACAGGTCATATTGGTGGTCGGGCAGGCCCAGCGAATAAAACTTCTGGGTGAAGTACGTCTGCGAGAAAGAATGGCTGAGGGTGCGGCCGATTAGCCCGAACTGGCGCATGCGAAGGGGAGAGGGAAAGAGCGGAAGGTTGCCAAAAGAACAATAAAAAACGCCCCCAACCGTCTGGTCGGGGGCGTTTTCGCCAAATATTACTAATTAATCCCCGACAACCGCCGGGCCGCTGCCTAGCGCACGTCGGCACCGGGCTGGGAGCCAAATTTGCTTTTCAGGAACGACCACAGCGGCGGCAGCACCGATACGAGAATGATGGCGTAAATGACCAGCGTGAAGTTGTTCTTCACCAGCGGGATGTTGCCAAACAGGTAGCCCGCCAGCGTGAGCGACACCACCCACAGCGCCGCCCCCGCAATGCTGAAGGACGCAAAGTAGCGGTACGTCATGGTGCCCACGCCCGCCACAAACGGCGCAAATGTGCGCACAATGGGCACGAAGCGCGCCATGATGATGGTTTTGCCGCCGTGCTTGGCATAGAATGCTTGGGTCTGGTCGAGGTACTTTCTATTGAGAAATTTGTAGTTTTCTCGAAAAACCCGCGGTCCTAAATAGTCGCCTACTAGGTAATTCAGGTTGTCACCAATAAAAGCCGCCGCGATGAGCAGCGGAATCAGCAGCCAGATGCTGAGCAGGGGATGGCCCGTTTCGGGGTTGGGCTGGGCCGCCAGCGTGCCGGCCACAAACAGCAGCGAGTCGCCGGGTAGGAAAGGCATCACAATCACCCCGGTTTCGGTGAAAATGATGATGAACAGGATGAGGTAGGTCAGGTTGCCGTACTCGTGCACCACGTTCACCAGCGTTTTATCGAGGTGGAGCAGAAGGTCGAAAAAGTGCTTGATGATTTCCATGCCGGGCGTAAGTAAGCCACAAAGAAAACCGCCCGGCCCCGAAGTGCCGACGCGGGGCCTCGTGTGGCGCCGGCCCGGACGCTGGCGAGCGCTGAGCCGACACCGTGGGCGTCTAGGCCGAAATCAAATATTTCTCGCTGTAATCCAGCTACATGGGCATGGTTTCATTGTACTCCTGCCAGACAAAGTTGGCCGGCCTGACCGTTAGGTTGTAATTTTGTCATTATTTTTTTCAGTACCTGCCTCATCCCATTAAATCCCATTGCTGGCATCAGAAAAGCCATAAACTGCAGCCAGGAATGCCTTTGTGCTCGCAATAGAGCCGGCTCTGAGCCAAAAAATGGCACGGCGTATGATGGGCGGCGCCACGGGGCCACAACTTGGCCCAACCCCGGTGAAACCTTTGCCGTTGCAGGACTTAGAAATTTTTTACCCGTCCGATGATTGTGTACCAAGGAGGCGATTGGTGGCGGGCCCTATGGCACTTCCACACCTCCGCCGTTATTCGCCTGTTGCTGAAGCGCGTGGCGCTGGTGGGCCTCTATGGCTCGGCCATTGCCGTCGTGAGCCTCGATTTTCATACCCTCAATGTTCGCATTGGGCGTGAGTACCTGTCCATTCTGGGCATCTTGCTGAGCTTGCTGCTGGTGTTTCGCACCAATACGGCCTACGACCGGTATTACGAAGGCCGCAAGGTGTGGGGCATTCTCGTGTCGCAGTGCCGGGGGCTGGCCATGGAAATGAACGCGCTGCTGCCCCGCGAGGCCAAATCGAGCCGCCGCTACTTCGCCGCCCTCATCTCCAACTTCCCCATTGCCGTAGAAGGCTCGTTGCGCAACCGCATGCGCTTCGACAAGATGGAGGCTACCCCCGACATCATCGAGCGCCTGCAGAAAGCCGAAAACGTGCCCTCCACCATCATCGCCGTGCTCATGGAGAGTGTGGAGCAGCTGCGGCAGGTGCAGATTTTCGACCCCATCCACCTCGTCAACATCAAGCAGCACTACCTGAGCATGATGAGCGTGAACGGCACCTGCGAGCGCATCAAGGCCACGCCCATACCGTACTCGTACAGCTTCTTCATCAAGTGCTACATCACCATTTTCATCATGATAATGCCGCTGGTGCTGGTCGATTCCTGCGACTGGTGGATGGTGCCCATCACCATGATTGGCGCCTACGCCATGCTGGGCCTCGAAATGATTGGCAACGAGATTGAGAACCCCTTCGGTTACGACAGCAACGACTTGCCCATCACGCAGCTGTCAAACAAAATTCGCGTCAGCGTGCACGACCTCCTTGGGGTGGAACTGCCGGCCGAGAAAAAAGCGCTGGCCACCGTGCCCTACAGCGTGGTGCACTAACCCAAGCTTTATCAGGGTGCAGCAAGCCCTGATTGAAAAACACACACTAAACATAGAAAAGATTGAATTTTAATCTTTCCGACAATATTTTTAATTTTTTCAAAACCCATGTACCTTTTTTTGACCCCTCCGTATATGCGCCTCATTACGATACGCTAGTAGTGCGTTTCTTTCCTTTTAACATCCAATCCTCATCCAAATGCAAACTTTAACCTTTACTCAGAAGCTCTTGCGACAGCGTCGCTTCCTCAGCTTTCTCCTCCCTTTATTCGCCATTTTTGTTGGCCTGAGCGTCCAGGCCCAGACAATTACCAACACCAATTTCTTTGTTGATAACACTGCTGGTAGCACCAACACTACTTACGGTGGCAGTTCTTCTGTGACTCCGAATTTCAGTGGAGCCAATTTGGGTAGCTTCGATATCAACAACGCGAATGACCTGCTGCTGAATGGTGGCGAATTGACCTTTACTAGCGGCGTAGCTCCTACAGGTGCTCAGCTAAATTTCCAGATTTATACCTCCCCGGGAGGTTCTTCTGTTGGCGGTCCCCAAACCATTTCGCTGGGCACTCCTACCGTAAATGGCAATATTTACACGTACAGCATCAACAATGCGCAGCGGAGCCTAATTAGCTTGGTTCCTAGCGACGGTAGCTACGAAATCGACGCAAACTTTACGGTTTTCTACGGTACGCGTGCTTCTGCAACCAGCATTTCTGATGGTATTCGGACGGCATCGTTTAGCATAACCGGCACGCGCCCGGTACCCAGTTCGGTTACGTTCTCGGCTGAAGCGGTAACTGTAGACCAGGGCAACGGCAACGTGACTTACCCCGGCACCGCCTTCAACACGACGCTGGTTGACCAGAAGCCTGGCTCGACCACGACTCCTGCTTTCGACATTAATGCCGGCCAGCTCATTTTGCGCGGCGGCACCGTGACGACGACCGAAACCGGTACCTACCAGGTAAACGGCGCCAACTTGGACTACACGCTCTATGACCCGAGTTTCCAGCCGGTTACGACGGGCACGTTGCAGCTGACGCAAATTTCCAACAGCGGTGGCCAGCGCCAATTTTCCCTCACCAGCGGCACCACCAACCTCATCAGCTTGGTGGCAGCTTCCGGCAATGGCTTTACACTGCAGGTTACGTTCCATGCCACTTACCAAGTAAACGGTACGGGCCTCCCGTCCCGTGTCAACGACACCAACACGTACAATGCCAACTTCAGCGTGACTGGTACCCGTACGCCGGCCCCCACGCTTAACCCGAACACGATTCAGATTGCCCCCGATGGCGGCACGGCAACGTCTTATTTCTTCCCGAACAACCCGTCTTCTAACCCGCAGTTTCCGGGTGCCACCTTTGTTTCGTCGACCAACGCCGGCGGTGTAACGGGGGCGTTCGATGTGAACACCGGCCAACTGCGCCTCACCAACACCACGGTGAGCACCACTGAATCAGGTACAAATACGGTTTCGACCGTTGTTCTCTATTACCGCACTCGCCTTGCTGGAACCAGCGGTGGTGCTTTCCAGCCCATCACGCTGAGCCAGTCGGGCCCGGCTTCGGGCGGTACTCGCATCTTCGTTATCGACCCCGCTTCGACGACCAACACCAATGCCCAGCCCAACCTGATTGCTACGCCCGCGGTAACGGCTGCTGGTACGTACACGGTTGACATTTACTACCAGGCCAACGGCACCAACAACTCGACGGGTATTCCTTTTAGCATTACCTACCCCCCCACCGGCGTGTTGTCGGCTAACTTCACGGTAGCTGGTAGCCCCATCGCCACCACCATCTGGACCGGCGCGGTGAATGACAACTGGTTCGACCCAGGCAACTGGAGCAACGGTGTTCCCAATGCTACCGCTAATGCTCTGATTCGTGACCTGGGCGCTGGCAACAGCGTGCCCTATCCTAACATCAACTCCGACGTTGAGGTGCGCACGGCTGGTGGCACCCTCCTGTACAGCAACTTGAACTCAGGTCCGGCTCGTACCCGTAACCTCATTCTGGGCGGCACTTCGCAGGCATCGCGCTCCATCACGCGTCTCGTGAGCGGCCAGCTGCAGGTATACGGTGACTTCAGCAACGAATACGACAGCTTCATTCAGCGCGAAAACACCATCATGGAGTTTGCCGGCAGCGGCAACCAGACCATTTCCAACGGTACGTTTGTACGTGTTGACATTTCGGGCGGCGGCACGAAAAACCTGACCGGCATCATGAACGTTTCACAGTCGCTGAATTTCCTGACGCCGACGGTGGGCCTGTACAACGCGTACGTTCCCAACCTTTACACGCCGCTGAATGCAAATGCCGGCGTGTTGTTGACCAACATATTGACGCCCGCTCTGTCGGTGGTGGTACTATCCGACCGTGCACTCATCAACGCCAACAACGGCGCCCAGATAAACGGCGAGACGGATGCCTCGTACCTGCGTGGTTTTGTTCGGACCAGCCGGACGGCGGTGGTGCCCGGCGAGACTTACACCTATGGCAACATGGGCCTGTCGCTGACCTTCACCAACGGCAACTCGCCCGGCAATGTGGATGTGACTCGCAACACGGCCGAGGCGTACTCGCCCATCAACAACCGCTACGGCATCCGTCGCATCTTCGGCGTGCGCCCCACCGACCAGCAAACCAACACCGGCGGTCTGCAGGCTACGATGATTTTCCGCTACCGCGACAGCGAGACGCAGCAGCTGAATGGCCCAAACACGTACACTCCCGGAACGAGCAGCATCAACGAGGCTGACCTGACGCTTTTCCTCTCGACCAACGGTGGCAACACCTTTATTCCGCAGGGCCGCGATAACCTCAACACCACCACCAACGAGCTGACCCGCGCTGGCATCACCCAGTTTGCTACCTTCACCCTCGGCGACCGGTTCAACCCGCTGCCCGTGACGCTGACCAGCCTGGAAGCCAAGCGCATCGGCAACGACGCTCAGGTAGCTTGGGAAACCGCCAACGAAACCAACAACAAGGGCTTCGAAGTGCAGGTGAGCACCAACGGTTCGGACTTCCGCACCTTGGGCTTCGTGGCCGCTGCGGCCACCAACAGCTCGGCTGCCAAGTCGTACACCTTCCTCGACGTGGAGAAGAACAAGACCGGCGACCGGTACTACCGCCTGCGTCAGATTGACGTAGACGGCAAGGACTACTTCTTCGGCCCCCGCGTGGTGAACTTCAGCGGCAAGGCCACCGAAGGTGCTTCGCTGCTCGCCTACCCGAACCCCTTCAACAGCGCCGACCAGGTGCACCTGACCCTGCAGTCGGCTTCGGCTGGCAAAGGCTCGGTGACCGTGACCGACATGACCGGCCGTACCGTGCGCCAGCAGACGCTGGACCTCGGCAAAGGCAACAACGACGTGACGGTTGAGCAACTCGGCGACCTGAAGGCCGGCGTGTACATGGTGCGCCTCACCCAGCCCAACGGCCAGGTGCAAAGCCTGAAAGTGGTGAAGCAGTAACCGCGCCTCACCCACCAGCAAAAAGGCCGGCTCCCGCAAGGGGGCCGGCCTTTTTTTGTGCTCTGTGGCTTTGGGTGTCGGGCTTACTCGCCCGCGCCCGTCATGCGTTAGCCGCGGGGCATGGAGGTGCCGGGCTTGGTGCTTTTGGCTGCCGGGCGGAACATGGGGTCCACGGCGTCCATGTCGAGGAAGTGCGTAAAGGTGTCGCCGCGCAGGCCCAGGCGAATGGTTTCGAGGCTCACCACTTCGTTGGGGGCAATGTTGCCGAGGTTCACGTTGGCACCCAGCAGCTTGATAAACCACACCTGCTGGGCTTTCTGCGGGGCTTCCCACAGGATTTTCTCCGACGGTATTTTGGTCAGAATCTCCTCAACCAGGCCCGAGCGCACCTCGCCGGTGCTCCGGAACAGGCCCACGTTGCCGCCCTCGCGGGCCTCGCCGATGACCTTGATGGCGCCGGCTTCGAGCTCGGTTTCCATCTGCGAAATCCACTTGTAGGGCGGAATGATTTTTTCGGCGTCCTTCGAGCCCACTTCGCTCAGCACGCGCACGCTCTTGCTCAGCTCGCGGATGTACTCGCATTTGCGGCCGTGGTCGAGGTCGATGCTGCCGTCCGATACCTCGGCGTACTCCATGCCAAAATTATCGAGCAGGCGGCGGTAGTCGTCGAACTGGTTGCGGATGATGAAAGCCTCGAACAGCGTGCCGCCGAAGTATACCGGAATGCCCGCCGCGCGGTAGATTTCGAGCTTGCGCTTGAGGTTGGGCACCACGTAGGAGGTGGCCCAGCCCAGCTTCACTACGTCGGTGTAGGAGCCGCCCACTTCTAGGAAGTCTTCCACTTCGCGCAGGCTCATGCCCTTGTCCATCACCATGGTGTAGCCCTGCTCGCGGGGCTTGGCCGTGCGCTCGGGCAGTTGAGAGAGGTCGTAATTCATCGGTTTTCTAGGTATAAAGGCAATGAGGTAAGAGGTTACATCGACCGGAAAAGGGTGGGGCCGACAACAAAAAACCGCCCGTTCGCGAGAACGGGCGGTTGCAAAAGTAGCGTCTAAGTCAGGGAATTGTTATTTCCGGAACTGCTCGATGAGTTTCTTCAGGCCCGGCTGCTCGCGCAACTCGGGAAAGTAGTCGAACAGCAGCACGTGCTGCTCGTAGTTGAGCGTGAGGGCCGTTTCCAAGGTGGTATAGGCCTCGCGCATGCGGCCATCGGCCAGCAGGTAGGCGCACAGCATGTAATGGAAATGGGCCTCCATGGGGTGCAGGTTCACGGCGTGGCGCACCAAGTCCACGGCTTCGGAGTAGTGCCCCTGCTCGTAGAGAATGGCGCTCCAGCTCACCCAGCCCTGCACGTCGTCGGGGGCCACTTCGGTGGCTTTCTCGTACGATTCGAGCGCGCTCACCACGTTGCCCACGTGGTTTTCGGCCGCGCCCAGCGCCGACCAGTACTCGCCGCTCTCCGCGTACAGCTCGGTGGCCTTCCGGAAATAGTGTATGGCCTCAAACCAGCGCCCTTGCTCCTGCAGCAGCACGCCCTGGCCAAACCACGCCTCGTCCATCTGGGGGTTTATCTCCAGGGCCTGGCGGTAGTATTTGCGGGCAGGTTCCCAGTCGCGCAGCTTCTCGTAGCACTCGCCGATGTTGCACAGGGCCTCATCCGTGGGCTGGCCGGGCGGGTAGGCCAACTCAAACTCCGGAATGGCCTTGCGGTATTCCTGCTGGCACACAAAGGTGTCGGCCAGCCAGTGGTGGGCGTCGTGAAAGTCCGGGCTGATGGTCACGGCGTAGTCAAACGCCTCGGCTGCTTTCGCAAAGTCTTCGCGGCGGTACCAGTACTGGCCCAGGTTGTACCAGGCCGTGGCCGAGTACGGGTCGTCGTCGGTGAAGCGCTTGAAAAACTCCTCGTGCTCTTCCAGCCGGCCCGTGATGTCGAGGCAGTGCAGGAGCTCCTGCACGCCGGTTTCGTTGTCGGGGTTGAGGCGCAGGCTCTGCTTGTAGTGCTTGGCCGCGCTCTTGAATTTTTGCCAGCTCTGAAAAGCCAGACCGAGATTGAAGTGAATGTCCTCGCGCTCGGGTTCCTGCTCCAGGCCGGCCCGGAAAAACTCCACCGCCTCCGCAAACTCGCCGCGCTGGGTGCTGATGATGCCGCGCGTCACGGCCACGTCGGCGTTGGTGGGGTCCAGGGCCGCCACTTCGTCAATCTGACGCTCGGCTTCGGAATAGTCGCCGCGCATGGCCGTCACCTGGGCGCGGTCAATCAGCAGCTCGGTGGAGAAGGGGTATTGGCCCAATGCAGCCTCGCAGGCCTGCAGGGCATTGTCGAACGCGGCGTTGGTAACGTAGTGGTCGATGATGTTTTCGAAATCTTCCAGGTCGAAGAAAACGGGCTCCTGCTGCGCCACCATCTGCTCGAAACGACGAACGGTGTCCAGCACAGCCCGGTGGTTTTCAAAATGTTCGTTCATGCGCATAAAATCGCAGTTAAGTGGATTAATCGGGGTTTTAGGCAGGCGTGGGGTCGACGGGAAAATAAAGGAAATAAACCGTCGGCCAGCGCCTCTTCACTCCACTTGTCAGTACTCTGTCAATGATAACAAATATTGGGCAAAACCGTGCAATCCGGCTCTTGCTAAGATACGATAACCGCCGGGGCAGTGGCCGTGTTCGCAGCCAGTTCGGCTGCACACCAGGCCAGCGTATCGGCTAACGGCCGGAATACTAAGCCGGTAGCGCTTTGTACTTTGGCGTGCGCGTACACCACTGGCCGGCGGCCCGCCCGGGCCGTGTCTTTCGTGATGAGCGGCCGGGCACCCGTGAGCACGGCCCGGGCGTGCTCCAGGCGCCAAATGACTTCGGCGGCCCAGTCGGGCACGGCCACCGTGGGCGGACGCCGCTGCAACGCCGCGGCCGCCTGCCGGAAAAACTCGCCCAGCGGCACGGCTTCCGCGCTGAGGATGTAGCGCTCGCCGCTCAGTTCGGGCCGGTCCAGGGCCAGGGCCAGCAGCTGCGCCACCACGTCGCGCACGTCCACGAAGTTGACCAGCCCGCGGGTATAAAAGCGGTGCTGCTGGTGCGCGTAGCGCAGCAGGCGCGTGCTGCTGCGGTTCCAGTCGCCGGGTCCCAGCACCACCGAAGGATTCACGATGACGGCCGACAGGCCCTCGGCCACGCCGCGCCACACTTCCAGTTCGCCCAGGTATTTCGAGGTGGCATAGGCCGGGTGCGCGGCGCCCAGGTCCCAGGTAGCGGCCTCGGTCACGGTGAGGGTTCCGGTGGCCTCTGCTGCGCCCGCCGGCGTGCCCAGCGCGGCCACCGACGACACGTGCGCCAGCCGGATGCCCGGCCGTTCCAGGCAGGCGTCCACGATGGCGGCGGTGCCGTCCACGTTCACGCGCAGCAGCGCGTCCTCGTCCTGCGGCGCGTAGGAAACCAGCCCAGCGCAATGAAACACGTGCGTGACCTCGGGCGTAAGGGCCGCACGCAGCAGGTCGGTATCCAGCAGGTCGCCGGCCAGCCATTCCACGCCCGGAGCGGCGTCGGTTGGCGCGGCCCCGCGGTGCAGGGCACGCACCGCCAGCCCGCGTGCCCGCAGCGCCCGCAACAGAAAGGAACCAATGAGGCCGGTGCCGCCGGTAACGAAAATCATAATCCAGTTGTCAGTGGTCAGTTGTCGGTTGTCAGTTGTTCATAATCCGTCGGTAGCCTTGGCCTGACAAGGAGCAGCTGACAACCAAATCCGTCAAAGCGTATTATTCAGCAGGGGCAGGCGCAGCAGCTTTTGCAGGTACGGCTGCGGCACGGTGCGGCGCAGCAGAGTGTCGGTGTGGCGCAGGTGGTGGGCATCGGTGCCCACGAAATCGACCAGGCCGCCGTCAATCAGCTCTTCGGCTACCCGTTTGGCCCCGGGCGAATAGTAGCCGGCTAGCGAGTTGAGGTTCACCTGCAGCAGCACGTCGTAATCGCGGCGCAGTTTCTCGATTTCGGCCAGCCGTCCATACAGGTACGTGTACCGCTCCGGATGGGCCAGCACCGGCCGGTAGCCCTGCGCTTTCATCTCAAAAATGATTTCGAACAGGTTGAGCGGCTCGTTCATGTACGACGTCTCAAATAGCAGGTACCGCTTCTCGCCGCCGAAGGTGAGCATCTCGGTGCCGTCGGCCAGCTTCCGGCCCAGGAACTCGTCCAGGTAATACTCGGCCGCGCAGTCCAGCTCCACGTCGCCCAGGCCGGCACTGGCGGCGGCGTCGCGTAGCAGCTGCAGCGCCGCCCGAATGCCTTCCGGCGTGTTCTTGTAGAAGTCGCCCATGATGTGGGGCGTCATCACCAGCTTGCGGTAGCCGAGGGCGCGCAGGGCCCGCAGCAGGTCCAGCGAGTGCTCCACCGTTTCGGCCCCGTCGTCGAGGCCGGGCAACAGGTGCGAGTGCATGTCGGCCCCCAGCGCCGCCAGGGCCGCCACGGGCAGAGCCGCCGGGGCGGCCTCGGCCGCTGCCCCGCCAAAAAGCCTTTGCCAGAGCGAAGCCATCGGTTCAGAATGCGTTAAGACAGGAACTTCTTCAGCTTCTGGCCAAAGGTAAGCGGCTTGGCCACGGGCTCTTCGTAGTAGCCCTGGCCGTATGCCCCGTAGCCATACCCATACCCATACCCGTAGCCATACCCGTAGCCGTAGCCGGCCCCGGCAGGCGCATCATTCAGGATGGTGCACATGTTCGTGAAGTTGTTGCTCCGCATCAGCCGGTTCATGTTCTTGATGAAGGCTTTGCGCGAGTAATCAGCCCGCACGATGTAGAGCGGAATGTCGGCCTTGCGCATGATGAGGATGCCGTCGGTCACGAGGCCCACGGGCGGGGTGTCGATGAGGATAACGTCGTAGGTCCGGAACAGCTCCTGAATCATCAGGTCGAACCGGTCGCTCAAAATCAACTCCGAGGGGTTCGGCGGCGTGGGGCCCGCCGAAATGAACTGCATCGACTCGATGTTGGTGGGTTGAATGCACTCCTGCACCGTGTGCCGCTCGATGAGGATGGTACTCACGCCGCGCGTGTTTTCGGCGCCAAACGCCAGGTTCACTTTGGGCTTGCGCATGTCCAAATCGAGGATGATGACGCGCTGGCCCGAGAGGGCAATGATGCCGGCCAGGTTCACCGTCACGAAGGTTTTGCCTTCGCCCGAGATGGTCGACGTCACCGAAATCAGCCGCTTCTTCTTGGCCGAGCTGATGAAGTCCAGGTTGGTCCGGATGGAGCGGATGGACTCCGAAATGGCCGACTTGGGGTTCTTGTCCACCACCAGGCGCGAAATCTCCATCTTTTCCTTGTCGTAGGTCGGGATGATGCCCAGCACCGACGCCTTGGTGTTGCGTTCCAGCTCGCGCACGTTGGTAACGGTGTTGTGCATGAAGTAGCGCACCGCAATCAGGCCCAGGCCCAGCAGCAGGCCTCCCACCAGCCCAATGGCGTAGGCAATGAGCTTGCTCGGGAAAATGGGCGCGGCCGGGGCCGAGGCTGGCGACAGAATCTGGAAGTCGGGTATCTGACCAGCTTGTTGAATGCCGAAATCAATTTTGCGTTGCAACAAACTCACATAGGTTTCACCATAGAGCGCCACGGGGCGCTTCAGCCGCTCCTGTTCGGTGCCTTGCTGTGGCTTTTCTTCCAGCAGAGCGTTAAGCTTGTCGCTTTGTTGGTTGAGCCGGGCCAGCTGGCGGCGCAGCACGCTTTGGTCCTGTTGCAGCAAGCGCTTGATTTTATTGCGCACGAAAGCCAAGCTAGCTTCCCGCTGCTGCACGGCCTCGGTTTTGTCGGTGCTGGAGCGGCGCAGGCGGCGCAGGTCCCATTGCTGCGCGTTCAGGTCGTTGAGGGACACGGCCAACTGCGGGTCTTCGATGCCTGCAATGGCCGGAATGGTCTGCTCCACGGTCTCGTTTTCGCTGGTCGTGATGCTCTCGTCGTTTATCAAACGGCTGATGGTAACCAGCAGTGACACCTTCTCCTCCAGCTTGAGGCGGTCTTCTTCGAGCTTTTCCAGCTTGGCCGTAATAGCGGCTGCATCGCCCTGTACATCGTAGGTTTTGTTGGTCTGCGTGAAGTCCTTCAGCTTATCCTCTGCCTGCTGCAGTTGCTGTTTGGTGTCGTTGAGGGTGTTGTCCAGAAAGTTCAGCTTTCGGGTAGTCGATTCTCGTTTCTGAGAAAGCTTCTCCTTCAGGTACACCCGGTCAATGGCATCGACAATGCTCTGTGCTTTGCTGGGATTGAAGTCCTTAAAAGAAATCTGAATGGTGTTGGCATCCGGATTGATGATGTCGACGGCCAGATTTTTATCCAGGTAAGCATTGACGGCCGCCTCATCCTGGATGGTGAAGTGGTAGTCGGCTTCGCGTGAGTCGTCGGTCAGTTCATTCGTGCCGCTTATCTGCAGCTTAATACCAGGCAGCACAATGGGTTGGTCCAGAACGTACACCCCACCCAGCGATTGGCCCTGGCCCACCACGTCAAGTTTAAATTGGCGGGGCCCGGTGAATTTGAGGTTGAACTTGCGGTTGTACAGTGCCGGGTCGCTGATGGCGTATTTGACGTGGAAGGGCGAGGTGTTGTACATCTCGGTTTCCAGCACGGTGCCTTGCACGTAGTAGTTTACGTCCAGGGCCAGCGAGTCCTTCAGACGACGGTAAATGATGTTCGACTTAATCAGCTCCACCTCACCTGCCAACTTGCTGGACCGGGCCTTATCGGCAGCAGCCGGCGCTATCTGGTCGGCGATGCCTACTTCGGCGGCCTGCTCGCGCTCGTTGATTTTCAGCAGCGAAGCCGACTGGTACACCGGCTTGGTGTAGCGCAGGTACAGCCACGAGGCCGTCACGCCCAGCACCACCAGCAGTAGCAGCCACAGCAGGCTGCGCCGGGCCACCAGCACCAGGGTCGCGATGTCGAGGCCCCCGGCGTCGTCGTCGTCGGCCGGCAAGCCCGCCGTGGGCGCCGACGGCGGGGCCGCCACCCCGCCCGACGCGTTACGGATGAGCTCTTCTATTTCGGTATTTTCGTTGATAGCCATTGCACTGGAATTGCCAACTCACTTTTGCCTTCGGGGTATACGGAAGGCAGAGCAAATCAGAGCTTACCGATTTAATTGAGAGATAATAAAATAAGTAGTGGTGACCACCAGACTTGCCACCCCGATGAGCGGGTTCAAATCAGCAAGGTTGTCGAGGAAGGGGCGTCGAATGGGCTCGATGTAAATCACGTCGTTGGGCTCAATCTGCAGGTTGGCCCGGCGCATGCCGTTGAGCGTCGACAAGTCGATTTGCTGCACCCGCGGGTTTTTCAAATCGCCGCGAATGATGCGGATGTTGTCGGCGCGGCCGCCGTTGCGGTACAGCCCCGTGCCGCCACCGCCGCCACCTTGGCCATCTATCCCGCCGGCCAGGGCCAGCACTTCCAGCAGGTTCATGTTGTCGTTGGTGAGGGCGATGACCTGTCCGCCGGTGGCCCCAAGCACGATGACGCGGTTGTTGGTCACGCGGGTCGTCACGAAAGACTCCTTGTAAAACTCATTGAAGCGAATGGCCAGCACGCTATCGGCTTGGAGCAACGACAGTCCCTTGACACGGACCCGGCCCACCAACGGCAGCACCACCGTGCCATCGGCCTGCACCAAAAACTCCGAGCCGCCCGTTGCCGAACCCGCGCCCTGCCCGGTGTTGCGTTGTGGCGCGACGTTGCGGCTACTGGCGTTGTTTTGCTGCCCGCCTATCACGGTGCCGCGGCTGGGCAGCGTGCCGGAAGGTTGGCCAAACTGCAGTTCCCCGTTAGGGTCCAAAATGCGTTCGCCTTTGTTGGTGTTCACCCGCACTTCCAGAAAGTCGTTGGGCTGAATGACATAATTGCGCTCGGTCCGGTTCAGGGCGATGCGCAACTTGGTGCTGTCGAGCTGTCGGCCTTGGCTATCGGTTAGGCGAAAGAGCGTTCTTTTTTGATAGTATTTCGACGAGGCGCACGACGAAAACAGTAGCACGGCCGGCAATGCGAGCAGCCACAGCCGCCCAAGGCGGCGAAGGAAAAAAGAAGGCATGAAGGCCAATGAATACAGAATCAGCGGAAAAAATCCGGGAAAATCCGCCAGCGTCAGCGTCAGGTTCTCCCCAAAAAGCCTCAAAAGTAACGCTTTTGCCGCGCCCTTTCAAGAAAGAGCCACCGGGCCGCTGCGGCGGGTCGCCGTTTCCAACTGCCAAAACCGTACTTTCGTGGAGCCAAAACGAACACTCGTTGGGTTTGGCAGTTCCCGTTCTGTACCTACTCACAATTCCCACCAATCGTTCTCCTTACATGGAAGCCGTAGCCACCGAAAACCAAACCATGATTGCGCAGATGGTGCGCGATTTTGGCGCCCAGCACATCAAGCCCCACATGATGAAGTGGGACGAAAGCCAGGAATTTCCCGTCGATGTGTTTCATAAGCTGGGCGAGCTGGGCCTGATGGGCGTGCTCGTGCCGCAGGAGTACGGCGGCTCCGGCTTCGGCTACATGGAGTACGTCACGGCCATTGTGGAGCTGTCAAAAATTGACGGCAGCATCGGCCTGAGCATGGCCGCCCACAACTCGCTCTGCACCGGCCACATCCTGCAGCACGCCTCCGAGGAGCAAAAGCGCAAGTACCTGCCCAAACTCGCCAGCGGCGAATGGATTGGGGCCTGGGGCCTTACCGAGCCCAACACCGGCTCCGATGCCGGCAACATGCGCACCACCGCCGTGCTCGACGAGAGCGGCGAGAATTACGTGCTCAACGGCGCCAAAAACTTCATCACCCACGGCAAAACCGGCAACGTGGCCGTGGTCATTGCCCGCACCGGCGAGGTAGGCGACTCGCACGGCATGACGGCTTTCATCATCGAGCGCGGCACGCCGGGCTTCGCGGCCGGCCGCAAAGAGGATAAGCTGGGCATGCGCGCTTCCGAAACCACGGAATTGATTTTTACCGATTGCAAAGTGCCCGTGGGCAACGTCATCGGCAAGGTGGGCGACGGCTTTGTGCAGAGCCTGAAGGTGCTCGACGGCGGCCGCATCAGCATCGCGGCGCTTAGCCTGGGCATTGCGCAGGGCGCTTTCGAGGCGGCGCTGCAGTACAGCAAGGAGCGCCACCAGTTCAATCAGCCCATCAGCAATTTCCAGGGCATCGCCTTTAAGCTGGCCGACATGGCCACCGAGATTGAAGCCGCCAGCCAACTCACCTACCGCGCCGCCGACATGAAGGACCGCGGCCTGAACGTGAACCTGGAATCGGCCATGGCCAAGCTCTACGCTTCGGAAGTGAGCGTGCGCGTGGCCAACGAAGGCGTGCAGATTTTCGGCGGCTACGGCTACACCAAGGACTATCCGGCCGAGAAGTACTACCGCGACGCCAAGCTGTGCACCATTGGCGAAGGCACCAGCGAAATCCAGAAGCTGGTGATTGCCCGGGCGCTGCTGAAGTAGTAATCGACAAGGATTCAGCCGCCTTGCCTGGGGAATAGTTTGTTTCGCTAACAATTCTACTTATCTTTGCGGCCCGGTTTACACCGCACTCCTCAGAAATCTCCCTCACTCCCTGATATGATTATCGTTCAAATCAAAGACAACGAATCGGTTGACCGCGCTCTGAAGCGTTTCAAGAAGAAGTTTGAGCGCACCGGCGTGCTGAAAGAGCTGCGTCGTCGCACGTTCTTCCAGAAGCCCAGCATCACGCAGCGCAAAATGAAGCAGAAGGCGGTGTACAAGCTCGCCACCTACGGCCAGCCCAACGAATAGCCCAACGCCCTAGGGCCGTTTAGCTTAGCTAAAACCGGCTGGTTTGTCCTAATTGGCAAGCCGGCCGGTTTTTTCGCGTCCGTACCGTACGCGGTTATTTGGTAAAAAATAAAAAAGCCCTACATTGGATGCCCGGCCCAACCGCCGGGCTTTTTTGCTGTGGGAATGGACGCTTTTCTCGATTTTTTGCGCTTTGAGAAGCGCTACAGTGGGCACACGCTGACGTCGTACCAGACCGACCTGGGCCAGTTTGCGGCGTACCTGAAAGCGGCCTACGAGCTCGACGACCCGGCGCAGGCCACGCACCCGCTCATCCGCGGCTGGGTGGTGGAGCTGATGCAGCAAGACCTCGACCCGCGCACCGTGAACCGCAAAGTGGCCTGCCTGCGCTCCTACTACAAGTTCCTGCTGCGCGCCGGTGCCATTGCCAGCAACCCCATGCTGCGCATCAAGGCCCCGAAGATGGCCAAGAAGCTGCCCGAGTTCGTGCCCGAAGATTCCCTGAACGGCTTGCTGAATTCGTTCGAATTTGGCGACGACTTTGCCGGCGTGCGCGACCAGTTGGTGCTGGAAATGCTGTACGGTACCGGCATCCGCCTGTCGGAACTCATCGGCATTCACGCCGACGACGTGAGCCTGGGCGCCGGCACGGTGCGCGTGACGGGCAAAGGCAACAAACAGCGCATCGTGCCCCTGAACCCGACGCTGATGCAGGTAATTGAGAAATACCAAGCCCGGCGGGCGCACGAATTCGGAACAGCCGAAGGCCCGCTGTTGCTCACCGACAAAGGCGAGGCCATGTACGAAAAGTTTGTGTACCGCACCGTGAAGCGGTATTTAAGCCAGATTACGACTTCCGGGGCGCAGCAGCACCCGCACGCGCTGCGGCATGCCTTCGCCACGCATTTGCTGGGCAAAGGTGCCGACCTGAATTCCATCAAGGAATTGCTGGGGCACGCCAGTTTGGCGGCCACGCAGGTATACACGCACCTGTCCGTCGACCGCCTGAAATCCGTATTTGAACAGGCCCACCCACGGGCCTGAAGTTGCCACACTCTTTTACCCTCTTAATCAACTGCTTTATGAAAGTTCAGATGCATTCGGTGCACTTCGACGCCGACAAGAAATTGCTTGATTTTGTGCAGCAACGCCTCAATAAGCTGGAAACTTTTTATGATAAGTTTACCGACGGCGAGGTGATTATGCGCCTCAACAATAAAGACGGCATTGCTAATAAGACGGTAGAAATAAAGCTTTTTGTGCCGGGCTCCACGTTGTTCAGCGCCGAAGATGCCGCTTCCTTTGAAGCCGCCGCCGACGCGGCCACCGAAAGCCTGCGCCGCCAAATCACGCGCTACAAGGAGAAAACCTTGAGCCATTAATGGCTGCGCCTGCAGCAACAAAAAAGCCCCTCCGCAACCGGAGGGGCTTTTTTGTTGCTGGAGTTGTCTGCCTACAAACCAAACTCGGCCTTAATCTGGGGCACGTAGTCGAGCTTTTCCCAAGTGAAGGTCTCGAAGGTTTTGGTTTCGCCGTCGGGCATCACCACGTTCACGGTGCCGGGCTGGCGGCCCATGTGGCCATAGGCTGCGCTCTGGGCGAAGATGGGGTTTTGCAGGCCAAAGCGTTTCACGATGGCGTAGGGGCGCAGGTCGAACAGCTTCTGCACTTTCTGGGCCACTTCACCGTCGGTGAGCGGCTGGCCGGCCGCATTTTTGGCCTTGATGGTGCCGTAGGTAGTCACGAACACGCCCACGGGCTGGGCCACGCCAATGGCGTAAGCCACCTGCACCAGTACCTGGTCGGCCACGCCGGCGGCCACCAGGTTTTTGGCGATGTGGCGGGCAGCGTAGGCGGCCGAGCGGTCCACCTTGGAGGAGTCTTTGCCGGAGAAGGCGCCGCCGCCGTGGGCGCCCTTGCCGCCGTAGGTGTCCACGATGATTTTGCGGCCGGTGAGGCCGGAGTCGCCGTGCGGGCCACCGATGACGAACTTGCCGGTGGGGTTGATGTGGTAGGTAATCTGGTCGGTGAAGAGGGCCTGCACGTCGGCGCTCAAGCCGGCCTTCACACGTGGGATGAGCACGCTGAGCACGTCGGCTTTAATCTTATCGAGCATCTTGCTCTCCGAAGCGTCGAACTCGTCGTGCTGCGTGCTGATGACGATGGTGTCGATGGCTTCGGGCTTGTGGTCGTCAGAGTAGCGAATCGTGACCTGGCTTTTGGCGTCGGGGCGCAGGTAGGGCATGTCGCGGCCTTCGCGGCGGATGGCGGCGAGCTCCTGCAACAGGCGGTGCGAGAGGTCGAGGGCCAGCGGCATGTAGTTGGCCGTTTCGTGGCTGGCGTAGCCGAACATCATGCCTTGGTCGCCGGCGCCCTGGTCTTCGTCCTTAGCGCGCTCCACGCCCTGGTTGATGTCGGGCGACTGCTCGTGCAGGCGGTTCATCACCTCGCAGGTGTCGGCGTTGAAGAGGTATTCCGGCTTGTCGTAGCCAATGCGGCGGATGGTTTCGCGCACAATGGGCTCGGCGTCGACGTGGGCTTTGGACTTGATTTCGCCGGCCACCAGCGCAAAATCGGTGGTCACCAACGTTTCGCACGCCACTTTGGAGGTGGGGTCCTGGCGCAAGTACTCGTCGAGGATGGCGTCGGAAATCTGGTCGGCAACTTTATCGGGATGGCCTTCCGAAACCGATTCGGAAGTGAACAGATAGGGCATTGAATGCGCGAAAAAGGCAGGAGAGAAAAAACGGGGCGCCCGCCCAACCGAAACCGGCGAGCGGGCGCGCGCTGCAAAACTACGGAAAACCGGGCTATTGGCCGTGGGGGGAAGCGGGAAAGCGCAAGCTGCTTTTGCTCGGCAACAGCCTGACGTTGCGGCGGCAGTAGCTCGTGCGTGGTGCGCTATAATTGGGCTAGCCGGCCGCCATCCACGGCCAGGGTGGCGCCGTGGATGAAGCTGGCCTCGGCCGAGGCCATGAAGGCAATGGCGGCGGCCAGTTCTTCGGGCTTGCCCACGGTGGCTTTGTCGATTTTCTCGTTGCCGTTTTTCACGTTGGGGTTGCTCCAGAGCATGGGCGTGTCGACGGCGCCGGGCGCAATGGCGTTGATGCGGGTCTGGCGGAAGTCGAGCTCGCGGCTCATGCCCCGCACGAAAGCTTCGAGGCCGCCCTTGCTGGTGGCGTAGGGCACCACGGCGGCCGTGGTCTGGTGGGCATGCACCGAGCTGATGGCCACAATGGCGCTGCCCCTAGGCATGTGTGGCAAACACAGCTGCGTAAGCTGAGCCAAAGAGCGCAGGTTCACCTGCATGAGCAGGTCCCATTTCTCCAGCGGCAATTTTACGAGCGGTTCAAACGTCATCATGGCCGCGTCGCAAACAAGCACATCGACGCGGTGGAATTTGGCCAATACTTTCTGTACGGTGGTTTCGATAGCCTTGGGCTTGGCCAAATCGCAGGCTATGAACACGGCCTGGCCACCGGCCTCCTCGATGAGGCGCACGGTTTCGGCGCCGTCTTTTTTGTCGCGACCCAGGGCAATGACGGTGCCGCCTTCGGCCCCCAGCCGCACGCACGCGGCTTGGCCAATGCCTGAGGTTCCGCCCGTTACCAGGCACACTTTATCTGTAAAACGCATAACAACCAGCTTATTTCTAAAGAGATGCTTCGCCACCCGGCGAGCAAGCTGATTGTACGGGCAGCGTGGCGCAGCGGCCGAGCCTGCCTAGAAATTTGACGGTACTCAGGCGGCAGCAAGGCCGGGCGCCACCTTCTCGCACACCAGCACCACGGGCCGGCCGCGCAGGTCGGTGGTGGCGAACAAGTACACGTCGCCACCTTCGCGAATGCCGGTGCGGCGCCGGAAATCGGCCACTGAGTCGGGGAAGTTGCGGGTGGTGACGTGGGCACGCGCCTCGGGCCCCAGATGTGCCTTGAGGGCAGCGCCGTCGGCTTTTTCCACGGCCCGTACCCGAAAAATGCGACCCGGAAAATCGGCGCGCAGCACGTCGGACGTGTACAGGTGGCTGTGCTGGTGCAGTTTCAGCAGTTCGAAGGCCGTGCCGATGCTGCGGAACGCGCCGGCCTTGAGCACGGCGGCGTTGGGTTCGTAGAGGAACTGCTGGGCCTCGGCGTAGCGGGGCGTGGCGCGGGCTTCGCGGGCGCGGTTGAGGCGAAATTCCTGCTGGGTGCCGTCGCGGCGCAGGTTCAGGGCGTAACGTTCGGGGTCGACGGCGGGCTCTTGGCCTAGCTCGTAGAGGACTTCTTTCACCTCGTTGTCGACGGCCACCACCCAGAGCCGACGCACGTGGCCCAAGCCCTGTACGGCCTGCTCGATGTCGAGCATGGGCGAGGTTTTGAGCAGCACTTTGGTGGCTTTGTGCAGCAGCAGCGGCATGAGCTTCACCACGTCGGGCTCGCAGTCGCGCAGCAGAAAAATCTTGCGCGCGGCCGTATCGCGCCGGGCCGGGTCGAGGTAGAGCCAGTCGTAGCGCCGGTCGGTTTCCTTGAGGAAGGCCAGCGCGTCGGCGGCGTGCACGTCCACGTTGGCGATGCCAAGCTGGCCAAAGTTATAGCGCACCACATCGGCCAGCGCCGGGTTGCGCTCCACGTAGTCGACGTGGGCCACCCGCTGGGCAAACGCCGCCGAGTCGGCCCCGAAGCCGCCGGTGAGGTCGGCCAGGCGTTGGCCATCCACCAAGCTGGCTTTGAACGCCGCCGTGCGCGCCGACGAAGCCTGCTCCACCGAAAGCGCGGGCGGAAATATCAAATCGGGGTTGTCGGCCCATTCTGGCAGCTTCACGCGGGCCTTCTGGCGGGCCTGAATCTGGCGCACGAGCTCGGGCACGGGCAGGCCGGGGTGGCGGCGGGCTTGCAGGGCTAGGTGGGCGGGGTCGTCGTGCAGGTGCGCGGCCACGTAGCGCCTGGCCGCTTCGGGCAGGGGGTAGTCCATGGAAAGGGTATACGGAAAACCGCGGGCCTTAGCGCAAGTTCCAGCGCAACGCCAGCAGCGGCTGCCCGGTGGGCGCCGCGCCGATGCCCATGCTGCTGGGGCGCAGCCGGGGCCACACGCTGCCGTGCGCCGGCGGGGCGGCGTTGTAGGCTTCCACGGCGCGCTTCATGTAGGTGTTGGTGTTGCGGTTGATGAAGACCGTGGCCAGCAGGCTGGTGGCAAACACGCCCAAGGCCACTTTCTGGGTGTTGTTGAAGTACTGCCGCTCGTCGCCCGCCAAAATCTGCTGGCCCCACAGGCCGAAAGCGCCAACAGCCACCACGCGGTCGACGAGGAAGATGGTTTTCTGACGACGGTACTGGTCGAGGTGGGCCAGGGCCTGGGCGTTGCCGGCCAGGTAGGGGCGCAACTTTTGGCCAAAGAAGCCAGCGCTCTGGTAATCATCGCCGCCCACGCCGGGGGGCAGAAACTCGAAGTTGTGCTGGGGGCCATTCAGGCCGCGCTCGGCGTCTTCCGGATGCAGGCGAATAGTAGCCGGGGCCTGCTGAGCCAATGTCGGGGTCAAAAGACTCAAAATCAACGCCGTAGTAACCGCCCCGCGCAGCCGCCACTGTGGGGCGGCCAACCAATTAAGTTTGTGCATATAACAAAGATAGAATGCGAACGGAGGCTGAAAATGGCCATCGATGTCAATTTTTTGGGTCCGCAACTCAACAAACCGGTTCGCGCGCACGTTCAGGCCGGGCCGGCCGGTAGTTTCCGGTCGGCCTGCAACTTCATTTACCGCTGTATTCTTCGTATGAAAACGTCTTTCGCTTCCCTCGCCTTCCGGGCCCTGTTGCCGGCCACTGTGCTATTGGCCTCGTGCAGCAAAAAAGATGAACCGGCCGCTCCCGTCGTTGAACAGGGCCAAGTTAAGTTTCACCACGCCGCCCCCAGTGCCAACCTCGACGTGAAGTTTTTGGCCGATGATACCGAAAAGGCCACGTTGGCCTACGGCGCCAATAGCGGCTACCAGGGCGTGCCCGCCGGCAGCCGCACCCTCAAAGTGAACGTGGCCACTTCGGGCCAAAACGCCGTGACGCAAAGCGTGACGGTGGAAAAGGACAAGAGCTACTCGTACTTTGCTTACTCGCCGGGTGCTACCACAGCGGTGAGCGGTTTGTTTGTGAACGACGACCTGACGGCACCTGCTTCGGGCAAAGCCAAGATTCGGCTGGTGCACTTGGGCCAGGGGCAGTCTTCGCCGCTGCGTTTGACCCAGCGCCTTGCCGTGGGCTCGCAGGCCATCACCCCCGACGTGCCTTTTGGCACAGCCTCGTCTTTCGTGGAAATTAACGCCGGTACGTACAACATCGACGTGTCGGCCGGCAACCCCAGCGTGGCCGTCCTCTACGTGGCCGAAGGCAATGGCTCGGGTTCCACCACTGCTTCGAAAAATTACGAATCGGGCAAGATTTACACCGTGCTGGTACGTGGCTATACCAGCCTCGACCCCAACCTTACGTCGAAAGTGGTGCTTATTCAGAATAATTAATCTGACAACCATAACCACAAAAAAGCCCGCTGGATATTTCCAGCGGGCTTTTTTGTGCACAACGGTGAAGGACTATTCCTTCACCACCTTGAGGTGCTGCGCGGGCTGGCCGGCGAAGGTGAGCTGCACGAAGTACACCCCGCTGGCTTGGCCGCGCAGGTCGAGCGGCAGCTGGCTGAGGCCGGCGCTTAGCAGCGGGGCGGTGGTCAGCACCACGCGGCCGGCCGCATCGGTCACACGTAGCTGGGCGGCGGCAGTCGGGGTGCCGGCGGGCAATTCCACGCGCAAAGTCAGGCCGTGCTCGAAGGGGTTGGGCACGCCCGTGAGCACCAGGGCCGGCGCGGCTTCGCTCTCGAAACGCACGGTGCGCACGGGCGAAAATTCGGCTTTGCCCGTCACATCCAGCTGGCGCAGGCGGTAGTAGCGCAGGCCGGCTTTGCCCTTCTCGGCGTCGAGGAAGGTGTAGTGACGCGGGGCGTTGCTGCTGGCCGAGGGGCTGGCCACAAAGCCCAGCGTGCGGAACGCGCGGCCGTCGGGGCTCACCTGCACGTCGAAGCCGGCGTTGTTTTTCTCGCTGGCGGTGGTCCAGGTCAGGGCGGCGTTGGTGCCTTGGCGCTCGGCCGTGAAGGCGGTGAGCTCCACGGGCAGCGGGTTGGTGGCGCTGCCCAGCGTCCAGATGGAGAAGTCGGCGATGCCGGTTTTGCTCACCGTGTTGCCGGCGATGGTGATGGGCGCTTGGTTGGCCCACGGCCCCGAGAGGCCGCTCACCGACTTAAACAAGGCCACATTGCCGGGCGCAATGCCGTTGCGCTCGTGGTCGAAGTAGCTGAAGTCCATGGCCACGTTCAGGCCCGTGTTGGTGGCGGGCTGAATGTCAAAGTAGCGCTTGATGCTTTGGCTGGTGCCCGCGCCGGTGAGCACCGTGCCCGTGGTGCGCACCACCGTGGTGAGGCCGGGGAAGGCCGTGGAAGCGGCGTCCGGCGTCAGCGTCAGGCCGATGTTGCCGAAGCTTTCGGCCGTGGCCGTGCTCAGGTCGCGGCCGGGCACCGCTACCTGACCCAGCACGTAGCTGGCGTCGGTTTCGGAGAGGGTGGCAGCGGGGGCCAGGGTCAGCGCAAATGCGCCGGTATTGAGCACGCCTTGTGTCATGGTGAGGGCGTGCGTCACGCTGATGTCGTTGGCCAGGGCCAGCACCCCGGCGGCAGCAGTCAGGTTCACGTTGAGGTCGTAAAAACCGTCGATGCCCGTGACGGTGGGTGCCGCGCCACGGAAAGCTACCATGCCGCCGGTTAGGCTCACATTGGCGGCGGGGGCGTTGTTAGTCAGGTCGCCGTACACATTAAGGGTGCCGGCGCTCTGGACCAAGCTGGCGCCGCTGGCGATGCTGAGGGTGCGCACGGCCGCCGTGGCTGAAGTGTTCAGGCTGGGGTAGAAGTTTAGCCCACCGGGAATGAGGGCGTCAATCGTGTTGCTGGGCACGCAAGCCGTCCAGTTGGCGGCGTTAAACCAGTTCTGGCCGTCGCCGGGGGCAGCCCCGGTGTACGTGGTGGTGGTAACCACCGTGAAGGCGATGCTGGGCAGCGTGTTCACGTCGGCTGAGCAGCCGTTGGCATCGGTGAGGGCCGTGATGGCAAACGTGGTGTTCTGCGCAATGGGGTAGCTCAGCGAATACGAGGCCTGGGGCACAGTGGTGGTCTGGCTGGTGGTGCCGCCCGCGTCGGTAGCCGTCACCGTCAGGGTGAAGGGCGGCGTGCCGGTGAGGGTGGTGTTCACGGTGGCGGAGCTGCCCAGGCATAGGGTCTGGTTCGGGCTGGTGAGCGCGGCCGTGGGCTTGGGGTTCACCGTAAGGCTGCCCGCCGTGGCCAGCGAGCATCCGTAGGTATCGGTTACGCTGGTGAGGGTGTAGGTTTTGCCGGCCGCCGCTGGGAAGGTGAAAGGCGATGTCACGCCCGAGGCCGTGGTTGACGCGCTGCCGTCCGAGTATGTCACGGAGTAAGGCCCGCCGTTGCCGGTCAGCGTCACGGAAGCTGTGGTAGGGCCGCAAACCGGGCCCGGGGTGACGATGGTGGCCGTTTGCTGCACGGGCGCAAACTCGTCGGAGCCAAGGTCGGGCGTGGTTTGGCGGCTGGTAGCGGCGTTGTCATACTCGCCGTCGACGGTGGCAAGGGCTTGCCCGGCGTTGTCGAGCGAGCAGTTGGTGGTGGCATCCAGGTTGAGGTTGCCCACTGCCGGGTCGATGAATTTAACCGGCCGGTTCTTCGAGTTAACATCCGGGGCGCTGCTGTGGGCCTGCCAGCCGGCAAAAGCATACGGCGTCGTGTTGTTCTCTCCCAGTGTGGCGCTGTTGCTGCTGAACAAGTCGTTGTAGTTGGAATTGACGGCGGCCGCAGTGGTGGTGCCCACGGTCACGGCCGAGCCCGTGCCGATGGCAAAGTGGCTGCCGGTGCCGCCGGCGCGCTCGTTCACCAGTATGTTGTTGCGCAGCAGCGAGCTGGCCGTGCCCATGTGCCGGAAAGCGTAGGTTTTGAGCGCGCCACTGGCGGTGCCGGCAATGCGCACCGAGTTGAAATACATATACTCGGTGGTGGCCACGAGCGACACGTTGTTGGCAATGCCGATGATGACGGGGCCGTTGGTGGGGCTGGTCACGGTGGCGCTGGTGTTGCTCAGGGCCACCTGGTTATTGCTCGTCGTCCAGGCGCCGCCGTTCAGGCCAATGCCGATGATGCCGGCCGTGGTGGCCGTGCCGGCATTGGTGAGGTTGTACACGCGGTTGCGGCTGAGGGTGCCCGTGGCCGTCGACGAGGAGCGGGTCGCGATACCCGTCACGTAAATGTTGGCGGTGCTGAGCGTGGCCGGGGCCAGGTTCAGGTTGTACACCGTATTGCCGGTCACCACCTGCGCCGTCGAGGACGTGGCGTTGCTGGTGGCCGCGATGCCCACGAGGCCGGTCGTGCCCAAGCCATTGGACTGGGTGGAGTTGCTGCTAACGTCGCTGACGGTATTGCCCGACACGGAGTACGAGGTGTTGTCCAGCGTCGAAGTGCTGACCTCGATACCGGTAAACGTGCCCGTGCCCGTGGTCCCGCCCGTGATGGCGAAGTTTTGCACAAAGTTGCCGCTGATGGTGGTGGCCGGTGTGTTGGTGGTGCCCGCCCCATTGAGGTAGATGCCGCGGATGGTGGCCGAAGTGGCCGTATTGGCCCACGCCGCTCCGCCCGCCAGCGGCGCCGAGCCGCCCACGTAGTTGCCGCTCACCACCGTGCCCGTGGCCGTGCTGGCCCCGCGAATGGCAATCACGCTCAGGCCCGTGCTGGTGGTGACGGCCGTGCGGCCCGTGTTGTAGAACGAGTTGCCGCTAATGGTCCAGTCGCCACCCGTGCCATTGGCCAGGCCCACACCTTGAAAAGTAAAATTGAAGATGTTGCAGCCCTGAATGGTGTTGTTGCTGTTGGTGGCTATGGCGCCCGTGATGCCGGAGTACACGCCCTGCGCCGGTTGGGCCGTGGCCACGTCGCTCCGGTCGCGAATGTCGCAGTTCAACACCTGGTTGAAGTCGTTGCCCGTCACGCCGCCCGCTACGCCGTTCACCGGCGTGGTGCTGGAGGTGCCGAAGGTGATGCCGCCGGTGGAGGTTGACCCCTGCGTTTCGGTGATGACGTTGCGGATGACGTTGTTGGTGGCATCCTGCGCTAGTACAAATGCCGAGCCGCTGCTGTTGGCGTTGCGGAACAAGAGGAATTTATCGGTCCCCGTCTGGTCGTAGCGGCCGTCGAATACTATGCGGTCGGCGCCGTTCAGCGTGATGCCGTTGGCGGCCGTGGCCTGGGCCGCCCAGCCCGATACCGTGCGCAGCGTGGCCGCGCTCGGCTGAATGCGGATGGTGTAGCCGCTGCTAAGGGGCTGCTCGGTGGGCGGGTTCAGCGCGGTGGCGCCGTCTTCGGCGTTAAGGTCGCCCGTGATAAGCACCGTCAGGTCGCCGGTGAGCACACCGGCGTTCAAGCGGGCAAACAAGCCATTCGCGGCCGTCAGGCTGCTGATGGTTTCGGTGGGCCCCACGTTCAGCGTGCCGCTGAAGGACTGCAGGATGCTGTAGCTGTTCGGGCTGGCCGGAGCGGTGCTGCCGGGCGGGGTGGCGCCACTGCCCCCCGCGGGGCTGGTGGCCACGTTGGCGTTGGGGCTTGCGTCCTGCGCCGCTACATAATAATTGATGACGTCGCCGCCGCTCACACCGCCCAGATTGGCGTAGTCAATGGTGAACGTGTACTGGTTGCCGCTCACGCCGGTGGCTACCGCCGAGAAGTACGCGCCGCTGGTGCCTTTGCGGTAGTAAACGAGCGGCGCGCCGGCGCCGGTCCCAATGCCGCTGGCATCGGTGATGGTTGCTGCCAGGGTTTGGTTGGCGGTGCTGTTGGTGTTGGCGATGGGCGTGTAGGTGATAACCGGCGGCGTGAGGTCGCTGGGGGAAAACTCGCCTTCATCGGCCCCAATGTCGGGACCGGTGGTGCTGGTGCCAGCGTAGCCGGTTTCGCCCTGGCGCAAGGCAGCGTCGTAATCATCTGGCACCGCCACCGCCGACTGGGCGCCGCCGGTCAGGCGCTGGGCACCGCTTTCGGCCTGGGTCGGCACGCTGGTAAGCAGGTGGGGGTCGGTGGCGCTCACAAAGGGCGTGGTAGTTTCCGTAACTGCGGCCGATTCACGCGTGCCACTGTCGGCAGAATTGAGCAGTGCGCGGTAGCTCGCAAGGCCGGCCGGCCCGAACCCGGTGCCAGAGTTTGTTGCGACGGCATAAATGCCCGAGGAGCCGTACACCAGGTTGTTGTTGCTCGTGGTGGCAATGATGGGGTTGTTGACCGTGTTGCTGGATTTGTAAACGGCCACGTTCCGCGGGCTGCCCCCTCCGGAGCCCGCCACGTAACCATTATACAAGATGTTGTTGCGGAAGTCGAGCGTGGTGGTGCTGGTCGAGGCCAAGTACAGCGCGGCCGATTGGGGCCCCACCGTGGTAGAGGCGCCGTTTAAATACACCGTGTTGTAGTACACGCTGATGGTGGTGCCGCCCGTGATGTTGATGGCCCGCATCCCCATGGAACTGTTGTTGCCGTCGTAGCGCAGGTTGGAGAGCAGGTTATTGTAGAGCAGGCACGTGGTGCCGCCGATGATAATGCCGCTCACAAAGTTGCCGCTGCCGCTAGCCTGCGTAATGGTGTGCAGGGCATTGCGGTACACGGTGTAGGTGCCCAAGCCAGTAATGTTCAGGCCCGTCACACCGGCACCGCCGGTGCCAGTGGCGGTTTGGCGCACGTTGTTGATGGCATTGTCATAAATGTTGACCGTGCCGGCGCTCGCGAAATACATGCCGAATACAGCGGCACCCGTGTTGGCGGCGCCCACCGATACGGTGGCAGCGCCCAGCGGCGACACGGTGTTGCCGTTTACTTGTGCCGTGCCGCCCGCGGTAAGGTAAATGGCGGCCACGTTGTTGGCGCCGGAGGTTTGAATGTTGGAAAACCGGTTGCTCGAGAACGTGACCGTGTTGGTGCTGCCCCCCACCGTGCAGGTGATGCCGTAGCAGGTTCCCGACGTGGAAAAATCCTGAAACGTGGTGTTGAGTACCTGGAAGCCCGTCTGATAGGCATACTGCACCCCAGCCACCGCTGCGCTACCGCCGGCCAGAGATTTGACCGTACTCGTGCCGGCGCCCGACGTGGCAATCTGATTGTTAGCACCGGGCGCGGCGCTGGCACCCACGATGTTGTAGCCCACGCGGGCATTCTGAACCGTCAGGTTCAACAATGACAGGTTGCTGTGCGCGCCGCTGGCCGCGGTGGCCGCGCTGCTGAGCGCATACACCCCCGTGGTGCCGTTGGCGTTGCTACTGTTCAGCGAAATAGTAGCGTTCTGGAAGGTCACGCTTTGGCAGCCGTTGGTCCCGGTAGGTGCCGTCAGGAACAAGCCGTATTCCATGCGTTGCGCATCGGTCGTGTTGCCGGCATTTTCCTTTAAATCAATGCCGCTAAACGTGATGTAGTCGCTGCCACTGAGCGTCATAACGGCGTCGGTGCTGCCCGTGCCGCCGGTGCCCTGCACCACCGGGTTAGCTGCGTTGCCGGCGCTGCTTACGAAGGCGAGCGTGGCGCCGCTGGTAGCCGTTTGGGTCAGCGTGAGCGGGGCCTCGTTATACACGGGCGTGGCGCTGTTGTACTTCACGCTAATGGTGGTGCTGGCCGTAATGGAGCCCGCGTTCAGCGTCGTGAAAGCGTCCGTGAAGTTGTTGAAGTTGGTGCCGCTGGTCGGCTGCGAATTGTCGATGGTGTAAGGCGTGCCGTTGAAAACAACCGGGGCCAGCGTGGCCTGCGTGCCCGTGAGCCCGGCCGAGCCCCGGCCTTCGGCAATGGCCTGGATTTTAACGGTGTAGGTTTGGGCTGGCGTCAGGCCCGTGAGGGGCACGTTATAGGTAGTGCCCGTGCCCGCGCTGGTGGTCGACGCCGGGTTGGCCGCCACCGTGTAGGTGGTCCCGCCGTCGGTGGAGATAAGCACCGCAAACCCGGTTTCGTTGGTGGAGTTGTCCACAAAGCTCACCGTCATGCTCGAATAGCTCACCACAGAGAAAGCCAGGGTGGTGGGCGCGGCCGGAACCGTGGCCGGCGGGGTAAAGGAATACGTCTGCCCCGTGGCGGGGCGCGTGCTGATGCTGGTGGTTTCGGAAGTGGACGAAACGGTGGGGGAGGTGCCCGCGCCGTTCAGGGACAAAAAGTTGCCGCTGCCCGTACCCACTGCCGTAATGCCGATGGAAGCGGAGCCCAGGTTCACGTTGGTGGTTTCCTGCCGGTACACAAACTCCACCTTGCCGTCGGCCTCGTATAGGCGGGCCTGAAATGAAACGACGCTGTTGGTGGCGTTGGCGTTCCACTTGGCGTTCAGCCATTCAGCCGTCAGCACCCGGTTCGGCGCAGTGCCCGTCGTCAGGTAGGTGAAATTGGAGGTGGCTGGCAGGTTGAGGTCGTCCCAGAGCGGCGCAATCACGGGCCGCACGCTGCCCCCCGAACTCAGGCTGTTGGTGACAGCCGCATTGGTCAGGCTGCCCCCCAACGCCAGAAAGCCGTTGGTGCTGGCCGAAAAGGTAGAATAAGCCCGGCCGTTGTAGATGAACGGAAAGCCAATGGGCGCGCTGGCATAGTAGCCATCATCGGTGGTGCCCGTCACGGTGGGAGTAGCGCCGCCACTCAGGGCCGTGAAAGTGCCGGCGCTGGCCGCAAATGCCCCATTGGGCGCGATATAATTGGTGAGGGCCTGCGCCTGGGCGCTGCCACTGCTGAGCAGCAGCGCCACGCCCGCACCAGCGAGCGGAGTCCGTAAATGCGACAGTAGTTTTCTTATCATAAAGAGGTGGTAAGAGGAAAATGAAAAGCAATGAAAAACAGCAGAGAAGCCCCGTCAGCGGTGCCGGCCGGCTTGGGCACTGCTGGCTAACTGGCAAGGTACAACGTACCTAAATCAATAAAAATAGGGTATTGGCAATGTGCAATTGACACCTTGCCATGGTTGCCTAGCCGGGACAGGCCGGTTCTCGTTCGGCAGCGAACAAAACGAGTATCTTTGCGGTTGAAACGCGATACCAACATTTAATTCATATCATGGTGGAAACCACGACGAAAACGTACGTTCCGTACAAAGTAAAGGACATGAGCCTGGCCGAGTGGGGCCGCAAGGAAATCCGTCTGGCCGAAGCCGAAATGCCCGGTCTGATGTCGCTGCGCGAGGAGTTTGGCGCCAGCCAGCCTTTCAAGGGCGCCCGCATTGCCGGCTGCCTGCACATGACCATCCAAACCGCTGTGCTCATCGAAACGCTTAAGGCGCTGGGTGCGGAGGTGACGTGGTCGTCGTGCAACATCTTCTCCACGCAGGACCACGCCGCCGCGGCCATTGCCGCCGCCGGCATCCCGGTGTATGCCTGGAAAGGCATGAACGAGGAAGAATTCAACTGGTGCATCGAGCAGACGCTGTTCTTCGGCGAGGAGCGCCAGCCCCTGAACATGATTCTGGACGACGGCGGCGACCTCACCAACATGGTGCTCAACCAGTACCCCGAGCTGGCCGCCGGCATCAAAGGCGTGAGCGAGGAAACCACCACCGGCGTGCTGCGCCTGTACGAGCGCGTGAAAAATGGCACGCTGCCTTTCCCCGCCATCAACGTGAACGACTCGGTAACGAAGTCCAAGTTTGACAACAAGTACGGCTGCAAAGAGTCGGCCGTGGACGCCATCCGTCGGGCTACCGACGTGATGATGGCCGGCAAAATTGCCGTGGTGGCCGGCTACGGCGACGTAGGAAAAGGCACCGCGGCCTCGCTGCGCGGCGCCGGCGCCCGCGTCATCGTGACCGAAATCGACCCCATCTGCGCCCTGCAAGCTGCTATGGACGGCTACGCCGTGAAGAAACTCACGAACGCCGTGAAGGAAGCCGACATCGTGGTGACGGCTACCGGCAACTGTGACATCCTCACCGAGGAGCATTTCCGCAGCCTGAAGGACAAAGCCATTGTCTGCAACATCGGTCACTTCGACGATGAAATCGACATGGCGTGGCTGAACAAGAACTACGGCCACACCAAGGACACGGTGAAGCCGCAGGTAGACCTCTACACCATCGACGGCAAAGAGGTCATCATCCTCGCCGAAGGCCGCCTCGTGAACCTGGGCTGCGCCACCGGCCACCCCTCGTTCGTGATGTCGAACTCGTTCACCAACCAGACCCTGGCCCAGCTGGAGCTGTGGGAGCGAGGCAACGAGTACGAAAACCAGGTGTACACCCTGCCCAAGCACCTCGACGAGAAGGTGGCCCGCCTGCACCTCGCCAAAATCGGCGTGGAGCTGGACGAGCTGACCGCCAAGCAGGCCGACTACATCAAGGTGCCGGTAGAAGGCCCCTTCAAGTCGGACCTGTACCGCTACTAAGCGTAGGAATTTCGATTGCAAAAAAACGCCTGGCCGTGTGCCAGGCGTTTTTTTGTGCCCATTGGGCTGGTGCACTACGGAGGGGTAGGCGAAGGCATGACGCCCCTGAACTCCTCTATCTGGCCATACACCTGCATGCCCAGCAGGCGCCATTCGTGCTGCATCGTCACCTCGTATTGCATCCGGGAGCCCTGCTCGTGCAGCATGCCGCCAATCGGCTTCCAGCGGTGCCCTAATACAATGCCAGATACCGTGGCGTACAGGCTCAGCGGCTCGAGGTGGCCGTTGTTGCTTCGGTAGGAGCACAGCAGGGTGAGGGTATTGCTGCCCCCCAAGGCGATTTGCTGCTGGCTGCTGGCGTTGCCGAGGGGGGGCTGTGCTGGCCGCGCCAGCAGGTTTCGGGGGGCCTCGGAAGAAGCATCTGCGCTCCGACCGCCGATAATAAACAGCGCCAATAAGAAGCCCAGCAGAGCTCCGGTTCCCAGGTGCTGCTTCACGAGTTTCGCGGCCCGGTACAAGCTATAGAAGACGAGCACGAGAAGCACCGCATTCAGGGCCGACCACAGTAGATTCAGCATAGGTCAATGGCGGAAATGAAAATCTGGTATTAAGCGGTGTATTTCTAATAACGTAGAGACGAGATTTTACTTCTTGCCTAATGCCGCCCGCACGGCCGGCGCCACCTCCTGCCCGAATAATTCCACTGACCGCAGCACGCTGGCGTGCGGAATGCCCTCCAGCACCAACTGGGCCAGGAAGCGGGCGTTGTTGAACAGTCCGTGCAAGTTCAGCAGCTTAGCGGTGATTTCCTGAGGCGTGCCCACGAACAGCGGCCCTTCCGGCCCGCGCAGAAAGTCGAAGTGGCGCCGGTCCATGGGCGACCAGCCCCGCTCGCGGCCGATGCGGTTCATGAGCGTGGCATAGGGCGGAAAGAACTCATCGGCAGCCTGCTGAGACGTTTCGGCCAGGTGGAAGTGGCAGTTGAGGCAGAGCGGCAGCTGGGCTGCGTCGTGCCCGGCCTGCTCAGCCGATTCGCGGTAGAGCTCGGCAAAGGGCGCGTAGCGGGCGGGGGCGCCGCCCAGGATGGCAATGGTGAGGGGCAGGCCCAGCTTGCCGGCCCGTACTGCCGATGCCGGTGTGCCGCCAATGCCAATCCAAACGGGGATTTTGGGCTGGGCCGGGCGCGGGTACACGCCCTGGGCCGCAATGCCGGGGCGGTGCTTGCCCTGCCAGGTCACCACTTCGCTCTCGTTGATTTTCAACAGCAGCGCCAGCTTATCCACAAACAGCGCATCGTAGTCGTCGAGGTCGTAGCCAAACAACGGGTAAGATTCGATGAAGGACCCGCGGCCCGCGATAATCTCGGCCCGGCCGTTGGAAATCAGGTCCACCGTGGCGAAGTTCTGGAAGGTGCGGACCGGGTCGGCGGAGCTGAGCACCGTGACGGCGCTGCTGAGGCGAATGTTTTTCGTGACGGCCGCGGCAGCTGCCAGCACCACTTCGGGCGAGGAAATGATGAAATCGGAACGGTGGTGCTCGCCGAGGGCCAGCACGTCGAGGCCGACTTCATCGGCGCGCCGGGCCAGGGCCAGTAGCTCCTGCATGCGCTGTTGGGCGGCGCGGTCCTGGCCGGGCACGTGGGCGGGCGCTACTTCGCCAAATGAGCTAATTCCTAATTCCATAGAGGGCTGTAATTGGAGAAGTAGAGACGCCATAGTTTGCGTCTCGTCGGGCGCGCCGTTTGGGCGTTATCGTTCAATGACGAGACGCAAACTATTATGTTTCTACCAGCACTGACATCATGATAACTCCGGCGTCACGCCCATGTTGGCGTAGCAGAAGCTCCACACGTCGGCCCATTCATCAATGAGCAGGGCGGTGCTTTTGCCGGCGCCGTGGCCGGCGTTCACGTCGACCCGAATGAGGGTGGGGTGGGGGCCGGCGTTGGCGGCCTGCAGGGCGGCGGCGTACTTGAAGGAGTGCGCGGGCACCACCCGGTCGTCGTGGTCGGCGGTGGTGACGAGGGTGGCGGGGTAGGCGGTGCCGGGGCGCAGGTTGTGCAGCGGCGAGAACGCCAGCAGGTTGCGGAACTGGGCCTCGTCGTCGGAGGTGCCGTATTCGGGCGCCCAGTTCCAGCCGATGGTGAATTTCTGGTAGCGCAGCATGTCCATCACGCCCACGGCGGGCAGGGCTACCCGGCACAGGTCGGGGCGCTGGTTGGCCACGGCGCCCACCAGCAGCCCGCCGTTGGAGCCGCCCGCAATGGCCAGGTGCTGCGTGTCGGTGTAGCGGTTGGTTTTGAGGTATTCGGCGGCGGCAATGAAGTCGTCGAACACGTTTTGCTTGTGCGGCGTCATGCCGGCGCGGTGCCAGTCTTCGCCGTATTCGCCGCCGCCGCGCAGGTTGGCCACGGCCAGGATGCCGCCGTTTTCGAGCCACAGCATGCGCGCCACTGAGAAGCCGGGCGTCAGGCTCACGTTGAAGCCGCCGTAGGCGTAGAGGTAGGTGGGGTTGTGGCCGTTCGGCGTCAGGCCCTTTTTGTGCACGATGAACAGGGGAATGCGCGTGCCGTCCCGGCTCGGATAGAACACCTGCGTGGTTTCGTAGTCGGCCGGCTGCACGTCTACCGTGGGCGCCCGGAATACGGTGCTGGTATTAGTGGCGAGGTCGTAGCGGTAAATGGTGGTCGGGTACGTGAACGAGGTGAAGGCGTAATACACCGCCGTGGCCCCTCGCCGCCCGCCGAAGCCGCTGGCTGTGCCAAGGGCCGGCAGCGCCACGTCGTGCTGAAACTCGCCTCGTTCCGAGTAGACCTTCACCTGCGAGCTGGCGTCGTGCAGGTAGCCGGCCAGCAGGCAGCCGCCCGCCTGGGTCACGCTTTCGAGCTTGTTTGCGGTTTCGGGCAGCACCTCGCGCCAGTTCGCTTCTTCGGGCCGGCTGGGGTCGATGCCCACCACGCGGTAGTTGGGCGCCCGGTAGTTGGTGTACACCAGCACCTCGCCGCCCACGTTGCCGACGACGGTGTTGTTGAATTCATAGGAATCAAACAGGATGGTCCAGGTGCCGGCCTGTGCCGGGTCGGTCAGGTCGCGCACCAGCAGGCGGTTGCCGTCCGACACGCCGTCGGTGAGGTAGAGGCACAGGAACCGCTCGTCCTCGGTGGCGCCGGCCATGCGAAAGCCGAGGGACATGTCCGGGTTTTCGTACACCAGCTCGTCTTCCCCCTGCGGCGTGTGCAGGCGGTGGAAATAGACTTTGTGAAACTCGTTTTTGCCCGACAGGTCGTTTTCGCCGGGCTTGGGCGCGTCGTAGCGGCTGTAATAGAAGCCCTCCGCCGTCCACGAGGTACCCGAGACTTTCACCCAATCCAGCGTGTCGGGCAGTAGCTCTTGGGTGCTGAGGTCCATGATGCGGACCTGGTTCCAGTCGGAGCCGCCGCTGCTGGTGGCGTAGGCCAGGTAGCGGTGGTCGTTGCTGAACTCCATGCCGGCCAGGGCCGTCGTGCCGTCTTCCGAGAATTTGTTGGGGTCGAGCAGCACCCGCGGTTCCTCGTCGCCGCGCTGGCGGTACACCACAGCCTGATTCTGCAGCCCGTCGTTTTTGGCATACACCAGCTCGTCGCCCACCTGCTCGGGCACGCCGTAGCGCTCGTAGTTCCAGAGGCGGGTGAGGCGCTCCCGGATGGCATCCCGAAACGGAATTTGCTCTAAATACCCAAACGTGATGTGGTTTTGGGCCGTCACCCAAGCCTTGGTTTCTTCGGCGTCGGGGTCTTCCAGCCAGCGGTAGGGGTCGGGCACCGGGGTGCCAAAATAGGTGTCGGTAACGTCGGCTTTACGGCTTGGGGGGTAGGTCACGGCGGGTGGTGTCGGGAAGCTCCAGGCCGGCTTTGCGGCTGGGCTCGGCATTTTCGGGGGTGGTGGTTTCGGTGAGGGGCTGGCGGCGCGGCAGGGTGTTGCGGGCGGGCGGCGTGGTGGCCCGGCAGGCCGGCAAAGCTGCCAGTAGCACGAGCAGGCGAAAGGCAGCTTTCATGGGCGAGGAGAAAAAAGCGGTGGGGCGCCAGCAGGTACGGCTGCAGAGAGCCAGCCGGCTAAAAATGTATCGCTAATCGAGTTGCACGTCGTCGGCCACCGAGCCCTGGCGCTCTGTGCCGGGGGCCGGCGCAATTTCATCGGGTGCGGCCGGCGGCCCGGGCACAGCCACGGCGGCGGCCACCAGCTCGGGCAGGTTGGCGCGCAGCCAGCGCAGCTCTTCGTCTACGCGCTGGCTCACCAGGCGCTCCACTTCCAGGCGCTGGGCGGGGCTGAGCTGGTCGAGGGCCGGCGTGGAGGCCGGTGCGGCGCGGGTTTCGGAGGCGGCCAGCACCAGGGCTTCGGCCCGTTTCACGCGGGCCACCGAGTCGGCCACGGCGGCGCTGGTTTCGGTGGCGGCGGCCGTGGCGGCGGCGGCGGCCTGCTTGGCCACCAGGGTTTCGCGGCGCTGCTGCCGGCGCCACTGCCCCAGCGTGATGCGCAACATGACGTACAGCACCAGACTCAGAATGGCTAGAATGAGAGCCAGCGGCGCGGCGAAGCGGAAGAGCAGGCTGCCCGGACCGGCCGTGGGCAGGGCGGCCGAGGACGTAGCGGCGGCTTCGCGGTCGGCGGCTTGCTCAGCGGCTTCGGCCGGGCCCAGCGCGCCGGGAGTGGCGGTGGTGTCGGCCGTTTCGGGCGCCATGGCCGCCGACACGTCGCCGAGCGGGGTGCCGCTTTCCACGTAGTGGGTGAGGGCGGTCTCGAGGGCCTCCACGCGGGCCATGCGGGCGGGGTCTTTGCGCCGGGCCGGCGAGCCTTTCAGCTTGCTCACAATGGCCTTGGTGAGGGCCGCGAGGCGGGCGGGGTTGTCTTTCTTGCCCTGGTATATGGCCCCGCGGCCCTCAATGGGCTGGTAGAGCAGGCTGTACACGCGCAGGCTGTCGGGCCGGATGCTGGCGGCCAGGGCGTCGAGGTTGCCGCCTTCGCAGCGCACGGTGCTTTTGAGGGTGGGCCGGCCGGCGTCGTTGTACACGAAGCGCACCGTGGCGCACCAGATTTGCACCTTGCTCTCATCGAGCGAGGGCTGGCCCAGGGGCGTTTGGCCCTGGGCCGACTGGAAAAACAAAGCGGCCCAGAACGTGGCCAGAACAAAGCGGAAGGTCATAAGCAGCGCGGTTTTGACCGAAAAGTACGGCGTGGGGCGCTATTTATGATGCGCTGGGTGCTAGGGGCTTCACCCCCGACCTCGCTCCCGCTCCCGAAGGTGCCGGGAGCCGGACGATGGTAAACGCAAAGTGCCGCCCGGGTTCACTTTTTCAAGTCAAGCGCCAGCTACGACATCCGCCGTTTTGAGGGGCCGGCGCTGCGGCTACCCCGGCGGCCGGAGTGGTAGCCGGGCCAAGAGAAGCTGAGGGCGCAAAGAGCTTCTCAATGCCTTTTAGTTAAATTACCGTTTGGCTGTTGCAGAAGTCGTAGCCAGCTCGGCCCGAGATTCGTAGCGGGAAGATGCAAGGCAAGAAGCTGTTTCTCGACAAAGAGGTCGTGCGCTTTCGGCTCAGTGAGCGGGTGCCACGCCATAATCTGTACCGCCGGCTGGCCGAGCTCGTGGACTGGACGTTTCTCTACGAGGAAACGCAGGGTCTTTATAGCCACACGGGTCAGCCCTCGTTGGACCCGGTGGTGTTTTTCAAACTCGTGCTCGTGGGCCGGCTGGAAAACCTCGTGAGCGACCGCCGGCTCGTCGAGCACTGCGCCCTGCGGCTCGACATCCTGCTGTTTTTGGGCTACGAGGTGGACGAAGAGCTGCCCTGGCACTCGACCATCAGCCGCACCCGCCAGCTGTTTCCCGCGTCTATTTTTGAGCGCCTGTTCGACCACGTCTTTGCCCAGTGCGTGGCCCGCGGCCTGGTGGCCGGCGACACGCAGGCCGTGGATTCGGCCCCCGTCAAGGCCAACGCGTCGCTCGACAGCGTGCGCGAAAAGCAGCTGACAGGTACCACCGGGCCGTTTTTGGCCCCGGGCCAGTCGGCGGTCCCGACGCCAGCCGTCACCGCCCCGGCCCACCACTTGCGCCGCGAAGCGGCCCGACAAGCCAAGCGCCGAAGCGAGCCCGGGCCCCTGGGCGCGCAACACGAAAAAGCCCGCCTGCTAAGCAACAAGACCCATTACAGCCCCACCGACCCCGACGCGCGCATCTCCATCAAGCCCGGCAAAGCCCGGGCTCTGAATTACCTCTGCAGCCTGGCCGTGGACACGGCCCACGGCGTCATCAGCCACGTGCAGGCCGATTTTGCCGACAGCCGCGACAGCCTGCACCTGCCCCGCTTGCTCAGCGGGCTGCAACGGCGCTTGCGGGCCAACGAGTTGCGCCTGCGCGACCTGTTGGCCGATGCCGGTTACGCCAACGGCTCGAATTACGCGCTGCTCGAAGCCCAGCAGGTCACGGCGTGGATGCCCGTGTTTGGCCAGTACAAGCCCGAAATAGCAGGCTTCACGTACGACCGGGGCACCGACGCCTACACTTGCGCGGCGGGCAAGCGCCTGCCGTTCCACCGCCACGAGGTGACGACCGACGGCAGCTGGGTCAAGCTCTACTGGGCCGCTTACGGCGACTGCCAGCAGTGCCCGCTCAAGCCCAGGTGCGTGCCCGGCGCCAAGCGCAAACAGCTCACCAAGACGATTTACGACGCGGCCTACCGCCGGGCCTGGCAACGGCAGCAAACCCGGCGCGGGTACCGCCACCGGCGCTTGCGGCAAAGCACCGTCGAGCCCGTTTTCGGCCACCTGCTGCACCACTACGGCCTGCGCCGGATGAACGTGCGGGGCCAGGCCGGCGCCCACAAAACCATGCTGCTCACGGCCGTGGCGTACAACCTGAAAAAGCTGCTCCAGCACCGCCCCAACCGGCAACTGAGCGTGGCCATAGCCCTGCCCCAGCCATTGCTGGCGGTTAATAGGCGCGCTGGGCAGCAAAGTCGGTGCTTCGAAGTGCCAACCCCGGTACCCGCCACGCCGCTAACTAGAAAGTGAACTGCCTAAACTGAGTTCTGCAACAGCCACTACCGTTTGGCTGAACACTTCACGTAGGTTTACAACCTAAAATATCCGCTCAATGAGTTCTTCTTGGCTAGTCCGCCTTGCTCTCCCTTCCCAGCCCCTAGAATTGCGCTTGCTCGTGCTCACGTTGAGCATCGGGTGGCTGGGGGCGGCTGTTGGGAGCCTCTTCTTTCTGGGGTACATGGGAAGCCTTCCCAATGCTCCGGGGGTGCCCACCACCATGTGTTTGATGATTGGCGCTATACTCCTGTTGGCCGCTGCGGGGCATGCCGCGTTGGTTCGCGCACATCGCTGGACAGGAGTGCTCTTCTTACTCGGCGCGTGTGGGGTGGGGGCCTTTCTGCTGTATTGGGCCTTTTGGGCCGCCATCATGCTGGGGCTCATTTACGGTGACTGATAAGACCCTCGTTATTCTATTCGGACCGTTAAAGTGAACGTGGAGAGTTGGCGACGGTATATTGCCCCCCATGCCGAGATTATTTAACTTCCAATCGCTCGTCGGGCTCTTGACCGTTGTCACGGCTTGCCAATCCGGCAACCCCGAAGGGGTGCGCCAGGCGGAACGGGCCGTGCAAGCAGCGGTCAAACGGCGGGTAGAGAAACGAGGCGCTATTTATGCGCCCTTGTCTGTCAAAACGCAGGTGCATGGAAAGGATAAGGGACGCTGGTACCAGGTCACGCATGCCTACACGATTACCGTGGACAAGGGGGAGACGATGAACGAGACCGGTGTTTTCTTCGTCGATTCGGTTGGAGCCGTTCGGGAATATGGACAGCCCTAGCACCGTTAGTGTACCCGTTTGTCGCCTGTATGTGGCCTAGCCTTTTTCTATGTGCCGTTGCTTGCGCAATGCCCCGCGCCCGGCCGCTTTCCCCGCCGGTGACGGTTGGCCTGCAGCTCGAGCGGTCCAACTCGGCCCCTGCCGTTGCCATTCGCCTGGCCAACGCCGGAACGAGCCGGTTGTCGTACTTGGTGCAGTACTTCTACTCCACCGACGGCCGGGCCTATCACCTGCTCAATGGCAACGTTGACCACACCGGCGCGGTGGCCCACACCCCGCCTTGCCGAACCCTGAAAGCCAAGGCCCGGGCCGCACTTGCGTACCCCTACCGCCGCTTCTTTGCGTTGTTTCCAAGCGAAGCGTCGTTTTTTAAGTACGCGGGGGCCAACGCCGTTTTTGTCAAGGCATCGGTGAAGGACTGTGACAACAACCAGGAGTATCGTTCGCCCCCAATCAGGATAACCAACCCCGCGAGTAATTAATCGGACCGTTTAAGTGAACAGGAAGTAGTGCCGGAAAATCCCTTTTGCAGGACGGGGAAACTCAGAGCACAGCTCGATACCTTTATGCGATGCGCTCTATCACCGTCCACCAGCCGTTCACCTGCGCCGAAAGCTGGGATGCCATGGCCCCCACCGACGTGGGCCGGCACTGTGCCAGCTGCCACACGCAGGTCGTGGACTTTACCCGGATGAGTGATGGGGAAGTAGTGGCCTTCTTAAGCCAGTATAGCCCCGAACGCCGGTGCGGCCTGTTTCGGGACGACCAAGTGGGCCGGCCCTTGCTCGCGGCGGCGCAGCCCCTGACCGGGCGGCGGCGGTGGGCGGTGACTCTGGTGTTACTCCTGTGGTCGGTGTGGGGGCTGAAGGCGCGGGCCCAAGGTGCGAAGCCAAGGGCTTCGGCTACCAAGCCTACACACGCTACCGTTCCCGACAGCTTGTTTCTGGTGCAGGGGGTGGTACGTAACTGGCTGGGTATTCCCAAAGCCGGGGCACTGGTGAACCTGCGGGGCCTGCGGGACAGCACGGATGCGATGGGCCACTTTCGGTTGTTGCTGCCCAAGCGTGCGTTTGGCGTGGCGCACCACATTACCGTTCGGTATTGGAAGGAGCGTTACGGCAGAAACCATTTAGGGGCCAGGGTGCGATTCGATTCTACTCGCACCCAGCCCTACCACATCACGTTGAGAAAAGTGATTAACCGGAATCCCGGGTTTTTCTAGGCACCGCTGCTTCGGGGGGGGGCTGGGCTTCGATGATTGTCACCAGGGTTTGCAGCTACCCTCTTTTGCTCTTCGGACCGTTTTCTTGAACGGGGGAAACTTGCGTTTACTGTACTATAGGTTATCAGCACGCCTCCTCCAATAGCAGGTGGGGTAGGGCCTGGGTTGGGTAAACCGTTTCTTTCGGTAATCGGTCCGCAGCGGCTTGCAGGTGACCGGCTTGCACCAACGCCTGGATTTCGTGGGCCTGGTCTGTGACATCGGTTACCTCCACCACCCACTCGTGCACCAACCGGGGCACGGCTTCGCCGGACAACCCGATTTGAATGGCGCGATGCGGCAACGGGTTGAGGTGCAGGTCCCGCTCGGGGTCCCATTGAATGCGTACGGGTGCCGCCTGCAGCTGTTCCTTCCACGCCAGCGGGTTCGGATGGGCCGTGGCTACAAAATGGGACAAGCAGGCGTGCTGCAGGGCCCAATCAAGACCAGTACGCCTGATTTTCAAGGCCAGCACCCGTTCTTGGTGCTCTTTCATGGCCCACCCCGAGCGGTACATCATCCATAGGAACGAGGGCTTAATCCACGTCATGCGCTCCACCTTGAAGGCGGGCACGGCCAGGCTTTGCTGCGCCACGGCCGGGCCGGCAATGCCGGGGGCGTACGCCTGGTAAACGGTGAGCGTGTGCTTGTCGTAGGCCGCACGAATTAGCATAAGAAAAAAAATAGCGCCGTCATAGCGTTTGGCAAGGGATAACCCCACCCGGGACCTTATATCCAGTACGGCAGGTTGTCCGGGGAGAAATACGCGTGCAAATCATCAAAATCGCCCGCTGCTTGGCATTGCTGCAAGTAGTCCACGGCGGCCGCGGCATCTGGGTCGGGCAAGGTCTGCAGGTAAGCAATCGTTGGGTCAATGCCGGCAAAGGCGACCATTTGGATGTCAAACTCGCAGGCCGTGTCAAACGTGAGTTGCTTGGTGCGCCAGAGCGCAAGCGCGTCGCGCACGTCGCCGTGCAGGCCGATGAGGTAGCCGGCCAAGCGCAGCCCCTGGGTCGTGGTCGGACCGCCGTGGGTATACCCGTGCACGTACCGGGTACTCAGCGTGGTGAGCAGGGCGCGCGCAAAGGCAATGTTGGGGCGTTGGCGAAAGCAGTGGTACAAGCGCTTGCCGGCCTCCGAAGAATCCTCCTCGTCCGTTAGCTCCGCGAGCGCTTGTTCCGACAGCTGCCCGGTCGCTTCGTATGCGGCCAGTAGAGGGCAATCCATACCATGTCATTTAAGGAGATAAGCGATAATGATATGCTCCTTTCGCTAGAATTACCGTTTTCATGAGCAGCAGAAGCAAGAATTTAGGGCAAGTGCTGAAAAAACCGGAACGCCTTGGTTCTGGTATTTAACCGAACGTAGCCTCCCCGCATGCCAATGCAAACCTCGTGGTTGTCGAAAACGGCCACTGAATTTGGATAAAGGCTGCTCCAAAACGTCTTTTCCAAAACGGCTTCTTTTTGTAGATTCCGCAGTACCGTAAACCCATGAAATTGGGCAATGTACACGTCGTTGCCCACCACGGCGAACGCCTCCGGCGCGTCGTTAAAATCGGCTAGTTTGACCCAGGTGAAGGCTGGAGCCTTTCCGGTGACCTGATAGAGCGCCCCGGCATTCCGCCCCATATGGGCCAAGCCCTCGATGAAATACACGCGGTCATTGGCTTGGAAAAGCAGGCGGATATTGCCCTCTTTGAGGGGTGCCGGTGCGGTCTGCTTGCCGGCCGGCTGCAACAGCAACTGCCCGCCCCATTCGCCACGGTCCCGGCCGAGGAAGGTGCCATCGGGGGTTTGCAACTGGGGGGACTGCTGCTCGCTACTTTTGCCGACCACGAGTTTCCCGTCGACGTTTTTCACGGAATACCCTGGCGCGTAGTTCAACTTGGACCACGCCGCACTGCCGACCAAAGGCGGAGACGTTTCGCGGAACGAGGTCAGTGCAGAGGTTTGAGCGGTGCTGGAGAGAACCTGGCAGCTTAGTAGTAGCGCAAATAGCCAGTGAGTACGCATGCAAGAGGCAAACTTAGGAGGGCATAATGTTACGCTCCTTATTTCATTCGGACCGTTTCACTGAACCTAGTGCAGGCTGAGTGGCTACATGCTCATTATCCGTTCTAAGCTAGGAATACTCTGGCCCAAAGCCGCCATGTTCCACTGCCCGCAAAATGTCACCCACTGTAAAGGGTGCTACCGCTGGGTAAGTCACGTCCAAGGAGGGCTCCGGATGAAAGTATTTATCCCAGCGCAGGTGAGTCAGGTCTAGGTGGTAGCGTGCAGCCAGGGCGTGCAGCAAGCGAACAGCCTCGTAGCCCGTGACACCTAGGTCGTCTTCTAAACTAGTGGCCGGGGTGAGGGCTAAGTCCTGGGTGCCGGTGGCATCTTGGATAAACGCCATGACTGCTTGGGTTGCTTCCATCCTCAAAGAAATGCTCCTTCCTGTGAACGGGCCACGTTTTGCTACGCGAAAACCGTGACGAATTCCGTGACGGATTCCGTGGCGAGCGCCGCACGGATGTCGTCACGAATTTCGTCACAGCTTTCGCACCGATTCGGCTCTTCCGACCCTTTTTGTGAACGCCTAAGCAGCATTGCCTCTAGCCCTTGGTCAACCGTATGAGCAGCTTTTGGGCTTGTTGAATAAGAGTGGTTTGAAGCTGCGCATCGGTTGGCACTGCTGTTATTTTTTGTAGCGTCGTGACCAAAGCCACCAAGTCACTCATCTTGGTGCCGGCACGTGGCGACCACGTTTGGCCCCCTTGCAAACCAACGCCCAGTTGGAAGTGGCTAAAATCGTACGTCGTCCCGTCGAATCCCAAGCTACGGCTTGTGCTTGGCTCGGGGTAGTGCGTTTGGGAAATGGCTTGGGCCACGGCCGAAGCAACGGCCTGTGCCGCGGGTGGGTTGAGCTCCACGGTGGTCGTTTTTACTGAAACGGGTGGCTGGCTTTTGTCTTGCAGGCTCGCCCACACGCTGGTTTCGCAAATTCGATAGGTCAGGTAGTACTTCGCGGCCCGCTCTTCCAGGGATAGGACGTATTCGGGGGTAAAGGAGGGCAGCACAACCACTTGCGCGACCGGCGTGTCGGTCAACCCTGCGCACAGCACCTCGCGCACGCGTGGGTAATAGGCGCGTTCGTGAGCAAAGCTGGTGAAGTAGCCGTCGCTGGGAAGCAAATGGTCTTTTGCCTGTTGGGCAAAGGAATCGAAGGACCAGCAACACAAGACCCAGATGGTGGCCAATAGCCTACGGAAAAGCATACGCGAAAAAGGAAATCAGGCGATAAGGCGAAGTAAACTGCTTTAATGCTCGTTTTTCTGTTCGGACCCAGTTGGGTTTTCGGTTAAGCATAGGGCGAAGGCACCTGCCGGAGCTGCTCTTCTAGGGCCCAATCCAGGGGCTTGAAATGCGGGGCCATCCACGCGGCGCCGCTGGCCAGCCATGCTTGCCGAAACGCAACGGCCGATGCCCGATTATGGTCTTCGTGCCCAAATTCGACGCCGCAGCACGGACAGAAATCATAGTTGGGGCTCCGGTCGTCGGCGCCCCAGGGGGGGTAGACGACGTAGAGCCCGCAGATGCGGCAATGATGGTTGGGTGCGGGCATAAGTTCCGGTTTCTGGAGCACACGTAAATGACAAGAATAAGGGCAATAGCACCGTTTCATTGAACTGCTAGTTACCCGGCCTTATGAGCGCTCACTCATCAATGTTTTGGGGTGGTCCCGCTTGTCCATAACCGCCCCCACCAATTTTGATTTCGGTGAGCAAGGCTTGCACGGGCCACACCAGCTCGTCTTGGTTGCACCAGTAGTCGCGGAAGGTGCCGTACTGTTCATAAGCCGAGAGGTTAAAACCTTCTTCAATGTCGTTGTACCAGATGATGCGCTTGCCCACCACGGCCACGACCCAGAACCCGCCTCCTTCGTCGCCATAGGGCGTTTGCTGCCACTTTTCGGGGAAGATTTGAATCATTTGCCAGAACCGCCACAGTTCCCCCTGCATCTTTTCTTCGGCCGCCAGAATGTGATCGTAGACGGCTTCGAGTGTTATGGCTTCCCACTGCATAAAAGTCATTCATAGCGTAGTTCAGCCGAAAGGTAAACGAACTCTAACCCTCCTTTGAGTGAACAAACAGCTACCTGCTATCGCCCTACAGGTCTCGAACCATGTTCGCCGGTTTTCCGTTATCTTTGCACTGGTCTGACACCGGATTATTTCGGAAGTAGGACTCCCCGGGGCCGCGCGAGCGGCCCCCTTTTTTTGCCTACACCATCCAAATCGGGGGCTGTTGTTGCTGGACCAAGACGTTGATCGGGGCTAAGCGGTGGAAGTAGCGGTGCGCGCCTTTCTCCCGCACGCGCCGGTTGGGTTCGTAGAGCTGCTTGGCGAAGTAGGCAATCACGTCGACCATATGGTGCAGGTACGAGGTGCGCGAGTCCCACAGCACCGGGTCGCCGATCACGTGCTGCAACGGGGCCCCGCGCGGTGCGCCCGCCGGTTGCCGCAGCGAGTGCATCAGGTGCGTGAGCTTGGTGCCGTCGGTGTTGTCGCAAAACACGAGTCCTTGCGCGGGGCCGGCCGTGGCCAAGTGCGCGTCGAAGAGGCGCAGCAGTTGGCGCCACACGTCCTGAAAGACGGTGTTGGTCACGGCTTGCCGTTTATCCGTGCCCACGGCCAGCAACTGCACGTCCGTGCGGCGCCGGCACCAGTCGACGCACTCGAGCAGGATGCGCAGGCGGTCGTTGAGCGGGATGCGGGCCACGGGGCCGGGCTTGCTCAGGAAGGCCGAGGCATGGATCTCCTCGGAAATGAGCAGGCCGTACTTCGCGGCCAGGTGCTGGCGGAAGCGGTGCAGGTCCGCCGAAATGGCCTGCAAGTGCAACGGATCAATGGCCAACCCTGCCAGAAAAAAGTATTGAACCGGGCTGGTGGGGGTCAGGCCCGAGTCCCCGCTTTCGTCCACGTAGAGAAACTGCATACGGCCGCAAAGAACGCCACGGCGCGCGAAGACACTAGGCAAAAGCAGGGAGCTGCAAAGCAATCATGCAGCAACTGTTGCACAAATTCGCCTTTCGCTGAATTGGACCCTTTTCGTAAACAGGCAATGGTCTGGCTAATTGCCTAAACCATTCATGAATCCGTTGTAAATGACGGTATGCCGCTTGCCAGGTCGTGGCAAGCGGCATACCGTCATCATGCCCGAACGTCTGGACGGGCCAGCGCCTCCGACGCTTTATCGTCTTCTTCCGACTCCTTTGGGGAAAAACGGGCCTTAAAGCGGGCATACAGGGCATGCATGCCGAGCAGCAGCAACCCCATGAAGATAAAGACGAAGGCGCGCGTGATGGTTCCGCTGCGGCTCAGGTCAAAAAATACCAGCCGGAGCAGCGAGCCCAGCATGCCGGCCAGGGCGAGGTAACGCAAGTCCTGACGCCGCAGCAACAGGCTGGTGCTGAAGACGGCCACCACTTCCAACATCAGCAACACGGTGAGTACCGAGTGGTCGAAGGACTGCACGAGCAACAGCGTGAACGCCAGGAAAGCCGGGTAGAGCAGCCAAGCTTCGAGTACGCGGCGCGGCGGGTGGATGAGCCGCTCCCAGGCGGGCGAGTGGCCGGCAGGAGAATGGACCGCTTGCAGCGCCAGGGCAATGTAGGCAAACAGCAATGCCACTGCCGCTGAAATTCCCCACCAATCGAAGCTCAACAGCTGTTCCGGCGTGATGTAGCGCAGGCAGGCCAGGCTAGCCGTGCCGGCCGCCAGCCAATAGTAAAGCCGGCCGTACGCGGCCAAACGGCGGAAGCGTGCCGGGATTCGGGAAGCCACGAACGTCAGCGCCAGCGCGCCTGTCGCCCACAGCAGCGGCAGCCAGGGCGTGCGCACGTGGTGGCCCAGCGTGGCCGTGCCAAAGAGCAGCGCCGCTTCAGGTAGCCAGGGGTGCAGCCGGCGCCAAGAGTTGTACACCGGACCCGTCGCGGGCGGGGTGGCCAACGCCAAGGCGGTGAGCGTGGCGAAGAGCGCCGCCGCCGTCACGTATTCGGCGGGCTGGCCGAAGAACCGCTCATTCAGCGCGAGAAGGTACCCATGCGTGAGCAGGCCCGCCGTCAGGAACCCGTAGCTGAGGTGCAGCAGGTAGCGGTCGGGAAGGCCTGCTTGCCATACCGCCGACTCGTTGGGCAGGCGGCGGCGCCACATCTGGGCGGCGGTGAAGGCGGCCCCCGCCAGTCCGGTAAAGCCCAGCGAGAGGTAAGCCACGTGGCCCGCGGGCACGGCGGCCACCAGCGCCACCATCAGGTGCAGCCCCAGCAGGTACACCCACGGGCCGCGCACGAACCGTTGGGCTGGCGCCCACCACGACACCCAGGCGCCCACCAACGGCACGGCCAGCGTGGGCAGCAGGTACAGCAGCACGGCCTTCGCGCTGGCCAGTTGTCCGGCTGGCAGCCGCAGCGCGTAGCTCCACTGCAGGCCCAGGTAACCCACCGCCGCGAGCAGCAGGCCGGCCCACACGCCCGGCACCGCAACCCGGCGCCGCAGGTACAGCAGGGCGCTCAGCAAGCCCACCATGGCCCAGGCGGCCCAGGCTTGGTCGTACACCAGCGCGCCGCCACTGAGCAGCAGCCAGCCCACGGCCAGCCCCAGCGCCGGCAACCGCAAGGTACCACTGAGCGGCAGCACCGCGTACTCTTCGCCTCCCTCCAAGCGCAACCGGTGCCGCAGCTGGTAGCCCACCGTGAGCAGGGCCGCCCCGACGAGCAAGGCCGCCCGCACCTCCGCCCCGAAGGCGCTCGGCGACGTGTAGCGCACCAGCAGGGGCAACAGGGCTGCCAGCAGCACCAGCAGGTAGGTCTGCAAATGCAACAGGTCATCTTCGTCGCGGCCACGCAACAGCAGCGCGGCCAGCATATTCTCAGCGTACAGAACCAGTAAGACGCCCGGCCAACTCAGGCCGGCCTCGTGCAAGCCCAACGCGGCCAGCACGACAAACGCCTGTCCCAACACCAGCTGCTGGCGCCGCACCCAACGGGGCAGTAGTCCCCGGGCGTGCACCCATGCTGCCAGGCCCAGCGCGAGGCCCCCCATGGCCAGGAGGGCCCCCAGCAGCACGACCGCCGGCGCTCCGGGTGCGCTAAACAGCGCCCGGCCCAGCAGCAGCCCGGTGCCGGCTTGCAGCAAGCCCGCCAGCCCCGCGATGCCGGCCAACAGGTCCCGGTCAGTTTTCGCATCATCCGGCCCTTCGGTATGCCGGGCCGGCAATAATTGACGGTGGGTGAAATCAACCCATACGATTCCCGCCCAGCCGGCCAACGCCAGTACCAGGGCATCGCGGTAAAGCGTAGGCAGCAGATTGTGGTCAGCGTTGCCGATGGCCAGTAGCAGCAAACTCAATCCCGCGGAACAGGCGCCGGCCAGGGCAACCCGGTAGATGAAAATCTCCCGCTTTCGGGCGGCGAGTAGGGCAACCGCCATGTTTTCGGCAAAAAGTAGGCCCAGCACCACGGACCAGCTCATCCCTAACTCGTGCCAGCCCGACACCGTGAGCAGGGCGAATACCTGCGCCAGCAATAGCTGCAGTGGCCGCACCCAGGCGGGTAACCGGGGCTCGGCGCGCACCCAGGCAGCCAGTGCCAACGCTACGCCGCCCATTAGCAGGAGCGCCCCTAACAACGCAATTACCGGCGCTTGCTGCCAGCCAAACAACACGCGCGCCAGCAGCAGGCCCGTGCTGGCTTGCAGCAAGGCGCCCAGCCCCGCAAAGCCACTAAGCAAGCGGTGGTTTGTGTCGGATATTTCTGATGAGCCGGAAGCCGACAGCTGCCGGTAAGCCCACCGAAGGAAGGCCAGGCTCAGCCAGCCGGTCAGGGCCAGCACCAAGGCGTCGCGGTACAGTTCACGGGGCAGGGCGTGGTTTACCTTCGCCCAGGCCGTCAGCAACAAACTGCCACCGGCCAGAAAGGCGCCGGCTTGGGCAATGTGGTACAGCAGCGGCTCGCGCCGCCGGCCAGCCAGCAGGGCCACCGCCACATTCTCGGCATAAAGAATGCCCAGCACCACCGCCCAGCTCAGGCCCAATTCGTGCAGGACTAGACCAGCCAGTAACGCGAAGCCCTGCGCCAGTACTAGCTGCTGTTGCCGCACCCAGGTCGGGATTTGGGGAGCGGTGCGTATCCAGGCCGCTAGGGCCAGAGCGCCGCACGCCAGGGTCAGCAGAGCACCGAGCAGCAGTGCAACGGGCGCGTGGTCCCAGGCAAATAGCACGCGGGTCAACAGCATTCCGGCCCCCGCCTGCAACAGGCCGGCCAGCCCCGCAAAGCCTGCCAATAGGTTGCGGGCCGACGTGGCGGGAGAGTTAGCCCCAAACCGCTCCTTCGCGTTGGGTTCCTCTGCTTGCAGCAGCGGCTGCTTGTACATCAGCTGGGTGAACGCCAGGCCCGCCCAGCCCGCCAGGGCCAGCAAGAAAGCGTTGCGATACAACACTTGGAGCAGGCTGGAATCGGCGTTGAGGGCCGCGAAGAACAGCAGGCCACCGCCTGCCAGACACGCGGCAAATAGGGCCACGCGGTACACCAGCGCTTCGCGTTGCCGGGCCATGACCAATGACACCAGCAGCGTTTCGAGCAGCATAAACACCAGAATGACCGAAGGGGTGGCGTGCCAGCCCTGCAGCGACAGGGCCGTGGCCAGCGCCAGAATGAGCGAGATGATGGTATCGGTCTGGAACAGCCAGCCGATGCCGAGCTTTTTGGCTTGACGCCCGGCCCAGAAGGTGAGCAGCGCGCCCAGGCCCAGCGGAATGGTTTTCCAGATGGAGCCCGTGCTGTACAGGTAAAGGTTAATGCCCAGACAGGTCCAGTTGAGCAGGTGGGCGGTGAAAAGCAGGGGTTCGAACCGGCGCTGGGCGTACACGCGGCGGTACTGCACCACGGCGGCGGCCAGGCCCACCAGCGCCACCAGGGCCATGGCCGTCAGGCGCAGGGAGTTGGTAATGTCCGTCAGCTGCCGGTGCCAGTAGAGGTGGAAGGCGAAGAAGCTGGCGATGCCGAGCAGCAGCTGGTACTTCCACCGCTGGCGGTAAGTGATGGCGATGGTGAACGCCGTGACGGCCGCTGCCGTGCCCAGCGTGAGGGCCGTGGGCGGCAGCACCGCCAGGGCCACCAGGCTCAGCACGCCGTGCAGCGTGGCGACTTCCTCGCGGCTGGCGCGCCAGGCCAGGAGCAGGTTGGCTCCCACGCCGGTGAGGAGGAGTAGGTAGTCCCAGGGCGCAGCTACCCAGCGCAGGCCCTCAATGCTCACGGCGGCCACGCAGGCAAACAGGAAGATGGCGGCCGCGCTGCTCAGAAGCCAGCCGTTGAGCTGCCGCGCGAAGCTTTTCTGCCGAAGTGCCCACCGCACGCCCAACAGGCCCGCCGCGAACGCGCAAATCAGCAGAAACCGCAACGGCGGACTCACCCGCAACGCCGCGTAGATGCCCAGAAAGCCGACGCCCGTGACCAGCACCACGGCCCCGAGGATGCCGGTCCAGTTTTCCAGGATGAGGGTGGCGGCCCGCTCCCACCAGGTGGGCCCGGTGGGCGCCGGCGGGGGCGGCGGGCGCCGTAGCGGCCGGGGCGGAGCTGGCGGCACGGGTGGCAAAGGTGGTGGAGCCGGGGCTGCTACTGCCGGCTCAGGGGCAGCCTCAGGGCTAGTCTCCGGTATGGCGCCTGCCGCCGGAACCGCTACTTCATTTGGGATGACAACCGACTCAGAAACAGGCGCAGCCACTGGGGGGGCGGGCACCACTGGTACGGATACCGGGACCGCTGGAACCGGTTCTGGTGAAACCAAAGCCGGCTCGGGTGCAAGCGCGGGCGTTGGTGCTGCCGGAACAACCGGTGCTTCTGGCAAGCCCAATGATTCCACTGCTGCTTGAACCGAAGCTGCAGGTGGAGCTGGCAACGCTACGACCGGCTCCGCAACCACAAGCTCAACCGGAACGGGTGCTGGGGCAACTGGCTCGGCCACCGGCTCCGGAACAACCGGCTCGACGTCCGGCGAAGTAGCCGGAGACGTTTCCGCTTCTGAGGCCTCGACCGGCACAACAGCGGCCGTAGCAGCGGCGCCTGGCCGTAGCAGGGGCGCTACCGTCGGGGCGGCAGTGGGCGGCGCCCCCGCTTCGAGCAGGCCGTCCACCTGTTCGCGCAGGCGCAGTAGCTCCTGTCGCAACTCGGCTTGCTGCCTGCTAAACTCCGCTTGGCGGATTTTCACCTCCTCCTGCAACTCCAGCAGTCGCTTGGGCAGGTCCCACACCCGCAAGGCCACCACAACAGCAATAATTAAAATTACAACGAAAGCATCCATGCCGAAGAACAGTGAATAAATGATTGGTTTTCAGGCAATAATTTGCCTTTAGTTGCCTGCCTGTTTTTCGGCTTGCCGCAGCTGCTGGCGAAGGCGGTACACCTGCTGGAACTCCCGGGGCAGTTGCCGGAGGTGGGCCTTGCTGCGCTCGTCGTTTTCCCAGCGCACGGGCACTTCTTGAATGCGGAATCCGAAGGCGCGGGCGCGGGCCAGCACTTCCAGGTCGAAAGACCAGCCGTTCACGGTGCAGGCGCCGAAAATGCGCTCGGCCGCGGCGGCCGTGAAGGCTTTGAAGCCGCAGTGCGTGTCGGCCACGCCGGGGAGCAGCACGCGCTGCACCACCCGGTTCGCGAGCCGGCTCCACACCCGGCGGTGCCAGGGTTGGGGCCGCGTGACTCGCGACGCCGCCAGGTAGCGCGAGCCGATGGCCATGTCGGCCCCCTCGGCCAGCGCCTGCAACAGCGAATTCAACTCATCGATGGGGGTGGAGCCGTCGGCGTCAGAAAACAGGCGGACCTGGCCCGTGGCCGCCCGCATGCCCAGGCGCACCGCGTGGCCTTTGCCTCGGTTGGCCGGGGAGCACAGCACGCGCAGACCGGGCAACTCGCCGGCCAGAGCCGATACCAAGGCCACCGTTTCGTCGGTCGAACCGTCGTCGACCACGAGGATTTCAAAGCGTGCGGGGCGCGCGGCCATAAACGCATGGAAGCGCCGCAGGGTAGGTTCGATGCGTTGCGCTTCGTTGAAGGCTGGGATGATGAGACTCAGTTCCATTGGTCTCAGGCGTGTTTTTGAACCCGAAATCCGTCGAGCCGACTGCCCAGGTGGGCGTAGGCAATGGGGCAGCGGGCAGAGCACGTTTTGCCGCAGTCAAACTGTTGCCGAATGTCCTCCACGGAATACTCGGCCAAGGGCTTGGCGGGCGCGCCGGTTTTGGGCTGGCACAGGTGCACCAGGCCGGCGCCGTCGACCTCGAAGTGGCGGGCCCCGGCCCGGCATTTCCAGGGCTTGCTTTCGCCGCGGGCCAGGGGCAGCTGGAAGTTGTCGTTGAGGATTTGCGGCAGGCGGCCTTTCAGGGCCCGAATGCGCAGGTAGGCCTGCAGGGCTTCCTCGCTCAGGGGCAGGGCCTGCCCGGCGCTGTCGCGCATCAGCGAGCACTGGAACCCGAAGCCAAAGCCGACCACCACCTTGGCCACTTCTTCCATCTCGGCCGGGTTGCCGGAGCCCAGCACCCCGTTCACGCGCACCCTAAACTGGGCGTGCTCGCGCAGCAGCTCCAGCTTGGGGCGAAGGCGGCGCATGCTTTTCTCGGTCACCTCGTTGTCTTCCAAGCTGTCGCAGCTGAGCTGCATGCCGAACAGGCCGGCCTCGTTCAGGCTCTTGATGAGGGGCGCCTTCAGCACGTGGCCGTTGGTGTTTATCATCGGCACCATGCCGGCTTCCGCGATGTAGCGCACCAACTCCGCGATGTGGGGGTGCAGCAAGGGCTCGCCGCCGTTGAGCGTCACGAACACGGCTTTCAGCTTGCGCAGCGCGTCCACCCGGGCTTTGAGCTCCACCAGGGGCACGGGCTTCGATACCTTGTCGTACTCGTAGCAATAGCCGCAGGCCAGGTTGCAGCGGCGCGTTACCACGATTTGCACCAGCACGGGCCGGTCTTTGTCCAGGGCGGCTTTGGTGAGTTTCCACAGCACCCGGGTTCGGGAAATGCGCAACGGGGAATCAAACAAGGGCAAACGCATGGGGGAGGAGGTTGACGGTGAAAAAGAAGGACATGCCGCGTTCGGCTGCGGCTAGGATGGAGCAATACTCTCCTGCGTTTCGCCCGTCCGGAAGTGCTTTCTGTTGAAGGAGGATGCCGGGGCAATGAATCGGGAAAAGAGCCCGGTGAATCGGCAGCCGGCGTGCGGCTTTTCGCCGGGTGACCTGATACTTTTGCCTTGCTGCTCCGCGAGGGTTCTCCGTCTTTCCGGCCACGAACGGAGCCATTGACTCCGCCTTTCTTTATCCGCGACCGTGGCCTTAGCGCCCGGCGTCGCCTCACCCTAGCCCCATGATTCGAAAAATTGCGCTGGCGGCGCTGGCCGCCACGGCGGTCTTCCACATGGCGGTGTTCATCCAGTTTGGCACCTTGTGGGTGGGCGCGCTGGCCAGCTACCAGGAGCTGCTGCTGGTGTTTGCCTTCCTGCTGGCCACCTTCTTAGCACACGCGCGCATTGCCCCCGCCTTCGGGGCCAACCGCCTGACCCAGCTGCCCGCCTGGGCCAAAGCCCTGCTGGAAGGGCAGAGCGTGGTGCTGGTCAGCGTGGCGTTCTGGCTGCTGTTCTTCACGCTGCCGCAGCACTACCTGGTGCCCACGGCCGACGTTTCGCCCCGCGCCCTGCGCCTGTCGCTGGCAGTGAGCGCCGTGCTGTCCTTGTTTTTCTACTACTTCGTGGAGCGCGAGCACGTGCGCCAAAACCTGCAGCAGGAGGTGGTGCGGGTGGCGCAGCTGCAAAAAGAAACCTTCCAGGCCCAGCTCGAAGCCCTGAAAAACCAGGTCGACCCCCACTTCCTCTTCAACAGCCTCAACGTGCTTGGCTCGCTGATTCAACTCGACGCCGACCGGGCCGTGCAGTTTCTCGGCCAACTGGCGGAAGTGTACCGCGCCCTACTCGACACGGGCGCGCAAACGCTGGTGCCGTTGCACCAGGAGATGTCGCTGGTGCGCGCCTACGCCAGCCTGATGGAAACGCGCTTCGGCGAGGCACTGCGCGTGGAATGGGACGTGGCCCCGGCCTGGGAGCAGGCCCTGGTGCCCCCCACCGCCGTGCAAATGCTGCTGGAAAACGCCATCAAGCACAACGGCGCCACCACGCGCAAGCCCCTGCTTATCAAAGTGTCCGCCGCCGACGGCCGCTTGGTGGTCGAAAACAACCGGCAGCCCCGCACCGACACCGTGGCGTCCACCCACACGGGCCTGCGCAACATCCAGCGCCGCTACCAGCACCTGACCGACCGCCCCGTGGAAATCGTGTCCACGCCGGCCTCGTTCGTTGTCCGCCTTCCCCTGCTTACCGCCCCCGCCGCATGAACGTCGTTGTCATCGAAGACGAGCCCCTGGCTGCCCAGGCGCTGGCCGCCTTGCTCACCCGCCTGCGGCCCGCCGCGCGCATCCTGGCGTCGCTGGGCTCGGTGGAAGAGGCCGTGGAATGGCTGCGCGAGCAGCCGGCCCCCGACCTGCTGTTGTGCGACATCCATTTGTCGGACGGCAACAGCTTCGAGATTTTCCGGCAGGTAGCCGTCAGCGCCCCTGTCATTTTCACCACCGCCTACGACGCCTACGCCATCCAGGCCTTCCAGGTGAACAGCGTGGACTACCTGCTCAAGCCCCTGCAAGCCGCCGAGGTAGAACGCGCCCTGCAGAAGTACGAAACCCTCCGCCCGGCCGCTTTGCCGGCCGCGGCTGAAAACGTGCAGCGCCTGGTACGCGCCACGCCCCGTACGCGCTTTCTGGTGAAAACTGCCCAAGCCCTAAAAGCCGTGCCGGTGGACCAGGTGGCCTATTTTTTGGCCGAAGAGGGCGTGGTGTTCCTCGTCACCCACCCCGGCAAGCGGTACATCATCCCCGACACGCTCGACCAACTCGAAAGCCAATTAGATGCCCAGAACTTCTTTCGCATCAACCGGCAGTTTATCCTGAGCATTGGGGCGGTGCAGGAAATCCGTCCCTATTTCAAAGGCCGGCTGGTGCTACAGGTGGTCCCTCCAGCCGCCGAAGAGGCGCTGGTCGTCAGCGCCGGGCGCGCGCCGGCCTTTAAGCAGTGGTTAGACCATTAATCCCTGCCTTCGCCGGATTGACTCTTTCGCTGAACCGTAGCACTCCATTCGCGAGGTAGCGCCTTTCAGTGTCTTCGAATTTTCACCACGCTCTTTCGCTGTCTTTCCTTGCTCTTCAACCTGCTGTTTGCGCGCGTTCAGATGGGGCCGCCTGGTTTCTATTTGGTTATGCTTCCTATCCTGGGCCTGTTCTGGCTCGCCACGAAAGCCGTGGCCTGGGTCGATGGGAAGAACCCGGCCAAGCAGGTGTTGGGCAAAGTCCTCTTCGCGCTACTCGGAGCCGTGGTCCTGTACCTAATGTACGCGTTTGTGGAAGCGCTAATTGGCTAAGAGTTTTCGTTAAATAAGGCCCGTTTCACTGGACTGGGTACACCGTTGTAAACGGGTGTATCTTCCGCCTCCCTCCCACGAACATGGGTATTTTATCCGAGACTGTTTCCTTCGAGGGCCGCTTACCAACGGCCGCCGCCTTCGTTACGGCTTTGTCTCAGCATACCGGCGAAGCGGTTCGGTTTGATGAGGAAACGGAAGTGCTTTCGTGCGCTGCAATAGGTCATGACGTGGGCTTTTGGGCATTAGTCTATGAGCCTGGCCGCACTTGGACGTTGCGGAATCTCAACTTCGGTGGGGACTACCTCTATTTCGCGTCGTTTGCCGTACTGCAATCACTTGGCGGCACGCGGAATGCGGCCCTTTTCACGCAACCACCCGCGCTGCCCGTGTGGGCCTATAAGCCGTGGAGACTGGCAAAACAGGAGTGTAAACAACGCCGTGCTCTTTGGCTAACCCACGAAGAAGCCTGCCGACAGGGATTGGCGCGAAGTAATGAGGCGCTCTAGTCGTTAATACGCTCCTTTGCGCCATTCCCACCGTTAGAATAAACACCTAGCTAGGCACTAGTAGAGGGGTCTGGGGAGTGTGTGCGCAACGTGGGCAGGAGCACAACCATAGCAACGAGGCGTGACCCAAAAAACGCCACGTAGGAGAAGGCCGTCCACAGCGAACTGTGCAGCACTGGCAGCAAGGTCGTGCGGTACTGCACCACGGTGTACACCAGCGTGGCGACTTGACCGAGCACAAACAGCCACTTGAGCAGCGTCACGCCGCGGCGGATGGCGTAATAAAAGCCGCCGAGCAGCACGAAACCCAACAACAGCATCCCCACCGTCGCGGGTTTGTGGAGCGCCCCACACATGGCCCACGCGCTGTCCACCAGGGCCACCGCCAAGCCAAGGAATAAGATGTTCGAGGCAAGAATTTCGCGACGACGCGACGCAATAGGGTCCATAAAGGCAGCATCAATGGGCTTGGCCAAAGATAAGGCGCTCGTGCAGTCCCCAAGGCCGTTAAATAAAAGCCCCTTTTGCTACTCGGACCCTTTTGCTGAACCGAGGGCGAACCGTTCTGCCTAAGGAAACTCCGGAGGCCTCTCCGACGAGGGAGCAAACAAGCGGTTCACCCGCGGCTGCAGCAGCCAGATGCCCACGGGAAAAAACCAGAGCAAAAAAAACTCTCCCACGTACTCGCCAAAGGACACCGGGGCCTGGCGTTCCACCGTTTTGAGGGCTTTGGCCGTGAAGTAGAGGCAGTAGAACACGCAGGCCATGGACGCCAAGTGCAGCAGCACGAGCAGCGCAACCGCGCCGCCGGAGGGGCCTCCCCCCGACGCGGTCGCGACGCCGACCACGAGCAGCAACAGGTACGCGACGGGAACCGCGGCGGCGAGGCGCAACCGGGTCAGATTCATCGGCGCCGCGGCCGGCAGCCGGCGGTGCAGGTGGACGTTGAGGGCCACGAACCACGCCAGCAGCGCGCCCAGGCTCAGCAGGGAGGCTAGCAGAATGCCCGGTAGCACCCAGCGGCCCGCGTGTCGGGAAAACAAGGAACCCATCACCACCATCTGCAGCACCAGTGGAACGCCCACCACGAGCAGAAAGAGCTGCCAGGCCTTGAGGTGTAGAAGTGCGCGCATAGAGGGAGGACGCCAAACAAGAGGGTAATCCGTCAAACATACGCGGTCCACCGGCAGCTGCGTGAAATAAGCTTCTTTTCCTACTCGGACCGTTTCGCTGAACTCAACCCTTATCTTGCTGAGAGCAGGCTCCGTCACCAGCGGGCGGTTAAGGGGCTTACCGGCGCGCAGCGGCGGGCACCGTTCGGCCAGCTCAGCGATGGGCAGAGAACGGCCTGCGTAAGTCCAGCAAATCGCCGCATCGCGCCACTCACGGGACTACCCATTAATCGCTTACCTGCCGATGCGCCTCGTAAAGAACGAAGCGATGATTATCAGGAGGGCCAAAAAGCACCACTCGAAAAACGTTATTGTCAACCCAACTGCCGCATGGCCCACCTCGATGAAGATTTGCTTCGAAAATAAATACCCTTCGAGCGAGAACATGACGGAGGTTAACGCCACGACTGAAGCAACATAAACGGGAATCAGCCATGCGAACGCGCGCCGTCTGTGGCTGGTGAACAAATACCCCGCCGACAACAGGGCAAAACACCCCCAAAAAAACAGCATGAATACATTGGTGTACATGTTGGCTGGCGCGACCCGAGTTGTTGAAGGCGTTTCCCATAGGCAAATTACGACCTGCCCCAAGGAATCCAGAAAATAGCTCGTTTTACTAAACCACTAGTAAAAATAGAATAATTGCCCAGCAAGCTATTGCCGTGCTCAGCGAGTTTACGAAACTCGTCTACGATTCAACGTTTACGAAACGCATGTAGTAGATGAGTTTCGTAAACCCGTTGGCTTACAAAAAGGCACTCGCATTCCGAAGAATTTTAAGATGTTCAGCCCCGTTGAGCCGCCGGCTGCTGGTATGCAACGATGGGCTCAGCTATAGTCAATCTCCGTGTTGTCGCCGATGTTCAGCGAGTGGTTCATGCCGCGGAAGGACGCGTCGGAACCCACGATGCAGTCGTGCATCACGGCCGAGCGCAGCTCCGAGTAGGAGCCAATGATGGAGTCGCTCAGGATGGTGTTTTGCACGATGGTCTTGTCGCCAATGGCCACGTTGGGGCCGATGATGGACTGCGAAATGCGGCAGCCCCGCCCGATGCTGACGGGCGGAATAATCACCGAGTCCGGAAACTCCGAGTAGTCGCGCGGCTCCAGGAATTCGGCCGTGTTCAGCAGGCGGGCGTTGGCTTCGAGCAGGGTTTCCTTGCGGCCGCAGTCAAACCAGTTGTCGACGGGGCAGGTCGTCATCACCTCGCCGTCCTCGATGAGGCGCATCAGCGCGTCGGTGAGCTGGAACTCGCCGTGGGTGCGCACGTCGGTTTCGCGCAGCCACTCCAGGGCCTGGGCCAGCTTTTCGGCGTCGGCCAGCTTGTAGAGGCCCACCATGGCGAAGTTCGACTTCGGAATTTTGGGCTTTTCCACCACCTTGTTCACGCGGCCGCCGGCCCCGGTCTCCACAATGCCAAAGCGGGTGGGGTCCTTCACCTCCTTCACGGCCAGCACCGAGCCGGGCGTGGCCAGCAGGGCGGGCAGGTCCACGTCCACGATGGTGTCGCCGAGCAGGATGAGCACGCCGTCGGGGTCGTGGCGGAACTCCTCGCGGGCCAGCCACAGGGCGTGGCCCAAGCCCTCGCGGGGCTCCTGCATCACGAAGGTGGCCTTGAGGTCGGGGTAGTTGCGGCGCACGTAGCGCACGATTTTATCGCCCAGGTAGCCCACCACAAACACAAACTCGGTGAGCCCAGCGCCCTGCAGGCGGTCGATGATGTGGCCCAGAATGGTGTTGCCGGCCACCGGCACCAGGCTTTTGGGCTGGGTGTGGGTGTGGGGGCGCAGGCGCGAGCCAATGCCGGCGACGGGAATAACGGCTTTCATTGTAATGAACCGGAGGAGAAGTCGATGAAGGAAGGGCGGAAACGGCGAAGAGTGCCAGCTACGCAGCAAGCTACAACTACTAGGGCCAAGCTACGTACTTTGCGCCAAGCCCGGAACCAAACCGGCGCGGCGGCCGCAGGTTTTGGCCGTTGCCGCTTGCCCTCCGAGCATCTTTCACCATCACCCCTTCTTTTTTCACATGAAACGCTTTCTTCTGTATTTCGCGGGCCTGGCCCTGTTGCTCACCCAGTCCTCGTGCGGCTACAACGGCATGGTGCAGCGCGACCAGGCCGTGAAAGCCCAGGCCGGCAACGTGCAAAGCGCCTACCAGCGCCGCAACGACCTCATCGGCAACCTGGTGAACACCGTGAAGGGCGCCGCCAAGTTTGAGCAGGGCACCCTCACCTCCGTCATCGAAGCCCGCGCCAAGGCCACCAGCGTGCAGCTCAACCCCGGCGACCTCACCCCCGAAAACATCAAGCGCTTTCAGGAAGCCCAAAGCCAGGTTTCGGCCGGCCTGGGCCGCCTGCTGGCCGTGTCGGAAAACTACCCCGACCTGAAGGCCAACGCCAACTTCCAGGAGCTGCAAGCCCAGATAGAGGGCACCGAAAACCGCATCAACGTGGAACGCAACAAGTTCAACGCCGTCACCAACGACTACAACACCTTCACCCGCTCCTTCCCCAACAACCTGTTTGCCGGCATGTTCGGCTTCCAGCCCAAGCCCTACTTCGAGGCCGACCCGGCCGCGAGCAAGGCGCCCACGGTGCAGTTTTAAATTTCAGTTATCAGTTAACAGTGAGCAGTGAACGAGTAGGGCCTCAGCCGCTACTGTGGGTTACCGGCTGCTCACTGTTAACTGTTCACTATTAACTGCTAACTGATGAATAACCCCCTTACCCCCGCCCAGGACGCGGCCTTGGTGGCCGCCATCCGGCAGGCCGAAGTCACGACTTCGGGCGAAATCCGGGTGCATCTGGAAGACACCTGCCCCACGCCCGAGCCGCTGGACCGCGCCGCCCAGGTGTTCGGCGAGCTGAACATGCACAAGACCGCCGCCCGCAACGGCGTGCTGTTTTACCTGGCTTGGCAAAGCCGGCAGTTTGCCGTTATCGGCGACTCGGCCATCAACGCCGCCGTGCCCGATGACTTCTGGGAAACCACCAAGGAAGCCGTGCTGGAGCAGTTCCGCCACGAAAACTACGTGCTGGGCCTGGAGCGCGGCATCAAGATGGTGGGCGAGCAGCTGCAGCGCTACTTCCCCTACGATGCCAAATCCGACCAGAACGAGCTGGACGATTCTATTTCCTTCGGCGGCCCAAAGCCGTCTTCCGACGCATGAAAAATTCCGAGGCTGACGCCAGGATAGACGCGCCCCGCGCGCAGGCGGCTGGGGTGCGCACGCCCCGGCCCGCGGCGTGGCGCTGGCTGCTGGTGCTGCTGTGGGCCCTCACGGCGCTGGGCGCGGCGGCCCAAAACGTGCCGCCCCGGCCCAACCCGCCGCGTCTGGTCAACGACCTGGCCGGGCTGATGCAGGCCGGCGAAGCCGATGCGCTGGAGCGCAAGCTGGTGGCCTACAACGACAGCACCTCCTCGCAGATTGCCGTGGTCACGGTGCCCACCCTCGACGGCGACGACGTGGCCAACTACGCCCAGAATCTCTACGAAAGCTGGGGCATCGGCCGCAAAGGCAAAAACAACGGCATCCTGATACTGGTGGCCCAGCAGGAGCACGTGGCTCGCATCCAAACCGGCTACGGCCTCGAAGGGGCCGTGCCCGATGCCATCGCCAAGCGCATCATCAGCAATACGCTGGTGCCCGCGTTCCGCCAAAACCAGTACTACGCCGGCCTCGACCGCGCCACCGACCAGCTCATTGCCCTCGCCAAAGGCGAGTACAAAGCCGACCCGGAAGACGCCCGGCCGCAGCGCACGCGCGGCTCATCCGGCTCTGGCATTCCGTTCTGGCTCATCATTGCCGTGATGGTGTTCATCTTCATCATGCTGCGCAACCGGGGCGGCGGCCGCGGCAACCGCGGCTTTGGCGGCGGTTTCGTGCCGCCCATCATCTTCGGCGGTGGCGGCGGCTTTGGCGGCGGCGGAGGCGGCTGGGGCGGTGGCGGCGGAGGTGGCGGCTTTGGGGGCTTCGGCGGCGGCAGCAGCGGCGGCGGCGGCGCCAGCGGCAGCTGGTAGGTTTTTAGTGGTTAATGATAAACGGTTAGTGGTCAGTGCCCGGTTATTTACCGCTGGGCACTGACCACTAACCGTTTATCATTAACCACTAAACTCAGTGGTCGCTCTGCACGCCCACCGGAATGGCCACCGTCAGCCGGTTCTCGGCCGGCGGCACGGGGCAGGAGTAGCCGTGGTTGTAGGCGCACGAAGGATTGTAGGCCCGGTTGAAGTCCAGCTGCATCACGGTGGTGCCGCGCGGCGGAGTGCGCAGGTCGATGTAGCGGCCGCCGCCGTAGCTGCCGTGGCCGTTGGTGAGGTCGGTGAAGGGCAGGAAAAGGTAGTCTTCCAGGCCAGGCCGCTTCAGCAACTCTTGGTTTTGATACACGCTGAGCCGCTGGGGCTGGCCGTTGAGCACGAAGCGCAGTTCGCCGTATTTGCGGTAGGTGGGCCGCCGGGCGGTGCTGGTTTCCATGGCAAAGGGCCGGGAGGTAGAGTCGCGCACAAACGTGGCCGTCACGTAGTAGCGGTACTGGGTGGGGTAGTAGGGCAGGCTGACGAGGGCCTGCTGCTCGGCCAACGTCAGGGGCGACTCCTTGGGGTTGCGAAACTCCGCGTTCAGGGCCTGCTGAAAGGCCAGCACGCTCTGGCGGTGGGCCACTGAGTCGAGGTGCGCGGGAGCGGTTTGCGCCTGCGCTGCGCGGGTAAGCAGCACGCTTACTAGCAGGAAGGAAAAGAAAGATTTCATGAGCCAAAGCTACTGCGCCTCCCGCGCCAGCAGGCCGTTTCCAACCTTATTGCCCAAACGCTAGTATCAAGCCTTGATTCGGCGGTAGCAAGGCCGCGGACAATTTCTTTCACCCTTCTTTTGTCGATGCCATGAATGCTTCCCGCCTGACCCTCCTGTTCTTTTTCTTCGCCCTGGCCACCACCCTCACCGGGTGCGACGCCATTACCGGCATCTTCAAGGCCGGTGCCTACACAGGCATCATCGCCGTATTTATCGTGGTGGCGCTGCTGTTCTTCATCGTGAACAAAATGCGCGGCCCGCGCCCCTAGTCACCGAGGCAACCATCCAACAAAAAGCGCGGCCCCTTCACAGGGGCCGCGCTTTTTGCGTTGCATCGAAACCGGGAGGCTATTCGCTGCGCTGCTTGCTGGGCATGGTGCCGATGATGTGGTCCCAGAGCGTGCTGCTCACGCCGAAAGCCACCTCGTCTTGCCGGTAGTGGTGCTGGCTGTGGTGCGTCCACCACACTTTCAGGAAGTTTTTGGGCGGCGCGTAGGCGTGAATGGCATAGTGCACAAACAGGTACATGGCGTAGCCAAACGTGAAGCCCGACAGCAGCCCAAACGCATACGAGCCGAAGCTGAAGCGGAAAATGAAGAACAGCAGCGAGGCTACGAATACCGTGATGATGGGCGGCATGGCCAAGCGCGTCTTGTCCTTGGGGTACTCGTGGTGCACGCCGTGCATGGTGTACTGGAACTTGGCCCGGCCCGGTGTGGTGGCCGGAATATGGTACACGTAGCGGTGCACCAGGTATTCCACCAGCGTGAAGGCCAGCAGCCCCACCAAAAACAGCCCCAGCGCGCCTAGGCCCGTCATGAAGCCGCGGGTGAGGCCATAATACATGCTCAGCACGCCCGTAACGGCGAAAATGCCCACCGGCAACGCAATGTGCGTATGCGAAAGCCGCTCCAGCACGGGGTTCTGAAACAGCTGGGCCGAGCCTTTGTGCTTGGGCCGCATGGGGGCCGCGGCGGAAGCAGGAGTGGGCTTAACGTCTGGTTCTTCGGTGGATAGGGTTTGCATAATAAGGACGAACAACAAACGGATGAAGGTGCAAAATTACGGTGCCGGGGGCAAAGTGCCCGGCAAGGCAAAACCCGCGCCAGCCAGCTGCGCCACCACCGCGGGCAGCGTGCAGGCCGCCGAGCAGCGCAGCCGGGCCTGGGCATAAAACCCTTTCCGGGCCTTCAGGGTTTCGCGCAGCCAGGCTTCGGCCCCGCCCGCGGCCGCGATGAGGGGCCGTTTGGCCACTTCCTCGGGTGGCAGGCGGGCGGCCAGCACTTCCACCGGCACGTCGAGCCAGAGCGTGATGCCCGCGCTGTTGAGCAGCGCCATGTTGTCGTGAAAGCAGGGCGTGCCGCCGCCCGTGGCCAGCACCAGCGGCGGCCCCGCGTGGGCCAGAGCCCGCCGCAGCACCGCCGATTCTATCTCCCGAAAGCCGGCCTCGCCCTCGGCGGCAAAGATTGTCCGCACGCTGCGCCCGGTCTGCGCTTCAATGGCCACGTCCAGGTCGAGAAACGGGCGGTTAAAATGCGCGGCCAGCTGGCGGCCCAGGGTGGTTTTGCCGGCGCCGGGCAAGCCCACCAGGCTCAGGTGGCCGGAGCCGCCGGGCAGAATTGAACCAAGTGGTGGGCTTTGCTTCACAGGTTTGCAGGTAGGGAGTAAACGAGAACGTTACCCCAGCTTCACGCGTGGGTCGAGCACGGCGTAGAGCACGTCGACCGCAATGTTGATGACGACAAACAGCGCCGCCACGAACAGCGTGGCGCCCATCACCACCGGGAAATCGAGGTTTTCGACGGCGCGCAGCGTCACGGTGCCCAGGCCTTTCCAGTTGAAGATGTATTCGATGAAAAACGCGCCGGCCATGAGCGAGGCCAGCCAGCCCGACACGGCCGTCACCACGGGGTTGAGGGCGTTGCGCAGGGCGTGGTGCAGCACGGTGGCGGGGCGGCTCAGCCCCTTGGCGCGCGCCGTGCGGATGTAGTCCTGGCTCAGCACGTCGAGCATGCTCGAGCGCGTGAGCTGCGTGATGATGGCCAGCGGCCGGATGCCCAGCGCCACGGCCGGCAGCAGCAAATTGCGCAGCACCAAGTGCCGCTCACCCGTGAACGGGTCGGTTTCATACAGCTGCCCGGTGAGGCTCAGGCCCGTCCAGCGGCTCCAGTAGAAGCCGAAGGTGACGGCGATAAGAATGGCCGCTACGAACGAGGGCACCGAAATGCCCAGCACCGAGGTGCTCACCAGTACCCTATCCAGCCACGACTGCGGCCGCAGCGCCGCCGCCACCCCAAAGGCCACGCCGCCCACGCTGGCAATGAGCATGGCTGCCAGCGCCAGCCACATGGTGCCGGGGAAATAATCGAGCAGAATGCGCAGCACGTCCTTGTTGCTTTGGAAGGAGCGGCGCAGGTAGGGCTTTTTGAGCACCAGGGCGCGCTCGCCCAGGGGCAGCACCGTCAGGCCGCCGTAGCGGGCGCGGCCGGCCGAGTCGCGCGGGTGCAGGCCCAGCGGCGACACGTCGTTGAGGTAGCCCGCGAGGCGGGCGGGCAGGGGCTGGTCGAGGCCGAGGTCGGCGGTGATGGCGGCTTTGGTGGCCAGGTCGGTGCGCTGGCCGGCCAGCAGGGCGGCGGGGTCGCCGGGCAGCACGTTGAACAGCAAAAACACCGTGCACGCCACGCCCACCAGCACAAGCAGGCCCTGGCCCAGGCGACGAAGAATGAAAGCAAGCATAGAACTGGGCCGCCGCGGCAGCGGCGGCAACGGGTATTATTTCGTTGCCGGCGCTTTCATCAGCCGCTCCACCTCATACAGCGGCGGCAGGTCGTGGTAGTGGTACTTGGCCTTAATCACGCCGTCGCTGAGCACCAGCAGGCCGGGGTTGGAGCGGATGATGGACTTGAGGACCGTGGCATCGGCAAAGTAATAGGGCCCGGCCAGGTTCACGTCGTGGCGGAACGAGTCGAACTTAGCCGCGCTGGTGCTCGTGATGGTGAGGGCCGTGATGCCGCGGCGCGACTTGGCGGCGCCTTCCATCAGGGCGTTGATGGCGTCGAACCGGTCGCGGTCCGTCTTGTTCGTGTTCTGCACGATGAGCACCAGCTTGTTGCCTTTCAGCAGCTCCTGGGTGTAGGAGTTGCCCTCCACGTCGCTTATCTCAAAATCGGTCACGGCCGGGGTCGACTCCTTGGGGTTGAGGGCGGTCATGGCCTGGTATTTCCAGGTGGTGTCGGTGGGGTATTGGTCGAATTCCTTGGTTTCGCCGTTGCGCGTCATCGTGTAGCGGTAGCGGGCCGGCTCGGCGGGTTTCATCAGCTTGTGGATGTCGGCGCCCACTTTGTAGGGCAAAAAGTCGAAGTAGGGGAGGTGGCCCAGCGCCCGCACCCCAATGCCGATGGCAATGGCCGTGGCAAACGTCATCACCATCACGCCCAACGTGCCCTGCACAAAGGAGTGCCGCAAAAACCGTTTGTTGAAAAACACCACGGCCCACAGCACCAGCAGAAACAGGTCTTTGAAAAACGACGTCCAAGGCGTGAGCTTGATGAAGTCGCCGAAGCAGCCGCAGTCGGTGACCTTGTTGAAGGCGGCTGAATAGAAAGTCAGAAACCCGAAAAACACCAGCAGCCCCAGCAGCGCCCACAAAATGATGCGCAGGTGCCAGCGCAGCAGCAGCGCCACACCCAGAATCACTTCGAGCGAGCTGAGCACGATGGAAAGCGTGCGCGAAATGTTCTTGAACCACAAAAAGAAGCCGCCGATGGCGGGCAGCGACTCGGCAAATACCTCGAAGTATTCTTCCAGCTTGTAGGCCGTGCCCACCGGGTCGTTCAGCTTGACGAGGCCGGAGAAGATGAAGATGGCCCCCAGCAAAAACCACGCAGCGCGCGTGAGGGTGCGCAAGGGGTGGGGCGCCGGGGCAACGGGAGCGGTGACGGAACTAGGAACTGACATAAGACAAAGTAAGCCCGTGGCAAACGGCTGGGCAACGCCGGAGGTTTGAAAATGGGAGCAGAGCGGTTCAACGTGTGCGGTGCCCCGTGGGGCCACGTTCCAGGCGCCGGACAAGGCGGCGCCCCAGTTCTTGCCCCGGAACTTCTACCAGCCGATGAAGCACAACGCTCGCGACCGCACCCAGCCCCAGCACTAAGCAAAACCGAAGTCCAATGCCGAGCAGGGCCGACGCGGTGCCGCTCACCGGCACCAGTTGCGCCACGCCAAAATGCCCCAACCCATACAGCACCATAAAGTGCGAGAGGTAGAGGCAATAGCTATGAGTGCCCAGAAACGTGGTGGCCCGGTTGACCAACGGCCGCAGGCCGCCGCGGCTCATCACCCAGGTCAGCCCGAAGAAAAAGGTGCCAAACACATAGTGCAGGCTGCCCCCAAGGGGCCGGACGGTGCATAGCACAGCCACGGCCGCCGCTGCCAGCAACGCCCACGTGGAACGGCGCAGGGCGCGCGCCTCGGGTGGCCCGGTGCACACCCGGTTGAGCAGCACGCCCAGCCCGAAATGCGGCAACTGGCTGGGAAACCACCAGAACAGGTATTGCCACCAGAGCGTAGCGTCGGCGATGGGCTGGCGCGGCAACAGCACGAGTGTACTCGCCACGCCCACCGCCACGCTGATGGCTACGAAACGGGCGGCGCGGTCGGCCGTGCCCAGGCTCGCAAACAGCCACGGCGCCACGGCATAAAACCATACTTCCACGCTGATGCTCCAGCCCCCGGGCACCGGATTGTTCAGCCAGTAAGGGCTTAGGCCGTTGAGAAAGGTGAGGTGGGCCAGCGTGTTGGCAGGGGTAGCGGTGCTGGGCTGCCCACTCAGCCACGGCCAAAGAAACCCGTAAAAAAGCACGCCCAGCCAGTAAAGCGGGGCAATGCGAAAGAGCCGCCGCAAAAAGAAATTGCGGGTGGGTGCCTGCTCGTTTCGCCGGGTTTGGGCGGAGCGGCACAGGGTGAAGGCGCTCACCAGAAAAAACAGCTGCACGCCTCGGCTACCCACGTCGAAGGCATTGCGCAGCCAGAGGTTGAGCCAGTGCAGCTCGGTGCCATACACCACCGTATGAATAAACAACACGCCGATGATGGCCAAGCCCCGCAACGCGTCGACGTAGGCAAGTCTGGCCGCAGAATCGGCAGGGGCGACAACCGGACGCATGGCAAGCACAACGGCAAAAGGCGCGCTACCGCTCCCCGCGCAAAATGAGCGCAAACACGGCGTAGTTCAGCATGTCGCGGTAGCTGCCTTCCACGCTTTCGCTCACCCAGGCGTCGCCCCCAATGTCTTCGAGCTGCTTCACGCGGTGGAGCTTCATCAGGATGAGGTCGGTGATGCTGGACACGCGCATCTGGCGCCAGGCCTCGCCGTAGTCGTGGTTTTTGGCCAGCAGCAGGCGGCGGTTTTCGGCGGCTTCCTCGTCGTAGGCGGCGGCCACGGCCTCGGGCGTCAGGTCGAGGGGCGTGTCGGGCGGCAGGTGCAGCTGCATCAGGGCAATGAGGCAGTAGTTGATGATGGCCACAAACTCCTCGTTCACGTCGTCGGCCACGAGCTGCACGCCGGTTTCCTGAATGGTCCGGATGCGGTTGGCCTTGATGAAAATCTGGTCCGTGACCGAGGGCAGCCGCAGGATGCGCCAGGCCGTGCCGTAGTCGTGGGTTTTGGCCAAGAACAGGGCGCGGCAGCGGGCCAGCAGCAGGTCGTAGTGCTCGGGGGTTTGCAAGGGGGGAGGTGGGTGGTGAGGTGGTGAAGGAGGGAGGTTGGAATCCCGCCTCAAGCCGCAAGTTCGGTTCATCGGCCGGATATTGGCGCTTTCACCGCCTCGCGCCTCCCGTCTATGTCGTCATCTATCGTTAAGCCAATCGCAAGCTTACCCTTTCACCACCTCACCACCTCCCTGCTCAGCCCCCACGGCCGCCTGCTCAGCCTGCGCCGCCCGCAGGTAATGGGCATTCTCAACCTCACGCCCGACTCGTTTTTTGACGGCAGCCGCGTGGCTTCGGAAAAAGACCTGCTCACCCGCGCCGAAGCCATGCTGAAAGCCGGCGCCGCCGTACTCGACCTCGGCGCCTACAGCACCCGCCCCGGCGCCGCCGACATCCCGGAAGCCGAAGAAACCCAGCGCCTGCTGCCTGCCCTGGCCGCCCTGCGCCGCGAATTCCCCGACGCTTTTCTTTCCGCCGACACCTTTCGGGCCGGCGTGGCCGATGCCGCCGTGGCCGCCGGCGCCGACCTGGTGAACGACGTGGGCGGCGGCACCCTCGACCCCCAGATGTTTGCCACCGTGGGCCGCCTGCGCGTGCCCTACGTGCTGATGCACCTGCGCGGCACCCCCCAAACCATGAGCAAGCTGACGCACTACGAAGACGACCTCGTGCTCACGCTGCTGCGCTACTTCCGCGACGGACTGGACGCCCTGCGCCGGGCCGGCGCCGTCGATGTGGTGCTCGACCCCGGCTTCGGCTTTGCCAAAACTGCTGCCCAAAGCCACGAGTTGCTGCGCCGCCTGCCCGAACTGCACGCCCTGGGCCTGCCCATCTTGGCCGGCCTCTCGCGCAAACGCATGGTGTACGGCCCGCTGGGCCTGGGCCCGGAGGCGGCGCTCAACGGCACCACGGCCCTGCACGTAGTGGCCCTGCAGGGCGGCGCCCACCTGCTGCGCGCGCACGACGTGGCCGAAGCCGTGCAAACCATTCGGCTGTGGGAGCAGGTGAGGGGGGAAGAGGGGGAGGAGGTTGTGCAGGTCCGGTAGGCGCCGTCAGGAAGAAAAAAGGTCAAAGCCGCCAGCAAAACAGGAAGAATTGCCCTATTTGCGCTATATTTCAGATAAAGCGTCTTTACCCTTCTCCTTCTACCTATGGCTCGCCGAGAAAGGCCTCACCAGCGCCTAGAAGCATGGCGCGTCTCCTTTGAGTTCGTGGCTACGGTGTACGCGTTGTCGGCGGCGTTTCCAAAGCACGAATTGTTTGGGTTGACGTCGCAGGTACGGCGGGCCGCTGCTTCCGTGCCGCTGAACATTGCCGAAGGGGCCGGCCGGTTTTCCTCAGCCGAGTTTGTTCGGTTCCTGTACATTGCCCGCGGGTCGGCCGGTGAAACCGAAACCGCCCTACTCATTGCCGAACGTCTCCAGTACCTCACCGATGCCCAAACCGATGCATGCCTGGAAACATTGAGTCATGTGGTTAGCCTACTGAATGGTTTGATTCGAAAACACAAAAGCGCTGCCAACGAAACTGAATAGATAACGGCTCCGGTAAGCGAAAAGGCAGCGCAGCACGCAATTCTTGCTTCAATTTGCCGTCCTTGCGTCAGCTCTTCTCCCCTACTTCCCTTCTCTCCATCTTCCCAAAATTCCATGTCCGGCCCGTTCCCCATCAATTTCCTGCGCTTCGGCTGGATTGACGCGGCCGACGTGTTGCTGGTGACGGTGCTGCTCTACCAGCTCTACAAGCTGCTGCGCGGCTCGGTGGCCCTCAACGTGGCCCTGGGACTCATTTCGTTCTACGTGCTCTACCTGCTGGTGAAAGCCACCGGCATGGAGCTGCTCACCAAAATTCTGGGGCAGTTCATGAGCGTGGGCGTGCTGGCCAGCATCATTTTGTTTCAGCAGGAAATCCGGCGGTTTTTGCTGAGCGTGGGCAAGGCCACGGCCCTGGAGCGCATGCGCGGCTGGACCTGGGGCCGCCCCGCCGAAGCCGCGCCGCTCTCAGTGGGCCCGTTTGTGGAAGCGGCCAAAAGCCTCTCCAACAAATACACCGGGGCCCTCATCTGTTTTGCCCAAGCGTCGGACCTCACCTCGTTTGCCGAGTCCGGCGACCGCCTCGACGCCGAAATCAGCAAGCGCTTGCTGCTGTCCATCTTCAACAAAACCTCGCCCCTGCACGACGGCGCCGTGATTGTGGCCGGCGGCCGCCTGCAGGCCGCGCGCTGCATCCTGCCGGTGAGCGAAAACCCCGACGTGCCCGCCTCCCTGGGCCTGCGCCACCGCGCTGCCATCGGCCTGAGCGAAATCACCGACGCGGTGGTGCTGGTGGTGAGCGAAGAAACCGGCGCCATGAGCCTCGTGCGCCACGGCGAAGTGCACCGCAACCTGGCCACGGCCGAGCTGCGCGCCCGCCTCAACGAGTGGCTGCTCAGCAGCGCCGGCCGTCCTGCCACCGTGCCAGCCAAGTCCGAAGCCGCGGCGTAGCCGCCGGACAGAGGCCAATAGGCTGCGCTGCGGCGCTTAGTTCGGCGAAATAATAATCGCAATGTAGACATGTGCCTTACCCACAGTGGTGTGAGGGTGGTTTTTGCGTGGGTGGAGTAGCGAGGCGCGAGGGGCTTATTAGGTTTTTGGGCATTTCGTTTTTACTTTTCTCGGAATATTCCTGTGCCAAGGCGGAAGGGTAGGCGTGTTGCAGCCGACGAACCTATCGGCTTGAAATCCTGCCTGCTCTCCAGTTGCCTGCGCCGGAATTACTGCGTTCTACCACCCGTTGCTGCGCTTTTTTCCTTCACTCTTTCCTCTTTTCACCCACCGTATTCCTCACTTTTACCTTCTTTTTATGCATAAAAAAATACTTCGCGAGCCGCAGCAGTTGCGGCTCGGAATTCTGACAGCGCGCAAGCGACTGTTGGGGCTGATGGGTGCGGGTGCACTGCTGCTCAGTAGCTTGAGCGCGCAAGCCCAGCTGTCCGGCGCCAAATCCATTCCCGGCGATTACGCCACAGTGGCGGCGGCCGTCACGGCCCTGAACGCACAGGGCGTGGGTTCGGGCGGGGTAACGTTCAATATCGCCCCGGGCTACACCGAAACGGTGTCCAACGTGCTCATCACGGCTAGCGGCACAGCCGCCAACCCCATCGTGTTCCAGAAAGGAGCCGGCACGGGCGCCAACCCGCTCTTCACGGGCGGCACGGGCGTGTCGACCACGCTCGACTCCTTCTTCACGCTGCAGGGCGCCGACTACGTCACCTTCGACGGCCTGTCCCTGGTGGACCCCGCCGCCAACGCCACCACCACCACGCAGATAGAATGGGGCTTTGCCCTGCTCAAAACCAGCTCGCCCGCCGTGGACGGCTGCCAGAACGTGGTGATTCGCAACTGCGCCATCACGCTGCAGAAAGGCACCGCCACCTCGGGCATTTACTCGGCCAACCACACGCCGGCCAGCACCACCACGCTGGCGCCGGCCACGCTGGCGGGCACCAACTCCAACAACAAGTTCTACGGCAACACCATCAGCCGGGTCAATAACGGTATTTACGTGGCGGGCTACGCGGCGGCCACTCCCTACCTCTACTACGACCAGAACAACGAAATCGGCAGCGTGCTGAGCGGCACCACCGCCACCGGCAACACCATCACCGACTACGGCACCACCACCACGGCCTACGGCATCTACTCCATCTACCAGCACGGGGTGAAGGTGCAGGGCAACACCGTGACCACCACCACGGCGGCCACCACCGCGGGCCCCACCAGCACGCTTTACGGCATTCTGGTGACCACGGGCGGCAGCGCCGACCTGCTGGGCAACACCGTGACGGTGAATACCTCCACCACCACCTCGACGAGCTACGGCATCCAGAACGCCAGCGGCGCTAACGGCCTCAATGGGGCTGCCACGACGGTGAACATGGGCAACAACAGCCTGAGCATGAACTCGACCACCACCACCACGGGGGTGTTCTACGGCGTGTACAACACGGGCACGCCGAACAACCTGAACATGTTCGCCAACACCATCAGCAACTGGAACCGCACGGGCACGTCGGCGTTCAACTACCTGCTCTACGTGAGCTCGAGCCCCACCGCCACGCTGAACGTGTACAACAACACCATCAGCGACGTGACGACCACGGGCGCTACCAGCGGCATCTACGGCTACTATGGCTTCCCGGCCAGCACGGCCGCTACGCAGTACTACGGCAACACCATTCAGAACGTGACCTGCGACGGCAACACGCTGTATGGCATGTACCTGAGCGGTGGCGGCAACGTGGACGTGTACCGCAACCGCGTGTCGGGCCTCACGGCCAACGGCACCACGGCCACCATCTACGGCATTTACACCACGGGCACCACCACCACGCTGACCAACAACCTGATGGGGGACTTCAAGGCCCCTGCCGCTTCGAACACCACCGCCCTGACGGGCTTGTACTTGGCCGGTGGCACCACGGTGAACGCCCAGTACAACAGCATCTACCTCAATGGCAGCAGCTCGGGCGCCAACTTTGGTACCTCGGGCATCTACTTCACTTCCACGGCCACCACGCTGGTGACCCTGCGCAACAACGTGGTGGTGAACACCTCCACAGCCGCGGGCACGGGCAGCACCATCGCCCTTCGCCGCTCGACCGGCACGGTGGGCGTTGCGCCCACCAACCTGACCACCGCCACCAACAACAACCTGTACTACGCCGGCGCCCCGGCTACGACCGGCAACCTGATTTACGGCGAAGGCACCGCCACCCTCACCAACGGCCTGTCGGCCCTGGCCGACTACAAGGCATTCCTGACCGACCGCGAAGGCAATTCGGTGACCGAAAACGTGCCCTTCGTGAGCACCGTGGGCACCAACGCTAACTTCTTGAAAGTGAGCACTACCACGCCCACGCAGGTGGAAGGCGGCGGCGTGCCCATTGCGGGCATCACCACCGACTATGCCAACGCCACGCGCAGCGCCACCGCGCCCGACCTGGGCGCCTACGAAGGCACGTACCAGCCGCTCGACCTCACCGGCCCCGCCATTCTGAACGCCACGCTGAGCAATACCAACAGCACGGCCAACCGCACGCTGGTGGTGACCATCAGCGACGCCGCGGGCGTGGCCACGGGGGCCAACGCCCCGCGCCTGTACTACCGCAAAGGCACCTCGGGCGCCTATGTGTTCGTGAACGCCACCAGCGTGAGCGGCAACCAGTACACCTTCACGCTGAACTACGCCCTGCTGCCCGGCGGCACCGTGGCCACCGGCGACGTGATTCAATACTACGTGGCGGCCCAGGACCTGGCCGCTACCCCCAACGTGAGCACCGCCCCCAATGGCGGCACCGGCGCCACGCCTCCCGGCACCACGGCCCCGGCCACGCCCGGCTCCTACCAGATTGTGGGTGTGCTGAGCGGCATCTACTACGTGGGTACCTCCACGCCCCCGGCCGGCACCCCCGCCGACCGCGTGTACCCGACCCTGACCGCCGCCGCCAATGCCTACAACGTCAATGTGCTAGGCGGGGCGGTGACGTTCTACCTGCTCGACGCGACATATTCAACGGCCGAGACGTTTCCCATCGTGTTCAACGCCAACGCCTCGGCGTCGGCCACCAACACGGTTCGCATCAGCCCCTACACGGGTGTGACGAGCACCATCACCGGCGCGGCCAACAGCCTGCTCCAGTTTAAGGCCACTACCTACCTCACGTTCGACGGCTCGAACGTGGTGGGCGGCACCCAGCGCAACCTCACGCTGAACAACACCCAGACCACGGCCTCCGGCGTTGTCATCGTGGGCAGCCAGGGCCTGGGCAACGGCACCTCGTTCCTTGCCTTGCGCAACCTGAACCTGCGCGGCGCCAGCAACGGCAATTCGAGCTCGTTTGGCATCCTGGTGTCGGCCACGCCGACGGGCACTCCCGCCACGGGCACCGGCGCCGACAACGACAACCTGACCATTCAGAACAACTCGATTTCGGGCGTGTACTACGGCATTTATGCCGGGGGCACCACGGCCGTGAGCGCCGGCGGCCTCGACGGCCTGACCATTTCGAACAACCTGATTGGGCCGGCCACGGCCGCCGCCGCCGATAACATCGGCAACACCGGCCTGTACCTGACCAACGCCGTGAACCCGGTGGTGAGCGGCAACACGGTGCGCAACGTGACGGCCTCGACCACCACCTACGGCATGAACTTCCCGGCCGGCGTAAACGGCGCCACGGTGAGCCAGAACATCATCAGCGGCGTTTCGACGAGCAGCACCAACGCCTACGGCATCTACCTGGGCACGAACTTCATCAACGGCGTAGTGGACCGCAACCGCGTTGAAAACGTGGTGGGCGCGCCCACCGGCGGCTACGGCGGCAAGGGCATCGACATCGCCACCGGCAACGCCACCAGCAACCTGGTGGTGAGCAACAACCTGATTTCGGGCATGAACGGCTCGGGCTGGAGCACCCTCACTTCGGACGCCATCATCGGCATTCGCGTGAGCAGCGGCTCGGGCATCACGGTGGCCTACAACTCGGTAAACCTGTACGGTTCCTACCTGACGGCTTCGACCAGTGCCTACCTCTCGGCGGCGCTGTTTGTGAACACGGGCTCGACCAACCTGACCGTGGCCAACAACGTGCTGGTGAACACGCTCACCAACGCGGGCGGCACGGCCAGCGTGGCGTACTCGTTCTACACCTTCGCGCCGGCTTCGGCCTACACCGTGCTCAACAGCAACGACTACTACGTGGCCGGTGCCCAGGGCGTGCTGGCCAACGTGGGCGGCTCGGGCGGCATTTCGACCGCCACGGCGGTGGCCACGCTCGCGGCCCTGCAAACGGCCACCGGCAAAGACGCCAGCTCGGTGAGCGCCGACCCCATCTTCGCTTCGAACACCGACCTGAAATCGAGCCAACCGGCGCTTAACAACGTGGGCACGCCCGTAGCGGGCATCACCACGGACTTTACCGGCGCGGCGCGCTCGGCCACCACGCCCGACATCGGCGCGTATGAGTTCACGCCCCAGCCCATCGACATCGCCGCCAGCGCGCTGGTGTCGCCGGTGAACTCGGGCACCTCGACCTGCTTCGGTGCCGGCACGCCCGTGACGGTGCAAGTGCGCAACAACGGCACGGCGACGCTCAACTTTGCCACCAACCCCCTCACGGTGACGGTGGTCATCACCGGCCCCACGGGCACCACCCCGCAGACGCTGACGCAGGTCATCAACACGGGCACGCTGGCCTCGACGGCCACGCAGAACATCACGCTGACCAGCCTGGCCAACTTCACCACGCTGGGCACCTACTCCTTCGGCGTGACCACCACCGTAACCGGCGACCTGAACACCACCAACGACGTGCTGACCCCCGCGGCCACACTCAACGTGGTGGCCCCGGTGGCCGGCACGCTCTCGCCGTCTACGTATTCGATTTGCGTGAGTGGCTCCACCACGCTGACCCTGGCCGGCGCCGCCAACGGCAGCATCCAGTACCAGAGCAGCACCAGCGCTACCGGTCCGTTCTCCGACATCAGCGGGGCGACGTCGGCCACTTACACCACGCCCACGCTCACCAGCACCACCTACTACCGGGCCGTGGTGAGCTGCGGCAACAACTCGGCTACCTCCAACGTGAGCACCGTGGCGGTGAACAACCCGGTGATTTCGGCCGCGCCCTCGCCGGTGAGCACCTGCGCCGGGGCCACGGCTTCGCTTTCGGCCACCGTGCCGTCGGGTGTGAGCGTGCGCTACTTCACCACCGCCACCGGCGGCACGGCTGTTGGCACGGGCAACCCCTTCACCACCCCCGCCCTCACGGCCAGCACCACCTACTACGCCGAAGCCTTCGCCGGCGCCCAGGAGTATGTGGGCAAGCCTTCTACCACGGGCACCGACGGCACCAACACCATCGGTGGCCTGTACTTCACGGCCACGGCTCCCACGGTTATCACCAACGTGACGGTGTACCGCACGGCCAACGCCGCCGCGGGCACGGCCACTATCCAACTGCTGAACGGCAGCACCACCAGCGGCACGCCGGTGGCCAGCGTCACGGTGCCGGTGCCGGCCAACACCACCGCTGCCATCTCGCCCACGGTGCTCACGCTGAATCTGGCAGTGCCCGCCGCCGGCTCGTACACGCTGTACCTGAGCGCGGCTACCCCGAGCCTCATCCGCGACTTCAGCAGCACGCCCCAGCCGGCCACGGCGTATCCCTACACTTCGCCGAGCGGGTTGATTAGCATCACCAGCTCGACGCTGGGCAATGATTACTACTACTTCTTCTACAACTGGCAGATTGGCTCCGAGTGCGTGGGCGGCTCGCGCACGCCCATCCAGGTGAACGTGACCCCCGGCCTGGTGGCCTCCCTGCCGGTGGCAGCCTTCACGAGCTGCGGCCAGACGCCTTACCAGCTGAACGGCGCCATCGCCGGCACGGCCACGGGCGCCGTGTACACGAGCACGGGCACGGGCACGTTCTCGCCCAACGCCACCACGCTGAACGCCACCTACACGCCTTCGGCCGCCGACGTAGCCGCTGGCACCGTCACCATCACCCTGACCCCGACGGGCCCGGCCGCGCCGTGCACCTCGACGGGCCGCGTGGTGCTCACCCTGCAGGCGGCGCCCAACGCGGCGTTCTCGTATCCCGCCGGCACGTACTGCACCAACTCGCCGGTGACGGTGGCGCCGGTGCTGGCGCCGGGCGCGGTGGCCGGCACGTTTGCCACCACGGGCTTTGGCCTGCGCATCGACCCCGTGACCGGGGTGATTAACCTGGCCAACACGAACATCGACGGCACCTTCACGGTGACCAACACGGTGGCCGGCACGGGCGCCTGCGCGTCCTTCACCGCCACCACCACGTTCACGGTCATCTTCGGCATTGGCCAGCCCACGCTCACGGCCACGCCGCAGGCGGGCGGGTCGGTGCTGCTGAGCACCCCGGTGCTGGCCGGCGCCACGTACCAGTTCTTCAAGGGCAGCCCGGCCGTGGCCGTGGGCCCGCCCAGCAGCGCCAACACGCTGCTGCTCTCGGCCGGCACCCAAACCGGCAGCTACACCGTGGTCGTGACGGCCACCACCGGTTGCTCGTCCATCCCCTCGGCGCCGGTATCGGTGGTGGTGACCGGTACGCAGACGGCCACGCGCAACGGCGTGAGCCTGCTGGTGTACCCCAACCCCACGCCCAACGGCAACCTTACCGTGGAGCTCCGTGGCACGAAGGCCAACGCCTCGCAGTTTACGGTTTTCAACGCCCTGGGCCAAGTGGTACGCACCGGCACGCTGGGCGCGGGCCTCGAGTCGCTGAGCCTGAGCAACCTGTCTTCGGGCGTGTACACCCTCCGCGTGCAAACTTCGGAAGGCGTGCTCACGCAGCGCATCGTGCGGGAATAGCCCCACGCTTCGCGTAATTGAAAAGCCCCGCTGGCAAGCTGCCAGCGGGGCTTTTTTGTGCAGGTGCGGCGCTGCCTCACGGCGTGTTGGTCACCACTTGGCCGCTGGCCGACTGCTCGGCACCCGGCTCCTTGAGCGTGCCCAGCTCCTTGCCCACGGCGATGAAGGCGGCAATGGCCTTGTCGAGGTGCGCGCGGGTGTGGCCGGCCGAGAGCTGCACCCGGATGCGGGCCTGGCCCTGCGGCACCACGGGGTAGTAGAAGCCCACCACGTAAATGCCCTGGTCGAGCATTTTGGCCGCGAACTCCTGGGCCAGCTTGGCGTCATACAGCATGACGGGCACGATGGGGTGCTGGCCGGGGCGAATGTCGAACCCGGCTTCGGTCATCTTCTCACGGAAGTATTTGGTGTTTTCTTCGAGCTGGTCGCGCAGCTGGGTGCTTTCCGTGAGCAGTTCCAGCACGCGCAGGCTGGCGCCCACGATGGCCGGCGCCAGCGTGTTGGAGAACAAATACGGCCGGCTGCGCTGGCGCAGCATGTCGATGATTTCCTTGCGGCCCGAGGTGAAGCCGCCCATGGCGCCGCCCAGCGCCTTGCCCAGCGTGCCGGTGATGATGTCGACGCGGCCCATCACGCCGCGCAGCTCGTGGGTGCCGCGGCCGGTTTTGCCCAAAAAGCCGCTGCTGTGGCATTCGTCCACCATCACCAAAGCCTGGTACTTGTCGGCGAGGTCGCAGATTTTGTCGAGCTGCGCAATGGTGCCGTCCATCGAGAACGAACCGTCCGTGACGATGATGCGGTGGCGCGTGCCCTTGGCCTGGGCGTCCTGGAGCTGTTTTTCCAGGTCGGCCATGTCGTTGTGGGCGTAGCGGTAGCGCTGGGCTTTGCACAGGCGCACGCCGTCGATGATGCTGGCGTGGTTCAGGGCGTCGGAGATAATGGCGTCCTGCTCGTTGAACAGCGGCTCGAACACCCCGCCGTTGGCGTCGAAGGCCGCGGCGTAGAGGATGGTGTCTTCGGTGCCCAGAAACTCGGCCAGCTTCTTTTCCAGCTCTTTGTGAATGTCCTGCGTGCCGCAGATGAAGCGCACCGACGACATGCCGTAGCCGTGCGTGTCGATGGCTTCCTTGGCCGCCTTGATGACCTCGGGGTGGGAGCTCAACCCCAGATAGTTATTGGCGCAAAAGTTCAGCACCTCGCCGGCTTCGTTGGTTTCAATTTCGGCGCCCTGGGGCGAGGTGATGATGCGCTCCTTCTTGAAAAGGCCGGCGTCTTTGATTTTCTGAAGCTCTTGTTCGAGGTCGGGCTGGAGGGTGGCGTACATAAGGTTGGTGAAGTGGTGGGATGATGAATGAATATAAGCACGTCATGCCACGCGTAGTCGAAGCAGGACGCTCTTTGTTGACGGCTTTCACCGGCTGAAAAACGCCTGCACGCCCCGGCGCCCGCTGTCCATCAGCTGCTTTTTCTGGGCATCCGTCACGCGCTTGATTTTGGGGCTGAAGTTCAGGAAGTCGATGTTGATGGTGCGCCGTTGGTCGGCGGGCTGCACGGGGTTGAGGTTTTCGAGGGCCACGGTGTAGAGCGCGGCCATGTAGGAGTTGAAATCCTGGATGTCGTAGGGCGCGAGCTGCTGGCGGCCGGTGGGGGCGGTGTCGAGCGGAATCTGCTCGGCGCGGTCGAGGCGCAGGCCGAGGGTTTCGGGGTTGAAGACGCGGCCGCGCGCGTCGGGCGGGCCCGCGAAGCCGGCGGGCAGGTAGCGCGGGTAGTCGAACATGTCGACCGGATAGTTGGCCAGCAACCCGCCGTCCACCAGCACCTGCACGGGCTGGCCGGGCGCCGGGTTGCCGGTCACCACGTGGCCCTGGGCGTCGAGCAGCACGGCCCGGAAATACAGCGGAATGCTCATGCTGATGCGCACGGCGTCGGCCACGCGCATGGCGGGGTTGGTTTCGTAGCTGAACACCTGCACGCGCTGCAGCGTGAGGTTGGTGCCGGTGGTGTAGAGGTCGCGGAAGCGGCCCGGCTGCTCTTGGGCCAACTGGTGCAGCTCGGCCAGGGTGAGGTTGGGACGCTGGGTTTTGCGGGCCACCAGCTCGCTGAGGTAGGTGGCAAACTCGTCGCCCCTATACCAGCCGTACTGGGTGATGAGCCGGTGCGTGCCCCCAAAAAAGATGAAGCGGCCGTCGTTGAGCCGCTGCACGGGCGTGGCGTTCACCACGGCCACAATCTCGTCGGCGGAGTAGCCCACGGCCAGCAGCGCCGCCTGAATGGCCCCCGCCGAGGTGCCGCCCACCCGCCGGATGCCCTGCAGCAGCCCGCGCTGCTCCAGCTCCTGCAGGGCGCCGCCGTAGGCAATGCCACGGATGCCGCCTCCCTCCATCACGAGGTTGCGGTAGGGCGACGCGGGCGGCGCCTGGCCGCACACCAACGGCCCGCGCAAGAGCACGCTCACGCCAATCAACAAGGAAACCAGCCGGCTTTTCATCGGGCCAAAGATACCGACTGGGGCCAGCCGCAGCCGGATGCCTATCAGGAGTCTTGGGCGTTGCTCTGGGCAAAGTCGCGCAGCAGCTGGCTGACCTCCTTGCAGGGCGCCGCCGTTTGGCCCACGTCGGTGGGCAGGGGCAGGCAGTGCGCCACCTTGTCCACAAAAGCAGCTTCTACGGAAGCGTAGGCCATGGGCCAGGGACCGAAGGAGCGCAGCTCGATGGGCCCGTAGGCGAGCGTGCGCACGTCGTAGTGGCGCGGGTCGTCGTTGATGCGGGCGTACAAGTCGCTCAGGGCCGGCTCGGGGCCTTCCAGCACCTGCAAAAACTGGCCTTTGGCAAAAAGCAGGATGCCCGTGAGGCGGGCCTGCTGGTTGTGCAAGCGGGCCTTGCGCACCAGCGAGGTCAGCGTGACCTCGTGCACGGCGCGGGAGGCCTGACTGCGATAAATCAGGGTGTAGAGAGGGGTGAGCTCGGGCATAGAAAGGACGCAGGGCCTTGGGTGAGGCGGCCTGGCAACGTGGAAGGAGGTAATACGTAGCTTGGCACGTTCGGGCTACGGCGGTGCCGGTATCTTTGCGCCCTTATCCATTCCCACCTGCTCACTCAACTCCGACTTTCCGCATGGCTTCCCCTTCCGGCGACCCCGAAACTCCCCCTGTTCTGCCCGGCTCCGTGCTGGTCATTGGCGCCTGCGGCCAGCTTGGCCTCGAGCTGGTGGCCGCCCTGCGCCAGCGCTACGAGCCCCACCTGGTGGTAGCCGCCGACGTGCGCCCTCCCAAAGACCCCAACCTGCTGGCCGGCGGCCCCTTCGAGCTGCTCGACGTGCTCGACCGCACCCGCCTCGACAAGCTCATCCGCCAGTACCGCCCCAAGCAGATTTACCACCTGGCCGCCCTGCTCTCGGCCACGGCCGAGAAAAACCCGCTCTTCGGCTGGCAGCTGAACATGGACGGCTTGCTCATCGTGCTCGAAGCGGCCGTGGCCCACGGCGTGGCCCAGGTGTACTGGCCCAGCTCCATTGCCGTGTTCGGGCCCGACACCCCGCGCGACCACACGCCCCAGGTCACCATCATGAACCCCAACACGGTGTACGGCATCAGCAAGCTGGCCGGCGAGCAGTGGTGCGAGTGGTACCACCGCAAGCACGGCCTGGACGTGCGCAGCCTGCGCTACCCCGGCCTCATCGGCTACAAGAGCCTGCCCGGCGGCGGCACCACCGACTACGCCGTCGACATTTACCACAAGGCCGTGGCCGGCGCGCCCTACGAGTGCTTTCTCGAAGAAGACACCTACCTGCCGATGATGTACATGCCCGACGCGCTAAAAGCCACGCTGGACCTGATGCACGCCCCGGCCGAACAAATCAAGGTGCGCACCAGCTACAACCTGGGCGCCATGAGCTTCTCGCCGGCCGAAATCACGGCCAGCATCCAGAAGCACGTGCCCGATTTCGAGGTGACCTACGCCCCCGACGCCCGCCAGCAAATTGCCAACTCCTGGCCCGCCAGCATCGACGACTCCAAGGCCCGGCAGGATTGGGGCTGGCAGCCTGAGTTCGACCTCGACAAGATGACGGCCGACATGCTCCTGCATTTGAAGGAGATGCAGCCAGCCTAGGCTTGGGGATGCGCCCAAACAAAGCCCAGCGCCCGCTCAGATTCCTGAGCGGACGCTGGGCTTTCGCGTTTTGCCAGGGGCAGCGGCTACGCTTGCCGGCGAAGGTTCTCCGCGGCTTTGGCTTCGGCCATGCGGTTGCCGCCGGGGCGCTGGGGCACGTTGAAGAGCAGCGACGTGGCCCACGGCACCAGGAAGCAGGCTACCGTGAGGACGGTCAGGGCCACATCGGCGGCTTCGCTTTCCAGGGCTTCGCTCACGGGGTGGCCGGGCAAGAAGTGACTCACCAGCGAGAGCATGAGCTTGAGGCCCAGCAAGGCAATGACCACGAAGGCCGCCGTTTCCAGAAACGGGTACTTGCCCATGAGCAGCACAAAAGCCTGCGCCACCAGCCGCATGGCCAGAATGCCGATGAATACGCCCACGCAAATCAAAATCAGGTTGTCGGTGAAGGCCACCACGGCAAACACGTTGTCGATGCTGAAGGCCAGGTCCATCAGCTCAATGAGCGCCACCGTGGCCCAGAATTTCCCGAACAAACCCAGCGTGTTGCGGTAAAACCAGCTTTTCTCTTTGTTGATGGCTTCGGCGTCGTCGTGCGCGGGCCGGGCCTTGAAGTGCCCATACGCCAGGTACAGCAGGTAGAGCCCGCCCAGCGGCTTCAAAAACCAGAACTGGATGAGAAACGAGGCAAACACGATGCACACGCCCCGAAATACATACGCCCCGATGATGCCGTAGCGCAAGGCCTTGTGCCGCTGCTCCTTGGGCAAGTCGCCCACCATGGTGGCCAGCACCGCCGCATTGTCCACCGAAAGCAGGCTTTCGATGATAACCAGGTTGCCCACGATGGCCAGCGAGGCCAGCGGGTTGTTGAGGATTTGCTCGAGGTAATGGTTCACGGCGGAGAAGCTAGGGAACTTGGGTAACGAGGCGGCAAGTGGAAAGATGCCCAGCGGGCAGTGAGCACAAAAGAACGTCATGCCGCGCGCCGCGCCGCACGAAGTGCTTGCTAAGTGGCGGCACCCAGCAGTTCCGCCATCTCCTCCACTATCGCCTTCCAATTCTCCAGATACAGCATGTGGCCCTGCCCGGGCAGTAGGCGCACCGGCGCGTGGCCCAGCCGCCGGGCCAGATACGGAATGTTGCCGGGCGCCCACACGCCATCGGCCGCGCCGTGCCAGAGGCGCACGGGGGCGCGCACGTCTTCGATGCAGAAGCCGGGTGGGCGGCACCACGCTTGCGCGTCGTCGTACACGCCGCGGCCGTGGTGGGCGAAGCCGGCCACGGCCGCATCGCGCAGCAGGGCCCGAAAATGAGTGGTCACGCGCGCTTCTTCCGAAAACATGAGGCGGATAAACCAGTCGATGGTGCGGTCGGGGTGGCGCCGCCATTGCCGGCTGAACCAGAGAAACGTCGTTCTGTTCAGCCACGGAAAGCCGATTTGGCCCCAGCGCAGGAATTTCCACAGGGGTGAAAGGTGGCGGTAAGCCTCCGGCTCGCCCAGGGGCAGGCAGGTGCTGAGCAGCTGCGCCGCCGCCACCCGTGCCGGGTGCCGCGCCGCCAGCGCCAGCGCGTGCACTCCGCCCACCGACCAGCCCATCACGCCCACCGGCCCGTGGATTTCCAGCGCCTCGAGCATGGCCGCTACGTCATCGGCAAACGAGGGAAACGTGAGCCGCCGGTACACGCTCGACTGGCCCACGCCGGGCCGGTCGGGCGCCAGAATCTGCAGTTGCAGCCGCGCCAGCAGCGCCGCATCGTCGGGCAGCTCCAGCCCCGAGGAGCCGAAGCCGTGGTGAAACACCACCGGTCGGTGGGCGGGGTCGCCGTAGCGCGTCAGGCCCAGGCGGCGGCCGTCGGGCAGGCCGATGGTGAGGGGCGTGGGGCGGCCGGCGGTGGGGGAGGGCATGGCCGGCATACGGTGGGGGCAGCGGGCGGTTATTCCACCACGAGTCGGCCGGTGGCGCTGCCGCAGCGCACGAGGTACAAGCCTGGCGCCAGTCCGGTCACGTCGAGCGCGGCCGAAGTAGCATGGGCGGGCAGCAGTTGCCGACGCACCTCACGGCCTAGGTTGTCAAGTACCAGCACGGGGCGCAGGGCGGCGGTGGCTTCAGGCCAGGTGAGGCGCACTTGAGCGGTGGCGGGGTTGGGCACTAGGGTGAATATTTCGGCCGGGGCAGTGGCACGGGTGGCTGTGACCAGGCCGGTGAGGCGGGCCACGAAGAAACCGCCATTAGTACTGGTAAACGTGTAAGGGCCAAAAACTGCTGCTGGTGCTGCGTAAAGCCCCGTAAGAATGGCTCCTGTTGGCGCTATTGTTACAGCAGCCCCCGAATCGTCGTTTGCCCCGCCAGCCTGAGGGGCTTGTGTCCAGTTTCCCGCTGCACTTAGAGTGGCAATAAAGACGTCGAGCCGGCCCGTGCTGGTCAAGGTCGTTGTCCCAAAAGCAGCGGTGCTGGTGAATATACCGGCCACGATGGCATTGCCATTGGTGTCAATGCCGACGCCAGTAGGACTGTCTAAGTCAGCACCTCCCGCTCGCACAGCCTGCGTCCATGTTCCGCCTGGGCTGAGTCGAGCCACCACAACATCGGCCGAGCCAGCACTGGTGAGCGAAATGCTGCCGAAGACGGCAGTGCCGCGGAAATCACCAATCAATACCGCGTTGCCAGCAGCATCAAACTCGGCTAAGGAGCTATAATCGCTTCCAGTTCCCCCTGCTCGAACAGCCTGAAACCACGTACCAGCCGCATTAAGCCGGGCGATGAATATATCTGCGTTGCCAGCGCTGATAAGGGTAGTACTGCCAAACACGGATGTGTTATCGAAATATCCCGCAATCAGGACATTGCCGGCCGCATCGAGTGCAATGGAGGAAGAGGACTCGTATCCGGACCCGCCGCTCTGTACGGCTTGGGTCCAAGTGCCCGCCGCGCTAAGTTTTGCCACGAATGCGTCTGCTGAGCCAGCGCTATTAAGGGTGAGCGACCCAAAAGTTGGGGCGCCCAGGAAGGTGCCGGTCACGATGGCGTTGCCTGCAGGGTCTACAACGAGGTCTTGTCCGTAATCTGAGCCGCTTCCACCAGCACGAACGGCTTGGGTCCACACTCCCGACGGGCTTAGGCGTGCCACAAATATGTCGTACGCCCCTGCACTGGTTAGGGTAGTAGTTCCAAAAGTAGCTGTGCCAAAAACAGTGGGGAGAAGACCACCGAAATAGCCAACAACGACAACATTGTTGCCTCCATCTACTTTCAGGTTGTAGCCGATATCATCGGTTGGCCCACCTGCACGTACCGCTTGCGTCCACTGGCCGTTTGGGTTAAGTCGGGCCACAAATATGTCTTGTCCACCTGCACTGTTCAGCGTGAAGCTGCCCAGCGTCAATGTGCCCGAAAAGCTTCCTGTCACAACGGTATTGCCGGCTGCGTCCAGCGTGGATTGAACGTTGGTGCCAACCGCTCCATTGGCGCTGCTGACCCATTGCCAAGTGGCCTGAGACCACGCTGGAACAGTCAATAATAACAATAACAAAAAAGACCATCGACGAAGGGTAGAAATGCTCATTACATTAAATAATAAATGACAAGTGTAGTCAAAGGTACTAGGCTCTCTCGGCTTGCCTTGCATTGGACGCAGTTGATGACTGCTCTTCAAAAGTTGCGTAAAGGGAGCAGAATCCTTCGTGCGCGGCCCTGATGGGCGGTGAGGCGTGATGCTCAATATTTCCGTTTCAAGCGCCAGTCGGCTTGCCCTTACTTCTTCAAATTTATGATAGTCAACTCCACGCCCGCCGGCTGGCAAATCATCTACCAACAAGCCCACGCCCTGCTGGCCATGCAGCTGGCTTGGCACTGGCCGCCCACCCTGCCGCCCGACCGCTGGGTGGGCCTGCTGGCCGCCATCGCGCAGCACGACGACGAGCAGGACGCCTGGCGCGGGCGCGGCGGTCACCACGGCCTCACGGCCGCGGGGGCGCCGGCCAACTTCACCCACAAGCCGTTCTCGCTAGAGCAGGCGGCCGGGGTGCTGGCCGCCGCCCGCTTCCAGGGGCGCTGGCGCAGCCTGCTCACCAGCCTGCACCTGAGCTGCCTCTACGAAGGCCTGCGGGGCCAGTCCGATGAAGTAACGTCTTTCCTCGACTATCTCAAGGTGCGCCAGCAGGAGTGGCGGCGCGGCCTCAAGCTCACCAAGGCCGAGGCCCAGCAGGCCTACGACCTGCTGCACTGGTGCGACCGGCTGTCGCTCATTCTCTGCCGGCACGAAATCCCGGAAATGGGGCGGGCCGTGGAAATCTACCACGGCCCCGATGGCCGCCGCTACGACCTGCGCCAGCCCCACGGGCCCGACGGCCCGGTGCACATCGAGCCCTGGCCTTTCGCGGCGCCCGAACTCGAAGTGAGCGTGGAAGCCAGCGTGCTCACGCAGTTGCAATTCCGCGACGATGCGGAGCTGGCCGCCGCCCTGCGCGCGGCACCCGTCGAGACGCTGCGCTGGACGTTGCGCCGCGCCTGACGCCCCCGCTAAGCTCGGCCGCACGCCGGGCGGCGCCATAACGCGGCCCGGCTGCCGCCGTAAGAGGAGCTCGTTTCATCCCCATTGCAGCATGGCTTCGCACTATAAATTCACCGACGTCGTGGCGGTTCTGAAGTCTTCCGCTTCGGAGTTCAGCAACAACAACTCGTTTCGGCACGCGGCGGCGCTGTCGTACTACACCATCTTTTCGCTGCCGCCGCTGCTGCTCATCGTCATCACGGTGGCCAGCGCGGCCTACGGCGGCGAGGCCCTGACGGGCCAGATTTACGGGCAGCTGAAGGGGCTGGTGGGCGCCGACTCGGCCAAGTTTCTGCAGGACAGCATTGCCAAGTTCACCGTGCAACAGCGGGGGCCGGTGGCCACCACCATTGGCATTGCCACGCTCATTTTTGCGGCCACCACCTTCTTTGTCACGCTGCAGGAAAGCATCAACGACATCTGGAACCTGAAGGTGAAAACCACCGGCATCGGCATCGGGGCGTTTCTGAAGCAGCGGTTTCTGTCGTTCGGGCTTATTCTGAGCGTGGCGCTGCTGCTGCTCATTTCGTTTGTGATAAGCGCCGTGCTGAGCGCCTTCACGGGCTGGCTGCAGCAGCAGATTCCGGCCGTGGGCGTGGTCGTCATTCGGCTGGTCGATTTCGTGCTGTCGCTGGGCGTCACCACGCTGCTGTTTGCCCTCATCTACCGGTTTTTGCCCGATGCCGTCATTCGCTGGCGCGACGTGGGCGTGGGGGCCTTCATCACGGCGCTGCTCTTCGTGATTGGCAAGTTTCTCATTGCCTTCTACATCGCCAAGTCGAACCCCGGCTCGGCGTTTGGGGCGGCGGGCTCGGCCATCGTGTTGCTGCTGTGGGTCAACTACTCGTCGCTCATTATCTTCTTCGGGGCCGAGTTCACGCAGGAGTTTGCCGATGCTTTTGGGCAGAAAGTGCAGCCCAAAGCCCACGCCGTGCGCGTGCGCCTCGAAGAAATTGCCCCCGGCGAGTCGGACGAGGAAAAGGCCACCGGCCGGCCCCGCTCCACGGGCAGCTGGAAATCGTAGGGAGGGGCGGCCGGGGCATGCAACCGGTTGGCCGGGGGCGTGCATCTTTGCCGCGCCACATCTCCCTCCGCTCATGCCGAAATTCTTCGCCTGCCTGCTGGCCGCGTGCCTGCTCGGCGCCCCACTGGCCGCCCTACGCGCCCAAACCCCCGTGCCGGCCCCGCCGACCTTGCCCTCGGGGCCTCCTGCGCCGGGGCCGCCTGCTGCGCCCGCGCCTGCGCCCGCCCCGGCCACTGGCCAGCCCGAAATAGTGGGGCGCACGTACAGCGTGGAGCTGGTGTCGGGCAATACGTTTGTGGGCGTGCTGCGCAGCAGCGGCGCGCAGGAGCTGGAGTTTCAAACCCAGGACCTGGGCGTGGTGCGGGTGCAGCGCGCCACCCTCAAGCGGCTGGCGCTCCTGTCGGAGGCGCAAGCCCGGCGGGGCTACGACGACGTGGGCAACGGCAACCGCCTGTTTTTTGCCCCCACGGCCCGCAACCTGCGCAAAGGCGAGGGCTACGTGCAAAACCTGGAGCTCTTTCTGCTGAGCGTGAACTACGGCGTGACCGATAACTTCTCGATTGGCGCCCTGGGCAGCCTCATCCCCGAGGCGGGCAGCTTCAATTTTATTGGCCTCACGCCCAAAGTGAGCTTTCCGGTGGCCGAAAACGTGCGGTTGGGGGCCGGTGGGCTGCTGCTCTTGAACCGGGAGGGCGCCTTTGGCATCACCTACGCCAACGGCACCTACGGCGGCCCCGACAACAACCTGACCCTGGGCGTGGGCTACGCGTATTCCGGCACCGATGGCTTTTACAGCACGCCGGTGTTTGTGCTGGGTGGGGCCACGCGCGTGAGCCGGCGCATCTCGCTCATGAACGAAACCTACCTCGTGCGCAGCAACTTTGGCGACGGCGTTGCGACCGGGGTGTTCGGCATTGCCGGGCTGCGCTATGCCACGTCGCGCATTGGGGGGGGGCTGGGCCTGGCCTACGTCTATGCCAACTACCGGGACACGGGCAGCGGCAACACCCGCTTTGGCTACGACAACGGCACGGCCTACCCGTTTGGCGAGGTCACAGTGCGCTTCGGAAAAATAAAGTAGCGCGCCGGTATTTTACGGCCGCAGCCAGCCAAACCAAGCCCGTCCTATTGTAGGTTTGTAGCCCTTCCCTGGTGTTCGCGTTGGTACAAAGCGGTGGGCACTTTTTACGCCTCTGCCTGCATGAAGCACTTTTCTACCCTCGCCTTGCTCCTCATCGGCCTGCTGCTGGCCGCCCGCCCCACCGCCGCCCAAACCGCCGCGGCCGACACCGTGCCCGGCCAGGCCCGTTTTGTGAGCCGGGTGGCGGCCACGCTCTGCACCCGCATTCAGGAGTCGGGCCGCACCACGAAGTTTGAAAGCCTGACCCCCAAGCAGGCCGACGACCTCCTGATGCGCCTCATGATGACGAGCATGAGCGAGCAATCCACCGAATACGCCGCCCTGCTGGCCGCGGCCCGCCGCCAGAAACTCAGCAGCGACAAGCTCGGGCGCGCCGTGGGCTTGGGCGCCGTGAAGCAGCTCAGCGTGAGCTGCCCCAGCTCCATGAGCTTGTTTGTGCGCACCTCCTCGGCCCAAAAGGAGATGGGCGAAAGCGGGGCAAAGGCCCTCAACGACGTTTCGGCCGAAGAAAAGGCGGTGATACAGCCCCTGGTCGATTCCATCTGCGTCAAGCTGCGGGCCGAAGATGCCCGCCGCCCGCTTCAGCAGCGCACGGCCGCCGAGCGCACCGAATTGATAACCACCGTCATGCAGGGCACCATTGTTAAAAACATGACCCCGCTGATGAGCATCTATTCCATGGAGCAGCTTAGCAACAAGGACAGCATGCGGGCCTTCGGCATCAAGCTGGCCGGCATCATGATGACGCAGTGCCCCAGCTACATCATCATGCTGGGCGAAGACGCGAAAAAGGGCAAGCCCTAAAGCAACGTTCCGCGGCCTGCACGCTGTGCTAAGCACGTAAAAAAGCCCGGACGTGAAGCACGTCCGGGCTTTTTCGTGTGGCAACGGCGGCGGGCTATTGCGCCGCTTCGGCCTTTTCCTCTTTCACTGCCAGCTGCCCGCAGGCGGCGTCGATGTCTTTGCCGCGCGAGCGACGGATGTTGGTTTGCACGCCGCGGTCGGCCAGGAACTTATGGAAAGCCGTGATTTTGTCGGCCTCGGCGTTCTGGTAGCTGGCGTTTTCGATGGGGTTGTATTCAATCAAATTCACCTTGCAGGGCAGCCACTTCGCGATTTTCAGCAGCTCGGCGGCGTCGTCCAGCCCGTCGTTGAAGCCGTCGAACACGATGTATTCGTAGGTGACTTTGCGGCCGGTTTTCTGGTGGTAGTACTGCAGGGCTTCCTTCAGCGCGGCCAGCGAATTGGCCTCGTTGATGGGCATGATTTCGTTGCGCTTGGCATCGGTGGGGGCGTGCAGCGAGAGGGCCAGGTTGGCCTTCACGTCGTCGTCGGCCAGCTTTTTAATCATCTTGGCAATGCCGGCCGTGCTGATGGTGATGCGGCGCGGGGCCATGTTCAGGCCGTCGGGGGCGGTGATGCGGCGCACGCTTTCCACCACGTTGGCGTAGTTGAGCAGGGGCTCGCCCATGCCCATGTACACGATGTTGGTGAGCGGCGTGCCGTACTGGGCCTCGCACTGCTCCCGGATGCGCACCACCTGGTCGTAAATCTCGGCCGCGTCGAGGTTGCGCTTGCGGTCCATGTAGCCGGTGGCGCAAAACTTACACGTGAGCGAGCAGCCCACCTGCGAGCTGATGCAGGCCGTCATCCGCGTATCGTGCGGGATGAGCACGCCCTCCACCACGTTGCCATCGTACAGCTTGAAGGCCGATTTGATGGTGCCGTCGTTCGAGAGCTGCTTGTTCTGCACCGTCACGCCGTTTATCACAAAGTGGTTGGCCAGCAGCTCGCGCGTGGCCACCGAGATGTTGTTCATCTCTTCAAACGTGGCGGCGGTGTTTTTCCACAGCCATTCCAGCACCTGCTTGGCGCGGAACGGCTTCTCGCCGTGCTCCACCATGAAGGCCTTGAGCTCGTCGGGCGAGGTTTTGCGGATGTCACGCTTTTTGATGACGGGGGCGAGGGGCAGTTCCAGTAACATAGTGCAAAAATACAACCCCTCAGGGCGTTGAGTTCCGAAAACCGATAAATGGGCACGAATGCCATGTAAAAACGTGGCACCGCGCCCCTGGCCGGCTCAATTGCCGGGCGCCAGCAGCGTTAGTTGCAGGCGCATAGCCACGCGCTTGCCGTCGGCATAGGCCGGCGCCACGCGGGGCAAGTTTCGGGCTGCGCGGCCCAGCAGCTCGAGGCAGGCCGCCGGCAGCTCTTCTTCCTCCTGAATGGCCACGGCATCGCCGTATTCGGCCCGCAGGGCTTCGTAGTCTTTGGGGTCGTGCGTCACGCGTTGCACGTCATACAGCGTACCGCCCGGCCCCACGGTGACGAGGATGCCCAGGTTGGTTTTGGGCACGAAGCAGCCGCTTTCGGCCCGCAGCCGCAGGTATTCTGCGTTCAGGTCGTTGGCCAGCCCGCGGTAGCCCAGTATGCCCTGGTAAATGGGCATTTGTTCCACGGCCGTGTACAGGCGTAGCGAGTCGGCGGCGGGCACCGGGCGTTTGCTGCGCGCCAGTTTCGAGAGTCCGTCGAGCTGGAAGGTGATGGGCGCGGTGAGCACGCACGCCACCGGCTTGCCAAACTGCACGCCGGGCGACAGCTGCGGCAATTGCCGCACGGCCCGCACCACGGCCGAGTCGGTTTGGGCTTCTAGGCTACGGGTTATTTTCACCCGGCCCACGCGGCCGTCGGGGGCCACCACAAAACTCACCTCGCTCTGGCCCTGAATGCCGTAGCGCAGCGCCTGTATCGGGTATTTCACGCGCAGCTGAATGGCCCGCACTAGGCCGGGCTGCCCGCCGCCTTCCGGCAACTGAGGCGTGCGAAACGAAATATTGGGCCGTTCCGGCGTTGCGGAAACGGTTTGCGCCAGTGCGGCCGGGGCAAACGTTATTGTCCCCAGGCCAACCCCTAGGAAAAGCGCAATGGTAGTGGTCATTCGATAAAAAAGCAGCTAGCGTGTAAGCCCGCAAAGGTACCTCACGCCAGCGGCCCTGCGTGCACCTGCGCGGCCAGCGCCTCGGGCAGCAGGCGCAGCTTGCGCACGTTGTAATCGAAGCAGAGCATGCCGGTTTTGGCGCGGGCTATTTCCTTGCCGGCCTGGTTGTGCACGTGGTACACCACGTCGAAGCCGTACTTGCTGGCGTCGGCGGCGGCGATGCGGAAGTGCAGCACGTCGCCGTGAAAGGCCTCGCCCTTGTACTCCACGGCTGCATCCACCATGATGAGGCCGAGCTTGCTTACGGGGTCGTAGTCGTTTTCGAGGCCCAGCGAACGCAGAAACTGCACCCGCGCCTCGTGCAGCAGGCCCAGCAGCGCATCGTTGCCGAGGTGGCCGCCGTAGTTGAGGTCGGTGATGCGCACGGGTATCTCGGTGCGGAAGGAGAAGGCATCGGGCAAGGCTACTTTTACGCGGGCCATGGCTTTTAATGAAGAATGAGCGATGAAGAATGAGGAATTGACGGACGAGCCAAAGGTAGAAGTGCGGCGCACCGCCGATGGCTCGGCCACGCTTTACGTACCGGCCCTGGACGAGCATTACCACTCGCGCCACGGGGCCCGGCAGGAGTCGGAACACGTGTTCATCGAGGCGGGGCTGGTGCCCCTGCTGGAAGCCGGCCTGGGCGGGCCCTGCGCCCGGCCGCTGCACCTGCTCGAAGTGGGCCTGGGCACCGGCCTAAACGCCCTGCTAACTCTGCGCCTTGCCCAGGCCGCCGGCGCCGCCGTGGCCTACGACGCCCTCGAAACCGTGCCGCTGCCCGCCGCCGTGGTGGCCGAATTGTCTCAGAAATGGGCCGCCGAAGCCCCCGATTCTTTGGCCTTGCTGCAACGGCTGCACGCCGCGCCCTGGGCTGTGGCCTACCCGCTGTCGCCGCACTTCATCCTCACCAAGCTGCCTGAGGCATTGGAGGAGGCGCAATTGCCCGCCGGCTACTACGACCTCATTTATTTCGACGCCTTCGCCCCCGAAAAACAGCCCGAACTGTGGACGGAAGCCATTTTCGCGCAGCTCTACGCCGCTGCCGCGCCCGGCGCGGTGCTGGTGAGCTACTGCGCCCAGGGCCAGTTCCGGCGCAACCTGCGGGCCGCCGGCTGGCAGACCGAAAAATTGCCCGGCCCACCCGGCAAGCGCGAGATGACGCGGGCCCGCAAGGAAGCGGAAGCCGAAAAGCCTGCGCGATAAAGGCAAAACACGCCGTTACCTTTCTACTTGGCTCTTGCTATGCCCGCCGATTCCACGCTTGAAATTTATTGCCCCCGCTGCCGCTGGGCCCCCGACGGCGGGGCGCATTGGCAGTGCCATTGCGGCTGCATCTGGAACACGTTTGATACCACGGCCGTGTGCCCGCAGTGCCGGTACCGACACCGCGACACCCAGTGCCCGACTTACCCCGGCGGCTGCGGCGCGTCCTCGCTCCACCCCGACTGGTACCACGGGCTGGATGAAACCGTAGCGCAACTCGTGGAGCAGGCGCTCACCGCGCCGGTTAGCGTATGTTGCACTTCCAATGAGTCGTAAATTTCTCGAAAACGAAAGCCCCGGCTGGGTGGCCGACGGGCTCATCAGCGAAGCGCAGCGGCAACAGCTGCTGGCCCGTTACCCGCCCGAGGCACAGGCCGTGGGCCTGCTGCCCCTGCTGGGCAGCGTGCTGGTGGGCCTCAGCGCCCTGAGCGTGGTGGCGGCCAACTGGCAGGGCCTGCCGGCGGTGCTGCGGGTGGCGCTGCTGCTGGGCAGCTTGCTGGGGGCCTACGGCGCCGGCGCCTACTTTCTGCGGCGGGGCAATGCCGACCTGGGCCACGGCCTCATCGGGCTGGGGCTCATTGTGTTTGGCGCCAGCATCATCCTCGTCAGCCAGCTTTATCAATTGGTGGGCTACGACGTGAGCGGGCTGCTGGCCTGGGTGGTGGCCGGCGTGACCCTGAGCTACGTGTACGGCTCGCGGCTGCTGGTGCTGCTCACGGTGGTGATTGGGGCGGCCGTGCAAACCTATTGCGTGCAGGTGCTGGGCAGCTTCAGCTATGCCACGGCGGCGCTGGTTGCGGCCGGCCTGGGCTACTACTGGTGGCGGCGGCCCGCCGTGGTGAGCAGCACGGTGCTGGCCACCGGCCTGCTGTGGCAAGCCGGCCTGCTGGTAATCGTGCTGCACGCCAAAATCACCTGGTTTTTTGTGCCGGCCATGGCCATCTACGCGGCCGGCGACTGGCAGGCCAGCCGGAGCGGTGCCCGCGCCTTGCAGGGCCCGCCGCTAGTGGCGGCCTACCTGTTCATGTTCGGGCTGGCCACTTTTGGCGAAACCGATACCTACGCCAACGTGCTGCGGCCCCCGCTGCTGCCGTATCTGCTGTCGTTGGGGGCGGTGTTTGCCCTCTCGGTGGCCGGCAAGCGGGCGCGCGGCCGGTTCGACACGCTGCTGGACTGGCTGTTGCTGCTGCCGGGGTTTTACTTGCCGGGCGGACTGCCGCTGGCAGTGGCCACGCTGGTGGTGCTGTATGCCCACGCCGGCTCGGTGCTGGCGCGGGCCCACCGGCAGCAGGATTCCGACCAGCTCACCGTCGGTGCGGTGCTGTTTGTGGTGGCCACGGCCGTGGCCTACTTCAAGCTGACCTGGGCTTTTCTGGACAAGTCGTTGTTCTTCCTGCTGGGCGGTGTGCTGCTGCTCGGCCTGAGCTGGTACCTGCGCCGCCGCAACGCCCAAACCTTGGCCGCCGCCCCGCCGCCCGCCCAACCTGCAGCATCGAAAGGCGCCGATGAGGCAACGCAACCGTCCTAACTCAACTCTCAACCTTCCCCAATGCCCGACCTGCTGACCTGGGCTTCGGACCCGGCGCGCCGCCGGCCGCTGCTGCGCCTATTGGTGGCCGCGCAGGTGCTCTACGTGCTGGGCGTGGCCGGCGCCGGCTACGCCACCACGGCGCTCGGCCAGCACATCGTGCTGGCCACCACCCCCGTCGACCCGCGCGACTTGCTCTACGGCGACTTTGTGCGCCTGCGCTACGCCATCAGCGAAGCGCCCCTGAGCCAGTGGCGCGGCGAAACGCCGCCGCGGCGTCGGCAGGGCGTGTTTCTGCTGCTGGCCACCGGGCCCGATAGCCTGAGCACCACCGTTGGCGTCTATCCCAAAGCCCCCACGGCCGGCCCCAACCAGGCCGTGCTCCGCGCCTGGGTCACCGATGTGTACCGAAACTCCCTGGCCCTGCGCTTCAACCTGGAGCGCTACTACGTGCCCGAAGGCAGCGGCCTGCGCCTCGAAAAAGCCGGCCGCCGGCACCCGCTGCGCGTGCACGTCAGCATCGCGCCCTGGGGCCAGGCCCGCATTGCCCGGGTGGAGGATGTGGGGGCGGAAAGGAAATAGCCGGGCCTCTGCGGCTCCGTCGATGTCATTGCGAGGCCGCAGGACCTGGCAACCGAAGGTCAGCGGAGCTAATCCGTCGTCCTGTTCTCAGCCACCAGCTTCGAGATGTAACAAACCCAAACGCAAAGCCCCGGCACTGTGCAGTGCCGGGGCTTTGCGTTTGGGTTTGTTCTGGCACGTCATGCAGAGCGCAGCGAAGCATCTCGCGTGTGGTAGTAACTCAATCGGCAGCGTTAATAGCCGCACGCGAGATGCTTCGCTGCGCTCTGCATGACGTTTTTATGGCGTTTTACCAAGGCTTTGTAAAACCTTCAGGCGCCGCGTCTACTGAATCTTAAACGTCACGGGCACGGTGAAGGACACACTCACTTCGCGGCCGTTCTGCCTGCCGGGAATGAACTTGGGCAGCGCTTTAATGGCCCGCATGGCTTCCTCATCCAGCCCGTAGCCGAGGCCGCGCACGATTTTCACGTCCGTCACCTCGCCCTTGGGGTTCACCGTGAAGCTAGCATACACCTTACCTTCGATGCCGTTGCTGAGGGCCGGGCCGGGGTAGCGGGCCGATTTTTGAATGGCCGCCACGATGGCGGCCTGTCCGCCGCCGCCGGGCAATTCCGGCATTTGCTCTACCGATACGTAGACCTTGGTATCCACGGCATCGCCCACGGTTTTGGGGCCTTCCACGGCTTCCAGCGGCTCTTCCAGCACGCCGGGGTCGTCTTTGCCTTCCACGGTCACGGTGGAGATGCGCGCGTTTTGCAGGGCGGTTTGGTCGGGCACCTCCTCGGTCACCTGCGGGTCGGGCGCCACCACGGGCGGGGTGAAGCGGATGGACGGCAGCACCGTGCGCGCCGGCGGCGGGGCGGGCTGCGTTTCCACGGGCGGCGGGGGCAGCACTTTGGGGTCCAGCGGCGGGGCCATCAGCACATGGCCGTCGTCGAGTTTGGGGGCTGCCACGGGCGTTCGGTCCTTCAGCCACTGCGCGGCCAGCGGAAACACCAGCAGCAGCGCAAAAATGGCGGTGGCAATGACCAGCGCCCGCGTCACGTGGCGTTGGTAGAGGGCGCGAAGCTGGTAGGCGCCGTAGTGGCGGTTGCGACCATCGAACACGATGTCGTCGAGGCTGGCCGTGGCCAGCTGCGTATTGGTCATCATAAGGTTGCGGTTTTGAGGAGGGTGAGGTCGTCGGGGGTGATTTTCACCAGCGCGTATTTCTTCTGGTTCGTGATGCTCATCTCGTCCAGAATGTCAATCATGTCCTGGTATTTGGAGTCGTCGCCGGGCTTGATGAGCACCGTGAGGCCGCCCCGCTGCTGGCGGCTGAGCAGCACCCGCCGGATGCCGTCGGCGGCGAAGGTGGTCGTGTGCAGCTCGGCCGCGGGCACGGAGGCATCGCGCGGCGCATTCAGCCCGAAGAAGTAGTGCACCTTGTGCCCCTTGCCCAGAATGATGGTGAGGGCGCCCGACTCTTTGGTGAAGGTTTCCGGCCCCTTCACCGGCATGTGCAGCTCCAGGTTGTAGGGCTTGGCGAAGGTGGTGGTGAGCATGAAAAGCGTGAGCAGCAGAAACGCCAGGTCCACCATCGGCGTCATGTCGATGCGGGTCGACATCTTCTTGGCTCGTCGCTTGCCGGCTTTGTTGGGCCCGGCTGCCTGCGGTTGGATTTCGGCCATGGGTTCTCTCCTTTTGAGGTGATGGATACCCGGCCAACGCAGCCCCTGAATAACTTATTGTCAGTATGTTATCCTTGAAAAATAAATTTTTATCGGCATACTAGTATGCTGAAAAACCCGTTTTGTCAGCTTGCCCTACAAGCGCCACAACCCGCTGGGCGTCAGGCAGGCGTGCAGCGGCACGTCGGTGGGCAGCACATCGGCCAGGGCCGGCACGGGCGCCTCGTCCAGCACGCTCAGCCCGATGAACTGCGTGCCCGGCCGGCACTGGGCCAAAAACCGGTCGTAGAAGCCGCCGCCGTAGCCCACGCGGTGCCCCGCCGTGTCCACGGCCAGCAGCGGCACCAGCACGGCATCGAAGGCCGTGGGTGGCACTTCGGCCGCTGCCCCGGCGGCTGGCTCCGGAATGCCCCAACGGTTGGGGTGCAACGGCGTGTCGGGCGTCAGCTCGTAGTGTTTCAGCGAGACGCCGTCGGGCTGCACCACGGGCACCGCCAGGCGCACGGGCAGCTGCGCCGCCCAGATGCGGCGAATGATGAGCCAGGTGTCGGGCTCGTTGCGCTGGCTCAGGGGCAGAAACAGGTGCAGCCAGCGCCACTCGGCTACCGGGAAATGCCGGAACAGCTGCTCGCTGAGCTGCTGGCTGCGCCGGGCCACCTCGGCTGGGGCGAGGGCGTTGCGACGGGCGAGGGCCGCGCGGCGCAGAGCGGCTTTATTCATGGTTAATTATTCCACAGCGTAAAACGGTGAATAACTGACCATCTGTTGGCGCTGGTTTTCTCAAGTAGTAGTAACATGCCATTGCCATTCAGTTCATTACGGCGAATTGCCCGGTAGACTACTGCCTTGTCGAGGTGTCTGGAATACCCTATTCCGGAAAACTCAAAGACCCCATCGGCTAATGGAAATGCTTTGTAAAAGCGCTTCCAGCCACGAAGGGCGTCGTTCATAAAAAAGCTATTGAATTTGCTCTTAGGAATCAGATAAGCAGAGGGACTGAAGGAGGGTCGGTTGTTGATTTGCGCATCAGAACTGCTCCTGCCAAAGTAGCTCATGAACGCCTGCAAGCTAGACGAATCCAAAACGGCAGGCTTTAGCGGCACACCCTGAGATAGCTGTGCGAGGACGTTTTCGTCCCGCTTCCGAATAGCTGTATCTACAATCTGGGACTCACCCTCGGCCGTTAATTCCTTAATGACAACCACGGCTTTTGCCGTCTGTGGTGATTCATCCCTAATAATCTCTGCGTAAAGCTTGTAGTCCAGTTCCGACAACTGTTGCCCTATGCCGATGAACGGGCATATTAGAAAGGCAGCGACAGAGGAGACCAGCAGCTTTGTAAGCATTTCGACAAGTTTAGACCTATGCCAAAACTACCCTACTCCTCGCTTAATACGGTAAACTCCAGCGCCAGCGGTTCAAAGGCATCAATGAGCTGCCGGATGAAGCCGGGGTTGTTTATCAGGATGCTGAGCACGTTTTCGCTGCGCTCCTGCAAGCCGCCGCCGGGGAAAAGCTTGTCCTTGAGGGCGGCCAGCTGGGCGTAGGCGGTTTCGTGCTTGGCTTCGGCGGCTTTGCTGAGGCGCTTTTCGAGGCCCATGAGGCCACCGGCGGCTTTCTGGGCTTCGGCGGCCACGGTTTTTACCAGGGTGGGGTCGAGGCGCTGGGCCAGGTCCTGCACCTGCTGGAAGGCGGCGGCCAGGGCCTGCTGCTGCTCCTTCAGGCTAATTTCTTCCTGGCCCAGGGCGGCGCCTACCTGCTTCTTGAGCTCCGGCAGCGGCCGGAAAATTTCGTGCGTGGTCAGCCCCAGCTTCTTGAGCTTGCCCGCGTTGGCGCGGCTGATGTACTCGGCCGAGTTGCGGGGCAGCACAATGGGGTAGGGCACGCCAAAGGCCGCAAACACGTCTTTCAGTTGGAACCAGTACGCCACCTCGGCCCCGCCGCCGATGTAGACGAGGTTGGGCAACAGGATTTCCTGGTACACCGGCCGCAGCACCACGTTGGGGCTGAATTGCTCGGGGTGTGCCTTCGCCAGCGCCAGCAGTTCGGCCTGGCTGTGGCACGTGGCCGTGTTGCGGATGGTCACTTCCACGCAGTCGGCCCCGCCGGCGTCGGGTTCCAGGCGCTCGCGCTTGCCCTCGTCGGTGATGTAAAACAGGTTGATGGGCCGCGAATACACCTGCGGCTTGTAGCCCGCGGCGGTGAGGCGCGCGTTGGTGGCCTGCACCGCGGCGTTCGACACCTGCTCCCGGATTTCCTTCTCCAGCACCGGCACCAGGGCCTGCTTCAGGGCGGGGCGGTCGGCGTCTAGCGTCACCAGGCCAAACTCGCCAAATAGCGCATCGGCCAGTTTGCGGGTGGCCTGGGCCAGGTTCTTCGACTCGGCGTAGGCCTTGTGAAAAGCGGCCGGCACTTCGGGCGGCAGCTGGCTCAGCAGCTGCTCGGCCAGGCCGTCGAGGGGCAGGCGGCCCACCGGGCCGCCGGTGTTGGCTGCATCCCAGGAATAGGTTTTGCCAAACAGCGAGAAGTGGTTGATTTCGGCGAAGTCGTGGTCCTCGGTGGCCATCCAGTACACCGGCACGAAGTCGTATTGCGGGTACTTTTCCTTCAGCTGCCGGCTCAGTTTGATGGCCGACACAATCTTGTAGATGAAATACAGCGGCCCGGTGAGCAGGTTGAGCTGGTGGCCGGTGGTCACGGTGAAGGTGGTGGGCTCGGCCAGCAGCAGCAGGTTGTTTTCGATGGCCGGCTCGGGCTCGGGGGCGAAGCCGTACTGGTCGCGCAGGGCGGCCACCAGGCGCTTGCGGGCTTCGGGCGTGTAGCGGGCCTGTTTTTCTTCTATCTGCGCCGCAATGTTTTCCAGCGTCGGAAAGCGGTGGTAGAAGGGCGCCAGCGTGGGCTTCTCGGCCAGGTAATCGGTCAACAGGCCGGAGAAAGCGCCGGTTTCGGCGTAGGGCAGGGTGCTACAGGTGGTGGGCATGGGCGAAATACGAGCGGGGCCGGGTTCGGGACGAACCCCTGCCAATGGCAAAAGTCCGCACAAAACCCGGCCCCGCCGGAAAAGTTAGTTTTGGGTCGGTTTGAACAGTGTAGAGACGCAATATGTTGCGTCTCGTCGTCCGCGCCGCGTGGGTGTCCTTCAACGTTGCTGTTTAACGAAAACCGTTCAACGACGAGACGCAACATATTGCGTCTCTACACCAAATGGCCGTAGAGGTCGAAATCCGACGCCGAATCAATCTTCACGTTGGCGAAGTCGCCCAGGCGCACGAAGGTATTTTTCTCCACCGGCACCAGCACTTCGTTGTCCACTTCGGGCGAGTCGAACTCGGTGCGGCCCACGAAATGGCCGCTTTCCTTGCGGTCGAACAGCACCTTGTAGGTTTGGCCCACGCGGGCCTCGTTCAGCTCCATCGAAATGCCCTGCTGCAGCTCCATGATGGCGTCGGCGCGCTCCTGCTTCACTTCGGCCGGCACGTCGTCTACCAGGGTGTGCGAGTGCGTGTTTTCTTCGTGCGAGTACGTGAAAATGCCCAGGCGCTCGAAGCGCGTCTGCTCCACAAAATCATACATCTCCTGGAAGTCCCGCTCGGTTTCGCCGGGGTGGCCCGAAATGAGCGTGGTGCGCAGGGCAATGCCCGGCACGCGCTGCCGAATGGTGTCCACCAGCTCCACGGTGCGGCGCTTGGTGATGCCGCGGCGCATGGCTTTCAGCATGTTGTCGGAGCCGTGCTGCAGGGGCATGTCGAGGTACTTGCAGATGTTGCTGCGCTCGGCCATCACGTCCAGCGCCTCCAGCGGGAATTGCGAGGGGTAGGCGTACTGTAGGCGAATCCACTCGATGCCGTTCACGTCGGAGAGGTGGCGGAGCAGGTCGGCCAGCTTGCGCTCGCCGTAGGCCTGCAGGCCGTAGTAGGTCAGGTCTTGGGCAATGAGAATCAGCTCTTTGGTGCCCATGCCGGCCAGGCGCTTGGCTTCTTTCACCAAGTCCTCGATGGGCCGGTCCACGTGCTTGCCGCGCATCAGCGGGATGGCGCAGAACGAGCAGGGGCGGTTGCAGCCCTCCGCAATCTTGAAATAGGCGTAGTGCTTGGGCGTAGTGATGAGGCGCTCGCCGATGAGCTCGTGCTTGTAGTCGGCGTTCAGCACCTTCAGCATCTGGGGCAGCTCCAGGGTGCCGAAATAGGCGTCTACCTGCGGGATTTCCACTTCCAGCTCGTCCTTGTAGCGCTGCGAGAGGCAGCCCGTCACGTACAGCTTTTCGAGGCGGCCGGCTTCCTTCTCATCGGCGTAGCGCAGAATGGTGTCGATGCTTTCCTGCTTGGCGTTGTCGATGAAGCCGCAGGTGTTGATGATGACGATGTTGGCGTCCGATTTCTCGGCCTCGTGCGTCACGTCAAAGTCGTTGGCTTGGAGCTGGCCCATCAGCACTTCGCTGTCCACCACGTTTTTGGAGCAGCCCAGGGTGATGACGTTTACTTTATTGGTGGTTTGATTTCTAACCTTCATGAATCACGGTTTTATCGAAACGCACGCCCAAAGGCGGTTTTCGGAGGAGTAGCGTTCAGCCGATGCAAGCTGAAATAAGGCTTGATATAAAATGTGCCGGGGTGGGCAGTGTGGTTGCGACTACAAAATTACGACGTAGCCAGTCCCCGTCCGCCAGTCAGCACCGCATACACCCCCGGCACCGCCCAGCGCAGCAGTGCCCCCACGCCCACGCTCACGATGATGACCAGTAGCGGCAGCAGCAAATACGTGAGCACGTGCAGGTGGGGCAGCGGCCGGCCGTAGCGCAACACGAGTTCGGTGGCATAGTTCACAAAGGGCACGTGCAGCACGTAAATCATAAACGAAAAGCCCGTGAGCCAGCGGAACCAGCCGCGCGCCATGCACCCGCGCACCAGCCCGTTCAGCCCGAACCAGGCCACGAGCATGCCGCTGATTTCGCCCACGCGGTGAAGCGCCAGCATGGTGAGCGCCACCGGCAGCGAAAACGGCGGCCCCACGTGGAAAGCCAGCCAGGTTTTCACCGCTGCCGAGCCCAGCCACAACCCGCCCAGCAGCCAAAGGCGCACCCACCGGGGGCGTGTGAGCACATCTTGGTTGCGCACGGCCAGCCACACGCCCAGCCCAAAAAACAGCAGCCCGTCGCCCTCCACCAGCGGCAGCGGCACCATGAAAAACCACAGCAGCGCCGCCACGCTGAAGTAAATGGCGGGCCGCCGCACTATGGCGGTGCGCAGCCACGGGTACGCCAGGTTGCACACCAGCAGGCTACGCAAAAACCACAGCTGAAACGGCGCCGGCACCAGCAGCCAGCGTTGCACCAACTCGCCTACCGAGTACTGGCTCAGCAGCTGCCGGGGCCAGAACGGGCTGATTTCGGCATCGACAACGGCCTGCCTGGTGACGGGAAATTGCTCCAACACCCACAGCACGCCCAGCCATATCAGGCTCCAGAGCAGAAAGGGCAGGCCCAGCGTGCGCAGCCGGCGCTTCACGCGCTGGGCGTGGGGTGCCGTGCCCTCGTGCCGCGCAAACAGGTAGCCCGAGATGGCAAACAGGATGGGAATGCGGAAGCGCAGCACCCCATTGGCCAGAAAATACTGCAGCCAGGTGCCCGCCGACAGCGGCTCCTGCACCGGCGTGAACGGCTGCAGGTAGCGCGGGTGCAGGTTGTAGGCGTGCACATAAATGAGCAGCACCATGGCCATCAGCGACCAAAACCGCAGCTTCTGGCTCAGAAACGGGTCGAGAGGCGTGCGCGTGGCGGGCGTGGGGAGAGAAGGCGGCATACCGGAGCAGATGCAAAAAAGCGGGGAACGGTTGTCGTCAACCATTCCCCGCCTCTTTATTTTAAACGAAGTAGAGACGCAAAATATTGCGTCTCTACCTCGTTTAACTACAGCGCCTCAAACTGCCGCAGGAAGCGCATGTCGTTTTCCGTGAACAGGCGCAGGTCCTTTATCTGGTACTTGAGCATGGCAATGCGCTCGACGCCCATGCCCCAAGCGTAGCCGGAGTATTTCTCGGAATCAATCTTGGCGTTTTCGAGCACGGCAGGGTCCACCATGCCGCAGCCACCAATCTCAACCCAGCCCGAGTACTTGCAGATGTTGCAGCCCGCCCCTTTGCAAATCAGGCAGGTGATGTCAATCTCGGCGCTGGGCTCGGTGAAGGGGAAGAAGCTGGGGCGGAAACGGATGTTGATGTCTTGCCCAAACAGCTCCTGCACGAAGTAATACACCGTCTGCTTGAGGTCGGCGAAGCTCACGCCTTCGTCAATGAAAATGCCTTCCACCTGGTGGAACATCATGTGCGCCCGGGCCGAAATGGCCTCGTTGCGGAACACGCGGCCCGGCATTACCCGCCGAATGGGCAGGGGCTCGGTTTCCATCACGCGCACCTGCACGGTGCTGGTGTGGGTGCGTAGCAGGTGGGGCTGGGTGCCGGGCTCGCTGCCCACGGGCGGGGTCACGAAAAACGTGTCCTGCATGTCGCGCGCCGGGTGGTTCTCGGGGAAGTTGAGGGCGGTGAAGTTGTGCCAGTCGTCTTCAATTTCGGGCCCCTCAGCCACGGCGAAGCCGATGCGGGCAAACACGCGCAGCATCTCCTCGCGCACCAGGCTCAGCGGGTGGCGGGTGCCCAGGGCGTTGGGCACCACGGGCAGGGTGTAATCAAAATCGGGGTTGGCGGGGGCATTGTCGGCGGCGGCTTCAGCGGCCTGCTGGGCCTCGTCGAAGCGGGCCTGGGCCTGCTGCTTGAGGGCGTTGAGCTGCTGGCCCACGGCGCGCTTCTCCTCGTTGGGCACGGTCTTGAGCTGGTCGAACAAGTCGGCCAGCCGGCCCTTGCGGCCGAGGTAGCTGATGCGAAATGCATCGAGTTCGGCGGGATTATTCAGTTCGGCCTTCGTAATTTCGGCCGTAAGAGCGGCAATGGATTCCTGCATCATAGGCCGCAAAGTTACGGCAAGGGCCCGGCCCTCGCCGAACGATTCACGAACACATTCAGTTACCCCGATTCCGTATCCATCTTCCTTTAAAGCCTTTGTCATGAAACGTGCGCTATTTTTTCTGTTCGTATTCGGCGGATTAGCTTCCACCGCCTCGGCCCAGAGCGGCTGGGATACCCCCGCCGCCGGCTGGGACACGCCCAAGAAGGCCCCCGCCAAGAAATCCACCAAAGCGCCGGCTGCCGCCGCCGCTGGCCAGAAAGCCACGCAAAACGGCGGCGCGGCCGCAGCCCCCGCCACCGAAGCAGCGCCCGCGCCTGAGGCCGCCGCTGCCCCCGCGGCCGCCGACGACAAAGGCTTTGGCGCTGCCGCCGGGGGCTCGTCTTCCAGCAGCGCCAACATTGGCCAAGGCATTTCGGTGGCGCCTGGCGCTCCGGTGATGATGCGCGGCGGCCGGCACGTGATGCAGGACGACGCCATTGCCGCCCGCGAGCGTCGCCTCAACCGCAAGCCGCGCCGCGAGAAGCCCTGGCCGCCGCGCCCCGTCGACGCCGCCCCGGCTCCGGTGGCCGCCCCCGCAGCAGCTGCCGCCGCCCCTGCTCCCGAGCCGGCTGCTCCGGCCGCTGATGCCATGGTTGGCACCGCCGCCACTGCCGCCAAAGGTGGCAGCGCCGCGGTCGAAAAGCCCAAAACGGCCACCAAGGCGCCTGCTAAAGCCCCCGCGCCCAAGAAAAAAGCGCCCGAGCCCCTTGGCTGGTAGGCGAGCATAATTTCTTCGCATAAAGCAAGCCCGCGGCCCGGTTGCTCTTCTCAGGTGAGGGGGCAGCCGGGCCGTTTGCCGTGAATGCGGGCATAAGTTTTGGCGGCCTGGCCGACCGGGGCAGCGGCTTACGCGTATGCCACAGGCACCCCAACGAGCCCGCTTCCTGCCAGATGTGGGCTCGTTGGGCGATTCTTTCTTTTCACCCGTTCACCACCCGCTTATGTACCGCATGCTGATTTCTGGCCTGCTGGCCCTGGCTGCCATCTCCGAAGCCGCTGCCCAAGCCGCCCCGGCCGCCAAGACCACCACTACCACCCGCCAGTCGGCCGCTCGGCCGGCCCCCAGCGCCGCCTCGGCCGCGCGCACCGCCACCACCAAGCGCACGGGCACCCCTAACACCACGGCTGCCCCCGCTGCGGGCGGCCGCAACGACATCGGGCCCGGCGGCAATGGCGCGGTGGGCTCCACTGAGAGCGCCGACGGCAAGGGCCAGAGCGTGTACGCGGCCCCGGGCATGCCCGTGAACGTGGACAACCCCAAAAAAGTGGGCAGCTACAACGGCCCCGCGCCGGCCCGCACCAAAAGCCGCACCACACTCACCCCGCGATAAAAGGCGGGAGTTGGTCGGGACAATGGCCCGGATGGTAGGCGTTTGCGCACCATCCGGGCCTTTTTTGGGGCGTCGTGGAGCGGACGGAGAAAGTTGGCACGCCTTTGGAATATGTCCTTACAACAACGGTAACCAACTTTTCTTCCTTTCACTCCTCATCACTTCAGCCATGCTTCGTTCGTTCCTCACCCTTGCCCTGTCGATGTTCCTGCTGGCTGAAGCCAGCGCCCAAACCACCCCGGTGGCCTCGACCAAAAAGACGGCCCGCGCCACCAAGGTAGCCGCCCGCAAAGCCGCCAAAGCCCGCCGCGTCGCCGTGAAGTCGGCCCCCGCTGCTCCCCTCAACGACGGCTGGCCCCCCATCGAAAACAACACCCAAACCGCCGTGGCCTCGAACGACGGCTGGGGCTCGCCCGAATCGGTGATGGCCAGCAGCCCTTCGCGCGGCGAAATCGATAACCAGAACATCTCGGCCGCGCCCGGCATGCCCGTGCACGTGCGCACCAGCAACGGCCTGACGCCCTACAGCGTGCGCCCGCCCCGCAAGCCCGCCGCCACCCAAACCACGCTCGGCAACTAATACTGCCCGCTCAGCCGGCCCGGATTATTCTCCGGGCCGGCTGTTTGGCTTCGTTGGAACCGGCTTCCGCTCAGCGCCACCATCCACTTCGGTCGGTTGTGCGTATGAACGGGAGCCGGTTGGCTTTCGGCCCGGTTTCGGCGGGGCCGCTCTAGTGGTTTTTCTTTGTCCTCCTAACTTCTATTTCCATGTTTCGCTACTTTTTCGCTTCGCTGGTGCTGCTGGCCATTGCCGCCACCGATGCCTCGGCCCAAACGGGCAACCGCGGCAAAAAAATTGCCCCGTACTCTTCGCGCGGTCCGCGCAAGGTGAAGACGGCCGTCAAAATCAACCCCCACACCGGCAAGCCCTACGGCGCCGGCGTGCCCGAAGACATTCGCAACGGCTCGATGTACCTGGCCCCGGCCACGCCCATGCGCCGGCAGGTGGGCTACACCGCCAACGGCGGCTACAACGACAACCGCACGCCCCGCCCGCGCTACGCCAAGCCCGCCAACAGCTCCCTGAGCCGCGACAGCAACCTGCCCGTCGCACCGGCCAAAACCAAGGTGAAGGCCAAGCGCAAATAAGCTGGCCCGAATGGCTGGCGCTAATGACCTAAAAAAGAACGGTCCGGCTGAACACAGCCGGACCGTTCTTTTTGGTGAAGGAGGTGACTATTCCTGCCCGACGGCTTCGTAGTAGAGCGTGCTGCAGTTTTCGGGGCGCAGCACTTCCTGCGCGGCGGTGCGCACGCTGGCCACCGTCACGGCCTGAATGCGGCCGCTTTCTTCGTTCACCAGGTTGGCATCGCCCTGCAGCTTGCTGTAGGCCAGGTTGAGGGCGCGGTTCAGCAGGTCAATTTCGCCAAAGACCAAGCTACTTTCGGCCTGGTTTTTTACTTTTTCGAGCTCCTGGGCGTTCACGTCTTCGGCCAGGAATTCGGCCACGACTTCTTCCACGGCCGCGTCGGCGGTCTTAAGGTCCACGCCCGCGTTTAGCTTGCCGCTGATGACGAGCAGGCCGGGGTCGAGGGAGCCGGTGAGCGAGGCCGAAATGTTATTGAACAGGGCCTTTTCTTTCACCAGGCGCTGGTGCAGGCGGGCCGACTTGCCGTGGCCGAGCATGTCGCTCAGCAGGTCGACGGAATTGTAACGGGCGTCGCTGCGGGCCGGCATGTGGTAGGCTTTGTAGAGCGCCGAGAGCGGCACGGGGGCCTGGGCCGTGAGGTGGCGGGCTTCCTGCTGCGGGGGCTCCTGGGGCAGCTGGCGCTGGTAGGCTGGCCCGCCCGGGATGGGCCCAAACCACTTTTCGGCCAAGCGGCGCACCTCGTCAGCACTAGCCGCGCCGGCCACCACCAGCACGGCGTTTTGAGGCGCGTAGTGCTTCTGGAAAAAGCCGCGCACGTCGTCCATTACGGCATTTTCGATGTGCGAAATTTCCTTGCCGATGGTGTTCCACTGGTAGGGGTGGGTGTGGTAGGCCAGGGGCTTGAGCTTGAGCCATACGTCGCCGTAGGGCTGGTTGAGGTAGCTCTGCTTGAATTCTTCCACCACCACTTTGCGCTGCACCTCCAGGCCGTTTTCGGAAAAAGCCAGGTTCAGCATCCGGTCGCTTTCCAGCCAAAATCCGGTTTCGAGGTTGGCCGCCGGCAGCGAGAGGTAGTAGTTGGTGACGTCGCTGGAGGTGAAGGCGTTGTTTTCGCCGCCCACGCGCTGCAGCGGCTCGTCGTAGCTCGGAATGTTCACCGAGCCGGAAAACATGAGGTGTTCAAACAAGTGCGCAAAGCCCGTATGGCCGGGGTCTTCGTCGCGCGAGCCCACGTCGTACATCACGTTGAGCACGGCCATGGGGGTAGAAAAATCTTCGTGCACGATGCAGCGAAGGCCGTTATCGAGGGTGAATTCCTGAAAATGAATCATTGAGTAAGCAAAGGCGCAATACGAGTAGAGCAAACTTAACAGCCCTACCGGCAAAAAGGTGTACGGGAAAATGAGGTCGGTGTATGGGCCAGGTGGCCCTGCCACCAAGCCTGCCGCTGCCGGCCTTCGCCCCAAAGCGCCGGGCGTGGGCACCGCCGGTTACTTCAGCTCGGCTCGCACGCCCAGCTGCCATACCCGCGCCACGGGATACACGCTGGCGTCTTGGCCACTCCGGAAGGGGGCCGCGCCCCCGCCGGCCACGTTGGGGTCGAAACCGCGGTAGCTGCCCGTCACAAACAGGTTCTGGCCGCCGGCCCACACGCTGAGCTTGCGGGTGGCGGTGTTCAGCACTTCGTAGCTGAGAGTGAGCTGGCTGAGGCGCACGTGGTTGCCGCTGGCCAGGGTCTGGTCGGTGAGCTGAAACGCCGAGGTGCCCGCCACGGGCACGTTGGTGTCCTGATGTGTGGGCGTCCAGCGGTCGAGGGCCCGCGGCGTGCTGTTGGTGCGGCCGGTGGGCGCATCGAGCAGGGCCAGCGTGGTGTTCAGCATTGTGTAGCCAAACAGGCCGTCGAGCTGCGCATCGAGCTGAACGCGGCCCAGCCGTAGCTGCTGGCAGAAATTGAGCGAGTAGCGCGGCAGCCCACCCCCTTGGTAGCCCCCGTCCTCGTAGTCAACCACGCCGTTGTTGTTGCGGTCGCGGTAGCGAATTTGGCCGGCCTGGGGCGAGCCCAAGGGGTAAGTGCCGGCCTGCTCAAAAACGTAAATGCGGCCCAGCGGCTGTCCGGGCTCCAGGCCGGCGTATTCTGCCGGGTAGCCGGAATAATCCAGGCCCAAGTCTTCTACTTCATTTCGATTGGTGGCGAAAGCCAGGCTGCCGCTGCCGGCCAGCTTGCCCAGCCGCCAGACGCTGCCCAGCGATACCTCTACGCCCTGGTTCAGCAGCTTCACGTTGGGGTATTCTACCAAGCGGCTGGGGCCGATGATGGGGGGCACATACAGCGGCAGCACGGTTTGGGCGCGGCGGGTGCGCCGTTGGTAGGCCGTGACGTCCAGGGTGAGGTGGCCGTTGAGCACGCCCAGGCGTAGGCCCGCGTCGTGCTGCACGGTGCGGTCGGGCGTCGCCGACGAGAAGAATTGGCCCGAGGCCAGGTTGGTGCCGGTCTGGCCCACGCCGGCCCACAGCGTGAGCTCGGTGAGGGAGGCCGCATCAGCCAGGAAAGCCTCTTTGTGCAGGTGCCAGCTGAGCTGCCCGCCGGGCGAGTAGTAGCGGTACGGCTCCAGCGGCTTAACGTCCTTCTCGTAGCCGATAGCGTCGTAGCGCAGCGAGGCCTGCGCTTCGTAGCGGTTGTCGTAAGTATAGCCCAGGGCCACCGACGGGCTGTGCAGGGGCCGGGCCGTTTCGGAGTACCTCGACTGGCTGGTGCCGCCGCTGGTGTATTGGCTCAGGTCCCACACCCGCTCGAACTGCAGGCGCTGGTAGCTCAGGGAGGCGCTCACGGCGTGCTGGTCGGCAAAGGTGTGCTGGTAGCGCAGGTCGGCGGCCAGCACCCGGCTGTGCATGCCGGTGGTGGCCGTGGAGGTTTCGATGCTGGCGGTGGCCGAGCCGGTGGGCAGCACATCGGGCGAATAGCCCAGCGCGCGGCTGGCGGTTTGCTCGCGGCTGGCCCGCACCTCCAAGCTCAGGCCGGGGCTAAACCGGTAGGTGGCGCCGAGCTGCACCAGCAGGCGGCGCGTGCGCGGCGTGCGGGAATAGAAGTCGAGCCGCCGCAGGGGCGTGGCGAGCTGATTGGGGCGTACTGCGGGCGCGGCCAGCAAGGCTTCGGCCAATACCAGGTTGGCGTCGGAAGTGGTGCCGCCGTGGGTTTGGTCGATTTGGCTGGCGCTGGCCTTCAGCGTCAGGCGCAGCTTGTCGGTAAGCTGCTGCTCGAGGTTGGTGCGCAGCTGATAGCGCGTGAGCCCCGACTGCACCACCACGCCGGCCTGGTTCAGGTAGCTCGCGGCCACGTAGTAGCGGGTACGGTGGGCCAGGCCGTCTACGCTCAAGTGGTGGCTTTGCACGCCCGCCACCCGAAACACTTGGTCCTGCCGGTCGGCCTCGCCCAGGTTGTTGAGGTCAGCGGCCGAGTACACGGGGTTTCGGCGCGCAATGGCGGCGGCTTCGTTGGCCAGGTCGGCATACTGACGAGCGTTGAGCAGCTCGTAGCGCTGGCGCACCTGCTGCACGCCGCCCCAGCCCTGGTACTGCACTCGTAGTGGCTGCAGCATGCCGTGACTATTGGCGCCTTCCCGCGTACTAATGAAGATAACCCCACTGGTGCCCTGCATGCCGTAGCGGGCGGTGGCCGCAGCGCCTTTCAGCACCTCTATTTGCGCCACGTTCTCTGCCGGCAGGTCCAGCAGCGGGTTGGCAGTGGGCGTGTCCGAAACGGGGGTGGGACTGCCCGGGCTGGGGGGCGCCAACGACGCGGGCCACCGCTCCGGCGCCACGTCGGTATTGTACACGGGCACGCCATCCACCACGTACAGTGGCTGAGCGTTGCCGCTCACGTTGGCCACGCCCCGAATGCGCACCGTGGCCCAGGCCCCCGGCGCCCCGGAGTAGGGCGTTACCTGCACACCGGCAACGCGGCTCAGCACCGGCTGAATGCTTGTGAAAGGTGGCGGCACCCATTGCGTAATAACTGTGATGCCGGCAACGCCGCACGACAGCATGGTGGGGAGCGTCGCGATACTGATGCTGTCGGGCACGGTGCCTTCCACGGCCACGCGCCGGGCAGTCAGCGTGTCCAGTTGCTGAGCATGCGCGGCCGAAATGGCGAAAACCAGAAACGCAGGGGGTAGAAGTCGAATCATCTTGGCAAGCAGGGTAGAAATATGAGGTTCATTTGAAGACCGATGCGAATGCCCTGCCGTTTGCATAGGACCTGGGATACACAAGCTAGCGCGTCATCCCCAGCCGCAGCGTAAAGCAGGAATCCGTGCGCGCCAGCACCTCGCATTGGTAGCGTTGGAGCCAGGGCCGGGCCGCGGCCGCGCCGCAGGCCACCAGCACCGTGCCCGCTGGCAAAGTACCTGCCGCCGCCGGTTCGGTGCGCGCAATGCGGTGCCCGTGCTGCCGGGCCACGGCCTGCCGGTAGAATTCGGGGCTGTCGTTGAAGGTGCCGTCGGTGGCCAGCGTGTAAGTGCTCAGCTCGGGGTGCTGCGCCACCTGAGCCTGGAGGTGGGCGCCGTAAAGCAACTGTGGCAGCACAAAGCGCTGTTGGTACCACTCGCGCAGTTGCGCCAGGCGGGCGGCGTAGGGGCCGGCCACGGCCAGCAGTACCGCGGCGGTGAGCACCGCCGGGCGCAGTCGCCAATTTCGGTCGCGGGCCACGGCTAGGCCGGCCCACCACAAGCCCGCCGCGGCTTGCAAAGCCAGCAGCGGGTAAAGCGGCGCATCATACCAAGCCAGCTTGGTGCGGGCCAGCGAAATAATCAGCAGATGGCATCCTGCTAGCGCCGCCGTGGCCCGCGTGAGCCACCAGCCGCGGCTGCCGCGGGGCCGTGCCCACCCCAGCACGTAGCCCAGCAGCACTGCCGCCAGCCAGAAGCTAAACTTAGCTTCCACCATTTTGCTGATGTACCAGTAGAAGGGCTCCTCGTTGTTTTCGATGGCGCCGCCGAAGCGGCCAGGGCCCTCATTTTGCCACACGGCGACCAGGTAGCCGGGGGCCGCGTGCTCGCGCAGGCCGTACCAGGCGGCCGCCACGGCCAGCACCAGCCCCGCTGCCAGCCACGGCGCCGGCCGGCGCAGGCGATGCCAACTGCCGGTGATGGCCACCAGCGCCAGCAGGCCGGGCCCCATGAGCACCCCCGCCACGCCTTTGGTGAGCACCGCCAGCGCCAGTGCTACGCCAGTGCCCCAGGCCAGCCGCGCCCGGCCAGTGGCCACAAATCCCAGCCAGCACAGCACGGCGCCGGTAGTGCAGAGCGTGAGCAGGGCATCGTAATCGCCGCCTCGGGTGACGTGCCGCGTGACGAAACCGCCGGCGGTAGCCAGCACCAGCGCTGCCAGTAGGCCCGCCGCCGGGTGCCCCAGCCAGCGCCGCCCCGCGGCCCACACCAGTGCCAGCGTGCCTAGGCCAGCCAGGGCCGAGGGTAGCCGCAGGGCCAACTCAGTGGGCCCCAGCGTGGCAAAGCTCAGGCTCTGCAGCCAGCGCAGCAAGGGCGGCTTCACCACCCACAGGTCGGGGGCGCCTTTGTAGTAGGACACCAGCCACTCGCCGGGATGCCGCAGGGCTTCGAGGGAGTGGATGCCGGCCCGGGCTTCGTCCCACTGCTGCACGGGCATGCTGCCGAGCTTCCAGAAGAGTAAAAAGCTGCCGGCGGCCACGGCGAGTAGCAAGTAGGGCCAGCCAGCCGGGCGCGAAGCGGGAGAAATGGCGGCCATTGGCGAAGTAGATGAGAGTGGGCAACGGAAAGGCGCGGGCCGTGGACGCCCCGCCGGTTCAAAGCTAGCACGCCGCACGGAGCCGCGGCCCGGCAGTTCGTCGGCCCATCCCTGCCCGCTACCTTTGCCCTTCCCAACCCACCCCTTTTGCTCCATGACTCCCACCGCAACGGCCCTTCAGTTCGACCGCCAGGACCTTACCAACGAAACCCTGCTGCACCTCTACCAGCACCTGCTGCGCCCGCGGCTGATTGAGGAGAAAATGCTGATTCTGCTGCGCCAGGGCAAGGTGAGCAAGTGGTTTTCGGGCATCGGGCAGGAAGCCATTTCGGTGGGCAGCACCCTGGCGCTGGAGGCCGATGAGTACATTCTGCCGCTGCATCGCAACTTGGGCGTGTTCACGGGCCGAGAGGTGCCGCTGGGCCGCCTGTTTGCGCAGTGGCAGGGCAAGCGCACGGGCTTCACCAAAGGCCGCGACCGCAGCTTCCACTTTGGCACCAACGAGCACCACATCGTGGGCATGATTTCGCACCTGGGGCCGCAGCTGGCCGTGGCCGGCGGCATCGCCCTGGCCGATGTGCTTGACAAAAAGCCCAAGGTGACCCTGACGTACAGCGGCGACGGTGGCGCCTCCGAGGGCGACTTCCACGAGGCCCTGAACGTGGCCGCCGTGTGGCAGCTGCCGGTCATTTTCATGATTGAAAACAACGGCTACGGCCTGAGCACGCCCAGCAACGAGCAGTTCCGCTTCAAATCCTTCGTGGACAAAGGCCCCGCTTACGGCATGGACGCCGTGCAGGTGGACGGCAACAACGTGCTCGAAGTGTACAACACGGTGAAAAAGCTGGCCGAAGACCTGCGCGAAAACCCGCGCCCCGTGCTGGTGGAAGCCCTCACGTTCCGCATGCGGGGCCACGAGGAAGCCAGCGGCACCAAGTACGTGCCCCAGAGCCTGATGGAAGAATGGGCCGCCAAAGACCCGGTCGAAAACTACGAAAAGTGGCTGCTGGCCGAAGGCGTCCTCACCGAAACCGCCCGGCACAGCATCCGCGAAACCATCAAGGCCGCCATCGAGGCCGGCCTGCAGGAAGCCGACGCCGAGCCCATGCCCACGGCCGATATTGAGGAGGAAATTGCCGACATGTACCAGCCCTTCGAGGCGCCCGTCACGGACGCGCCCCAGGACGGCGCCGTGCCCGAAAAGCGCTTCATCGACGCCATTTCTGAGGGCCTGAAGCAGAGCATGGAGCGCTACCCCGACCTCGTGCTCATGGGCCAGGACATTGCCGACTACGGCGGAGTGTTCAAAATCACGGAGGGCTTTGTGGCCGCATTTGGCAAGGCGCGGGTGCGCAACACGCCCTTGTGCGAGTCGGCCATTGTGGGCGTGGGCCTGGGCCTGAGCATCAAGAAAAAGAAAAGCATGGTCGAAATGCAGTTTGCGGACTTCGTGACCTGCGGCTTCAACCAGATTGTGAACAACCTGGCCAAGAGCCACTACCGCTGGGGCCAGAACGCCGACGTAGTGATTCGAATGCCCACCGGCGCGGGCTCGGCTGCGGGGCCGTTTCACTCGCAGAGCAACGAGGCGTGGTTCACGCACGTGCCCGGCCTGAAGGTGGTGTACCCCAGCAACCCGCACGACGCCAAGGGCCTGCTCTGCGCCGCCTTCGAGGACCCCAACCCGGTGCTGTATTTCGAGCACAAGATGCTGTATCGTAGCATGTCCGGGCCCGTGCCGGCGGCTTACTACACCACGCCCATTGGTCAGGCGGCGCTGGCGGCCGAGGGCGACGAGCTGAGCATCATTACCTACGGCATGGGCGTGCGCTGGGCCCTCGACGTATGCCAGGACCTGGGCGTGTCGGCCGACATCCTTGACCTGCGCACCCTGCTGCCTTGGGACCAGGAAGCCGTGCGCCGCACCGTGGCCAAAAACGGCCGCGTGCTCATCCTGCACGAAGACACCCTCACGGGTGGCATCGGCGGCGAAATCGCGGCCTGGATAGGGGAGAACTGCTTCGAGCACCTCGATGCGCCCGTGCGCCGCGTAGCCTCGCTGGATACGGCCATTCCGTTTGCGCCGCCGTTGGAAGCCGCATTTCTGCCGCAGCAGCGGCTGCGCGAGCAGGTGCAGGCCTTGCGCCAGTACTAGGAGGTGCTGGATTTGGCGCGGTTTTCGCGCCCGCAGGCCTTACCTTTCCCCAGCTTCCTTCCTGACTTTGCACGTTTTACGGTGATTCTTCGTATACCTTCCGTTGTTCTTCGGCCCTTGCTGGGCGTGTGGCTACTGAGCAGCTGCACGCTCTACCACAAGGTATTTCACCCATACCGTCTGCCCACGCCCAAGCCCTCGCCCGAGTACAAAGCCCAGCTCGAAGCCAAAAAGAAAAAAGACAAAGAGCTGCTGGCGTTGCAGCGCGACACCGAGAAAAAAACCAAGTCGGGCGACGGCACCGAGGAAGCCGCCACCGACGTTTCGACGCCCAGCGGCGGCGCCCTGAGCACGCCCACGGCCACCACCACCGCGCCCCGCACGCTCCCCGAACGCTCCACGGTGCGCTACGACAAGAAAGGGCTGATGAAAAAGCCCAAACTGAACCGCCGCAAGGTGAACAAGCAACACAAGCCGTTCCGTCCCTGGCAATCCATTAAGGACTTTTTCAAATATGGCCTTCACAAGAAACCCAACTACGACATCGACCACAAAGTGGCCCCCAAGGCGCCACAGGACGAGCCCGCGCCCAACCCCGCGCCCGACGATGCTGGCAGCAAGCCCTAGCGGCCGGGTGGTGTGGCTGCTGGCGGCCCTGCTGCTGTGGCTGGGTGGCGGCGCGGCCCAAGCCCAGATTGTGCGCGAAAAACCCGCCCAGGTGAAAGCTGCCAACCGCCGCGCCTTGCGCGAGGCTAAGCGCACGGAATCGCCCTTCAAAGACAGCCACCTCGATGTGACCCCGGCGCGTCTCAAGCGCGGCCAAAGCACCCAGCCGCAGGCTCAAGTCGACCAGGAGTTGTGCTACAAGGGCACTGCGCCCGGCGTAAAACCGGCCGGTTTTCTGGGCCTGCGCCGCGACAAAACCACCACCGTGGTGCGCAAGGAGCAGCGCACCAAGCCGCGCAATGCGGGCCAGGGCAAAGCCGAGAAATAAATTTGCCCAACGGCCGGGGAATCAACTGGCCCGCAAACTTTGTAGTACCGGCACCTCCGCCGCCTCGACGCGCCTTTGCGCATGCCTTCGTGCGGCGGCTTGCTTCACCAATCTTATTTCGAATGTCGACCCCCTGGCTTCCCCTCACCCAACCCGAACAACTCACCGACCTGGCTCAGGCCTCGCACGAGCAGCCGGTGCTCATTTTCAAGCACAGCACCACGTGCTCCATCAGCGCGGCGGCCAAGAGCAAGATTGAGCGCCAATGGGCCGACAGCGGCCTCGACCTTCCCATCTACTACCTCGACCTGCTGCGCTTTCGCCCCCTCTCGGCCCAGATAGCCGAGCAGTTTGGCGTGCGCCACGAGTCGCCGCAGTTGCTGCTCATCAAAGACGGCGAGTGCACTTACGACGCCTCCCACATGGGCATTCGCCTGAGCGACGTGCAGGCGGTGGTGAAACAGTGAGAAACAAAACAAGCGTCATGCTGAGCGCAGCCGAAGCATCTCTACCGGGGTAGTAATCTGTTTGCTATTGCGGTAGAGATGCTTCGGCTGCGCTCAGCATGACGCGACAAAAGTCCCTACTTGTACTCAAACGCCACGTTCTGCTTGATGTCCGGGTGCAGGCTCAGGGCCACGGGGCAGGTGAGGGCGGCGCGTTCCAGCACGGCGCGGTCGGCGGAGGCCAGGGCGGCGGGCAGCTGAAACGTGACGTCGATTTGGGCAATGCGGCGGGGCGGCTCGGCGCTCATGTGCTTCACCACGGCCCACGTGCTGCCCACTAGGTCCCAGGCGTGGCGTTCGGCCACGATGCCCATGATGGTCATCATGCACGAGCCCAAGGCGGCGCTGGTTAGGTCGGTGGGCGAAAACGCTTCGCCACGGCCGTGGTTGTCCACGGGGGCGTCGGTCTGAATAACGGTGCCCGAGGCCACATGAGTGGCTTCGGTGCGTAGGTGGCCGGCGTAGCGGGCGGTGGCGGTGTTCATCAAGTCAGGTAGTTACCTTTACCAGGAAGTTTCTTATTTCGCTAAATTACGTACTGTGAACCGGGCCGGGCCGGTAGCGGTTTACGGAGTACATTTTCGGTCGACTATGTTTTCTTTCCTTCCTCGCTTTGGGGGGCTGCTGGCCCTCGGTTTGCTCGCCGCCATTGGGGCCCGGGCCCAGGCGCCGGTGCGCTCGGAAATAATTCCGGTTGCGCCCTCCGACGAGCAGTCGTACAGCAAAGAAGTCGTGTACGGCGTCAACTTCAACACCCAAGGCGGCTTGCTGGGCGGCGTGTCGGTGCGCTCCTCGCGCGTGCTCGACGACCGCCTGCTCCGCTTCTGGAGCATTGAGGGCGTAATGCTGAAAAACAAGGCCAAGGAGTTGACCATCAACACCATTGTGGGTGGCAGCTACGTCGACCGCAAAACCAATTATGCCTTTGTGCTGCGGCCGTCCATTGGCATGCAGCGCATCTTGTTCCGCAAGGCCGCCGACGCCGGCGTGCAGGTAAACGGCCTGTTGAGCTTGGGCCCGTCCATCGGCCTGCTGATGCCTTACTACATCAGCTACGACTACACGGCCGCCCGCACGCAGGTCATCAACATCCAAACCGACGACATTCGCAACGAGCAGTACGACCCGTTCAAGCACGTGGACCCCAACGTGATTCTCGACCACGGCCCGCTTTTCAGCGGCATTGGCGAAACCAAGGTGGTGCCCGGCTTCCACCTGCGCGGCGGCCTCAGTTTCGAGTACGGCCGCTACCGCGATGCCGTGACCGGCCTCGAAGCCGGTGTGTTGATAGAAGGCTTCACCAAGCGCATGGTCATTCTGAGCCCCGGCAACCTCTCCGAAACCGACCGGCTGAACCGTCAGTTTTTCCCCTCGGTCTACCTCACGCTGTATTTCGGCCACCGCAGCTAAGAGCAGTTAGCAGTTCATGGTTAGCAGTTAACGCCGGCCACGCAAGTGCTGGAGGGGCCATTGTGCGCCGCACACGTTTCGGGAGTTAATTTTGTATGGCTTGTCCAAGTCGAAACGATTTGGCCGCGAATTACTTTTCATAGGGTTAACTGCTCACTGTTAACTGCTAACTGTTAACTGAAAATGATTGATTTGCCCGTTATCCAGCCCGAAACGGCTGCCCCTGCCCGCCCCCGCAAGCCCGACTGGCTGCGCGTGAAGCTGCCCGTGGGCCAGGAATACGCCGCCGTGCGCCGCCTCGTCGACGAGCACAAGCTGCACACCATCTGCGAAAGCGGCAACTGCCCCAACATGGGCGAATGCTGGGGCGCGGGCACCGCCACGTTCATGATTCTGGGCAACATCTGCACCCGCTCGTGCTCGTTTTGCGCCGTGGCCACCGGCCGCCCCACCGAGTACGACCTCGACGAGCCCCGCCGCGTGGCCGAAGCCATTGCCCTCATGAAAGTGAAGCACGCCGTTATCACGAGCGTGAACCGCGACGAACTCAAGGACCGCGGCGCCAGCGTGTGGCGCGAAACGGTGGTGCTCACCAAACAGCTCTCGCCCGGCACCACCATCGAAACCCTTATTCCGGACGTGAAAGCCAACTGGGACGCCCTTGATGTCATGATTTCGGGTGGCCAGGAAGTGATTTCGCACAACATCGAAACCGTGGGCAGCCTCTACCGCCTCGTGCGCCCGCAGGCCCGCTACGACCGCAGCCTGGAGCAAATCCGCCGCACCAAGCAGGCCGGCCACCGCACCAAGTCGGGCATCATGCTGGGCTTGGGCGAAAAGCCCGACGAGCTGTACCAGGCCATGGACGACCTCGTGGCCAACGGCCTCGACATCCTCACCCTCGGCCAGTATCTGCAGCCCACCAAGCGCCACCTCGACGTGGCCGAGTTCATCACCCCCGACCAGTTTGCCCACTACCGCGAAGAGGGCTTGCGCCGCGGGCTGAAGTACGTGGAAAGCGGCCCGCTGGTGCGCAGCTCCTACCACGCCGAGCGCCACGTGAACGTGCCCGTGTAAGGACGCAGTATATTGGGCCAAAAATCATTCCATGGCCTTTTTTACTGCTAATGGGCGCTTGCGCCGTCGTGCCTACCTGCTGCGGGTGCTGGGGCTTTACACCTTGGCAATCCTGTTCTACGCAGCGCCCGGTTTGCTCTACGCGGCCGAGGTGCCGCCCGGCCTGGCATTGGCCGCGTTGGCGGGCATCGTAGCCGTGCTGTATCTGACCATGGTGCAGGTGGCGCTGCGGTTGCACGACTTGGACCTTCGGGCCTGGTGGTGGCTTGTGATGTTGCTGCCGGGCGTGAGCTATGTGCTGGGGGCGGGCCTGCAGTTTGTGCAAGGCACCGTTGGCCCCAACCGTTTCGGGCCTGACCCCAAACGGCCCCATCTGCTTCCTGCCTTGCCTTTGCATGCCCCGGAATCGGAGCCAGCCTCCGAAGCGTGATAAACAAAAAGGCCGCTCCAATGCTGGAGCGGCCTTTGTCATGCTTGGCCTGCCGAGGGTTAGCGGCGGGCGTTGTTGCCCTGGGGCGGGTAAGTGCTCAGGATGCCGTTCACGATGCGGTGGGTTTCGGCCTCGTCAATAGTGTTCTGGTCGACCTGGGCCTGGCCGGTGCCACGCCAGGCAAGTTCTTTGCGGCGGGCGTCGATGATGTCAATCACCACGGTGCCGGCTTTGTACTGCGTCACGGGCGAGTAGCCGCGGCCGTAGTAGCCATACCCGTAGCCGTAGGGGTAGCCTAGACCATTGTAGTAGGGCGATACTTGCTGCTTGTCTTCTACGCGGGCGCTGTAGGCCACGTAAATATCCGGGGCCGAGGTCACTTCGGTCAGGCCCTTGGCCGTCATCTCAGCAGCCACGGCAGCGCGCATGCGCTTGTCGAGGAAGGACTCGTAGCCTTTAGCAGGGCCACCTTCAGCGTCTTTGGGCTGCTGGGGGTACCAGGCCCAGGTTTTGAAGGCGCGGAAGTTAACGGCGTGGTCGAAGTCGTTGGTGACGCCCACGCGGGCGGCAGAAGTACAGCCGCTGGGGCCCAGCAGCAGCACTAAGCTCGCGGCGACCAGGGCCACCGGATGAGCCAGGAATCGGGTGATGCGGTTCATAAAAGAAGGGTAGTATACTGAGTGAGGTAAGAGCCTAAAAACCCGCGTCTCAGCGAGAAGCGCGGTGGTTTTCGGGGCTGCTGTACTAACGAAAAACCCAACGTCGGCGTTCACTTTTTATGGAGCGCAAAACGAGAATGGCGCAGGCGTGAGAATGGCCTGCAACATTGACATAAAAGGATTTTATCCTACCTTACCCCCAAATTCCCATTCCCTCGTTCCTGCTTCGTCAATGAAAAGTACTGTCTTGTTGGTTCTGGCCATTATCGGCATGCTGTCCGCCTGCACTTCTTCCCGCGACGAGCTTCGCCAAACCTCCTCCAACGCCGTGCCGGTGCCGCACAACACCATCGTGGACTGCCCCGTGTACGACGGCATGAAGAAAACCTCCACTGTGCTCACGCAAACCACTGCCGGCAACGAAGTGCAGGTGCTCGATACCATCAACGCCTACTTTGTGCGTGTGCGCCTCGAAAAAAATGGCTTGGTGCAAACCGGCTACATGGACCGCCGCTGCTTCGGCGAGCGAGGCAGTAAGTAACAGAGCAACTAAGTAACTGAGTAAAGTAAAAGCCCGCCTGAGATGTCAAGCGGGCTTTTACTTTACTCAGTTACTTAGTTACCGTTAGTAGGACGGGCCTTTGTCGGCCTGCACCAGGTCCTCTTCCTTATCGGCGTACTGCTCGATGGGCGTGCAGCTGCAGATGAGGTTGCGGTCGCCGTAGGCCGAGTCGATGCGGCTTACGCTGGGCCAGAACTTGTTGGCGCGCACGTAGTCCATGGGGTACACGGCCTGCTCGCGGGTGTAGGGGCGGGTCCACTCGTGGGTGAGCACGGTGGCGGCGGTGTGCGGGGCGTGCTTGAGCACGTTCTCCTTGGCGTCGGCCTGGCCAGCCTCCACGGCCGCGATTTCCTTACGAATGGAAATCATGGCGTCGCAGAAACGGTCCAGCTCGTCCTTGCTTTCGCTTTCGGTGGGCTCCACCATCAGCGTGCCGGCCACGGGGAAACTCACGGTAGGGGCGTGGAAACCGTAGTCCATCAGGCGCTTGGCGATGTCTTCTACTTCAATGCCGGCCTTTTTGAAGTGGCGGCAGTCGAGAATCATCTCGTGAGCGCAGCGGCCGTGGCTGCCCGAGTACAGCACCGGGTAGTGCTCTTCGAGGCGGGCCTTGATGTAGTTGGCGTTCAGAATGGCGATTTCGGTGGCGCGCTTCAGGCCCTCGCCGCCCATCATCGAGATGTAGGCGTAGCTGATGGGCAGGATGCTGGCCGAACCCCACGGCGCGGCCGAAACCGAACCGTTCACGCGGCCCTCAACCGCTACCACGGCGTGGCCGGGCAGGTAGGGCACGAGGTCGGCCACCACGCCGATGGGGCCCACGCCGGGGCCACCGCCGCCGTGCGGAATGCAGAAGGTTTTGTGCAGGTTGAGGTGGCACACGTCGGCGCCGATGTTGGCGGGCGAGGTGAGGCCCACCTGGGCGTTCATGTTGGCGCCGTCCATGTACACGCGGCCGCCGTGCTGGTGAATGGTCTCGCAGATGTCGATGATGGTTTCCTCGTACACGCCGTGCGTGCTGGGGTAGGTCACCATCAGGCAGCTCAGGTTGGCGGCGTGCTTCTCGGCCTGGGCCTTGAGGTCGGCCACGTCGATGTTGCCGTCTTCGGTGCTTTTCACCACCACTACCTGCATGCCGGCCATCACGGCCGAGGCGGGGTTGGTGCCGTGGGCCGAAGCCGGAATCAGGGCCACGTTGCGGTGGTGGTCGCCGCGGGCATCGTGGTAGCCTTTAATGGCCAGCAGGCCGGCGTATTCGCCCTGCGCGCCGGAGTTGGGCTGCAAGCTAACGGCGGCAAAGCCGGTCACCTCGCACAGCCAGGCTTGCAGGTCGGAAAAAATTTGCTGGTAGCCCTGGGCCTGCTCCAGGGGAGCAAAGGGGTGGAGGCCACCGATTTCAGCCCAGGTCACCGGAATCATTTCGGCGGTGGCGTTCAGCTTCATCGTGCACGAGCCCAGCGGAATCATGCTGTGCGCCAGGCTGAGGTCTTTGTTTTCGAGCTGCTTCATGTAGCGCAGCATCTCGTGCTCGGCGTGGTGCGTGTTGAAGATGGGGTGCGTGAGGTACTCGCTGCTGCGCTGCAGGCTGGCGGGCACGCGCAGCTCGGTGGCTTCCACGGCTTCGGCCAGCTGGTCGCTTTCCTTGCCCAGCACTTTGGCAAACACGTCCAGAATGTCGGCCACGTCGTGCAGCTCGGTGTTCTGGTTGAGCGAAATGCCCACCCGCACGTCATCGAAGTAGCGGAAGTTGATGCGGGCAGCTTCGGCTTCCTGGCGCAGGGCCTGCTGCAGCTCGGCGCTTTCCAGGCGCAGGTTCAGGGTGTCGAAGTAGCTTTCGTTGGTTTGCTCCACGCCCAGCTTCTTCAGGCCGGCTTCCAGGGTTTGGGCCAGCACGTGGGTGTTCACGGCAAACTGGCGGAGGCGCTGCGGGCCGTGGTACACGGCGTACATGCCGGCCAGCACGCTCAGCAGCACCTGCGCGGTGCAGATGTTCGAAGTAGCTTTTTCGCGGCGGATGTGCTGCTCACGGGTTTGCAGGGCCATGCGGTAGGCCTTGTTGCCAGCGGCGTCCACGCTCTGGCCGATGAGGCGGCCGGGAATCACGCGCTTGAACTGGTCTTTGCAGGCGAAGAAGCCGGCGTGCGGGCCGCCATAGCCCATTGGCACGCCGAAGCGCTGCGAGTTGCCCACGCACACGTCGGCGCCCAGCTCGCCGGGCGAAGTCAGCAGCGTGAGGGCCAGCAGGTCGGCACCCATCACCACGAAAACGTTATTCTTCTGAGCCTGGGCGATGAAGTCTTTGTAATCAAACACCTCGCCGTCGGCCGCGGGGTACTGCACCATGGCGCCGAAGAAGCCTTCGTTGCTGAGGTCAATCTGGCGGTGGTCGCCCACTACCAGCTCAATGCCCACCGGCGTGGCGCGGGTGCGCAGCAGGTCGATGGTCTGGGGCAGCACCTGCTCCGACACGAAGTACTGGTGCGCGCCTTTTTTCTTGGTTTGGCTGTGCAGCATGTGCATGGCCTCGGCGGCGGCGGTGCCTTCGTCGAGCAGGCTGGCGTTGGCGATTTCGAGGCCGGTGAGGTCAATCACCATCGTCTGGTAATTGATGAGGGCTTCGAGGCGGCCCTGGGCAATTTCGGCCTGGTAAGGCGTGTAGGCGGTGTACCAGCCCGGGTTTTCCAGAATGTTGCGCTGAATAACCGGCGGCAGGGTGGTATCGTGGTAGCCAAGGCCGATGTAGGACTTGAACACCTGGTTCTGGCCGGCAATCTGCTTGAACTTGGCCAGGAAGGCCCGCTCGCTGAGGGCAGCCGGCAGCTCCAGCGGACGCTTGAGGCGGATGGCCGGCGGCACCGTTTCGTCGATGAGCTGCTCGATGCTGCTCACGCCAATGGCGCGAAGCATGGCGGCCTGCTCGTCGGCGCCGGGGGCGTTGTGGCGGGCTTCGAAAACGTCAACTGGCGAGAATTTCAACGACATAAAGACGAATAAAGGTTGGGAGTGGGGGCTGGTTTCGGAGACAACAAAGGTAGCCCCGAAAGGATTGCCGCGGGTGGGAAAGACCGGGCAAAAGACGGGCTTGGATTGAGACGGAATCCTGCCAATGCCATTCGTATCCGAGCGGAAGGCTCGCGGCGCAACAATGTGCCAGCATCGGGAGCTGGGCGCCGATAGTAACCTGAGTAGACGCGTAAGTAATGCGCTGACAAGGGTTTGCATTTAGGTTATTATATTTGGTGAACAACCTTTGCACGCTATGCCTCATCGCCAATTCCTCATCGCCCTGAGCGTTGTCCTTCTACTGGGCAGCTCCTGTTCCAAGAGAGCCCAGGATACGCCGGCCCCTGCCGCTGAAGTATGGACGGGTCCATCTATCACCGGGCTTATTCAACCAGCAGATGCTTTGTCTGGCGTTTCACTGGCTGATAATATTACCCAGCAAACCATTGTCAGTACTAGCCCCGACAGTAAAGGGATTTATCGTTTCGATGCTGTGCCAGCCGGCACTTATATGCTCTACTTTAATTCTAAATATGGTTATGTGCGGCCCCGGCAGTTGAGTGTATCGGTGACAGCTGGCAAAACCAGCGTGGTACCCACAGTTGCAGTTATAAAGTCTACGGCGTCATTCATTGCCGATGGCAAGGTGTTTAATCCTTCTCTCGTCTGGCTATCAATCGGGTTTGATGGAAAGATTCCTCCATCACCAGGGATTTTTTCCGCTGTTTTGAGCGATGAAGAGTTTGGGTTGAAGCAAGCAACTTATCAGCTTTATCTAAGCATGCCTTATGCAGTAGCAAAAGGCACTTATGCTCTAAATGGCGCATCCGCTTATGCTATTTTTAGTGAAACCAACAAGGGGATTTTTGATTCTCGTCTCAATCCGTCCACTGTTTCATCGCCGGGCACGCTCACCATTACAGCGGTAGAAAATAAAGCTCCTTTCCCGCGCTCTGTTTCCGGCACGTTCAGCTTTACCGGAACCGACCCAGCTCTCGGCACCCAGAAAACCTTTAGTGGTTCCTTCGATAATGCCTACTTCTAGCTGCATGCTGCGCATCCCTTTGCGGTGGGAGCAAGCCTAGCGTGGCCAACTTAGGTTTATTAAGTCGTCCCGTCGCCTACTGGTGAGGGGTTTTCGTGTTGTCCTTGTGTGGAGCTTAAACAATGTAGGAACAGGTACCTCGCTTAAGAAGATAGATAGTGGCACGAAGGTATCGTGGACGGTGACATCGGGATTTGCCGGTACCACTAGGCATTTCTCAACTTCTATGGGCGCAGGATGGAAGAGTGGCCGGGCATGTTACCGATTGTTCAACGATTGGTGTAAACAGAACTCAGCCTTTCTTAAATTAATAGATTTGCCCATCCATTTATCCTACGTCCAATCCCACCCATGTCCCTCACCGTAGCCCTGCTTCGCGAAACCAAAACCCCGCCCGACAAGCGCGTGCCCCTCACGCCCAAAAAATGCGCGGAAGCCCTGAGCACTTTCCCCAACCTGCGCCTGGTGGTGCAAAGCAGCGCCGTGCGCAGCTACCGCGACCAGGAATACCGCGACCTGGGCCTGGAAGTGCGCGACGACGTGAGCGACTGCGACGTGCTGATGGGCGTGAAGGAAGTGGCCGTCGACCAGCTCATTGCCAACAAAACCTACCTCATTTTCTCGCACACGGTGAAAAAGCAGCCCGCCAACCGCAAGCTGCTGCAGGAGGTGCTGAAAAAGAACATCACGCTGGTCGACTACGAGCTGCTGACCAACGCCCGGGGCGAGCGCATCGTGGCCTTTGGGCGCTACGCCGGCATTGTGGGCGCCTACAACGGCCTGCTCACCTACGGCCGCAAGCACGGCCTGTACGACCTGAAGCCCGCCTACCAGTGCGTGGACATGGACGACATGCAGGAAGAATTTTTCAAGGTGAAGAAGCTGCCGCCCATCAAGATGGCCGTGACGGGCTCGGGCCGCGTGGCCCAGGGCGCGCTGGAGGTGCTCGACCGCATGGGCATTCGGCGCGTGAGCGTGTACGACTACCTCTACCTCGATTTCAACGAGCCCGTGTACACCCAATTGCGCAGCTCCGACTACAACCGCCGCCGCGACGGCCGGGTGTGGGACACGCCGGATTTTCATCGCAACCCGCAGGAGTACGAGTCGGCGTTTGGCACGTTTCTGCCCGTGACGGATTTGCTCATTGCCTGCGCCTACTGGCACCCGGCGGCGCCCAAGCTGTTTGAAGAAGCCGATACCCGCATGCCCGGCTTCCGCATCAACACCATCGCCGACGTGACCTGCGACGTGGACGGCTCCATCCCGACCACCAAGCGCAGCAGCACCATCGCCGACCCAGCTTTCGACTACAACCCGCAGACCGGCCAGTTGGAGCCGCCCTATTCGCGGCCCGAAAACATCACCGTGATGGCCGTGGACAACCTGCCCTGCGAGTTGCCCCGCAACGCCAGCCGCGACTTCGGCCGCCAGCTGCTCGACAACGTGCTGCCCCACCTGCTGGGCGACGACGCCGAGGGCGTGATTGCCCGCGCCACCATTGCCAAAGGCGGCGAGCTCACGCCTCGCTACCAGTATCTGGCCGATTACGTGGCCAAAACCGTGCGGGCCTAAGGCGGCGCTACATGCCCCGCAGCAACGGGTACTTGGCCTGCACCAGCGAGTACAGGCCGTAGGCCAGCAGGCCGGCGGCTACGGCGCCCAAGGCCAGCGGCCCCATGGCGGCCAGCAGGTCAAACGCTTCGTCGGTGCTGCCCACGGCGCCGGCGTGGGACTGGCGGCCGGCCTGCACCAAGAAGTAGCCGATGATGGCCACCACCACGCCGCGGGCCGTGACGCCCACCTGGCCGGCCCGGAACACCAGCCGGGCCTGCTCGGCGGTGAGGTGCTGGCCGTCGACGTCGTTTTTTAGCCGCCCCGAGAAGGCCCGGTACCCTTGAAACAGGCCAACGCCGATGACGACCATCCCCAGCACGATAAGGAGCCAGTCGCCGCCGGGCCAAGCCAGCACTTTGGCGGCCAGGCTCCGGGAAGAGTCGCCGCCTTTTTCGGCGCGGCCATTGAGGGCCAGTTTGCCGGCGTACAGGGCCAGGCCGCTGTAGAACAGGCCGCTGCATACGTACCACAGGCGCACGGCCCAGCCTTTGGCCCCGCTGCCCTTGCCCTCGGTGTCGCGAATGGCTTGGGTGAAGCGCCAGGCGATGTAGCCCAGCAGTCCCAGCGCAATCAGGCCCAGCAGCACGCTGCCGGCGGGCAGGTCCTGCAAGTGCTGCACGGCTTCCTCCTTGTCGGCGTGGGCGCCGGCGCGCCGGCCAAAGGCCGCCAGCAGCGCCAGCACGCCCATCAGTACGTACACCACCCCAATGGCCGCAAAGCCCAGCCGCGCCAGCGCCCGAATGCCGGAAGTAGCGGTGCGCGGAACAGCAGCAAGCAAAGCATCGGGGGCGGACATGGCAGCAGGAAGAAATGAAGTTGGACCGGGCCCTTCCTTACGCACCGCCGCCTACGCAGGGTTGGAAAGCAACAGCATGGGCAACAAAAAAGCCTTCCCCGTTGCCGGAAAAGGCTTTTTTGTTGCAACGCGGCGGCGTGTGCTTAGGGAAGGCGCCGGGCGTTGTTAGAGGAAAAGAGGCGCGGGCTAGAACGTGCGGTTAAACCAGTTCTTGATGTCTTCCACGGCGTGGCCGGTTTTCTCCTGCAGACGGCCAAACCACTCGTCCTGTTTGCCGTCCTCGTAGTCGAGGTCGTCATCGGTCAGCTGGCCCCACTTCTGCTTGGCTTCGCCTTTCAGCTGGTTCCAGTTGCCGCGGGCTTTCAGTTCGGTTTGGTCGTTGAGGTTATTCTGGTTGAGGTCCATGAGTGAAACAGTTGAAAAGGTAAGAAAATGTGGATGGGAAGAAGGCAATAGTTGGGCTTGTACGGCCCCGTTGCCGGGCGCGTTGAAGCCCGCCGCCGGAATGCCAGAATTTTGCACATTCCCCGTTTTTTGCAAGAGGCCCGTTTCTCAAAAAGCGTGTACATAAGTTGTCTCTACTCCAAGTGGGCAGTAGATGCTGTCGCGCACTTGCGTGCGAATGCCGGCTTTGGTTTTGTAGATGACGACGTGCGCGTATTGATTGGCGGCCGTGGTGCCGGTGGCCTCAGTCAGGTTGGAAGGGCCCGCTTCGGTTTGGGTGCCGGGCAAGTTCAGCCGCACCCCCACGCCGGTGTAGTAATTACCTCGGTGGCCTACGTACGACACCGAGGTGTAGGTGCTGTTGGTGGCCGACGCACCGGGAAAACCAGTAATCAGCACGCGCAGCTCTGCCGCCAGGCGCACCAGGTGAATGGGTTCGGTGCGCCGCGTTCCCGGTGCCAGGTTAAGGTCGCGGTACTGCTGCTCAATAATTCCGCCCTGGGTAGAGCCGTAGCCTTTGTTGTCGAAGCGCAGGCGGTAGAAGTCGGGCGCAGGTCGGAATCGGGGGTCGAACTGAAGGGTGTAGTTGCCCTCTTGGTCGGCGCTGGTGCTTTCGACGAGGGATTCTTTGACCGACGACGAAAAGATGCCGGGAACGACGGTAGCGGCCATGAGCTGCACGTGGGCGCCGGGCACGGCAGTGGCCGAGCGGTGCCCGGTCCCCACGCGGCCCGTCACCGTAATGCAGTCACCGGCCAGACACGCATCGTCTTTGGTACACCCGTTACCGGCCAGGAGGAGCACGGCACAGCCAAGCAGGCGCAACGCGTTAAAGAGGAGTGGAAAGTCCTTCATGAGATGAATGTTAACCGCTGCCATTATCGATGCCGGGCGTTGAAGCCCACCAGCAAGCTCACGCGCATGCCGTCGCGGCCCGGCACCACGGCCAGGTTCACCGGGAAGTTGACGCCGTAGGAGCGAATGGACGTGCCCAGGGCCAGCACCACGCTCGCGCCCAGCGGCGTCACGTTGGGCCCCACCCCGAACTCAAACCCCTTGGCTCCCCGGATGCCCAGCAAGCCGCTGATGCTGGGCAGAAACCGGCCTTGCTCTAAGCCGCCCACCAGCGGCACAAACTCCACCAGCCCGCTCACGCCGTTGGGCAGCCGAAACAGGCGGCTCTCGAACTGCCAGCCAAACTGCGTGATGACGGCCCCAACTTCCACGCCTTCGTCCCGGGCCTTGCCCCGCACGCCCGGCGACAGGAACGTGACGCCCACCCGCGGCCCGTCGAGCCGGATGGGTTCTTCCAGCACCGCGTCGTTGGGGTCTTGGTTGGCCACGGTGGGCACCTCTTCGGGAAAGGCGGCGCGCACGGCCGCCGGTGGGCTGGACGGCCCCGGCTGGAAAATGGTGGCCGCGTTGAGCACCTCCTTCACGCCGTTGGCATACACTATCATGAACACGTCGGTGCGCCACACGCTGATAAGCGGCCCTTCAGGGTTGTCGGCGCGGCGAAACTTTACTTCCGAAGGCGTGATTTCCACCACTTTCACCTTCAGCTCCTCCCCATTGCGCTTGGTGAGGACGTCCTGGGCCTGCGCAACTCCGCCGGCAACCAGCAGAAATAGAAAAACGAGTAAAAATGTCCGCATGGCGAGTCTGGGTTGAAGTGAAATCGTGCGTAAAGGTGGACGAATGCCCCCCTGAGCACCAGCTCATTTCTAGTTAATTCAGACTTTACGGATAGGTTATTTATAAAGGAGATAATTAAAAATCAACGTGTTGCAGATTTGATAAGGGATATTATAAATATATTAAATACAAGTTTTAATAGATGCCTAAACACAAAAAAGCCCCGCTACCCTGGTAGCGGGGCTTCTTAACTCGGCGGGCCGAGGTTATTTCTGCGGGGTGGCAGGCACTTCTTCCACCACTTTGTCGGCGGGCGTGTTGCGCACCACGGCCGTGTCGCCGGGTTCGCGGGCCATGTCGGCTTTCGCGCTGTCCACGGCATTGTCCATGGCGTCGCCAGCATTATCGGCGGTGTTTTCTACGGAATTAGCGGTTTCATCGGCTTTTTTCTCCGAGCACGACGTGGCGGTGAAGGCTCCCAGAGCGGCCACCAGGAGCAACGTTTTGAAGGACGTTTTCATTGGATTATGGGGGAAAGGAATGGTTGAAAATCGAGGTTAATAAGCCGCGGCGGCAAAAGGTAACCCGGCAAAATGCTACGGTGGAGCTTCGCCTCTCGCGTCAGCTCCACCTTACGGCGTGAGCTTTTCACTCGTTGCCAGAGCGCTGCTACGAGGCTTCGGGTAAGGAGAAATTTGCGGGTCTGAGCGCAAACAAAGTTGGTTGGCGGCGGCACCCCGCGCCGTAATTTGGCGGCATGGACGACCTGCGCACCACGCTGCTAACTCTGGGCCCCGACGAACGCCGCGACTTCGGCGTGTTCATTCAGCGGCAGCGCCGCAAGGCCGCCGGCCGGCAGGATTCGCGCCTCTACGAGCTGCTGGTGCAGCCCAAGGAACTGAAGTCGGAGCAGCTCATTGCCCGGCTCTACCCCGACGAGCCCAACCCCACCGCCTACTACGCCCTGCGCAAGCGCCTGCTGCGCCACCTCACCGACTTCCTCCTGCTGCGCCAGCGCCAGCTCGACACCACGGCCGCGGCCTCCGTGCGCGGGCAGCTCACCCTGGCGCAGTACCTCTTCGAAACCGGCATCCCGCGCCTGGCCTGGAGCACGCTGCGCAAAGCCGAAAAGCTGGCCCACGAAAACGAGCAGTACGAGCCCCTGAACGCGGTGTACAACCTGCAGATTCAGCACGCCGACTCGCCCTACGCCCCGCCGCTCGACGAGATTCTGCCCCGCTACCGCTCCAATAAAAAAGCTGCCGACGAAGAAGAGCGCGCCAACATTGCCGACAGCCTGCTGCGCCAGCGCCTGCGCGAAGCCCGCGTGCGCGGCCGGGCCGCCGTGCCGGTCGACGACATTCTGCAGAAAATCCTGGCCGAATACGACCTGCAGGAAGCCTTTGCCCGCTCGCCCTCGCTGCTGAGCCGCCTCATGTCCATTGCCCGCAACGCCATGCTGGTGCGGCGCGATTTCACGGCGTTTGCGCCATTCATCGAGCGCTGCTACACGCTCATGGAACGCCGGCACGGGTTTGCGCCGGCCCAGCGCGGGCACCAGCTCCGGCTGCTCTACATGCTGGCCCACGCCCTGTACCGTTCGCGGCGCTTCGCCGAGTCGGTGGCGTACCTGGAGAAAGGGCAAACGTTGCTGGCGGCCGGACCAGCGCGGCAGTTTGGCGAGTTCGTGCCCCGCTTCACCTTCCTGCTGGCGGCCAACTACGCCTTTCTGCGCCGCAACGCCGAAAGCATCGCGCTGCTCGAAGCCCTGTTGCGCGGCCCCAAGCCGCTCACCGCTTCCGACGACCTCACGGCCCGCTTCCAGCTTTCCTTCCACTACTTCGCCGGGGGCCACTTCGCCAAAGCCAACCAAAGCATGCTTAGCTTGGGCCGCACCGACCACTGGCTGGAGCAGCACCTGGGCCTGGAATGGATGGTGAACCGCAACATCGGCGAGCTGCTCATTCAGTTCGAGATGGGCAACTCCGAGCTGGCCCTGAGCCGCCTGCGCGCCATCGAGCGCACCTTGCGCGAGCAGTTTCCGGCCGTGCCGGCCGAGGGCGAGGCGCCCGCCGTGCCCGTGGGCGGCCCTTACAATCCCGTGTTGTTGTACCTGGCTTTCGTGCGCGAGCTGATTGAAAACCCGCCCACGGCCCGGGAGCCCGATTTTGTTAACCGGGTGGCCCACATTCCCAACTTCCTTTCGCAGGAGCGCGAAGATTTGCAGGTGCTCAGCTTCTACGCGTGGCTGCGTGCCCAAACGCTGGGCCGGCCCTATTACGACGTGCTGCTGGAGCTGGCCAATGCATAACCAAAAAGGCCCGGCGGCATCTGCCGTCGGGCCTTTCCCTGCATCGCAAGCAGAAGCGAAGCTTACTTGTTAGTGGCTTCCTTCACGTTGGCTTTGGTTTGCTCGGCCGAGCGTTTGGCGGCGTCGCCCAGGGCTTTCATCTTGGCATCGAGCTTGTCGCCGGCGGCTTCCATTTTAGCGTCGGCCTCGTTCATTTTGGCGTCGAGCTTTTGCCCGGCCGCGTCCATCTTGGCGTCGAGCTTCTGCCCGGCGGCTTCCAGCTTATCGCCGGCTTTCGCCGCGGCGGCGTCGATTTTGGCACCGGCCTCGGCGGCCGAGCCAGCGGGGGCGGTGCTGTCGGTGGTCACGGTGGTCGTGGTGGTGCCGTCGGCCGCGGTGGTGGTTTCGGCGGTTTTCTGCTCGCAGGAAGTGGCGGCGAAGGCCAGAGCGGCAGCGGCAAACAAGGTTTTGAGCGAAGTATTCATGGGAAATAAAGTGGAGGTGAAATGATACCGCTTAATTAAGCAGAGCTGTAAAAGGTAACCCGGCTTTTGGGGCGGCGACTTGATGCGGCCTCGCACGGTGCGGGCTAACTTTTTAGTCACGGCGCTAGTATAGCCCCCTACGCATCTCCCTTATTTCGCATTCTCATGGATTCAACCGCCGCCACCCCGCAGACGCCCGCCACGCCCGAAGTGCCCATGGCCGTGAGCGACCAGCAAAACACCGCGCTGCTCGACGATACGCTTACCTTTCTCACCGCCAGCACGCCCGCCAACTCCGGCCCCCAGGGCATCGTCGAAATCGAGCGCTGGGCTGCCGTGCTCGCGGCCACGGACCGCCCTGGCCTGGCCAAAATCAAGCAAGAGCTGGGCCAGCTGAGCGAGCTGCTGAGCGACTCCAAGAGCCCGGCCCACGACATCGCCGAAATCCTGGCCAGCCTGGGTGCCGAAACCGCCAAAGTGGCCGAAGAAGCCGGTGGCGACTACAACGGCCCCCTCACCAACCTGAGCAAGCTGCTGCTTAAAGCAGGCAATTCGCTCTCGCGCTAGCCTGCGCCGTCCTAACCATTGTAGCGCGAACTTTGTAGTTCGCGTCCCCGCGCCGAGTCCCACTGGTTGGGCAGGCGCGTGGCGACGCAATTACAACGTTCGCGCTACTGTTTTTTCTGATGGCCTCATTCTCCCCCGCCGACCTGCTGCCCTACGACCCCTTCGACGGCATGCGCTTCGGCCCCAACACCTGTTTTCTCAGCGGCCAGCCCGTGGGGCCCGACGACACGGTGCCTGTGTTTGCTGAGTGGCTGCAGGCCCGCTACCACCTCGCCGAGCGCCCCATCCAGCTCCTCGACCAACGCACCGTGCTCATGCAGGACCTGCGCCTGCCCGCCAGCCCCGCCGCCCGCCAACGCATCGAAGCATTGGAAAGCCGGGTGGAGGCCGCCGTCGCGCAGGGCCCGGCCGCCCTGCGCGCCCTCGGCGACGACACGCTGTTTCTCTGGATGGGCAAAATGTTCTACGGCATCTTCATCACCGAACTGCTGAACGAGTTTGAGCCGCTGATAAAGCCCAAGTACCCGCTGGCCGAAAACGCCGCGCTGGTGCGCCGTTTCCAGGCCTTCTTCCAGCTGCTACAGGGCCTGCGCGTGCCCACCGAGTACGCCGACTTTGTGCCTGGCTCCGTCTTCGTCCTCGAAGCCGACCCCACCGAGGACGTGACGCCTTTTGAGTACGACGACGACCTGAACACGCTCGTGTTCAGCATCAAGCTCGACAAGGCGGTGCTGGTGGCCTGCCTGGTCGACATCGGGCTGATTGGCCAGGCCATGGGCAAGGTATATGCCGATGCTCAGCGCCCGCTGCACCCCGTGCAGATTGCCGAGTTTAAGGCCCGGGTGTACTACGCGGCTCACCTGCTGCACGTGGTGCCCGACATCTACCCCCGCCACCCGCGCCCCGGCGACACGCAGATTGTGTACGATGCCCTCATCGACGACGTCACCGGCGCCATCTTCAACCCGTGGGAAAACAGCGCCTACACCCAAACCCTGGCCGAAATGTGGCAGCGCTGGAACATCACCCTCGCCGACGTAGTGGCCACCCCCACCGAGCCCCTCACGCTGCTGTATAACGCCGACGGCTCTCCGCGCCAGCTGAAGCACTGGCCGGTTGTATTGAATTAAAAAAGAACGGTCATGCTGAGCGAAGCCGAAGCATGACCGTTTCACAAACTATGTTTCGGTTACCATCTCACCTCCGCACTGCTCTGCTTGCGTTGCTGTTTTTGCCCCTGAACGGTTGCATCCGGCTGCTTCTCAAGCCGGGTCGGGATTTTGAGAAGTACACGCCCCCACCCGCGCCTGATTACTCCCAAGCTGCCAGCTGGGCCGCCTTGCCCACAACGCGGGATTCGGCCGATGCGGTGCCGCGCCACTCCACCTTGCGGAATGAGCAGGCCACCGCTGCCGTCGACGTATTTTTCGTGCATCCCACCACCTACTACTCGCCCCGCCACTGGAACGGCGACGTGCGCAAAAAGTGGCTGAACAAGTACACCGACCGCACCACCATCAAGCAACAGGCCAGCGTGTTCAACGCCACCGGCCGCATCTACGCGCCGCGCTACCGGCAGGCCACCCTCTTCTCCTTCCTCGACAAGGAGCCCAATGGCCAGAAAGCTTTAGAACTGGCCTATTCCGACGTGCGCGCCGCCTTCCAGTACTACCTCGCGCACTACAACCAGGGCCGCCCCTTCATCATCGCCAGCCACAGCCAGGGCACCGACCACGCCACGCGCCTACTCCACGAATTCTTCGACAAAGCCACCCCGCTACGCCGCCAACTAGTGGCCGCCTACCTCATCGGCTTCCAGGTGAAACCCAACGAATTCCTCACCATCAAGCCCTGCGCCGACTCCCTGGCCACCGACTGCTTCGTCGCTTACAACACCTCCGATGCCGGCCACGAGTCGCCCATGTTCCAGCCTAGCATCGCTGTCAATCCCCTCACCTGGACGCTCGATTCCACCCTGGCCCCGGCCAGCCTCAACCGCGGCGCGGTCAGCATCCGCTTCAAGCACGTCCACCCCAACTTCACCGATGCCCAGATTCATCACGGCCAGCTCTGGGTGCACGCGCCGCGCTTCCGTGGCTTCCCGCACTTCCCGCCCTCCGGCAAGAAGAAGCTGCGCTACTCCCGCCACATCGCCGACTACGCGCTGTTTTACATGAACATTCGGGAGAACTCGAAGGCGCGGGTGCGGGCGTGGCAGAAGCGTAATTAGGCAATTGCCAACATCACCATAAGAGGAAATAAAGCACCAAAAAAAACACCAAACGCTGAGTTACCTCCCCTTATAACAGCAAAAGTTAAAAAGGCCATATTTGCTATAAATAAAATGGCCATACCACCTCCTGAAGAAGAACTATGGTCGGTAATATTGCTCGAGGCGATTACCAAAAAAACTCCTACTACGTCTAGGATGAATGTGACAACTACCCATCCAAAAAAACGACCTACACTGAATGGGGGCGTGCTTGAAAGAGCCAATGGTTTGTGTAGGAGTTGCGAGTTGTCGTCCATGAATGAAATGTAATAAAAAAGCCCCACCGGCTCAATGCCGGCGGGGCTTTTTTATGAATTAGCAAGGGCAATTAAGCGCCGATAGCCACGCGCTTGAAGTCCGTCACGGTCATGCCTTTCGACTTGCTGTCGAGCAGCTGGGCGATGGTCATCGAGCCGTCTTTCACGAACTCCTGGTTCAGCAGGGTCTGCTCTTTGTAGAACTTGTTCAGCTTGCCTTGGGCGATTTTCTCCAGCATAGCCTCGGGCTTGCCTTCGGCACGCGCCTGCTCTTTGCCGATTTCGATTTCGCGCTCCACCGTAGCCGAGTCCACACCGTCTTTGTCAACGGCAACGGGCTTCATGGCCACGATTTGCATAGCCACGTCGCGGCCCACGGCAGCAGCGTCGGCCGAGCCCACGTTTTTCAGCGCCACGAGCACGCCTTTCTTGCTGTCGGAGTGGATGTACGAAGCCACTTTCTCGCCGGTCAGCGTCACGTAGGTCAGGTCCAGCTTCTCGCCGATTTTGCCGGTCAGGTCGGTGATGTGCTCCTGAATGGTCAGGCCATCGTCCTCTTTCACGGCTAGCAGGTCTTCTTTGGTAGCGGCGTTGGTGCGCACTGCGGCATCGAGGATGCGCTGCACCAGCTCGCGGAAGTTTGCCACTTTGGCCACCGACTCGGTTTCGCAAGCCAACGCCACCAGTTTGCCGTTGGTGCCGTCTTCGCTCACGGCCACGGCCACAAAACCTTCCGAAGTGGTGTTTTCGGCACGCTTGTCGGCGATTTTCTGGCCCGCCTTGCGCAGGATGTCGCGCGCAGCTTCGAAGTCGCCATCGGCTTCGGTCAGGGCTTTTTTGCAATCCATCATGCCGGCACCGGTCATGGTGCGGAGCTTGTTTACGTCTGCGGCGGTAATAGCGGCCATTGGAAGTAGGGGTGGGGTTGTAGAGACGCATATTTGCGTCTCCCGTTTGAACAATTGATTTAAACGTGCGGCCGATTCCGTTCTGGCGTGAGACGCAAGTATGCGTCTCTACGTCGGCCTGAAAGCAAAATAAAAAAGGGAACCTCCGGAGCCTAGCTACTCGAAGGTTCCCTTTTTTCAAAGAGCTCGGAAGGGACTATTCTTCGTCAGCAGCCGTTTTTTCGGCAATGGCAGCCTCGTCGGCTTCCTTGCGCTCGGCGTCTTCTTTGTCAACTTTGCGCTCCGACAGGCCGTCTTCGATGGCCTTGCCAATCACGCTCACGATGAGCTGAATCGACTTCGAGGCGTCGTCGTTGGCGGGAATCGGGAACTGCACCAGCTCGGGGTTCGAGTTCGTGTCGCAGATAGCGAAAACCGGGATGCCCAGCTTGTGTGCTTCTTTCACGGCAATGTGCTCGCGCTTCACGTCCACTACGAACAGGGCAGCGGGGAGGCGGCCGAGGTCGGCGATACCGCCGAGCACGCGGTCGAGCTTGGCGCGCTCACGCGACATCATCAGCTTCTCGCGCTTAGCCAGTGCGGCGTAGGCGGTGTTTTCTTTCACCATCTTGTCGATGGTGGCCATCTTCTTCAGGCTCTTGCGAACCGTGGCGAAGTTGGTGAGCATGCCGCCCAACCACCGGTCGGTCACGAAGGGCATTTTCAAGCGCTCGGCTTCCGTCGTAACGATTTCCTGCGCCTGCTTTTTCGTGGCTACGAACATGATTTTGCGGCCGCTCTTCGCGATGTTGCGAATAGCCTGGGCTGCGTAGTCAAGCGAAACCAGCGTTTTGTTGAGGTCAATGATGTGGATGCCGTTCTTCTCCATGAAGATGTACGGCGCCATTTTGGGGTCCCACTTGCGGGTGAGGTGACCAAAATGGGCACCTGCGTCGAGCAGGTCCTTATAGGTTGTCTGGGCCATGATGTATTTCCTCCTGGATTAGCGTTTCGAGAACTGGAACGAACGACGAGCCTTGCGCTTGCCGAATTTCTTGCGTTCCACCATGCGCGGGTCGCGGGTCAGGAAACCTTCCTTCTTGAGAGCAGGACGGGTTTCTTCGTTGTCGCTCACGAGCGCCTTGGTGATGGCCAGACGGATGGCTTCGGCCTGAGCCGAAATGCCGCCGCCGCGCACGTTCACCTTGATGTCGTACTGGCCGACTTGCTCGAGGATTGCCAGGGGTTGGTTCACGACGTTCTCCAGCAGTTCGTTGCTGAAGTACGACTTCATGTCCCGGTCATTGATAGTGATATTCCCTTGCCCGGCCTGCATGTAGATGCGGGCCACCGAGGTTTTTCTTCTACCAGAGGTGTTGGTAATTGCCATTTAGTGGAAAAATAAAAGCGTAAGCCGGCGTTGGCTTACAGGTTGGTCAGTTCGATGGCCACGGGCTGCTGGGCCTCGTGGGGGTGCTCGGTGCCGGCGTACACGTACAGGTTGCGGTACTGTGCGGCGCCGAGGCGGTTGTCTTGCAACATGCCTTTCACAGCGTGCTCAATTACACGACGCGAGTCGCGGGCCATTTGCTCGCGCACGGTGCGGCGCTTCTGGCCGCCGGGGTAGCCCGAGTGCGTGATGTAGACCTTCTCGGTCATTTTCTTGCCCGTTACGCGCAGCTTGTCGGCGTTGAGCACGATGACGTTGTCTCCGCAGTCCGAGTTGGGGGTGAACGAAGGCTTGTGCTTGCCGCGCAGGATGTTGGCAATTTGGCTGGCAACGCGGCCCAGCGGGGCCACGCTGGCGTCTACGATAACCCAGCTCTTCTGGGCGTTGGCCTTATTGACGTGGGTCGTCTTGAAGCTCAGGTGGTCCATGAGTCGAAAAAAAGGTATGCTAAACTATTGAATAAGAGTACGGAGCCGCGAAGGCTTCGGGAAAAACGGACACAAAGGTACTGATTTATGGGGAAATAGCCAAAAGTGTCGGAATAGTTTTCTGCTGCCCTCCCCGGGCACCCGGTCTGGCGGTAGCCGGGCCGGGTGCGTCCCACATTGCCCACGCGTACATTTGAGGCTTATTATTTCTTATGAATCCCTCTGCTCGTTTATCTGCTGCTGCTGCAAATCCGGCCGATGCCCACCGTCGGGCGTTGCTTTTGCTGGCCGCGTTGCTGCTGGTTTCGGTCGTGATGGCTTTCGTCACTACTAATACTTACGACTCGGGCGACAGCATCAAGCACTACTTGTTTGCGCGCTATGCCTTTCAGTACCCCATGAACTACATGGACTCGTGGGCCAAGCCGTTGTTTACGCTGCTGGCGTCGCCGGCCGCGCAGGGCGGCTTCATCGGCATGAAGCTGTTTCAGTGCGCGATTGTGGCCCTATCGGCGTGGTGCGCCTACGTGGTGGCCCGCACCCTGCGGCTGCCCGCGCCGGAGCTGGCCATCGTGTTTGCCTACGCGTCGCCCGATTATTTCATCATCCAGTTTTCCGGGCTCACGGAGCCCTTGTTCGGCCTTATCCTGGTGGCCTCGGTGGCGCTGCTGATGACGGGCCGGCCTGGGTGGTCGGCGGCGCTGATTACCTGGCTGCCCTTTGTGCGGTCGGAAGGGTTTATCCTGATTGGGCTGTGGGTGGTGTACTTCTTGTGGCGGCGGCAGTGGCGCTATCTGCCGCTGCTGGTGCTGGGCTACGCGGTGTATAGTGCGGTGGGCGCCGCGGTGCTGGGCGAGCCCGGCTGGGTGTTTGGCCACAACCCCTACGCCACCAAATCGGTGTACGGCCACGGCGAGTGGGACCATTTTGTGTTCAGCCTGCCGGGCCTACTAGGCTGGGTGGTGCTGTTTCTGGCGGTGGTGGGCGGCGTGCGCATGGCGCTCGATTTGCTGGACCCGGAGCGGCGGCAGCGCCGCTTGTTCAGCGCCGAGCTGTTGCTCGTTTACGGCAACATCTGCGTGTTCATTGCGGCCCACACCATTTTTTGGGGCGCGGGCCTGTTCAATTCTTTTGGCATGACGCGCGTACTCGACGTGACGGTACCGCTGTTCGCTGTGGTCGCACTCAATGGCCTGACCTGGCTCGTGCAACTGGGCAAAACGCCGGCCGCTCAGCGGCGCATCCGCCTTGGGTGGGTGGCCGCTGCGGTGGTGTTTCTGTTTCTGGGCACCCGCCAGGGGTTCCGCTGGCGGCGCGACTTCACGCGCCCGCCCGACCAGGAAGTGGCCGAAAACGCCGCCGCCTGGATTCGCAAAGCCTACGGGGAAGGCACCCGGCCGCTGGCCTACGAGTTTCCCTACGTGGCCGTGGCCACCAACAACGACTTCTTCGACGCCAAACAGCACCCCGATTTTCGCGCGCACGGCGACCAGCTGGCCGAGGTGCCCGTGGGCACGCTCATCGTGTGGGACGACTGGTTTTCGCGCACCGAAGGCTACGTGCAGTTGCCCATGCTGCGCCGCGACGCCCGGTTCCGGGAAATGTGGCACGACGCCCAACCCCGCAACCGCTACCACCCAGAGCGCGACACCACGCAGGTCATTGTGTTTGAGCGGGTGCGCTAGCCCGGGGGCTTACTGGTGCTGCCGCAGGGTTTCTACCAGCACCCGAAAGTCTTTCGGGTAAGGCGCTTCCACGGCAATTTCTTCGCCGTTGAGGCCCGTGAACTGCAGCCGGAGGGCGTGCAGCGCGAAACGCTTGATAAAGGGCTGCTCTTCATCGCCTTCCTTCATGTTGAATTTCTTCTTCAACGAAGACAGGTAAAAGTCTTCGCCGCCGTAGTCTTTGTCGCCCACGATGGGCGCCTGCAAATACATCAGGTGCAGGCGAATCTGGTGCATGCGGCCGGTCACGGGCTCGCATAGCATGAGGGCGTGGCGGGTGAAGGTTTCGAGGGTGGTGAAGTGCGTCTCGGCGGGCTTGCCCTTGTAGGCCAGGCGGGCCTTGCCGCGCGAAGTGGTTTCGATGTTGCGCTCCACTACCTCGTCCTGTAGCTGCGGCGTGCCCCACACCACGGCGTGGTACTGCTTGTTCACCTCGCGGTTCTCGAACTGCATGGCGAGGTGGCGGTAGGCGGCCGGGTTTTTGGCGAAGGCCAGCGCGCCGCTGGTTTCGCGGTCGAGCCGGTGGGCGGCCTGAATGTCGTCGTGGTGCTGACGGGCCAGGCGCAGCATGTTGGGCGCGCCGCCCACCCGCTCGTCCAGCGTGGCCAGAAACGGGGGTTTGTTGACGACAACGTAGTCGTCGTTTTCAAAAATGACGAGGTCGGAGAAATGGGGAAGCTTCATACGCAGCCCCAAAGGTACGGCGTGCAACCGGCGGGCGGGGAAGCCCCGTGCCGAACGCAGCCTCGGCAGGGGGGTGGATGGCTAGCTGCCCGCGGCGCCTTTCGGCTTGCTCAGCTTGAATTCCAGCGTGGTGCCTTCGCCCACGGTGCTCTTCACTTTGATGGTGGACTTGTGCGCCTCCACAATGTGTTTGCTGATGGCCAAGCCCAGCCCAGAGCCGCCGGACTCGCGCGAACGGCTTTTGTCGATGCGGTAAAAACGCTCGAAAATGCGGTTTTGGTGTTCGGGGGCAATGCCGGTGCCGTCGTCGCGCACGGCAATGCGCACGCCCCGGCTGCCTTCGATGAGGGCCACCACCACGCGGCCGTTGTCGCGGCCGTATTTGATGGCGTTATCCACCAAGTTCACCAGCACTTGCCGGATGCGGTTGCGGTCGGCCACCACGGGCAGCTCGGCGGGCAGGTTGGGCGGAAACAGCTCCAGGGTGGTGCCCCGCCGGGCGGCCTGCTGCTCCAGCAGCTCGAATATTTCGCGCACCAGCGCCACCAGGTCGAAGCGCTGGCGGCGCATGCGCACCACGCCTTTTTCGAGCTGCGCAATGGTGACGAGGTCCTGCACCAGCGCGTCGAGCGTATCGAGGCTGGCGGCGGCTTTAGCCAAGAACTTGCGCCGGGTGGGGGCGTCGATGTCGCCGTCTTCGTCGTCGAGAATGGTGTGCACAAAGCCCTGGGCGGCGAACAGCGGCGTCTTGAGCTCGTGCGACACGTCGGCCAGAAACTCGCGGCGCAGGGCCTGCAGGCGCACCAGCTCGTCCAGCTCCTGCTGGCGCCGCTCGGCCATGAGCAGGATTTCGTCGCGCACGCGCTTCACCGGCTCGGGCCGAAAGAGAAACTTGCTGCTGAGCTTCTTGAATTCCTTGCGTTTGATGTGTTCCAGGCCCGCGTAGATGCCGTTGATTTCGCGAAAAATCAGGGCTTCAAACGATAGGTACACCAGCAGAAAACACGCCGCCACCGTGACGCCCGCTGCCAGAAACGCCTCCCGGAACGGCAGCGTGGGGCCGATGCGGGCGTAGGTGGTGAGCACGCCCGCCACCAGCAGCGCAATCAGAATGGCAATGGTGCGAGAAGAGAGGTTCATTGGGACAGTAAAATAATTGAAAAAGCACGCCGTGCAGCGCGCAGCGAAGCATCTTGCGTGCAATAGTAAATAATTACTGCCTGCGGGAAAGATGCTTTGCTGCGCGCTGCACGGCGTGCTTTCGTCAGCACATGCTGCCGGACTTAGTCCACGTTGAACTTGTAGCCCACGCCCTTGATGGTCTGGATGTGATGGTCGCCCACTTTCTCGCGCACTTTGCGCACGTGCACGTCCACGGTGCGCGCCAGCACAAAGACGTCGTTGCCCCAAATGTTCTGGAGCAGTTCTTCGCGGTTGAAGACTTTGTGGGGCGTGGCCGCCAGGAAAGCCAGCAACTCGAATTCTTTTTTGGGCAGGCTGATTTTTTTCCCGTCCTGGTACACGGCAAAGGCCGTGCGGTCGATGCGCAGGCCGTTGATGTCGATGGCATCCACGGCGCCGTGGGGGTCTTGGTCGCGGCGCTTCACGGCGGCCAGGCGGCCCAGCAGGGCGCGCGGCTTGATGGGCTTGGCGATGAAGTCGTCGGCGCCGGCTTCGAAAGCGGCCACCTCGGAGAATTCCTCGGCGCGGGCCGTCAGAAACAGGATGTAGGTGTCTTTGAACTTGGGTTGCTCGCGCAGCAGGCGGCAGGTGGCAATGCCGTCGAGGTTGGGCATCATCACGTCGAGCAGGATGATGTCGGGCTGAAAATCGGCAGCAATTTCCAGGGCTTTGCGCCCGTCCGCCGCCGAAGCGGTTAGGTAGCCTTCCTTTTTGAGGTTGAACTCCAGCAACTCAACGATGTCCGGGTCGTCGTCGACCACGAGAATCTTGTACACGGCGGATTTGGGAGCAGTCACGGCGTTACGGGCTTAAGTGAAGCAAGGGTTGCGCCTGCAAAAGTACCGCTCTCCACGGCCCGCCCGATGTTACGATTATGTGACGCCGCCCGCCGGAGCGAGTGGGCTGGCCGGTGAGGGGACCACCGGGTTCACGCACAAGGCCACGGTGTACAGCACGTTGGTGAAGATGTAGAGCAAACCGTGAATGGCCCATACCTGTATGCTCAACTCCCGCGAAAGGTTGAGCACGTAGTTGCTGGACAAGAAAATGAAGATGTTGCTAAGAAAATAAAGCAACAGCGCCGCCGACACCCACAGCATGGGCTCGCGCTCCAACCGGCGATTAATGGTTTGCCGCGTTGCCTCGCGCTGAAAGTAAACGCCCACAAAAACGAGTACCAGCACGCTCTCGATGAAGTGCTGCACCGGGCTGAATTGCAAGGTGTCGAGCCGCGGCGAGTAGGTGAACGCCGAACCCAGCAGAAATCCGATAAGCAACAGCGGAATGCAGCGGCTCAGGGCCGACGGCCGCAGCGCCCGCCGGTACATGAGGGCCAGGAAAGTGAATTCGATGGCCGTATCAATCGGGGCCAGGAACAGGTTGGGCCGATGGAAATAGCCCAAGGTGCGCGACGCAATTTCCATCAGCAAGCAGGCCACCAGCAGCGGCACCAGGTAGCGCGGGGCGGGCCCCAGCCGCCGGTAGCGCCACAGCCCCACGAGCGTAGCCACGACGACGGGGACGACCGAGAATTCGAGAATGAATTGCTGAACGGATTTCATTAGGTGAGGCGTAACGCGCACCGCGCTAGCGCAAAAGAGAAATCCGTGGGTGAGAAACGGCGATGCCAGCTTCAGGCCAAATAGCAGCAGGTGGCAAAGCCATTGGTTACGCGCAAAGGTTGAGCTAATTTACAAGGTTCAGCCGCGACTTCAGGCCTTGGTAGCGCACCATGTCCACTTTCACCGTGCCCACAAACATTTCGGCCTGAAACAGCACCGGAATCTTGTTGCGGTCGTCGGAGAAGTACACCGAAATGGCGTTTTCGCCCCGAAACAGCTTGTTGTTCGGCATCTTGGGCACCAGCTTGAAGGCGCGCACGTCGCCGGCCTTGGTTTCCACCACTTCGCGGCCTTTGAACACCACTTCCAGCATAAAGTTGTCGCCGTCGAAGTAGCCGGGCACGCGCACCACGTCGCCCACCTTCATGCGCTCAAAGTTGAGGGTGCGCAGGTAATAGAAACCGCTTACCAGTTCCAAGGTGTTGTTGGCCACCTTCACGGTGCTGCGGGCGTTGTTGTGGGTGTGGTCGGTCACCTCGGCCACGTCGTGCAGGTGGTCGAACTCCACGGTTTCCTTTTTGCGGTAGTTCTTCTCGGCAATCTCGCGCTGCGCGCGGATGGGCAGAATGCTGGTGGTGTCGATGTAGGCGCGCCACTGGTCGCGAATGCGCAGAAAAAAATCGAACGAACCCGTGGTCTTGCCGCTCACCGTGGCCTTGTAGCAGGGCCGGTCGTTGATGCGCTCCAGGCTGCCGCCGGTTTCCACGGTGGCCTCGCCGCCGTTGATGAGGCCATAGTGCACGGTGTACTTAATGACCTCGCCGCGGCCGAAGCTGGACTGCGGAATGCTACGCACGGCGTCGCCGGGGCCCAGCGCCAGCTGCGCCGATGCCAGTAAGAAGAGAATAACGGGGGTAAAAATGAGCCAGCGGCGATTCATAACGGAATAAGTAGAAGTAACGATTGCAGCCATAGACAAACGCAATGCCAGCCAAAGCATTCCCAAAGATACGGACGTAAAAAAAGCCCGTTGCGGATGGCAACGGGCTTTCATTCTTACCGGTTCTGGCGCGCTTAGAGCGTGTCTTCGCCGTCTTCAGGGCCGGCCAGGTCCACGGGGATGACGTCGGTGTCGCCCTTGGCCATGGTCCGGATTTTACCCTCGATTTCGTCGGCCAGCTCGGGGTTATCGAGCAGCAGCGTCTTCACGGCTTCGCGGCCCTGACCAATTTTCTGGTCGCCGTAGCTGAACCACGAGCCCGACTTGGCGATGATGCCCATGTCGACGCCAAGGTCCACGATTTCGCCGACTTTGGAGATGCCCTGGCCGTATATGATGTCGAACTCAACCACTTTGAAGGGCGGGGCCACTTTGTTCTTCACCACCTTCACCTTGGTGCGGTTGCCGGTCACGTTGTCCTTGTCTTCCTTGATTTGGCCGATGCGACGGATGTCGAGGCGCACGGAAGCGTAGAATTTCAGAGCGTTACCACCGGTGGTGGTTTCGGGCGAGCCGAACATCACGCCGATTTTCTCACGCAGCTGGTTGATGAAAATACAGGCGCAACCCGTCTTGTTGATGGTGCCGGTGAGCTTGCGCAGGGCCTGGCTCATAAGGCGGGCGTGCAGGCCCACTTTCGAGTCGCCCATGTCGCCTTCGAGTTCGCCTTTCGGCACGAGGGCCGCCACGGAGTCGATGACGATGATGTCAATCGCACCCGACGAAATCAGCTGGTCGGCGATTTCGAGGGCTTGTTCGCCGTTATCGGGCTGGGCGATGAGCAGGTTGGTGGTGTCGATGCCGAGTTTCTCGGCGTAGGATTTGTCGAAAGCGTGCTCGGCGTCGATGAAGGCCGCCATGCCGCCTTTCTTCTGCGCTTCGGCAATCATGTGCATGGTCAGGGTCGTCTTACCCGACGATTCCGGACCGTAAATTTCAATCACGCGGCCGCGGGGCACGCCGCCAATGCCCAGGGCAATGTCGAGCGAGAGCGAACCGGTGCTGATGCTCGGGATGTCGCCAACTTTGTTGTCGCTGAGCTTCATCACGGTGCCTTTGCCGTAGGCTTTGTCCAGCTTATCGAGCGTGAGCTGGAGGGCTTTCATTTTTTCGGCTGCGACGTTGGTCTCCGCCTTGTCGGCTTTCGAGGCCTTTTCGGTAGCTACTGCCATGGGGATGGGAAAAAGGAATTAGGTTTGGTAAAGTTAAGGGTTTTGGCGACGTCGCAATCAGATAATTCTATTCCTTGGTTAAAACTTCGGAAAGGCCCTTTTGCGACGGCTTTTTGTAACACAGAGCCCACCGGAATCGTGCCGTAGAAAGCGGAAATATATGAGGAATTATCTAAGAATTTTAGTTGGCCTTGTGGCTGTGCTAATTAGAATAGAAACAGCGCAGGCGCAACTGGACAATCGGGCGTTTTACCAGGAGGTACCGGGGCTCACCCGCAACACGGTTTATGCGGTTGACCCCGAGCATGACCGGAAATGGCGGCGCACCGACTCGGGCGATACCATCGAAATAAAACAGCCGGAGGCCGGCAGCTTGCTGCTTTCCTTCAAAGCTTTCACGTTCTTTAAGGACAACGAATACTTTAATAAGATTGTCGACGGGTATACCCTATATGGCACGCAGCTAAATCCCCAACTGGTGTATTATCCCATCAAAGACCTGCGGCTGGAGGGCGGCGTGTTTTTGTGGAAGGACTTTGGCAACCCGGTGCTGCAGCAGGTGCGGCCCACGTTTCGGGCCACCTGGACGGTGGGCAAGCAACAAATCATTTTGGGCAACATTCGGCCCCATCTGGGCCATAACTACATCGAGCCGATGTTCAACTTTGAGCGCGTGATGCTCAACCCACTGGAAGAAGGCATTCAGGTGCGCTACCAGGGCACGCGGCTGTTTGTGGACCAATGGGTGGACTGGCAGCGCCAGCAGTACCGCTACAGCAACTACCAGGAAGAAGTGGCGGGCGGCATCAGCAGCAGCTACCGCATCAGTCCCGACGGCAGCCGCTGGACGGTGGCCATTCCGTTTCAGTTCACCGCCATTCACCATGGCGGCCAGATTGATACGCTGAACAAACCGCTGCAAACGGCCTTCAACGAAGCCCTTGGGCTGGAAGCGCGCTACCGCATGGACGGCGCCACCGTGCCGGCCGTGCGTTTCAACGGTTATGTGCTGGGCTTTCAGGATTATTCATTCACCGCCGGCCAGTTTCCTTACAAGTACGGGCGGGGCCTGTACCTGAACGGCACGCTCGAAACCCGCTTCGCGGACGTGATGCTGAGCTATTGGCAGGGCTCACGGTTTATCGCGCCGCTGGGCGGCGACTTGTACCAAAGTGCCTCGCGGACGGTGTCGAATCCGGACTTTCGGGACCCCCAGCGCAAGATTGTGATGCTGCGGCTGCTGCGCGATTTTCGCATCGGCGACGCGGCGGCGCTCACGGCGCGGGCCGAACCCTTGTTCGACCTCAACGCCAAACTGCTCGACTACTCGTTTGCCATGTACCTGAACGTGCGCACCGAGTGGCTGCTGGGCAACCTGAGCAAGCGCGTGCGGGTGGGGCAGTAGCTACTCGTCGCGCGAGAGCCAGAAGCGGCGGATGTTGCTCGTGGCCTCGGTGGCCCGGAACCATTGCGGGCGTTTGGGCGGGGATTCGGGCCGAAAGCCGGCGGCTTTGGCCACGGCCTGGCCGCGGGCGTTGTCGACGAAGCAGCGAATGAGCAGCTTCTGGCTGCCCACGGGCCCAAAGCCGAAGTCGATGACGGCATGCAGGGCCTCGCGGGCAAAGCCGTGGCCTTCGGCGGCCGCCGCCAGGTAGTAGCCAATTTCGGCCTGCCCGCGGGACTGGGGCATCAGGCAGATGTCGCCCAGATAGTCCCGCGTGGCGCGGTGCCAGATGCCAAACACGTAAAAGCGGCCCGATTCCCAGTCCTGCGCAAAGGCCTGCAGGGCCGTAATGGCATCGGTGGGCACCCGCACGGCCTGAAGGCGGTCGGGGAAGGAGGTGCGAAACCGGGCCCGGTCAGAATCCAGCAGTGCAAAGAAAGCGTGGGCATCGGCCGGCTCATAGGGGCGCAGGCACAGGCGGGCAGTGAGCAGTGGAGAACGGGGCAACATGGCGGCAAATACGGCAGAAGCGCCGCCGTGGTAACCTGAACGATGCTTGTAAAGTAAGGAAAGGTAGCTCTGGCTCCAGCATTGGGCATCCTTCCTTTCCACGTAACCCCCGCCCAAGCTGGAGATTGGGCATGTTATTTTATGGCAAACAGACTGAGTGGCAAAGTGGCCATCGTGACGGGCGCGGGCGCTGGCATTGGCGAAGCCGTGGCTAAAAAATTTACAAGCGAAGGCGCGGCCGTGGTTGTGGCGGGCTTTGCCGAAGACCCGGTGCAAGCCGTGGTAGAAGAAATTCTGGCGGCCGGCGGCCGAGCCGTAGCGTTTCAGGGCGACCTCTCCCACGAGGCCACGGCCCAGGCCTGCGTGCAAGCGGCCGTAGGCCAGTTCGGCCAACTCGACGTGCTGGTAAACAACGCCGGCGTCTTTCCTGCCGCCGAAGAGCTGGATAAATACCCGGTGGAAGCTTTCGAATACATGGTGAAAAACAACATTTACAGCATGTTTCACATGAGTCGGGCCGCCCTGCCCGAGCTCAAAAAAACGCGGGGCAACATCGTGGCGGCCGGCTCGGAGGCGGGCCAGATGGGGGAGCCCATGAACACGCCGTACGGCGGCACCAAGGGTTTCGTGCACGCCTTCATCAAGGGCATTGCGGGCGAGCAGGCCAAAAACGGCGTGCGCGCCAACTGCGTAGGTCCGGGCCCCATCGACACGGCTTGGACCCACAAAGAAACCGGCCCCATGACGTCCAAAATGGAGAAGCAAACCGTGGACGGCGTGCCCATGGGCCGCCGCGGCACCGCCGAGGAAGTGGCCAATGTGTACCTATTCCTGGCTTCCGATGAAGCCAGCTTTGTCACGGGGGCCATCTATTTCGTCGACGGCGGCGTCACCATCTCCAAGAGCAGCTCGGGCGCCGAAGTGCCCAGCGACCTTAAAAAAGAGCCCGCCGGCGAGCTAAACCTGCAACACAGCAAAGACGGCCACACCGAAGTGCGCGACCAAGACGCTGGCCACATGATGGGCCGCAGCGCGCAGTAAACAGAACGCCGGCTAATGCAACAAGGCCCATCTGCACGTGCAGATGGGCCTTGTTGCGTGGGGCGAAGCCTGATTTACTTATTCACGCCCACGTACTGGCTGGGGCTGCCCAACGCCTGTTGGGTGCGCATCACGTTTACCTGCCGGGCGGCTTCGTTGAAGAATTCGAGGCGGCGGATGAGCATTTCTTTGGTCAGCACGCGGCCTTCGGGCGTGCGCATGGTGCCGCGTTTGTCGGCCAGCACGCGCTGCATGGCGGCCAGGGTCTGGCCCTCGTGCTTCATAAACTGCTGCTGAAACTCGGCCAGCCGCGCTACACCGCTGGCGGTGAGCACGAAGTCTTCGCCGGCGCCCTGGTTCAGCACCTCGCACAGCACGTATACCTCAATGGGCAGGCTGGTTTCGAGGGCGGTGGTGCGCAGGTCGAGGCCGGCGGCCAGAGCGTCGAGGATGATGCGCACGTTGCGCTCAAATTGCTGGTAATAGGCTTGGGCTTCCATTCTTAACTAAGGTCTTTGCAGCTACAAAGAACGTCATGCTGAGCGAAGCAGAGGCATCTCTACTGTCGGAGTAAATAATTACTTACCCGGCAGAGCTGCTTCGTCTTCGCTCAGCATGACAGTTATACTACTCATTCTTATAACAACTCCTTCACAATCTGCTCCACGCCCACGCCTTCGGCTTCGGCTTTGAAGTTGCGCACCAGGCGGTGGCGCAGGATGGGCACGGCCACGGCGCGCACGTCCTCAATGTCGGGCGAGTACTTGCCGTTGAGCAGGGCGTTGCATTTGGCGCCCACAATGAGGTGCTGCGACGCCCGCGGGCCAGCGCCCCATTCCAGCAGCTGGTTGGTGCGGGCGTGGGCGCGCTCAGTGTTGGGGCGGGTTTTCTGCACGAGGCCCACGGCGTATTCCACCACGTTGTCGGCCACCGGCACGCGGCGCACCAGCTCCTGGAAGGCCTGAATGTCGGCGGCGTGGAGCACTTTGTTCACCGTCGGCTTGCGGTCGGAAGTGGTATTCTTCACAATGTTCAGCTCCTCGGCGTAGCTGGGGTAGCCCAGCTCGATGTTAAACATAAAGCGGTCGAGCTGCGCCTCGGGCAGGGGGTAAGTGCCTTCCTGCTCGATGGGGTTTTGGGTGGCCAGCACGAAGAACGGGCGCTGCAGGGCGTAGCGCTGCCCGGCCACCGTCACGGCGTATTCCTGCATGCTTTCGAGCAGGGCGGCCTGCGTTTTGGGCGGCGTGCGGTTGATTTCGTCGGCCAGAATGATGTTGGCAAACACGGGGCCTTTCACAAAAGTGAAGTCCCGCTGCTGGTTCATAGTTTCCGAGCCCACAATGTCGGACGGCATCAGGTCGGGCGTGAACTGAATGCGGTTGAACGACAAGTCCAGCGAGTCGGCGATGGTTTGAATCAGCAGGGTTTTGGCCAGGCCGGGCACGCCCACCAGTAAACTGTGGCCTTGCGAAAACACGGCGGTGAGCACCAGCCGCACCACTTCGTCTTGCCCCACAATGACTTTGCCGATTTCCTGGCGCAGCTTCTGGAAGGAGGCGGCCAGGGCGTCGGCGGCTTCTTTGTCGGAGGGGTATTGGGCCATTCGGGGTCGAGTTCTAATCTGCTTAAAAACGTCATCCTGAGCGCAACAAAGGACCTTATCAATACCGAACAGTTGCAGTTAGAACTGCGGCTGACGTGATGAGGTCCTTCGCTCCGCTCAGGATGACAGGGAGAAATACTATCTGTTTTCCGTCGATTCCAGCACTTTGCACTGGGCGTATTCGGGGGCCACTTCCAAGTACACGCTGTTGCGGTTCTTCTCAAACCACTCATCCAACGCCTTGTTGCGCTTTTCGTTGAGGGCGGCGGCGGCAATTTTCTGGTAATCCTGCTCCAGGTTGGCCTGGTGGGGCGGCGTGTTCGACTTCAGCCACAGGATGCGCATGGCGTCTTTGCCGTCGTCGGTGCGGTAGGGCATGGGCGGGGTGATGTGGCCCACCTTCATGGTGTCGATGGTGAAGAACACGGCCGGGTCGAGCTTGTCGAGGGGCAGGCGCGAGCCGCCGTCCTGGCGGTTGGCCAGCAGGCCGCCGTTGGTGCTGCTTTGTTTGTCGGAAGAGTTGTCTTTGGCCGCCTTGGCAAAGCTGATGCTGTCGCTCAGAATCTGGCGGCGCAGGCGGGTGAGCTTCTTGGCGGCTTCGCTGGCATCGGCGGTGCCCGTTTCGGGCTTCAGCAGGATGTGGCGCGTCGAATACGTATTGCCCTTGCGCTCAATGAACTGAATGAGGTGAAAGCCGAACTGCGACTGCACCACCGGCGACAGTTGGCCCGGTTCCAGCTTCATCGACGCGGCTTCGTATTCCGGCACCAGCTCGCCGCGCTTGAAAAAACCCAGGTAGCCGCCTTCCTTCGCCGAGCCCGGGTCTTCGGAATACTGCTTGGCCAGCGTGGCAAAGTCGGCCCCGGCCAGCACCTGCGCCCGGATGTCGTTCAGCTTGGCCAGCGCGGCCTGCTTGGCTTTCTCGTTCACCTGCGCCGGAATCACAATCTGGCCCACTTCCACTTCGGTGTTGAAGTAAGGCAGGCTGTCCTTGGGCACGCGGCTAAAGTACTGGGCCACCTCGCGGGGCGTCACAGCCACTTTGCCCGTGATGGTTTCCTGCATTTTCTGCTGGGTGAGCTGGTCCTTTATGGACGGCCGCAAGTCATCTTTCAGCGCCTTGATGGGCTTGTTGTATTGCTCTTCCAGGCGCTTCTCGGAGCCAATCTGCTGCACGAAGTAGGCCATGCGGCGGTCCACTTCGTCGTTTACGCGCTTGTCTTCCACTATCACCGAGTCCACCTCGGCGCGGGCCAGCATCAGCTTGTTCAGCACAAGGCTTTGCAGGATTTTGCACTTCAGGTCGGGCGCCACGGGCTTGCCGGCGGCGCGGGCCATCTCCTGCATGTAGATGTTCTCCACGTCGGAGCGCAGCACAATCTGGTTGTCCACTTTTACCACAATGCCGTCGAGCAACTCCTGGCCCTTGGGGCGGCTAATGCCCAACTGGGCTTTTGAGGCGGGCACCAGGCCCACGAGCAACAACAGCGTAAGCAGGGCCGACGCCGCGGCGCGATTCACTTTAACAAGCATAAACAAATAAATAAAGCCCTTCGGCCAAATGCCGGGGCCTGAGCCATACGAGCGCATTAACACGCAAACGGTCCCACAAATTTCACGATAAATCCGTGGGCGGACAAAAACAAGGAGCGCCGCCCGCTTCAGATGGTTGCAGAGGCTTAAAATCAATGAGGAAGGAAGAATTATCCTGGGGGCAATTCTTCCTTCCTCATGCTTTACCCCCTCATGGCACTGGAGTTATTTCGTCACGAGCTTGTTGACTTCGGCCTCGTTCACCTTCACCGGGCGGGCGGCGCGCATCTGCGCAATCCACTCCTTTTCCAGGTAGGTTTGGTAGTCGGAAGTGGCCTGGCCGCGGGCTTCGGCCAACGTTTTGGGGCCGGCGGGCAAGGTCTTGTCGATGGTCACGGCGTAGTAGCGGCCGTCCTTCTGCACGTTGTAGGTGCCGGGGCCTTTGCTCATCAGCTCGTCCATCACCTTGTTGTCGCCCTTTTGGAAGATGCGCTGGCTGATTTGGACCGACAGCGGGTTTTGCTCGTTCATTTCCGCCTCAATGGCGGCGGGGTTGGCGGTGGTCAGCGCAATCTGCACCTGGCTATCGGCGGTGGCCTTTTGCACCGCTTTGCCGATGCGGCGGGCGGGCACGCCGCCGCGCGTCCGCAGGTAGCGGGCGGCCGAGTCGGCGCGAGCGGCGGCCAGACTGGCTTTTTCGCCTTTTTTCACGCGGCCAGTCAGCGTCACGCGGGCCAGGGTGTCTTGCAGCATGCGCTTGGCCACTTCCTGCAGGGCCAGTGCGCCAGTCTTGGAGAAAACGGCCGAATTGGGACGGAAGGCGGCCGTTTTGGGGACGTTGCGCGTCACGGGGAAGCGGCCGCCTTTCAATTCCTTCTGCACGCGGCTCAGCAGGGCGGGGGTGGCGGCGCTCACCACGCTGCCCTGCACGCGCTGGTCCCACTGGTACTTGGCCTGGTTTTCGGCGAAATATTTTTTCAGGCCCACGGTGTCTTCAATGGCCTTGCTCCACACCTTCTCGTCCATCAGCTGGAAGAGCAGGATGCCGTCGCGGTACTCTTTCACCAGCATGCGGTAGTCCTCGTACTTGGTTTCGAGGCTGTTTTTCTCGAAGTCGGTCAGCGACTGCTCCACGTACTGGTCGTAGAGCTGCTGCATGGCGAAGCTGGGCTGGGCGCCGGTGCGGGGCCGCTGGTTTTGCTGGGCATAGGTCAAGAAGTCCTTCACCGTGTAGGGCTTGCCCTTGATGGTGAACAGCGCCGAATTGTCGTTGCCGGCGCCTTTGGCCGGCTTGCCGGTGGCAGCAGCGGGCGCCGTATACTTGAAGCGGCCGGCCACCAGTGCCGTATCCGCTTTGCTGAAAGCGTAGGTTTTGGCGGCGGGCACTTCCACAAACTGGTCTTCCTGGCGCACGCGCTTCAGGAAAGCAGCTTTGTTGAGCTCCGAGCGCGAGTCTTTGGCCACTTTGCTTTTCAGGCCGGCTTCGAGGTCGGCGAACTTGGCCAGCGGCTGCTTTTCAATGAGCTTGATGACGTGCCAGCCGTAGGGCGTTTGCACGGGCGCCGAGAGGTCGCCGGGCTTTTGGAGCTTGAAAGCGGCTTCTTCAAACGAGGGAATCATGCGGCCGGTGCCGAAGGGCGGCAGTTCGCCGCCGTTGGCCGCCGAGCCGGCGTCTTCCGAGAACTGCGCCACGAGCTTGTCCCAGTTTTCGCCTTTCTTGAGGCGGCTGTACAGTTCGTCAATCTTCTTCTTGGCCGTGAGCGAGTCGGATTTGGCCGCGTTGGCGTTCATCCGAATCATGAGGTGAGCCACCTTGATTTCGCCCTGCGCGGCGCGCTTGTCGTTCACCTTGATGATGTGGTAGCCGAAGCGCGTGCGCACCGGCTGCGACACCTGCCCCACGGGCGTTTTGTAGGCCGCCGACTCAAACGGGTACACCATCTGCATGGCGGTGAAGTAGCCCAACTTGCCGCCGTTTTCCTTCGCCGAGGGGTCTTCGCTGTTGGCGCGGGCCAGTTGGCCAAAGTCTTCGCCGGCCAGCGCCTGCTTGCGAAGCTGCTCAATTTTCTGGTATGCCGCAAGGGTGTCCTGCGGCGTGGCATCGGGCGCCACGCGCACCAGGATGTGCGAGGCGTTCACCTCCTGGCTCATGCGGTCGTAGGCCTCGCGCACCAGCTGGTCGGTCACGCTCTTCTCCGTGAGGTAGGGCTGGGCCAGCTGCTGGCGGTAGCCGTCCAGCTCGCGCCGGAAGGCCTGCGTGGTGTCGAGGCCGCGCTTTTCGGCTTCCAGCACCTTGAGGCGGAAGTTGGTGTAGAGGTCGAGATAGTCGGTCACGCTTTGGCGGGTGCCGTAGTCGGGGGCCGAGCTGTTGTTCTTGCGGTACACGTAGGCAAACTCGTTGGCCGGCACCGGGTAGTCTCCCAAGGTTTCCACCACGGGGCCCACAGCGGTAGCAGCCGTGGTGGCCGAGGCAGCCGGTTTGGAGGTCTGGCAACCAGCCAGCAGCGTGACGACGGCAGCGCCGGCGTACAGAATGCGTTTGTGCATATAAGAGAAAAAGGAAACAAAAGCGCTGGCCCGGAAAGGAGCAGCCGCGCGGGCATAAAATTACCGGTGCGAAATTAACTAATTTCCGTACGGAATGAAAGGCAGCACACAAGGCGCAGCGGTGGGCCATAAAACGGCCGGCCAAGCGCCGCGAAGCCTCTTTGCCGTGCTAGTAACCGGAGTTACTGCGGCGGCAAAGAGGCTTCGCGGTGTTCGGCCGGCCGGAATGCGACCTCAGGCCAGGTGCTTGCTCAGGTGGCACACCGTGTGGTTGCCGCGGGTGAAAAACTCCACCCGGTCCATGAGGCGGTTGACCAAGGCCATGCCCATGCCGCCCTTGCGACCTTCCTTGATGTAGGCGCGCAAATCGGGGCTTTGGTGCGTGCCGGGCAGGTAAATGGTGTCGCCGTTGTCGGCAATTTCCACGTTAAGCTCGTGCTGGCTGAATGCCAGCTTCAGGTCCAGAAACTGCGTTTCGTCCTCGCCGTTGGCGTGGATGATGAAGTTCGCCACTACCTCGTCGATGGCCAGCACTACCTGGTTGACCGTGATTTCGGGCAGGTTGCGGCTGTTCAGGTAATTCCGCACAAAGTCTCGCACCTGCTGGAGGTGGCTGCGAGAACAGGCAATGCGGAGGGTAGACTTCATGCTGAGATATGAGTTAAAAGGGTTGAGTTAGAAGTTATCAGCTATGCGTTCGGAGGGCGTTGAAGCCCGCTTCCAACGCATAACTGATAATTTTTAACTCATCACTCAACTACGCGGCTTCGGCTTCGGCGGCGCTCGGCACGATGGTCATCAGCGCGTCGAGGCCCAGGATTTCGAACACGTTGAACACTTTTTCCTGCATGTTGAAGAACACCAGCTTCACGTTGGCATCCTGAAAACGCTGCAGGTGCGAAATGAACACCCCCAGGCCGGCTGAGGAGATATAGCTGAGCTTGGCGCAGTCAACCAGCACCTTGCGGTAATTGAGGATGTCCGGCTTGGCCAGTTCGGTGTCAAGCACAATGGCGGAGCTGGCGTCCAGCTCGCCATCAAGCAGGAGGGTGAGGGTTTCGGCGGAGGGTTGAGCAGTTACTTTCATAGTGAGGTCGATACGTCAGGCCAACGGTGGGGGTTGAGCCGACTTGAATTTAATGACCAGCAGGGTCTGGTCGTCGTGAATCGGATGCCCGTGGGTGAAGGCGTTGAGGTCCTTCAGGATAAAGTCCTTGATTTCATTCGCTTCCTGGTAATAGCTTTCTTCGAGGCGCAGCTTGAGGCGGTCCTCGCCGTACTCCGCGGTGCCGTCGCCGCCGCGGGCTTCCACGATGCCGTCGGTGTAAATCACCATCACGTCGCCGGGGCTGTAGTCGTAAAACTGGTTCTTGATGTGCTTCTCGTAGCTCTCGTTGCGGATGATGCCGAGGCCGAGGCCCTGCGACTCGAAGTAAAACACTTCTTCGCGCAACGCGTGGTAATACAACGTGTGGCAATGCCCGGCCCGGGCAAACACGAAGCCGCCCTGCTCATAATCGATGATGTAGAGCGACGAGGTGATGAAGGACGACTTCTCCAAGCAGTGGGTGAGGGCCGCGTTGGCCTGGGCCATGAAGCGGCTGGGCACTGGGAATTTGTCCCGCTCGTTCTTGGCCAGCGGGTTTTCCTGCATCAATGAGTGGAAGATGCCCTTCATCTGGGCCATGTGGAAGGCCGCCGTCACGCCCTTGCCGCTCACGTCGCCGATGATGACGGCCAGCCGCCGGCCCGGCAAATGCAGGAAGTCGTAGAAGTCGCCGCCCACTTCCTTGGCCGCCAGCGAGTGCGAACTAATGTCAAACCAGTTGTCGGTAGGGAGGTTTTTCGGAATGAGGCTGTCCTGCACCTGCGAGGCGATTTTCAGCTCCTCCTGCGTGCGCTGGTTTTCCAGCGACGTGCGCACCAGCTCCAGGTTTTCGATGCTGAGCACGGCCTGGCTGGTGAAGGTTTGCAGGATGCTCAGGTCTTCGCGGTCAAAGGTATTGGGCTCTATCTTAAGTAGATAGAGCATGCCGTAGTTGAAGTGCAGACCGCGCAGGGGCAACTGCAGCAGCGAGCGGTAGTGCTGCGTGGTGCCCTCGAACCCGATGCGGGCGTGCAGGTCGTTGGTGATGAACTCGCCCTCGGGCAGGTCGTGGCCCTGCAGGCGGGCGCGGAGGGCGTCGGCCTGTTCGGGCTCGAGATTGAAGTACTGCGTAGCCGCTGCCGCGGTCACGCCCGAGTGGCCAGGGTCGAGGTCGAGCCAGGCGGCATCGGCCTTCACCGTCTGCACCGCCGACTCCAGCAGAATGTGGTACACCTCGGCCGTGGTCTGGCCGCGCTGAATGATTTGGGTGAGGCGCTGCAGGCGCAGGATTTCGCTGCGCCGCTGCTCGATGACGTCGGCAATGGGCAGGTTGAAGAACGTCACCAACAAGCCCATCAACGCATAAAACGCCGAGAAGAAAGCCGTGAGCAGCAGAAACGCGTGCTGCGGCTGCGGAGCAATGAGCTGCGGGTCGACCTGCGTGACGCGGAAGTACTGCACAAACACGAGCACGCTAAACAGCAGGCCGGACTGCAGCAGCACCGCGCGCCACTTTTCGCGCTGGCTGAGGTAGGCCACCCATTTCTGGTGCCCGCTGAGGTAGATGCCGTACAGGCCCAGCAGCACCACGAGGGGGATGCCGACGTAGTTTGGCGGGTTGACGCCCACCAGCCGGAACAGCAGCGTGGCGCCCAGCAGCACCTCAAAAACCGTCCATTCGCGCTGCAGGCGGGGCGAAGACCGAAACAGCACCAGCGCCCGCCAAGCGTAGTTGGTGCGCGCCAGAAAAACGACGAACAGCCCCAGGTTCAGCGTGTAGATGCTGGTGAAAAACAGGCCGTTGCTGTCGAACACCGGCTGGTCCTTCATCAGGCGCTCCAGCAGGTGCAGGCCCATGCAGGCCAGCGCCAGCAGGCCCGGCCCCGTGAGCAGGCGCCGCAGCAAGCGAATAAACGCCTGCCCGTGCAGCGGCGAGCGTTGGTAACGGTAATACAAAAACACGCCCAGCACGAACACGCCCTGCGCCAGCTGCGTGGTCCATTCCGGCCAGGTGCCCAGCCACGGCCCGGCCCCCGAGTGGCTCAGGGCACTCAGCAGCAGCAATACCCAGCTCAGGAAGCTAAGTGGCAGTAGAAAAGAGGGTAAGCGTTGAGGCACAGACACAAACTAGGAATAACACAAGCCCACCAGCCCGTTGCGCCGTCGTTGGCGCTCAACCGGCATGCAAGATACAATCCCCTCCGCAAAAGCAAGTCCAACATTATGGCCTACGCAGAAGAGCCCCGCCAGCGTAGGCCGGCGGGGCTCCTTGGAGGTCAGGCTCCTAAAAAACTTCGCTTAGCGGCTCGAATAGTTTGGGGCTTCGCGGGTGATTTGCACGTCGTGGGGGTGCGACTCGCGCAAGCCCGCCCCGGTGATGCGCACGAACTGTGCCGCCTGCAGGGCCTCGATGTTGGGGGCGCCCACGTAGCCCATGCCGGCGCGCAGCCCGCCCGCCAGCTGGTAAATCACCTCGCTCACGTTGCCCTTAAACGGCACGCGGCCCACGATGCCTTCGGGTACCAGTTTTTTCACGTCGTCCTCGGCGTCTTGGAAGTACCGGTCTTTGCTGCCATCTTCCATGGCCTCCACCGAGCCCATGCCGCGGTAGGATTTGTACTTGCGGCCTTCGTAGATGATGAGGTCGCCGGGAGCTTCTTCGGTGCCGGCCAGCAGCGAGCCCACCATCACGGCGGCGGCACCCCCGGCCAGGGCCTTCACGATGTCGCCCGAGAACTTGATACCGCCGTCGGCCACCAGCGTCACGCCGGTGCCTTCCAGGCCCTTCGCGGCTTCGAGCACGGCCGAGAGCTGCGGCACGCCAATGCCGGCGATGATGCGGGTGGTGCAGATGGAGCCCGGGCCCACGCCCACCTTCACCACGTCGGCGCCGGCATCGGCCAGGGCCCGGGCACCCGCGGCGGTGGCCACGTTGCCGGCCATCACAGGCAGGCCGGGGTGGGCCGCTTTGATGGCGCGCACGGCGTCCAGCACGCCCTTAGAGTGGCCGTGGGCAGTGTCGAGGCTCACGAGGTCGACGCCGGCTTCGACCAAGGCCGTGACGCGGGGCAGCAGGTCGGCCGTGACGCCCACGGCGGCGCCCACGCGCAGGCGGCCCTGGCCGTCTTTGCTGGCGTGCGGGGCGCGGCGGCGCTTCCGAATGTCCTTATAAGTCATGAGGCCGGCCAGGCGGCCTTCGGTGTCCACGAGGGGCAGCTTGTCCACTTTGCTGTCGGTGAGCAACTGCTCGGCGGCGGCCTGGTCGATGCCGGCGGGGGCGGTCACGAGGCGGTCGAGCGGAATCATGACCGTGGTCACGGGCTGGGTCAGGTCGGTTTCGAAGCGCAGGTCGCGGCTGGTGAGGATGCCCTGCAGGGTGTGGTCCGGGGCCACCACCGGGATGCCGCCGATGTTGTGCTTGCGCATGAGCTGGCGGGCGTCGGCCAGGGTGGCGGTGGGCGGCAGCGTGAACGGGTCCTGAATCAGGGCCGACTCGCTGCGCTTCACGCGGCGCACGTGCTCGGCCTGCGCCTTGATGGACATGTTCTTGTGAATGATGCCCAGGCCGCCCTCCTGCGCCAGCGCAATGGCCATGTCCGACTCCGTAACGGTGTCCATGGCCGCCGAAATCAGCGGGGTGTGCAGCCGGATGGTGGGGGTGAGGCGGGTGCCGGTGTCGCAGTCTCGGGGAAGCACCTCGGAGTATGCCGGCAGCAGCAGCACGTCGTCGTAGGTGAGGGCCTCGAAGGCAATTTTGGGGGTTGCGGAGTCCGCCATGGCAAAAGGGGTTGGGGGTTGGTACCTTTTGCCAGTCAAAGTTACGGCGAGAAGTTGAGTTGGGCGTTGTGCCGCGGCGACTATGCACGGTTTGGGGCGCGGGCCAAACAATTCGGGGCCGCAATCCGTCTTAGCGCCTACCATTTCATAGCATTCCATCATGCCCGATTCCACTCCCAAAACCTGGTTTATCACCGGGGCCTCGTCCGGCTTCGGCGAAGCCCTGGCCGACCATGTGCTCGAACAAGGCGGCCGCGTGGCCGCCACCTTCCGCAAGCCCGAGCAGGCCGCCGACTTCACCGCCAAAACCCCCGACCGCACCCTCGGCGTGGTGGCCGACGTGACCAACGAAGGCCAGGTAAAAACCGCCGTTGCCGCCTCCATCGCGCATTTTGGCCACCTCGACGTGGTGGTGAACAACGCCGGCTACGGCTCCATGGGCAGCATCGAAGAGGTGCCGGCCGAGGAAGTGCAGCGCCAGTTCGACGTGAACGTGTTCGGAGCCCTGCACGTGCTGCGGGCCGTGCTGCCGCACCTGCGCGAACGCAAAAGCGGCCATGTGCTCAACATCACCAGCATCGGCGGGCTGCGTACCTTCCCCGGCGTGGGCATCTATAACGCTTCAAAGTTTGCCCTCGAAGCCATTGGCGAAAGCCTGAGCCTGCAGGTGGGGCCGCTCGGCATCAAAGTCACCAACATCGAGCCCAGCGGCTTCCGCACCAAGTGGGCGGGCGAGTCGGCCACCATCGCCAACACCACCATCGACGACTACCAGGCCACGGTGGGCGAAAACATCCGCGGCATTCAGGGCTACAGCGGCCGCCAGCCCGGCGACCCCGTGCGCGCCGCCAAAGCCATGTACGAAGTGGTGCACATGGAAAATCCGCCCCTGCACCTGCCCCTGGGCAAAGCCGCCGTGAAGGGCGCCCGCGACAAGTTCGCGGCCCTCACCAAAGAGCTGGAGCAATACGCCGACATGGGCGATGCCGCCGATTTTCCGGCGGGAGAGTAGCGCTGGTTGCTGAAAAAAAGGGCCTGCTGAGCGCAGGCGAAGCATCTCTGCTACGGGAGTAAATAATTACTTCCACGGCAGAGATGCTTCGCCTGCGCTCAGCAGGCCCTTTTTTTAATGATTTCTTAAACCCAATCCGGCTGCCTGCCCGGCGTATCTTCGTTTCATGCCACTTACCACCAACGACCACCGCGCCGATTCCTGGGAGGACTTGCAGCGCCTGCTGTTTCAGAACACCTGGGACGGGCGCATCGGGCGGTTTCGCTCGCCGTTTGTGTACCGGGGCAGCCGCTCGCGCCACTACCTCCTCGACACCAGCCTGCAGCGCCTCGGCGGCGAATACCACCGCCTGGAGCACCACCTGCTGCGCAACTTCCGCAAATACGCCCGCGACACGCCCATGCAGGCCGCCGGCGCCAGCACCTGGGACTGGCTGGCCCTGGCCCAGCACCACGGCCTGCCCACCCGCCTGCTCGACTGGACGTACTCGCCCTACGTGGCCCTGCACTTCGCCACCGACGACCTCGACGCCTACCACGAAGACGGCATCGTGTGGGCCCTGAACTACGTGAAAGCCGCCGAGCACCTGCCCGAACGCCTGCGCCAGGCCCTGCGCCAGGAGGGGTCCAACGTCTTCACCTCCGAGCTGCTGCAACCCGTGAGCAGCAGCCTGCACGAGCTGGAGCAGCTGCAGGCCGAACCCTACGTGCTGTTTCTGGAGCCGCCCAGCCTCGATGCCCGCATCGTGCACCAATACGCCTTGTTTTCGCTGATGAGCACCGCCCAAAGCGTGCTGCATGACTGGCTGGCCGACCGCCCCGAACTGTATTTCCGCATCATCATCCCGGCCGAGCTGAAGTGGGAAGTGCGCGACAAGCTCGACCAGGCCAACATCACCGAGCGGGTGCTGCTGCCCGGCCTCGGTGGCCTCAGCCGCTGGCTGCACCGGCACTACTCGCCCCGCACCGATGGCCGTAGCTTCTTGGATGAGAACGAGATGCGGTGATTTAGCTAGCAGTGAACAGTGAGCAGTGAGCAGTGAGCAAGGGATATTTTGTTTCAATTGCTAGCTGTTCACTGAATTTACTGCCCCAGTCGCTTTTTGGTCAGTTTGGTGGGAATGTGCTCCATGGGCTTGTCAGGCCAGGGATGCTTAGGGTAGCGGCCCTTCAAATCCTTGCGCACTTCGAAATACCCTTTTTCCCAAAAGCTACGCAGGTCGCGCGTGACCTGCGCCGGCCGCCCGCCCGGCGACAGCAGGTGCAACAACAACGGCACCCGCCCGCCCGCCACCGTGGGCGTTTCGGTGAGGCCGAACAGCTCCTGCAGCTTCACGGCCAGCACGGGCGCGGCGGGGTCGCTGTAATCGAGGGTGATGTGCGAGCCGCTGGGCACCTCCAGCTCGGCCGGGGCGAGGCGGTCGAGGGCCTGGCGCTGGGCCCAGCCGCCGGGCAAGCGGGCCAGCAGCGGCTCCGTCAGGTCGAGGCGCTGCACGTCGGCGAGGGTTTTGAGGCCGGCCAGATGCGGGCCCAGCCACTCGGCCAGCTCCTGGGTCAGCGTCTCCTCGTCGAAGGCGGGCCACGCTTCGGCCGCGCCATCTGCGGCGGCGGGGAAGTGCTGCCGCAGAAACTCCAAGCGCTGCTGCAGCTGCCGGGCGTGGGCGGTCCAGTTCAGCTTGCTCACGCCGGCCTCCTGCAGGTAGTGCAGCAAGGCCGCGGCCACCAGCTCGGCGTTGGGCTGGCCGATGACTTTTTCGTCGAGTAGTAGGGCGCCAAGGCGCCGCACCCGGCGGCCGGTCACGCGCTGGGCGGCCGGGTCATAGCGCACTTCGTCGGTGGTCGTAATCTGGTCGGCAAAGGCCAGCTCCAGTTCGTCTTGCCCCAGCGGTGCCGCCAGCGTAGCCCGCGGGGCCGAGGCCGTGCCCGCCAAATGCGCCACCGCAAAAAACGTGGCCTGCGGGTCGACGTCGGTGGTATTCAGGCTCACGCGTTGGCCGGTCACGAGGCGCAGGCGGTCATGGGTTTCGCGCTGGGCCAGCCGGTCGGGGTAGGCCAGCGCCGTGAGCAGGCCTACAGGAGCATCAGTGAGTGCGCGAGGAGCAGCGGCCGCGGCTTTACCCAGGCGGCCGGTGAGGTTGCGGGCCACGTCGCGCGCCCGTTGCAGCGTAGCGTGGTGCAAGGCCAGGCCCGGCAGGGGAGGGCGGCCGCTGGCCAGGGCTTCCAGGCGTAGGCGCAGGTCGGGCGGTGCCGGGCGCGTGTCGGTGGGCGATGCCCAGCGCAGCAAGTCACGCTCGGCCAGCAGGGCCGCCAACGCGGCCGCCGCGGCTCCGTGTCCGAGCTCCTGCCCGCGCACCACCAAGTGGCCCAGGCGCGGCGGCAGGCCCAGCGCGGCCAGTTGCCGGCCGTGCGGAGTGGGCTTTGTCGACGTTGCATCGGTTGCCAACGCCCCTAGCCGCAACAGCAGGTCGCTGGCCTGAGCAAAGGCGGCCGCCGGCGGCATATCCAGCCAGCGCAGGCCGGCGGGGTCGGCAGTGCCCCAGAGGGCCAGCTCCAGCGCCAGGCCGCTGAGGTCGGCGGTGTGGATTTCGGGCGGGCGGTGAGCGGGCAGGTTGTGGTGTTCGGCTTCGGTCCAGAGGCGGTAGCAGGTGCCGGGCGCGAGGCGGCCGGCGCGGCCCCGGCGCTGGTCGGCGGCGGCGCGGGCCACGGGCACGGTTTCGAGGGTGGTGAAGCCGGTGCGCGGCACAAAGCGTGGCACCCGCGCAAAGCCGCCGTCAATCACCACGCGGACGCCCTCGATGGTGAGGCTGGTTTCGGCAATGCTGGTGGCCAGAATGACCTTGCGCCGTCCGGGTTTCGATGGCCGCAGGGCAGCGTCCTGGGTTTCAAGCGGCAATTCGCCGTGCAGCAGGTGCAGGTCGGCGTACTCGGGCAACGCATCCTCCAGCTTGCGGGCGCTGCGCTGCAGGTCGCCCACGCCGGGCAGGAAAACCAGGATGTCGCCCTCGGCGTGGGTGTTCAGCGCGGCGCGCACCTGCGCGGGCACCAGCTCGGCCAGGCGGTCGGCAGGCTTATTGGGCAGGGCGGCGGCCCGGCGCGGGTCGAGGTAGTGCGTTTCAATCGGAAACAGAAAGCCCGCCGACGACACCACCGGCGCGGGCAGCCACTGGCCCAGCCGCTGCGCTTCCAGCGTGGCGCTCATGATGAGAATGCGCAGGTCGTCGCGCAGCACGGCCTGGGCGTCCAGCGCCAGGGCCAGGCCCAGGTCGGCGTTGAGGCTGCGCTCGTGAAACTCGTCAAACACCACGGCGGCCACGCCTTCCAGGGCTGGGTCGTCCTGCAGCATGCGCGTCAGAATGCCTTCGGTGATGACTTCCACGCGGGTTTCGGCGCTCACTTTGCTGTCGAGCCGCACGCGGTAGCCGATGGTGCGGCCCACGGGTTCGCCCAGCAGCTGAGCCAGGCGGGCCGCCGCGCCGCGCACGGCCAGCTGGCGCGGCTCCAGCACCAGAATCTTGTCTTGGGGCGCGCGCCAGGTGGCGGCCAGCAGCTCCAGGGGTACCACGGTGGTTTTGCCGGCGCCGGGCGGGGCTTCCAGCACCACGCGGCGGTTGGCCGCCAGCGCGGCCCGCAAGGCAGGCAGCGCCGCGAGAATGGGCAAGTCGGGCAGCGGCGGCAGGACAAAGGCGTTGGGCATCGGCCCAAAATTACGGCCTGAACCAGCGGGAGCAGCGGATAAGAAGCGGGTGGGGCATCTGCCGGAACGGGAAATGATTGAAACGTCGTTGCGTTTAGCTTGCGGCCGTTTCTCAGCTCTGCCATGCCTCACAACCACTCTGCCTTCCGCTCCGCCGACGCGGCCGCCCTTGCTTACTTGCCCGCCATGCGGCGGTTTTTAACCGAGATTGGCATTCCAACCCAGGAAGCTGAGTTGACCACCGATACCTTTCTGCCCGGCATTCTTATTGAGAGCGGCGGCTTGCTCATCGACCCTGCCAAGCTGCTTTACCCCGGCGACATCCTGCACGAGGCAGGCCACCTGGCCGTGACGCCCGCCGCCGAGCGGGCCCGGCTGTCGGGCAACGTGATGGCCGGTAAGCCCGAGCAGGCCGGGACCGACGGCGATGAAATCGTGGCCATGCTCTGGTCGTACGCCGCCGCCCGGGCCATTGGCGTGCCGCCCGAAGTCGTGTTTCACTCCGCCGGCTACCGCGACAGCAGTGTTTGGATGCTGGAAAATTTCAGGCAGGGCATCTTCCCCGGCCTGCCCCTGCTGGTGTGGATGGACCTGACGACCACCGAGGACTTCCCGCGCATGACGCGCTGGCTACGCGCGTAGCCACCCGCTACACCCGCTGCATGGGCCACAGCTCCACGCTCACGGGGCCGCCCGCGTGCACCAGCGGCGCCCCGGCGGGCGTGGGCAGCCCGTGACTTTCCACCAGCGTCGACTCGTAGTGCAGCACCTGCGCCGCACTCAGCGGCCAGGGCTGGTGGGCCACCAGGCCCCGGTAGAGCTTGGTGTGGGCCTTGTTGCTGGCGTAGAGGCAGTAGCGCTCAGTAAGAAAAAAGGCCAGCGAGCCGGGCTCGGCCGGGGGCAGGGGCGCCCCGATTTTCCAGGTGGCGCGGAAGCTGGCGGCTGGCATGCGCCCCTGCGCGCGCCGGGCCGTGAACTGGCGCAGCTGCGGGCCGGGGCTGTCAAGGCGCATGGTGGCGCGCAGGTAGGGCAGGTGAAAAAAGGTGCGCGCCACCCACACGGCCAGCGGGCTGGTGGCATCGAGCGAGAAAAACCACACGCCCGGCACGCCGTCGAGGTGCACGTAGGTACGCACGTTCAGCTCCAGAAACTCGTCGGTGCCGGGCACGGGCGGCGTGACGCGGGTGCTCACCTTCGACATCTTGAAGGGCACCACCGCCAGCCAGGCCAAGCCGTCGTAGGTGTCGACGCGGAGGCGGGGCGGCAGCAGCGGCTGCAGCAGCGCCGCCGGCACCGGCCAGTGCATAAACAGCAGGTCGCTCCACTGCTGGCGCAGCAGGGGCGCGCCCAAGGGCCGCTCGCGCAAGGCCAGGCGAGCCGCCAGGGTGGGGGCGTTGGGGTTGGCAACGCCCGGGGGCGCAAATGCAAAATCGGCCATAAGTAGAAGCGTTGTTCTCCTACAACGGATTCAGGCCCCAAACGATTACGGCGCGCGGCGGTGCGCCGCCGTTAGTAGGTCGGAAACGTGGGGTCCACCTGTTCGGCCCAGGCCGCCACGCCGCCGCGCAGGTTCAGCACGTTGGTGCGGCCCAGGCGCTGGCGCAGGTAGCCCGCGGCCTGGCCCGAGCGCACGCCATGGTGGCAGATGACGACCACGGGGCCCGCCTCCCGAATTTCGGCGGTGCGGCGCGTGAACTCGCTCAAGGGCACGAGCTGGCTGCCGGGCAGGTGGCAGTAGTCGTATTCTTCGGGTTCGCGCACGTCGATGAGCTGCAGGTCGTGGCCGGCTTGCAGGCGGCGGTGCAGTTCGGCGGCGGTTATTTCCAGCGGGGCGCTTTCCATGGCAGGGCGTTAGAGGGCGCAAAAGTAGGGGAGGGGCTCTACCTTGCGGCCTCGCTTGTTTCTGTTCCGTGGCTGCACTGGTTTTGTTTGATGTTTTGACGGCGGTCCGGGTTGCCGTTCAGTCGTCCTCCCCGCTGGAGGTGGCGGCGGTGGTCACCGGGGCGGCCTGCGTGTGGCTGGCGGCCCGCAATTCCATCTGGAATTTCCCCGTGGGCATTGTCAACGGCATCCTTTACCTGGTGGTGTTCTGGCAAAGCCGGCTCTACTCCGACGCCGGCCTGCAGCTGGCGTTTATTGCCTTGCTGATATATGGGTGGGTGAAGTGGTTGCGCAAAGCCACGGGGCCGGAGCTACCCATCACGCGAACGCCCCGCCGGCTGGCGGCGTGGCTGGGCGTGGCGGGCGTGCTGTACGCGGGGGTAGCAGGCGTATTATTGGCGACGTACACCAACGCCGCGCTACCCTATTGGGATAGCACCACCACGGCCATCAGCCTAGTGGCCCAGCTGCTATTGTCGCGCCGCCACCTCGAAAACTGGCTGCTTTGGATAGGGGTCGACGTGGCTTACGTGGGCATGTACTGGCACCGCGACCTCTACCTCACCAGCGGCCTCTACGTGGTGTTTCTGGGGCTGGCGGCCTACGGCTACTGGCAGTGGCGGCGCGAGGTGGCCGCGGTGGTTACTCCTTCAGAAGGAAGCAGATAGTGAAAGAAAAAGGTAATTAAGTCGTGGCTTCCTGCAATCTTTGCCATGCCACACCGCTCGGAGACACCCGCGTTATCCACCCCTAACGACTCCGAGGCGTCGGCGCCTTCCCCATCCCCGCCGCCCTCTCCACCACCCCCCTTTGCTGCGCATTTCTTTAACTGGCCCCGAATCAACGGGCAAATCGACGTTGGCTGCCCAGCTGGCGGCGCACTACGGCACGTCCTTCGCCCCCGAATACGCCCGCGAATACCTGGCCGAAACCGGCCCGCACTACACCCTCGCCGACCTGGAGGAAATGGCCCGCGGCCAGCTGCAGGCCGAAGCCGACGCCATGCGCACGGCCCACCGCGTGGTGTTTTGCGACAGCGACCTGCTGGTGATAAAAATCTGGGCCGAGCACGCCTTCGGCACCTGCCCCGAGTGGATACTGCGCCAGATTGATGAGCAGCAGTACGATTTGGTGCTGCTTATGGGCGTCGACATGCCCTGGCAACCCGACCCCTTGCGCGAGCATCCCCACCTGCGCCAGCAGTTCTACGACCTATACCAGCGCGAATTGCGGGACCGCATGTCCAACTTTGCCGAAATTTCGGGGCCGCCCGCCCGCCGGTTTGCCCAGGCGCGCTTCCTCGTGGATGAGCTCCTGCACGCCGCCGAGCACCGGTTTTCATCGCCAGAAGTTTTGTTGCCCACTGCCGCCATGCCCACCTACACCCTGCGCACGCCGCACTGCCAAGCCGTGTTTGCCGCCCACGGCGCCGAGCTCACCAGCCTCGTCACCACCGCCCACCACCTGGAATACATCTGGCCCGGCGACCCCGCCGTGTGGGCCCGCCACGCGCCCGTGCTGTTTCCGCTGGTGGGCCGCCTGCCCAACGACGCTTACCACTACGAGGGCCGCGACTACAAGCTGCCCCAGCACGGCTTCGCCCGCGACCAGGAATTTGCGGTGCTGCGCCACAACGATACCGAGCTGGTGTTTCAACTGCGGCACGACGAGGCCACCCGGACGGTGTTTCCGTTTGCCTTTGAGCTCACCATCACCTACACCCTGCGCGACGCCCAGCTCACCGTGCGCTGGGACGTGCGCAACCCCGCCGAAAACCAGCCGCTGCTGTTTAGCATCGGCGCGCACCCGGCGGTGCGCTGCCCCCTGCTGCCTGATGAGTCTTTCGACGACTATTTCTTTCAGTTCGACCACCCCGTGACCCTGGAGCGCCACCTGCTCCGGGGCGGCCTGCTCACGGGCCAGACCGCGCCCGTGCTGAACGATGAGCAGGAACTGCCGCTCAGCTACGCGCTTTTCGCCGACGACGCCTTGGTGTTCAAGCACTACGACTTCACGAGCCTCACGCTGCGCTCGCGCAAGTCGGAGCGGTTCGTGCGCTTTCAGTTCGACGGCTTTCCCTACCTGGGCCTTTGGACCAAAGGGCCCGGCGCGGGCTTTGTGTGCGTGGAGCCCTGGCACGGCGTGGCCAGCCCCGACGGTGCCCCCGGCGAACTGCGCGACAAGGAAGGCATCCTGACCCTGGAGCCGGGCCAGGTGTTCACGGCCGCCTACACCATTGAGGTGGGCTAGTTCGACGACGAGTTTTTCCGGTTCCTGTTCCCATGCCCAGCGCCGTCTCCATTCGCCCCATTGCGCCCGCCGATACCTACGCCCTGCGGCACCAAGTGCTCTGGCCCGACAAGCCGCTGGAATACGTCAAACTTGCGGACGACCACGCCGGGCACCATTTCGGGGCCTTCCGGCGGGGCGAGCTGGTGGCCGTCATCTCCCTGTTTGTGACGGGGGCGGAGGCCCGTTTTCGCAAGTTTGCCACCCGCCCCGACTGCCAGCGGCAGGGCGTGGGCAGCGCCCTGCTGCGCCGCACGTTTACGGAAGCGCAGCGGCTGGGAGCCCAGCACATCTGGTGCGATGCCCGGCAGGACAGCGCCGCGTTTTACGCGCGCTTCGGTTTGCGGCCCGCAGGCGAAATTTTTTACAAAGGCCCCATCCCGTACGTGCGCATGGCCGGCCAGCTGCAGGAACTGGCCGGCCATGAAGCAGGCGGAAACCCGGCATAAGGACCACTACACGCCGATGCGGCGGCGGTTGTACTCGGGCTCCCAGTCGTTGATGGGGCGCGAGATGCCGGGCGGCAGGTCGAGGTCGGGCAGGCCGGGGTCGTGCGGTTCGCCGCCGTCGTCGTCGCCGTCGTGGGGCGGGGGCGGGGGCAGCACACGCCGCCGACGCGGCATGACCAGCACGAACAGGAAAAAGGCGCAAAAGGCGACGGCGTAGACGAGGCTGAACATGACAAAAACGACTTGAGCGGTGCGGAATCCTACAACGCAGGCGCGCGGCCCGGCGTTGCGCGGCCGACGTCCCTAAATTAACTGACAGTCAGTAAACGTCCGCGCTTCGGGCGTGCGGAACGAGAAAAAAAGATGGCGGGCGCCCCGGGTGTTACCTTTGCGGCATGTTTAGGGGTGCTGCGGTTGAGGTCAACCGCGGCTGAGATGATACCCATCGAACCTGAACCGGGTAATGCCGGCGCAGGGAACAAACAATCCGCGGACGTTTCCGCCGCCGCTCCGACCCCTGGGGCGACGGCGCGTTCCACTCATAGTCTTTTCCTTTTTTTGAAAACTGTACTGCTTGCGGGCGCCGCCCTAATGGGGCTGGCCACTGCCCCGGCGCGGGCCCAACAACCCCCCGCCTTGCCCGATACGAGCAAGGTGCGCCGCATTCTCACGCCCGAAGCGGTGGTGACGGCCACCCGCGCCACCGACAAAACCGGCACCGCCTACCAGAACGTGAGCCGCCAGGAACTGCAGGCCCGCAACTTCGGCCAGGACATTCCCTACCTGCTCGACCAGACGCCGAGCGTGGTCACGACCTCCGACGCGGGCACCGGCGTGGGCTACACCGGCATCCGCATTCGCGGCACCGACGGCACCCGCATCAACGTGACGCTGAATGGCGTGCCGGTGAACGAAGCTGAAAGCCACGGCGTGTTTTTTGTGGATTTGCCGGATTTGGCCTCGTCCACCCAAAGCATTCAGGTGCAGCGCGGGGCCGGGCCCAGCACCAACGGCGCGGGTGCCTTCGGGGCCAGCCTGAACGTGGAAACCCTCGGCCTGCGGCCCAAGGCCTACGCCGAAGTGAACAACTCGGCCGGCTCGTTTGGCACCTGGAAATCGACCATCATGGCCGGCACGGGGCTTATCAACGGCCATTTTACGGTGGACGCCCGGGCCTCGCGGGTGCAGAGCGACGGCTACGTCGACCGCGCCTCGTCGCGGCTGAAGTCGCTGTACCTGACCGGCACGTACTCCGACGACAAGACCCTGCTGCGCGCCCTCGTGCTCACCGGCTACGAAACCACCTACCAAAGCTGGTACGGCCTGGCCGACTCGCTGCTGCGCCGCAACCGCCGCTACAACGAGGCTGGCACCGACGCCGGCCAGCACCTGCCGGCCTATAAAAACCAGACCGACAACTACCAGCAGGACTACTACCAGTTCCTGATTTCGCGCCAGCTAACGCCCACCCTCAACCTGAGCGTGACGCCCTTCTGGACGCGGGGCGGCGGCTACTACGAGGAGTACAAGGCCAATCAGGAGTTTGAGAAGTACGGCATCAGCGGGCCGGTGTACCAGCTGGCGGCCGGCGGTGGGTTCGACACGCTGCGCACCACCGACGTCATCCGGCGGCGCTGGCTGAAAACCGACATGTACGGCGCCACCTTTGCCCTGCAGGCCCGGCCCGCGAGCGGGCGCATCACCGAGGCCACGCTGGGCGGGGCCGTGGTGGGCTACCGAGGCCAGCATTTTGACGAGCTGACCTGGGCGCAGCGCGGCGCCTTCATTCCCGAAACCGGCACGCGCTACAACGACGAGCCCAACGCCCACAAGCAGGACGTGAATGTGTACGGCCGCCTGAACCTGGACCTGACGAGCCAGCTGGCGGGCTTTGCCGACCTGCAATACCGCTTCGTGCGCTACGAGCTGTACGCGCCCGACGGCCGGCCCAACGGCGCCAAAAGCCAGCAGGCAACTCGCTTCAACTTCCTCAACCCCAAGTTTGGCCTTACCTATCAGCTGCGGCCCGCTACGCAGCTGTACGCCTCCTTCGCGCTGGCCCAGCGCGAGCCCACCCGCACCGACTACACCGACACGCCCGCCGAGCGCCGGCCCACCGCCGAGACGCTCTACAACTACGAGCTGGGCCTGCGCCGCGCCACCGAAAAAGTGCAGGCCAACCTGAACTTCTACTACATGTATTACCGCAACCAGCTGGTGCTGAGCGGCCGCCTCGACGACGTGGGCAACGCCATTCACACCAACGTGGCCGAGAGCTACCGCCGCGGCGTGGAAGGCCAGGTGACCTATAAGCCCGTGTCGGCCCTGAGCCTGACGGCCACGGCCACCGTCAGCCAGAACAAAATCAACAACTACACCGATTACCTGACCGATTACGACCAGGGCGGCGAAAAAGCCACCACGTTCTCCCAAACCAACATCGCGTTTTCGCCCGGCTTCACGGCCGCCTACACCGTGGAGTACGAAGCCCTGCCGGGCCTGAAGCTGGCCACGCTGGTGCGCTACGCCGGCCGCCAGTACCTCGACAACACCAGCACCGAAGCCCGCAGCATTGCCCCCTACTACGTGCAGGACGTGCGCTTGCGCTACCTCTGGCAGCCACAGAAATGGGGCTTCCGGGAAGTGGAGCTGGCCGTGCTGGTCAACAACATTTTTGCCACCGAGTACGTGAACAACGGCTACACTTACGGCTACGTGTACGGCGGGCAGACGCAGTACTTCAACTACTATTACCCGCAGGCCAAAACCAATTTCCTGGCCTCGCTCAATGTGCGGTTTTGATGTCTGAACCACGGATTCCTGCGGATTTTACGGATTGCGCGGACTTTGTAGACGAATGCTATAATTGCCCATCTGCAAAAAGGTCACTCTGATGAGTGGCCTTTTTTGTTGAGCTTCCGCTGCTTGCTGCCCGCTGCTCCTTGGCGCCGTCCACAAAATCCGCGCAATCCGTAAAATCCGCAGGAATCCGTGGTTCAGATAATCAACCGCACGCCGCCCAGCTCCGAAATCTGATACGGAAACCGGTCGCCGGGCGAGCCGATGAACATGAAGTTTTTGGGGATGTTCCACTGCTCGGAAAGCTCCTCAATCAGGGCCGGGCCGAAGGTGCCGTGCATGGTCACAAATTCGACCTCAATCTGCTCGTAGGCGCGGTCCAGCACCCGGATGTCGTTTAGTAGCTCCTCGGGGTATTTTTCGCCTTCCCTGAGCAGGGTCACGATGCGCAGGCGGTTGGTGAATTCGTTTTCTACCACGTAGGCCATCACTTTGTTGAGGTTCGAGACGTTGTCGCCCTTGGTGAAAAACACGAATTCCTGCTGGGCCAGCTCCTTCAGCTGCCGGCGCACCTTGAGGCGGGCCAGCCGCGCCACCCGCGGCAGGTGCCGGGCCAGCGACTCAGCTGCCGACAGCGCCAGGTTGAGAATGGCAATGCGGTTGAGCATGATGGACACCACGGCCATGGCCGGCAGGAAGTACTGCAGGAACACAATCAAGTATTCGGGGTGGATTTTGACGTTGCCGAACAAAGCCAGCAGCACGCCCAGCAACGCCAGTGTGACCGTGAGAATGCCCGCGTACACGGGCCGCGGCAGGTTGGGCCGCTTGCCCTTCAGCAGGAAGTTGCCCAGCGCAAAAAAGGCCATCACCGACAAGAACGAGATGGTGTAGACGCCCGCCAGCGGGCCCAGCTGCCCCTGCGTGATGAACAGCACCGACACGCACAACAGAAAGAACACCGACAGGATGAGGTAGTTGCTGCCGCGCTTGTTTTCTTTCAGGAAGAACTGCGGCAGGATGCGGTCCAGGGTCATGCGCTTCATCAGGCCGCTCACGCCCACGAAGGACGTGAGCACGGCCCCGCTCAGCACGGCCACCGCATTCACCGAAATGGCCATGCCCAGCCACGGTCCGCCCGTCACGGTGCCCAGGTGCGAGAGCAGCGTTTCGGTGTGCTGGCCCACCTCCGCCAGCGGCAGCACCGCAATGGCCAAGAAGGCAATGAGTGGGTTGAACACCGTGACCACCACCCACATGTTGCGCAGCGTTTTCTGAAACACGCCTTGGGCCTGCTCCTCCACAAAGTTGGCCGAGCTCTCGAAGCCCGAAATGCCCAGCATGGCCGCGCTAAACCCAAAAAACAGCGCGTTGAGGATGCTGCCGCCCTTCACCGGCACCTGGAAATTGAGCGCCAGGTTGTGCAGGCCGTGGGTGGCCAGGTACCAGCCCGCCACGCCCACCAGCAGCGTGAGCGAAACCAGGTGCGTGAGAAAGATGACGACCGCCACGATGGCCGACTCCGACATGCCCAGGATGGTGAGCAGCAAAAACAGCCCCAGCAGCCCCACCGTGGCCCACAAAATGGGCAGCCCTTCCCACAGCGTGTGCAGGTAGTGCATGGCCTCGTTGGCCGAAAGCACGGCCGTGGCCATGTACGACAAGATGGTGAGGCAGGCGGCCAGCGCGGCGTTGCGCTTGCTGGTGGTGTTCAGCAGCACGTTGTAGGCGCCGCCATTCAGCGGCAGGGCACCCACCACCTCGCCGTAAATTTTACGGAACAGAAACAGCACCGCGCCCACCACCAGCAGGGCCAGCCAAGCGTACTGCCCGGCGTAGGAAATGGCCAGCGCCGATACGTAGAGGCACGATGAGGAAATGTCGTTGCCGCAAATGGCGGTGGCTTCCAGCTCGTTGAGTTTTTGGTGGGAAGGGACAGGTAGTGAGCTCGGCATAGTGGCAAGGTAGGACAAGCGCTTTTACGGCGAAGACTTTAGAGAGGACCATTTGAGATGCTGAAACGCAAGGTTTTGCCGATGGCGATTTCTTGATAATATATCCAATTATATACATGCCCTGCAATAACAACTGAGCGCAATGATGATAAAGTCAATATTTTTCAGACTGTTAGCTGTGCTGGTTTCCCTGACTGCCAACGCCCAAGGCGTGGGCATCGGCACGGCCGGCGCCCCCGATGCATCGGCGGCGTTTGAGGTTAAGAGCACTACCAAGGGGGGGCTTCTTCCGCGCGTCACCTCGGCGCAGCGCGCGGCCATTGCCAACCCCGTGACCGGACTGATGGTGTTTCAGACCAACTTTGGGCGGGGGGTCTACTATTTCGACGGCAACGTCTGGCGCAACCTGACCACCGGCGACCTCGCCGCCACCACGGCCACCGTCACCACCCTGGCCGGCAGCACGGTCGGCTACCTCGACGCCACCGGCACCGCTGCCCGGTTCAACAGCCCCACCGGCGTGGCCTGCGACGGCGTCAATGCGTTCGTGGCCGACCAAAGCAACCACCGCATCCGCCAAGTTGTGCTGGCCACGGGCGTGGTCACCACCCTGGCCGGCAACAGCACGTTCGGTTTCGCCGACGGCGTGGGCACGGCCGCCCGGTTCTTCCTGCCCTATGGCGTGGCCTGCGCCGGCGGCAACGTGTACGTGGTCGACGGCCAGCGCGTCCGGTTGGTGAGGTAAAGGCAGGCGGCAAGAACGGTACGGGGTGATGCAGACTGCTTCACGTCAGGGGAAATGGCTGGTGGGCCCCGACGTGCCCGGCGCGAGCCGAACCGCGCCTCGGTCCCGGCTGTTACCTTTGCGGCCATACTCCCACCCAATTCCCACCACCCCACTTTTCCGCTTATGTCCTCGCAAGCCGACGTACTCTCTCCCGAAGCCAAAGCCCACACCGCCCAGAAAGGCAGCACCAACGCCAACGGCTTCACCGACTATTTCGACCTCGACGGCCTGCTGACCGAGGAGCACCTGCTCATTCGCCAGAGCATCCGCGACTTCGTGAAAAAGGAGATTTCGCCCAACATCGAAAAGTGGGCACAGGACGCGCACTTCCCCTCCGAAATCGTGCGCAAATTCGGCGACGTGGGCGCGTTCGGCCCCACCATTCCGCAGGAGTACGGCGGCGGCGGCCTCGACTACATCAGCTACGGCCTCATCATGCAGGAAATTGAGCGCGGCGACTCCGGCATGCGCTCCACCGCCTCGGTGCAGGGCTCGCTGGTGATGTTCCCCATCTACGCCTACGGCTCCGAAGAGCAACGCAAAAAATACCTGCCCAAGCTCGCCAGCGGTGAGTGGCTGGGCTGCTTCGGCCTCACCGAGCCCGACCACGGCTCGAACCCCGGCGGCATGACCACGAACATCAAGGACATGGGCGACCATTACCTGCTGAACGGCGCCAAGCTCTGGATTTCGAACTCGCCCGAGTGCCAGGTGGCCGTGGTGTGGGCCAAAAACGAGCAGGGCCGCATCAAAGGCGTCATCGTGGAGCGCGGCATGGCAGGCTTCAGCACCCCCGAAATCCACAACAAGTGGAGCCTGCGCGCCAGCACCACCGGCGAGCTGGTGTTTGAGGACGTGAAAATCCCGAAAGAAAACATCCTGCCCAATATCGACGGCCTGAAAGGCCCCCTGTCCTGCCTCGATTCGGCCCGCTTCGGCATCGCCTGGGGCGCCATCGGCGCGGCCATCGACTGCTACGAGTCGGCCCTGAAATACTCGCTGCAGCGCGAGCAGTTCGGCAAGCCCATCGCCAGCTACCAGCTCCAGCAGAAGAAACTGGCCGAGATGATTACCGAAATCACCAAGGCCCAGCTCATGGCCTGGCGCCTGGGCGTGCTCAAAAACGAAGGCAAAGCCACCAGCGCCCAAATCTCAATGGCCAAGCGCAACTCCGTCGACATGGCCCTGCACGTGGCCCGCGAGGCGCGCCAGATTCACGGCGGCATGGGCATCACGGGCGAGTACCCCATCATGCGCCACATGATGAACCTCGAGTCGGTGATTACCTACGAGGGCACGCACGACATCCACCTGCTCATCACGGGCGCCGACATCACCGGCATTCAGGCATTCAAGTAAGCTGCCCATATCCTGAGTTACACAAGAGCCGCTCCAGGTATGGGGCGGCTCTTGTGGCAACAATGGGCGACTCCAATCAGCGTTTTTCCAGCAAGTAAGTGGTCTCGTTGATGACGCCCTGGAAACTATTGCCCTGCGTCACGCTGATTACGCGCCAGCCTTGGGCAGTGAGTTGGTTGATTTTGGCCAGTTCAGCCCTGTGTAAATCGACAAAGCCGGCCACGGCATTCTTGCGATTCAGAAGTTTGGTATCTACTTCTTGGGTTTGCTGCTCCCCATCGGACTGCACCACCGTAACGGCGGCCGTGTAGGAAGCCAGGCCCGAAGTGCGGCCGGTGCCAATGACCATCATGTAACCCGCCGAATCGGCGGGGGCTTTCGGGTAAAAGGCCCACGAGCCAGCCACGGCCAGCGCCAGCGCGGCGGGGAGAAACATTCTTTTCATGCGGTTTGAAGGAGTGAAGTGTGAAATGGGCGCGCAACTTACTGAAACTTTATGCTTGCAATGTCGAAGTTGCATAAAACCAAAACCCGCTGCCAGCGCCGTAATTTGGCCCCATGATGAAAATCGTGACCGACTCCGAACCCCTTGTGCTGCTCGAGTGCCTCGTGGCCGGCACCTCGCACCGCCCCAATCTGGAGAAATACGAGCCGAAGCTGCAGGTAGGGCAGGCCCTGCTGCTCACCCGCGAGCCCGATAACCACTACGACGACTGGGCCGTGCAAGTGCACACCGCCCCCGCCGACTCGGCCGACAACGTGTGGCTGGGCTACCTGCCCGAGGGCCGCAACGAAACCGTGGCCCGCCTGCTCGACGCCGGCAAGAACCTCTCGGCCCGCCTCAACCACAAATCCTGGGAAACCGACTGGCTGCACCTCGACATTGAAGTGCTGCTGCACGAGTAGTCGGCGATTGAAACCGTCTGTCATCCTGAGCGCAGCGAAGGACCTTATCACGTCAGCCAAAATCGTTTGGATGAGGCAAGGTCCTTCGCTGCGCTCAGGATGATAGCCAAATATTTACTTCCCCACGGAGCTTTTTCGCTGCCAATTCAGTTACTCATGCGCTTAGCAAGCACTGACCAATCATTTTAGCAATATCAATATGCGCGAAGCCTTTCTCACCGGCGGAACCGACGGATTCGATGCCACCGATAAGGACATCGACAAAGCCCTCCGGCCGCTCAGTTTTGATGACTTCACGGGCCAGGACAAGATTCTGGAAAACCTGAAAGTCTTCGTGGCGGCCGCCAAGCAGCGCGGCGACGCCCTCGACCACGTGCTGCTGCACGGCCCTCCCGGCCTGGGCAAAACCACGCTGTCGCACATCATTGCCAACGAGCTGGGCTCGGGCATCAAGATGACCAGCGGCCCGGTGCTCGACAAGCCCTCCGACCTGGCCGGCCTGCTCACCAACCTGGAGCCGCACGACGTGCTGTTCATCGACGAAATCCACCGCCTCAACCCCGTGGTGGAAGAGTACCTGTACTCGGCGATGGAGGACTACCGCATCGACATCATGCTCGACTCGGGCCCCAACGCCCGCTCGGTGCAGATTTCGCTGTCGCCTTTCACCCTCGTAGGCGCCACCACGCGCTCGGGCATGCTCACGGCGCCGCTGCGGGCCCGCTTCGGCATCTCGGCCCGCCTGGAGTACTACGATTCCAAGCTGCTGACCACCATCGTGCAGCGCTCGGCCGAGATTCTGGGCACGCCCATTCACGAGGACGCGGCTTTCGAAATTGCCCGCCGCTCGCGCGGCACGCCCCGCATTGCCAACAACCTGCTGCGCCGCACCCGCGACTTCGCCCAAATCAAGGGCGACGGCACCATTACGGTCGAAATCGCGCAGTTTGCCCTCAACGCCCTCGACGTGGACGCCCGCGGCCTCGACGACATGGACAAGCGCATTCTCACCACCATCATCGACAAGTTCAAGGGTGGCCCGGTGGGTATCAGCACCATCGCCACGGCCTGCGGCGAGGAAGGCGAAACCATCGAGGAAGTGTACGAGCCCTTCCTCATTCAGGAAGGCTACATCAAGCGCACCTCGCGCGGCCGTGAGGCCACCGAGGCCGCGTACCAGCACCTCGGCCGCCTGTTGCCCAACCACCTGCGTGGCAACAACGGCGTGAGCTTATTTGATGAGATAACCTCGTGATTTATTGTTGACCACACGACAACGCACCGCCAATCGGCGGTGCGTTTTTGTTTACCGATTCTAGCCATGCACACGTTTACCGCGCCGCTGGAAATAATTGGCGTAAACCCTTTCGTGCAGGTGCCCGAAGAACTATTGGCCGACATTTTTGCCCAAGCAGGGCGCAGCAAAGGTCCGATACGAGTGCACGGCACCGTGAACGGCCAGCCCTACCAGCAAACGCTGGTGCGCTACGCCGGCCTTTGGCGTTTGTATATCAACCTGCTGATGCTGGCCAACTCGCCCCGACGCGTTGGGGAGGTGCTGGCCGTTGCCATTGAGTACAACCCGGAAGCCGCACCGGTGCTGTCCTGCCCGGCCTTCGAGCAGGCGCTGGCCGAAACTCCCGAGGCCCGGGAGGTGTTTGCCCGCCTGTCGCCCTCGCGGCAACACGAAATAGTGCGCTACCTGGCCCGATTGAAAAACGAGGACACCCTGGCGCGCAACTTGGCGCGCGCCGTCGGATTTTTGCTGGGCAAAAACCGGTTTGTCGGCCGCGACCGGCCTTAACAGTTAACCCCGCTACACATGCTTCCCCAGTCGCAATGGGCCCCGTTTATCAAGCGCCGCGCGGCGGAGCTGGGCTTCATGGCCTGTGGCATTTCGAAGGCCGAATTTCTGGAGGAAGAAGCGCCGCGGCTCGAAACCTGGCTCACGCGCCGCATGAACGGCAAGATGGGCTACATGGAAAATCACTTTGACAAGCGCCTCGACCCGCGCCTGCTGGTAGACGGCGCCCAATCGGTGATTTCGCTGCTGCTCAATTACTACCCCGCGCCTGAGACCCAACAGCCCGACGACACGCTCAAAATCAGCAAATACGCCTACGGCCGCGACTATCACTTCGTCATCAAAGACAAGCTGAAGACGCTGCTGGCCGACATGGAAGCCGAAATCGGGCAGATTGGTGGGCGCTGCTTCGTCGACTCCGCGCCGGTGCTGGACAAGGCCTGGGCCAAGAAATCCGGCCTCGGCTGGGTGGGCAAAAACTCGAACCTGATAACGCCCGGCACGGGCTCGTTCTACTTCATCGCCGAGCTGATTGTGGACGTGGAGCTGCCCGCCGACGGCCCCATCCGCGACTTCTGCGGCACCTGCACCAAGTGCCTCGACGCCTGCCCCACGCAGGCCATCACCGAGCCCTACGTGGTGGACGGCAGCAAGTGCATCAGCTACTTCACCATCGAACTCAAGGACCAGATTCCAACCGAGGTGGCCGGCCAGTTCGGTAACTGGGTGTTTGGGTGCGACATCTGCCAAGACGTGTGCCCCTGGAACCGCTTCTCGACACCGCACAACGAGCCACAGTTCAACCCCGCGCCCGGCCTGAAAGACCTGACGCCCGGCGACTGGCGCGAGATTACCCACGAATTGTTTACGGAGCTGTTCCGCCAGTCGGCCGTGAAGCGTACGGGCTACGAGGGGCTGAAGCGCAACATTCGGTTCGTGACCGGGGACTAACCCAACGCCACCACCGGCGAAGTGCCTTGAGGATTGCCGAATACCTTTTTTAACACTCGCCGGTACACACGTGCAAACTGCTGGTAACACCACGCCCGAAAATCGGTGAGCTCGGCGGGCACCAGCATCTTGATGGCTTTGCGCAGCTCTTTCTCGAACAGCGCTTTGCTGAAACTGACTTTGAGCAGAATCATTTTCACGTAGTCTAGCATAGCATCAAAGAATACGGGGAGGGGAAAGGGTGGAGGGGCCTTGAGCTCCCGGGAAGAGCTTGACAGCCACCTGATAAGAAAGATACAACATGATGGCGGCGCAGCGCAAGAGAGGCAAGAGGCGCAGCCAGACCCGGGTGCCCCAATACGCAAAAAGAGCAGCCTGGGCCGCTCTTTTTCCGGACAATGCCAAAATTATGTATCGTTCTATATTACCTTACTTAGTAGAATAAATTGAGCGCAGCCTGCGCTACGGTAGTGCTTGCGGGCTCGTCAAATGCCTCTGCTGTAGAAGCTTCGCTCACGAAAGTGAGGCGTAATACGCTCAGCAGGCTAGCAAAGGGCACCAGGGCGCCGGCTTGTTGCTCTTGCGCAAGATTGTCTTCGCCACCGGTAGCGGCCGTGGCCAGCACCTGGGCCGCTGCCGGCCGCGCAATGGCGGCATCGGTGGCGCTGGGCCAGCTTTTCACGGCCACGCCGCGGTTGCGGCGCAGGGTGCGCACGTGGGCCGAGTGTTCGGCCTCCACGGCCGCTATGCTCAGGGCCGCTTTGTAGAGCTTGGGGTCGTAAGAAATGTTGAAAACTTGGCTCCGGTAGATACGGGCGCTCAGGTCTTCGAGCTGCTGCGCCAGGGCAAGGAAGTCGTCGTAGACCGTGAGCACGTTGGGGAACAGCACGGGGTTGCCGGATGCGTTGCGCTGGCCGCTAAAGTCGAAGGTGGGCATGGCGGGCATGACGGCGCCACTGTCCTGCAGGGCTTGCGTGAACAGGGCCACGTGCTGGTTCTGATGGCGCAGGATGCGCTGGAAGTCGGGAACCTGTGCCGCCGGAATCAGGCTGGGATTGGCCAGCGCCCGGGTGTAGAACGCCGACACCAGCCGCTCGAGCAGCAGGAGCTGGGTCAGGGCATCGAGGGAAGTGTCTTTGGTTTCGGCGGCGGCGGGCAGGGCAGCGCCCAGGCCCAGGGGCAGCGCGGCCACGGCGGCCCGGCCCAATTGCTGAAACAAGGCCCGACGCGGCGCTGCGGCGGAGGGGGCAGCCGCTACGTGGTCAAGAAAGGACATCAGCTTCATAGAACGGGAACGGGCAAATTGGCGACGGAAATAACGTAAGGAGCAAAAAACGGCGCCAAGGCGGTGTTCACCTCTACCGGAGTTTTGGGCTTGAGCTGGCCGGCGGCGTCCACTACGTCGTCGTTGGCAAACGAGCCGGGCGTGAGCAGGTCGCGCACCACGGCGGCGTGCCGGGCCTGCACCGAGGCGGCCTTTAGCAATAGCACGCGCTGGTAGGGGGTGCTGCTGGCCAGCAGCGGCACCACCACCGGATAAGTGGCCGCGGCCAGGTCTTCGAGCTGCTGGGCAGCGGCCAGCACCCCCGCCCGCGTGGTGAGCGTGAACGAAGTGAGCTTGAAGGCAAAGTCGGTGGGGAAAAGCTGCGCCGCCTTGGTGGGGTCGAGGTAATTAGGGTCGAGGATGAGGTGGAGCAGTTCACGGTAAGCCACCTCATGGTCGCGCAGGTCCGAAAAGATGGCGCGCTCGGCGGTCGTCAGGTCGGTGGGCGGCGTTTCGTACACCTTCTGGTACAGCGTGGCCTTGGCCAACGCCAGCAGGTAGAGGGAATACAACAGGCCATTGTCGCCGGTGGGCAGCGTTATCAGGTTCGGGTCGGGGAGCACGGGCTCCGGGGTCGAGGTGTCGCACCCCGTGGCAGCCACCAGCGCCACCGTGGCGGCCGAAGCTGCCGAAACCCGCAAAAAACCGCGCCGTCCCAGCGGCTGGGCCCGCCAGGCAGGCGAGAAAGAGTGTTCAGACATGCGTAGTTAAATCAATCGGCCGGCCCGAAACCTCGGGCCACGAGCTACTGCAAAGGTACTCGCTACCTGTTCAATGGTTGCAAAGGCCCAAAAAACAAAGCCGGTTCCGCAACAGCGAAACCGGCTTTATCAGCAAAACATGTTCAGGGCTGTGGCCCGGCAACTTAAGCGCCAATCAGGCCGCCAGCGCGCGAGTTGTCCGTCACCTCAGCGGGCGTCAGGATTTCGTCGAACGAGGCCGCGGCATCGGCCGCCGAATACGTGGTGTTCGGGGTGATGGAGTTGGCGGCAATGAGGTTCACGTTCGATTGCGTGGTGTTGCTTTCGGGAATGGCGCCGGTGTAGTGGGGCTGCGAGTCGAGGTCGCCGGTGCCCGTAATCCAAGGCGTCTGGTTGCGCATGTAGCGGATGTGGGCCGCGTGGCGCGCTTCCACCGAGTGAATTTGCAGCGCAGACTGCAGGGGATTGATGGTGCCGATGCCGGTGATGGTGACGTCGGCCAGGCCCAGCAAGTCGCCGGCGCGGCCTTTGTAGGCCCGCACGCCGGTGTCTTCCAGCAATTGTGCCACCTGCAGCTGCGCCGCAAACGACGTGAGCGAAGCAAACGTGGCTGATTTGAACGTGACGGCCGGCGTGGGCGTCCCGCCGATGCCGGTTACCACGGCCTTCAGCAGGTTCACGTGGGCGGTTTCGTGCTTGGAAATCTGACGGATGGCGGCTTGGGCAGCAGCCGACGCCGTGGAGAAGTACGGCGAGGCAATCATCTTATTGTAAAAGTCAGCCTCCAGGTACTCCAGCGTCAGGGCGTAGTTGAACACCTCTTTGGGGTCGCCGGCGGTGGTGCCTGCGTAAGCCTTGGTGAAGAACGAGGCCAGCAAGGCCGGGCCGGCGGCCATTGCGGCGCGCTTGCTCATCGACGTGAGCGAGTTGAATACCGAGCGACGGGTGTCGAGGCGGCCCATTACGTCGGGGTCCACTTCGGCCAGCTGATTGATTATATTGAAAAAATTCATGGCGAGGATTGATTACGATTGGAAGGGAATGAGCTACGCGTTGACGCCGATGCTGTCGCCGCTCAGCTTCTCCGTGATGAAGTTCTGGGCGGTATTGAGCACCTCTTTGGGCGTCATGGCCATGTCGAGGCCGGAGGCGGCGGCCACTTGGTCGTCGGCGGCAAACGAGCCGGGCGTAATCAAGTCGCGGATGTAGGCGGCGTGGCGGGCTTCCACCGACACAATCTGGCCGGCAATGACCAGGTAAGCCGGCGTTTTGATGAGCTTGCCGGCGCCGTTGTAGGCGGCCACGCCGAGGTCTTCAAACGCTTTGGCGGTGGCCAGGATGTTGGTCTTCGAGTCGAACGTGCCAGCGGGGTACTTCGGCGTGAGGTTGCGCAGCACCTGCCCGGCCGCATCGCGGGTAAGGGCGGCCTTGAAGAAGTCGCGGTGAATGGCTTCGTGCTTGGCTACTTGCTGGAAATAAGCAAATTCCGTGGCGCCGAGCAGGCTGGCGCCGTTGGACAGGGCGGCCACTTTGCTGTAGAAATCGGCTTCCAGCTGCTCCAGCGCATAGGCATAGTTGAGCACGCCCACGTCGCCCGAGCCCAAGCTGATGGAGCCATCGGCGGTGGTGGAGTTGCCGGTGGGAAGGTTAGGTTTCACTGGGTCAGAGTCTTTCGAGCACCCGGCCAGCACCAGGGCCGAGGCCCCGGCCGTGGCGCCGGCGTACATGAAGAAGGACCGCCGCTTGATGGGCGTGTACAGCGGCTGAGCGAACGTGGCGTCGTCGGAGCCGCGGGGCTGGAGATTGTCGGACATGGGTGAGAAGGATTTGGTGAAAAATGAATGACGCTTGAGAAAAGGCAAGGCGGTGCCGCAGCGGGCCAGCAGCCCGTTTCGAAAAATGAAAACCTGAACAGTGGGGGAATTGTGAAGGCAGATACGGTGGGAGAAGCTCAAAAGGATTCAATAGAGCCAAAATATATGTTGCAAGAATCCGGATTTATGATTATACCCTTAAGGTACAGCCTGCGCTGAAATCCCGATTCCACCGTTTAAACCTACTTTTAGGGGCTGCAATGGCGCCAACATCTATGGGGAGACTTTTTGGGATACTAGCGTGGCTGTGGTGGCTAGGGGCCGTCGGTTTGGCGGCAGCCCAGCCCGGCACCCCGCCCCCGGCCGCACGCCCGGCCCCCGCCGCCGACGTGGTGCTGGTGCCCGGCCCGGCCACGCTGCCGGTCACGGGCACGTTCACGCTGGGCTTCCGGGTGCGCGGCGGCACCCTCGACAAGTACTCGGACTTCCCGGAGCTTGATGGCTTCAAGAAAACCACCAAGGTGCGCACCAACACCACGCGCACGGTGCAGGGCCGCCGCTTTACGGATGTCACCATCACCCAGCGCTACGTGCCCTACGGCGAGGGCGAAGTCGTCATCAAGCCGTTTCAAATAACCGTGAATGGCGTGGTGCTGAAAAGTGCCGGCGCCACGGTGCGCGTGGGGCCCGCGCCAACTGCTCCTGCCCCGCCGGCCGCGGCCACGCCCGCCACGGCGCCGGCCCTGACCAAACCGGCCAACCCCGCCGCGCCACTGCAGGCCGTGGGCGACCTCGATAAGCTGTTTGGCAAGCCCAAGCCCGCGCTGTACCAGGACGTGCCCGACCACGCCTTTCTGGCCGTGGTGGCCGAGCGGCCCAGCGTGTTTGTGGGCGAGGGCGTGCGGGTGGGGCTGTATTTCTACCTCAAACCCGAAGACCAGGCCCTGCTGGCGTTTCACGACTTCAACGACCAGCTGCCGCCGCTGCTGCACGAGCTGCACCAGCCCACCGCCTGGCAGGAGCCCGGCCCCGACGCCAGCGTGACGCCCGACACCGTGCGCCACCTGGGCCAGCGCTACCTGCGCTTCCGGCTGGCCGAAAACGTGTACTACCCCCTCACGGCCCAGCCCCTGCGCTTCCCGTCGCTGGCCCTGACCATGGTCAAGTTCAAAATCTTGAAAAAGCCCGAAGCCGGCCAAGACAACCGCCTGGCCGGCTACAAAACCTACTACGCCCCGGCCGTGGCTGTGCAGGTGCGGCCCCTGCCCGAATCGGCCCAGCGCGGCCCCGTGCCGGTGGGTACTTACAAGGTGAAAGAAGCCATCAGCCGGACGCGGTTTCGGGTGGGCGAGTCGTTCACGTACTCGTTTGGGGTAGAGGGGCAGGGCAACCTGTCGGCGGTGCTGGCGCCGGTGTGGCCCGCCCGGCCCGGCCTGGAGGTGTACGGCCCGGAAGTGCGCGAGGAGCCAGAGCCGGGCGGCGGGCGTAAGCTGTTTCGCTACCGCCTGGTGGCCCGCCGGCCCGGCGTGCTGCCGCTCGATAGCCTGCTGCGCATTGTGGTGTTCAACCCCGCCACGGCCCGCTACGACACGCTGCGGCCGGAGCTGCGGCCCCAGGTGCGCGGCGCCGCGCAAGTGGCCACCTCGCTGCCCAAGCCCGAAGACGACCCCTTCTACGGCCCCGCCCTGGCCAGCGCCGACACCACCCTGCAGTCGGTGGACGTGTACCGCGACGTGCGCCGCTACGCCCAGTGGCTGCTGGTGGCGCTGGCCGGGGTGGCAGCGTTTGGCTGGTGGCGCGCCGGCCGGCGGGCGTAGTTTTGCGGGGCTTTTCGTGGTTGTTAGCTGCTTGGTGCTTGTTGTCGGTTTGGTAGGCAACGGGCCACGCGAGCCCTGACAACTGACAACAACCAACTGATAACCATTCTCATGTCCAATACCTTCGGCTCCCTCTTTCGCATCACCACTTTCGGCGAGTCGCACGGCGCGGGCATCGGGGTCATCATCGACGGCTGCCCGGCCGGCGTGGCCGTGGACGCGGCCCGCATTCAGGCGGCGCTGGACCGGCGGCGGCCCGGCCAGTCGGCCCTCACCACCCCGCGCAAGGAAGCCGACACGGTGCACATCCAGTCGGGCCTGTTCGAGGGCGTCACCACCGGCACGCCCATCAGCCTGTTCATTCCCAACGCCGACCAACGCTCCGACGACTATTCGCACATTGCCCACGCCTACCGTGCCAGCCACGCCGACTACACCTACGACGTGAAGTACGGCCGCCGCGACTACCGCGGCGGCGGCCGCAGCTCGGCCCGCGAAACGGCGGCCCGCGTGGCCGCCGGGGCCGTGGCCATGCAGCTGCTGGCGCATTTTGGGGTTGAAGTTGCTGCCTACGTCTCGGCTGTGGGCGAGGTGGAAGTGCCCGTGGCGTATCAGGAGCTGGATTTTGGGCGTATCGACACAAACCTGGTGCGCTGCCCGCATCCCGAAACCGCGGCCCGCATGGAAGCGCGCATCCGCGAAGCCCAGGCCGCGCACGACACGGTGGGCGGCGTGATTACGGGCGTGGCCCGGCACGTGCCCGCCGGCCTCGGCGAGCCGGTGTTCGACAAGCTGCCCGCCCTGTTGGGTCACGCGCTGCTCAGCATCAACGCCGTGAAAGGCTTTGAGTTCGGCTCGGGTTTCGAGGGCACCAAGCTGCCTGGCTCGGTGCACAACGACGAGTTTTATACCGACGAAACCGGCGCCGTGCGCACCCGCACCAACCACAGCGGCGGCAGCCAGGGCGGCATCTCCAACGGGCAGGACATCTACTTCCGCGTCGCCTTCAAGCCCGTGGCCACGCTGCTGCAGCATCAGCAAACCATCAACGACCAGGGCGAGGCCATCACGCTGGTGGGCCGCGGCCGGCACGACCCCTGCGTGCTGCCCCGCGCCGTGCCCATCGTGGAAGCCATGACCCAGCTGGTGCTGGCCGATTTGCTGCTGCGCGCCCGGGCCAACCGGCTGTAGATGAGGTTACTTTATGACATAAATAAATTTGCTTATTTGATGAATTAATTTCATTTTTATGTCGGCGTGCGTGCTCTTGCATTCCGGCCCAATTGCCTTGAGTAGAGAAAGAAAGGCGGGAAGCGCGCATCGCGGCTGCCGGACAACCAGTGGCCCTTGGTTTGGCTGTCGTTACCGCTCACTTTTCTATTTCTATCAACGCCGTGACTCCCTATCCCTCTACCCCCGTACGCCGCCTTCTGGTGGTCGTTCCCGGACTGCGTGGCAAAGCCGTGCAGTGGGAAGATTTTAAATCGGTGGCTCAGGCCCAGCCTGGCCACGCGCAAGACGAGTGGCTGTTTTATGAGCACGGCGCAACCCCGTTTAGCCGCGAGGGAGTGGCGGTGCTGGCCCAGCGGCTGCGCGACCGCATCCGCAACAAAGCAGAAGTGCAGGGGCTGCCTGATGAAATCCTGTTGCTGGGCCACAGCCTGGGCGGGCTCATCGTGCGAGAGGCCTACCTGGCCGCCGTAGACGCCACGTATGAGGGGGAAGAGGTCGACGCTTGGGCCCGCAAAGTCACGCGCATCATCTTGTTTGCCGCGCCCAACCAGGGCGTGGTGGTGCCCGGCGCCAAACTCTTCGGCGTGGTGCCTTTTCTGGGGCTGGCCCGCTGGCTTTCGCCGCTGCTCGACGACACGGTGCAAGGCGCCGATTTCATTAGCAACCTGAAAATTGGCTGGCTGCGGTATTTCCGCCGCACGCCCCCCAGCCAGCAGCCCGTGGTGCTACAATTGCTCGGCGACGCCGACAGCATCGTGGATGAATCGGAGAGCCTCGAAGTAGAGCAGCTGCCCACCGGCGAACAGCGCCGGCTGAGCGGCGCCACCCACAACAACGTGCACCGCTGGGATTGGCTGCCCGCAGGCAACGAACGGGAGGAGTACAAGCGCATGCTGATGTACTACACCTTCGAGCACCTGCCGTCGGACGCACCCTCTCCTAAGCAAGCGGAGCGCAACGCCGTCCAAAACGTGGTGTTCGTCATGCCGGGCATTCGCGCGCTCAACCCCGATTGGACCACCCAGCTGCGAGACGTGCTGAAGCAACCGGACACGGACGTGCGCATCGGGAACTACGGATACTTTTCGGCGGCCAAATTTCTTCGTTCCGGCGTGCGGCGTGCCAACACCCGCTGGTTTAAAAACAGCTACAGCGACGCGCTGGCGCAGTACCCCAACGCCAACTTTCATTTCGTGGGGCACAGCAACGGCACCTACATATTGGGCGAGAGCCTGCGGCGTTTGCCCAACATGCGCTTTCAGCGCGTGTACCTGGCGGGCACGGTGTTGCCGGTCGATTATCCCTGGGGAGACCTGTTTAAAAAACGCCAAGTGGAAACGTTGCGCAACGACAAGTCCTGCGCCGACTGGCCGGTGGGGATTTTGTGCCGGGTGATGAACAAGGTATTGGGCATCCGCGACGTGGGCACCGGGGGCATCGACGGCTTTCAGGGCGCCTACAACGGCAAGCAGGTGCAGGAATACGCCTACTTTGCGGGGGGCCACGGCGCCCCGTTGGAAGCGGGAAACCACCGCAGCATCTCGCAGTACATCAACAACGCCGACCCGAACGAGCCCGACCGGACGGCGTTTGTGGGTGAAATTTCGCCCGCGGTGAATTGGGGCGGCCGGCTGGCCCCGGCGCTGGTGGTCCTGTTGCTGGCGGCGGCGGCGATGTGGGTGGGATGGGGACTGGTCACGGGCGCCACCCCCGCAGAACGGTTTGGGCCCTTGACGACGGTGCTGGCCGCGACCATCGTCGGATATTTTGCGCTGGACAAAGTGTAACCCCATTGCCGGGCCGTCCGGGGGAGAGTCAATCAATGTAGGTACATTTGCAACCTCTAACCCCCCGTTGCGGTTGTACCTTTGCCGTTGCAAACGCGTCAAGCTTTCTCCTTGATTTTAAGCCCCCAGCCATGTCTGTTTCCATTTATGCCGAAGCTTCTCCCAACCCGGAGAGCATGAAATTTGTCCTCAACAACAACCTGCTGGCCGATGGCGTGAGCGTGGACTACCCCAACGTGGAAGCCGCCGCCAACTCGCCGCTGGCGCAGGAGTTGTTCAATTTTGACTACGTGGGCCGCGTGTTCATCGCCCAAAACTTCGTCACCGTCACCAAAACCCAGCCCGAGCTGGGCTGGACGCAACTCATCCCCGAACTGCGCCAGTTCCTGAAGAGCTACGTGGAAGCCGGCGGGCCCATTTTCACCGTCGACCCCGCCGCCGAGCAAAAGGCCGCCCAGGCCGCCACAGCCGGCGACCCCACCCAGCAGGAAGGCCAGATTGCCCAGAAGGTCATCGACCTGCTCGACAACTACGTGCGCCCCGCCGTGGAGCAGGACGGTGGCAACATCACCTTCAAAAGCTACCACGAAGGCATTGTGACCGTGAACCTGCAGGGCTCGTGCTCCGGCTGCCCCTCGGCCACCGTCACGCTGAAATCGGGCATCGAGAACCTGCTCAAGCGCATGGTGCCCGAGGTGCAAAGCGTAGTGGCCGAAGGCGTGATGGTATAATCCTCGAAACCACATAAGTACAAGCAAAAGGCCCGCTGGAGTGTTCCAGCGGGCCTTTTGCATGGCGGTCAGTTGTCTAATCCCGCGACTTTACCGTGAAGTTGCGGGCCACGGTGAAGCCGAAGAAGATGTCGCCATCGAAGAAGTTGCCCGTGGTCTGGGGCACGAAGAACTTCTCCACCATGCCGCTGGAGTTGGTGAGGTGCAGCTGGAACACGTGGCCGCCGGTTTCGATGTCGACGCCCACGCCCAGGGCGTTGCGGTAGTTGTCGGCCACGTACCCGGGCAGCAGGTAGAAGTAGTCGGCGGTGAGGGCCAGGCGCTTGGTCAGCTTCTGGCGCAGGCCCGCGCCGATGGAGTACACGTCGTTTTGCATGCCTTCCAGCGCCACGTAGTTGCGGTGAATGAGCGTGGGCATAAGCTGCACCGACAGGCTGGGGCTGAACTTGCGCGCCAGCAACACTTGGTAGGTGTAGTCGAGGCGCGAGGCGGTGCTGCGCTCGGTGGTGTTGGCGGTTTGGTTGAACTTGAGCGTGGTGATGGCCGACGAGGCGAACAGCGTGACCGAAACGGGCATGGGGTGCGCGCCGGTGCTTTGCTGCAAGGCCTTGTATTTCACAAAACCGTCAAACGTTTTCTCCTGCGAGCTGCGGCCCAGGCCCAGCGCCAGCCGGTCGGTGACGCCGTACTCGAAGCTGAGGCGCAGCACGGCGTTGTCGAGCCCAAAAAACTCGTACGGGCCGCTGTTGATGGTGCCGAAGCGGTGCTGAATCAGGAAAGCCAACGTGCCTTCGCCGGGTGTTTCTACCGACTGCGAGTTGATGATGTGCGTGCCCTTGAAGGTGGCCGCCACCGCCTCGCGCTTGGTCGAGTCGGTGGTTTGCTTTTCGAGGTCGCGCAGCAGGTCGTTTTCGGTTTGGGCGCGGGCGGCACCGGCCCAGGCCAGCAAGCAGGCCAGCAATAAGCCCTTAAGTGAAAATGCGTAAAAATTGCGGAGCATGGAATAAGATGTTAAGCGGCAGAAAATCAGTTGGTGGGGCGCGTGGTGGCACCCACGGCGGCGGGCACGGGGTCGCAGGCCAGGGCCACGCGCACGCTCACAATTTTGGCGATGTTGTTGCGCACAATCAGCGGAATCTCGATGTTATAGTCGGCCGGAGCCACCGAAAACACGGCCGCCGCCAGCAGCTGGCCGCCTTTTAGCTCCACGGTGGCCGGTACCTTGATGCGGTGCGTCACGCCGTGCAGCGTAAGGTCGCCCTCCACCTGGGCGGTGTGCGAGCCGGGGGTGGCCAGGGTCGCCGCGTCTATCCCCACAAAACGGCCGGTGAAGGTGGCTTTGGGAAATTTGTCCGACTCCATGTAGTTCTCGTTGAAATGCTCCTGCATGAGCGTGTGCTTGAACACGAACCCCTTCACGGGCAGCGAGAAAGCCAGCTGGCCGGCGCCAAAATCGAGCACGGCGGCCACCTCCTGGTTTTTGGCCTCGATATCTTCGATGGGGCTGGCCGAAAAAAACGACACCCGCCCCGCCTTGGTCATGAACTTGCTTTGCGCCCGTGCGTGGGGTTGGGCCAAGAGCAACAGCAGCAACGGCAGCAGGAAAAGGGAGCGTTTCATAGCAGTGAGAAGGAAGGGGCGTTAGTTGTTTTTCTTGCCGGCCGCTATCCAGGCTTCGATGCGCTGGATGTCGCAGTCCGACAGCTTGGGCCGGCCCTGGGGCATGGGGTCGAAGCCGGGGTCGTGCCGAATGCAGCCGAGCAGCTTGCTGGGCGAGAAGTAGCTGTTGATGGCCTGGTAGTCGCCAAAATTGTTGCCGCCACCCTTCACCGAATACACGGTACTCCCGTGGCATTCGCGGCAGTGGGCGTCGAAAATGGGCGAAATGACGTTGGCGTACGTCACGTTTTCGCGGGCCACGTCGCAGGCCGGGGCCGGGTCGCCGTGCGAGTAGGTGCAGCTGGCCGCCGCGCCCAGCGCCAGCAGGGACACGCCCGCCAACGCCGCGCGCAGCCGGGCCGATACAGTGTAATTGTCGGACATACCGAACATCGTCAGAAAGTGAATGATGAATGAACCAGGCGTGAAATTCCAACCCGCAAGCTACGGCGCAACCAGGGCATTTGAGGGCAGCTAAAAACCGTATTTCACGCCCACAAACACGCCCGCGCTGGTCAGCTTTAGCTTGTAGACGCCCACGCCGGCCAGGGGCACCTTCACGTAAGGCTCGGCGTGCAGGCTCCAGCGCGAGCTCAGGGTGCGCTCGTAGCCCACCGACAGGTTGAGGATGCTGAACAAATGCCGGTTGGCGTTCATGGCCTCGCCCTCCCAGTAGCCGGGCTTGTTGTACTCCACGTAGGCGTAGGAATAGGTTTCGCGCTGCATGAAGAACGACGACAGGCCGGTGCTGCCGTACAGCGCGTAGCCGGGCCGCGAAAGCAGGTCGTAGCGCAGGTTCAAGGGCACGTCGAGCACGGTGCAGGTGCCGTCCACGTCGTCGAAATAGCGGTGTTTTACGTAAGGCGCGTACTCGCCAAAATCGCAGTCTTCGCGCCGGGCGCTGTACTGTTTCGTTGAGCGCAGCAGGCCGGTGCTCAGGCGCAGGCGGCGGCCCAGGCGGTATTCCAGCACCACGCCCAGGTTGGGCAGCGGGCTCTCCACGCTGGCAAATTTTACGGTCGTTACATCGGGCGCCCCCACCAGGCCCACGTAAAAGCGGGGCTGCCGGGCCGGAGCGGGCACATCAGGCCGAGGCGGAGTCGGCGTTGGGGCCACCGAAGCCAGCGGGGCCGGCAGGCCATTGCCCGTGGGCAGAGTCAACCGCACTTCCTTGAGCGCCAACGCGGCGTTGTCAGAGGCGGTGGGAGCAAGGTTTCTTGAAGCCGTAGGCGCAGCGCCGTCAGCTTGCGCCACGGATAGCGCCGAGGAACCATTATCAGTCGCCTGATAAGATGGCTGGGCATGCCCCAGGCGGTGCGCTGCAGCGCGGACAACAGCAACCGGCTGCTCGTGCGCACCTCGCTGCAAGGCCCGCCGCGAAGGCCGCCGCCCAACTGCCGCCGTTGCCCAGGCCGCTTTCGGCGCGTTGTAGCGAGCTGTAGCAGCCGGTTGGGCTTCGGCTGGTGCAGCTGCATTGGGTCGTTTGGTTGGCGCAGCGGCCACCGCATCAGCTAGCACTACCCCGCCCGACCGGCCTTCGCGCGGCGCGGCAGTGGAGCGAGCCGGCTGGCTGAGCAGCAAGGCTGCCAGCGTGGGCGCTGGTTTTTTGGGCGCGGCTGGTTGCGCAGCCGGGGCCACCGTAGCGCCAGAAGATGGCGATAAGGCGGTGGTTGGTACGGTCTCCGTTGGCATTGCCGCAGCGGACGTAGTGGTGGCTGCTGAGGCCGGTGTGACAGGCGAAGCCACCGGGACGTTTGCCCCTGAAGCGGACCAAGCAGCACTCTTTCGGTTGGCTGGTTGGTGTCCGGTATGCTCGGCGTGAGTGGCGGCGTGAGTGGCGGCGGGTGTGCTCGCGGCAGCCGTCGTTGTGGCGCGCGACGCCGGGCCGGCGGGCCACCACAGCAGCCAGCCTAGCCCCATCAGTGCTACTACCAGCACTTCCGCCGCGAAAAACTTCCACATTTTCCGCCGCACCGCCCGCTGAATCTCGGCCTTGTCCAGCTGCGTTTCCAGGCGCAGCCAGGCATCCAGCGGGAAGGGCGCGGGGTCCGGCTCCGGTGGGTTTAGCCGTTGGAAAGCGTTATCAATATCGTTATCCGACCACATAGCGGGCTGAAGTAATAGGAGTGATTTGGGCCAGCATTGTGCGCAAATGGGCTCGGGCTTTAAACAAATTCGATTTGGACGTGCCCACCGAAATGCGCAGCTGTTCGGCGATTTCCTCGTGGCCAAATCCGTCAATCACCGCCAGGTTGAACACCGCGCGGTAGGCCGGGGGCAGGCGCTGCACCAGGCCCAGCAGTTCGTCGTAGCTCAGCGCGTCGAGGGGCGTGGCGCCGCCGTCGGCCTGGTTCAGGGTCACGTCGTCGAGCTCCTGCTGGTGCTGGTGGCGCTCGTTGGCGCGGTAGTGGTCGATGGCCGTGTGAATCATGATGCGCTTGAGCCAGCCCCGAAACGAGCCCAGCACGTCCTCGGGGTGGCGGGCCGCGTCGAAGCGGTACAAGTCGCGGAATACTTTCAGGAAGCCGTCGTTGGCCGCTTCCAGGGCTTGGTCGCGGTCGCGGGCGTAGCGCAGGCAAATGCTCATCGCAAAGCCGTGGAATTGTCCGTACAGCCGGCGCTGAGCCACGCGTTCCTGCCGTTGGCAGGCCGCCAGCAGCTCGGGCAGGGTAGGAGGAGCAGAGCTAGGTGAGGAGAGGTGCAGCATGCGAGCGGCGGTTGGCGAGGCTTCACTAAACGACTCGGAAGATAAGCCAAAACGGTTGCCCCAGGCACAAAAAAAGCCCGGCGCGCGGCCGGGCTTTTTTTTAACTAATCAGCTGGGTAAGCCGTGGAACACTACACGTTGGCTTGGCTCAGCTTGGGCGTGCCAGCGTCCACGCCGGTCACGTCTTCGCCGCGGGCCAGGCGCTCACGCTCCTCTTTCTTGCCGTAGGTGTCGAGGATAATCGGGGTGGCGATGAACAGCGACGAGTACGTGCCGAAAATCACGCCGATAATCATGGCGAAGGAGAACGAGCGCAGGGTCTCGCCGCCGAACACGTACATCACAAACACCACCAGGAACACCGTGGTGAACGTAATCATGGTGCGCGAGAAGGTCGAGTTCAAAGCCGGGTTCACCACCTGGGCGAAGGTCAGCTTGGGGTTCTCGCGCAGGTACTCGCGGATACGGTCGTAGATAACCACCGTGTCGTTCATTGAGAAGCCGATAACCGTGAGCAGAGCCGCCACGAAAATCTGGTCCATCTCGTAGTTCAGGCCGAACAGGCGGGCAATCGGGAAGGCCGCAATCACGAGCAGGGCGTCGTGGAACAGGGCCACTACCGCGGCCATGGAGTACTGCCAGCGCTCGAAGCGGAACAACACGTACACGAAGATGCCCAGCAGCGTGAGGCCCAGCGAGAGCACCGAGGTGCGCTTGATGTCGTCGGCAATCGTGGCGCCCACTTTCGAGGTCGACTTAATCACCGGCGCGTCGGCGCTGTAAGCCTGCAGGCCCTTGTTGAGGGCGGCCACCACTTTCTTGTCGGCCACGGGGCTTTCGTCTTCGGCCAGGTAACCGGTGGTGATGCGCAGGCGGTCGGGCGAGCCGTACTGCTTCACTTCCAAGCCAGCACCTTCGAACACGGGGCGAATTTTGTCGGCCACATCGGAGGCCACCATGGTTTTGTTGAAGTCGACCACGTAAGCGCGGCCGCCTTTGAAGTCCACGCCCAGGTTGGGGCCGCCCTGCACGGCCATCAGTACGAAGCCGGCCACGATGAACAGCGTCGAGAAGGTGTAGGCCAGCTTGCGCTTGCCCACGATGTCGAAGTTCAGGTTCTTGAACAGGTTGCGCGAAATCACCGTGCTGAAGGTCATCGGGTGGTTTTCGTTGCCCTTCACCATCCACTCGATGATGAGGCGCGACACGAACACAGCCGACAGGAACGAGGTGAGCACACCAATGCCGAGCGTGATAGCAAAGTTTTGCACCGGGCCCGTGCCGAAGAAGCCGAGAATCACGGCAATCAGCATGGTGGTCACGTTCGAGTCGAAAATGGCCGAGAACGCACGCGAGTAGCCTTTGTTGATGGCATCCGTCAGGCTCAGGCCGTGGTCGAGTTCTTCGCGAATCCGCTCGAAAATCAGGACGTTGGCGTCCACCGAGGTGCCCATCACCAGAATCAGGCCGGCGATGCCGGGCAGCGTGAGGGCGGTGCCGAACTGGGCCAGCACACCCAGAATCAGGAAGATGTTGAAGAGCAGGGCGATGTCGGCCACGATGCCGGCGCGGCCGTAGTAGAAGGCCATAAATAGCATGATAATCACCACGCCGGCCAGCGACGAGTACAGGCCTTGGTTGATGGCTTCCTTGCCGAGCGAGGGGCCTACCACGGCTTCTTCCACGATGCGCGTGGGGGCGGGCAGCTTACCGGCCTTCAGCTGGTTGGCCAGGTCCTGGGTGTCTTCAATCTGGAAGCTGCCCGTGATGCTGGTGCCGCCGCCCGTGATTTCGCCCTGCACCACCGGCGCCGAGCACACGTAGTCGTCGAGCACCATGGCCACCTGGCGGCCGATGTTGGCGGCCGTCATCTTGGCCCACTTGCGCGAGCCGGCGGGGGTCATGTTCATCAGCACTTCCGGCTGGCCGTTCTGGCCGATGTCGGCGCGGGCATCGTTCACGGCTTCGCCGCTCAGCATGGGCACGCCGTCGCGGGTTTTGCGCACCGGAATCAGCTCCAGGTACTCCTGCTTCTCAATGGTGGTGGGCTTCAGGCTCCAGAGCAGGGCCAGGGTGGGGGGCAGAGTGGCTTTGGCTTCGGGCGAGCGCAGAATCTGGTTCATGCGGGCCGTGTCGCGCAGGTTCACGCCCAGGCGGCCGGGCATGGTGAAGAGCTTGGCGAGCACGCCGCCCTGCGCCGAGTTGGCGGCCGAGTCGGCCGTGGCATCCTTGGTTTTCTTGGCCAGCTGGGCCGCCAGCGAAGTCGAGTCGCCCGCCGCGGCGGTAGCCGTGGTGTCGGTGGTCGAAGCCGTGGCAGGGGCCGCTTTGGCGGCAGCCTGCTTGGCCGAAAGCTGCTTGTCGAGGGTCACGAGGTAGGGGCCCACTTCGTTCTGGTTCCACACTTCCCAGAATTCCAGCTTGGCCTGGCCTTGCAGCAGCTTGCGCACGCGGTCGGGGTTGTCCACGCCGGGCAGCTCGATTTGCAGGCGGCCGGTGCCTTTCACGCGCTGAATGCTGGGCTGGTTCACGCCGAACTTATCCACGCGGGTGCGCAGGATGTTGAACGAGCGGTCGATGGCTTCTTCCACTTCCTTGTCGATGGCGCCAATCACCTTCTCGTTCGAGGAGTTGATGTCGATGCCGCGGCTCTTGTTGGTGGTGTTGGCGAAGATGGTGGCCAATGGCTTGCTGGGCGCCAGCTGCTGGTAGGCCTGGGCAAACAGCGCCGTAAACGGCGTGCTGGAGTTGGTCTTTTGGGCTTCCTGGGCGTTGGCCAGGGCGCGGTTGAAGGCGGGGTCTTTGCTGTTGCCGCTCATGGCGCGCACAATTTCCACCGGCGACACTTCCAGCGTCACGTGCATGCCGCCTTTCAGGTCGAGGCCGAGGCCGAGCTCGCTCTGGCGCACTTCGCGGTAGGTGAAGGGGCCGAACACGGGCGCGCGCCACACCGAATCGAGGTAGTGCTGGCGGGCGGCTTCGTCGAGCTTGCCGTTGCGCGTGGCGTAGGCCACGGCCTTGCTCTGCACCCCGCGCGAGACGTAGGTGAAGAACAGGAAGTACGCGCACAACGCCGTGACGACGAGGGTGAGCGCGATGATTAATCCTTTGTTACGCATGTGAAAATCAGTAATCAGTTAGTAGTTGTCAGTGAGCAATGAAAGCGGGAAGGGGCATGCAAGCAGCCACCAGCCGGCAGTTCAGGGCCACGCCCACCAACTGCTAACTGTTCACTGCTAACTGCCAACTGAATTTAAGGGGCCTGCGGCGACAGGGCCACGGCCAGCAGCCGCGCCCGAAACACCTCGCCCGCCCGGATGCCGGCCCGCAGGCGCGGCACGGCCAGGGCCTGGCGCAGGCTGGGCAGCCACACGGCCGGTACGGCGCTGGGCAGCCAGGCCACCATCGGCGGCGCCACAAAGTGGTCGAGGGCCGTGGTGGCTTCCAGCAGTACTTTTTGTTTCACCACCGCCACGCGGGTGGGCTGCGCCCAGCGCGTTTCACCCTTGCCCACGGGCCGCAGCACGCTCACGGCGCGCTGGTTCAGGCCCAGCACCAGCAGCACCGTGGCGGCGAGCAGGGCAAAGCGGAGCGAGAACCAAAAACGGGAAAGCAGAGCCAGCATGGGTATGGACGGGGTCTGCAAAGATACCCATTTGGCGGGAATGCAGGCAAGGCCCATTTTCGGCCCCGCAAAACGCCCTCGCCGGCGTGTAAGGCCCGCTCGCAGGCCGGTATTCCGAACCCGCACCCCGGTTTGGGCCGCTCACATGCGCGTAGGATGAACTCGCAGCTCGGTTTGACGGACTCGCACGCGTGTATGCCGAAGTCGCACCCTTGTTTGACAAACTCGCACACCGGCTCAACGAGCTTACATCCGTCTACCGGCAACATAAAAAAGGCCCCTATAACAGGGGCCAGCCAAGGCAAAATAGAAACACTAGCAGCTAAAGCTTCTCCAGACGCAGGGGCTGAATCCAAACGAAACAAAGCTTTTACCGCGGGGCCAAGTGGTATTTGACCAACTCCCAGGTGCCGAGGTTGGCGTAGGCCTTGCGCGTGTAGCCCACGCCGCGGGTGAGGTGGTAGTCGTAGCGGGCCGAATCGAACAGGAAGGGGATGCGCAGGTGCACCGAGCGGGGGAAGCGGCCGGCGGGCACGCTCACGGAAAGGGTGTCGAGCAGGATGGGGCCGGTGGCGGCGATGGGCTGGCCAATGAACCGCTGGGGATAGGACCAGAGAATTCCTAAGGGGATAGGTTTGCGGCTTCACTATTTTGAGCGACGCCCCATTGGCTTTCCTGCCCCTCCGCTTGAAAGTATTCAAGTCCGCGGAAGCCGCTATTAGGACTGACGCCGGGGAAGTAGCGGCGGTTGGAGTGCCAGCAGGTGTAGTCGTAGAGCTCGGTGCAGGTGGGCAGGCCGTAGGTGGTCTGACCCGGCTGGAACACGCGCACCCGGCTGCCGATGACGGTGACGGTGTCGACCTCGACCGGGGTGGACCCGCGCTTCTGGTAAACCCAGTAGGAGCCCTGGGGGAAGTGCCAGTAGGCCGGGAACGCGGCCGACGCCCGGGCCACTTGGGTGCATTCGGTGGGCCCGGCCGGAGACTTTTGGCAGCCGCCGGCCAGCAAAATCACTGAAAATAAAGAAATGAGTACCCGTTCCATAAGATGATGTTGGAGAGTTGGCAAGAGCCATTCAACGACGCTGGCAGCGCAATCGTGACGCGCAACAGCAACCCCAGAAGTGCCGCTGAAAAGAACCCGGAAAAGAAAAACGTTACGGGTCGGAAGCCGACAAGCAGCGTGCAAAACCAACGAGGTGCACGAACGCCGAGTGCTCTGCCTAAAGGCGCAGAGAGCCACGAGTTCGGGTGAAAACTCAGGGTGGCGGGGCGGTGGAAGGCGCCCCAAGCCGGGCGCAGTGGAAAGGGGCCGGCCAGTAGGTCAAATATATACCGACAGGCTAGTGCAGCGGAAGGCCTAATCGAGAATTATGTAAGCTTGTCAGGCCTCCCCGGTGCAAGAAAAATCGTTGCCGTAACAACAGCGCAAAGCCCCGGCTGCAACGGCAACCGGAGCTTTACTGATACACGCGCGTCCAGTTCGGCGGCGCGTTTAATAGCTTATTTCAGCGCCTCAAACGTGTACTGCGCATCGGCCCAAAAGGCATCGAGCGCCACGATGCGGGGCTTGAAAAACGAGATGAGCTTCGGCCAGTCGTCGCGGTTGAACAGGTTCACCGGCTGTAGCTCCGTGTAGATGCAGCTCAGCGGCAGGCCCTGGGCGTCCAGGGCCTCTTCTTCCCAAATCCATTCCTCGCCCAGCGTTTCGTGCAGCAGCGTTTTCAGCTCCCGAAACTGCTCAAAAAATAGCTCCCGAATGCCCGCGTCCGGGTGGTTCAGCTCAATGGCGATTTTGGCCTGCCGGTTGTCGGCCTGCATTCGAAAATACAGGTGCTTGATGCCCGTCTTGTAGTTAATCCAGTTGGTGGTTTCGCCCTCGGCCGAGGGCACGGGGGCCATGTATTGCCCAAAGGCGGTCCAGAAAGCCTGGCGCAGTTGGGTAGCTTCCGCTTTGCTATACATTTTAAGAGGAGGGAAGTAGTAAGGAAGGGAAAAGGCAAAAATAGAACGTCCTGCTGAGCGCCGCCGAAGTGTCTCTCACGCAATAGCAAAGAATCTTCTTCGCGGGCGAGATGCTTCGGCGGCGCTCAGCAGGACGTTCTACTGATTAGGTGCCTCGTTTTGCCGCCCTACAGCGGCGTGGCCCACCAGCCGGCCTCGTTGCTCTGAATGGCCACGCCACCGGCGTTGTGGTAGTATTCCTCCACACACTCTTTAAAGCCGGGGTTGTTGGTGCTGGCAAAGCACACGGCGTGGTCGGCGGTGGGTAGCGGGCCGGTGTGCATGGCAAACACGCTGCCCCGCTCGGCCTTCGTGATGATGAGGTAAGTCGTGTCGTTGAGCTTGCCCAGGCTGGCGTCGAACACCTCGCCGTAGGCTTTGTCGGGCGTCACTTCCACGCGGTAGGCGGCGTTGCCGGCCGGGTGCTGCATGATGCCGGCCTGACCGTTTTTGTCGCAGCTCAGCAAGCCCAGCACGCTCGCCGAAGCAACGACGGCGGAGGCTAGCCGGGAAAAGAGTAAAGGTGTGCGTTTCATAAGCAGCAAAGCAAAGGATGACTGGGTGGCGCTGAACCGGCTGCGGCGGCTCAGCTAGCCGCGGCCCGCTTCCGGTAAGGTGGAGATTGCAGGTCCAAGATAATCCATTTTTACTGCTATTGCGCAACGCAGCCAAAAAAAGGCCGCTCAACTGCCCGAGTGGGCAGTTGAGCGGCCATTATAGAAATGGTCAGCTGTGGCCGGCGCGCGGCTAGCGTTGCGCCGCTACTTTGCTCTGCAGAAAGCCCACCAGCACCTCCAGCCCCTTCTCGAAGTGGCGGTTGTTGGGAATCACGATGTCGGCGTAATGCTTGTAGGGCGCGATGAACTGCTCGTAAGTCGGCGCCACGTGGTGGGTGTAGCGGTAAAGCACATCGGCCAGGTCGTAGCCCCGCTCGTCGCGGTCGCGGATGATGCGGCGGTGCAGCTTCACGTGCTCCTGGGCGTCGATGTACACCTTGAGGTCGAGCAGCTTGGCAATCTCCTCGAAGTGAAACACGAAGATTCCCTCCACCACCACAATGGGCGCCGGCCGAAACACCAGCTCCTTGGGCGTCACGGCTGCGTTGTTAAAGGTGTACTCCTTGCGGCGCACCTCGTGGCCTTGGCTGATGCGCAACACGTCGTCGGCGTAGGCCGCGGCGTCGATGCTGGCGGGCAGGTCGAAGTTTTCCACGCCCTGGTCGTCGCGCAGCTGTTTTTCGCGGGGGTGGTAATAGTTGTCCTGCGAGATGAGGCAAATCTCCTCTTCGGGAAAGGACGCCAGGAGCCGGCGCAAAAACGTGGTTTTACCAGAAGCGCTGCCTCCGGTGATGCCAATTAGATACGGGGTGTGCATAGCAGGCAAAGATAATGCTGCGCTCAGGATGACAGACGATTTTAGTTGCTAACTACTCACTTCACTTCTCACTCTTCAAAAACGCCAGCAGCCCCGCCACCGCCCGTGCCCGGTGGCTGATGCGGTTTTTCTCGGTGCTGCTCATTTCGGCGAAGCTGCGCCCGTCGCCCTCGGCGGGCACAAACACCGGGTCGTAGCCGAAGCCGCCCGTGCCGTGGGCTTCTGCCGTAATGTGGCCCGCCACCTCGCCGGCAAACTCGTGTACGCTGCCATCGGCCTGGGCCAGGGCCACCACCGTGCGGAAGCGGGCCGAGCGGTCGGCGGCGCCGCGCAACTCCTGCAGCAGCTTGGCCACGTTGTCTTCGGCCCGGCGCTGGGGCCCGGCGTAGCGCGCCGAGTACACGCCGGGCTCGCCGTTGAGGGCCGTTACTTCGAGGCCGGTATCGTCGGCGAAGCAGGCCACGCCGTAGTGCTGGCGCACGTATTCGGCCTTCTGGCGGGCGTTGCCCTCCAGGGTATCCTGGGTTTCGGGCAGTTCTTCGTGGCAGCCGATGTCGGCCAGGCTCAGCAGCGTGAAGCCGGCCGGCAGCAGCGGCCGGATTTCGTCGAGCTTGTGCTCATTATTGGAGGCGAAGCAGAGTTGGGTAAGCAAGGGAGAAAGTATGTTGGGTTTAAATCAAAACGTCATGCTGAGCGCAGTCGAAGCATCTCGCGTGTGGTAGTAATTCAATCGCAAGAATTACTTCGGCACGCGAGATGCTTCGACTGCGCTCAGCATGACGTTCTCAATAAATCAGATTCCCTACCTAAACATCGACTTGATGGTGCCCCAGGAGCGCTGCACGGCGCTGGGCGTGCCGGCCAGCACCGTGAGGTAGCTCTGGTCGCCGGTGGGGCTGTGCACGGTGAGGCGGTAGGTGAAAGGCCCCCCGGCTGAGGGCGCGGGCGTGCCGGGCGTGCTGCCGGGCGCGGTGCGAAACACGTTGGCGTCGTAGTACTGGTAGCGGCGCTGCCCGTTGGGCACCACGCTGGTCACCGTGTTGTAGCTGGTTTCGGTGGCCGACTTGCGGGCCAGCTCGAAGCCCGTCACGTCGGCTTCGCTGTTCACTTCCCAGTCCACGCGCACCCGGGTGCCTTCGTAGGCGGCGGTGAACATGGTGAGCGACGCGGCCACGGCCAGCACGGCGCTGCACAACACCAGCAGCAGGGCTGCGGGGCCGGAGCGGCGAATCAGGCGACGGACGGGTACAAGTTTCAGCACACGCAGCAGCGGGCCCCGAGTGAGGGCCGAATTCAAATGTACAACCTTTTCAGAAAGGCAACAACCTCAGGAGCACGGCTTGCCCGGCCCGAAGCTGCGGAAAATGTTAGCGCCGGGGTTGGGTATTTCGGAGCTAAGCTGTACTTTTGCAGTCCCTTCCGCAAAATCGGCAGGGTTCAACCGGTAAAACTGACCCTCGATATGAAAAAGGACACCCACCCCGAGTACCAGGAAGTCGTATTCCAGGACTCTTCTTCGGATTTTAAGTTCATCACCCGCTCCACGATGAAGCCGACCGACACCATCACGATGGAAGACGGCAAAACGTACCCGCTGGTGAAAATTGAAGTGAGCTCGGCCTCGCACCCCTTCTACACCGGCAAAAACATGTTCATCGACACGGCCGGTCGCGTGGAGAAATTCCGCAGCCGCTACGCCAAGAAAGAGCAGAGCAGCGCCAACAAAGAATAGCTTTTTAGTTGTTAGTTGCTTGTTGTCAGTTATTAAGCTGATGAGCGGGCAGCCAAAAGCTCCCGGTAGCCCAGCTGCCGGGAGCTTTTCTTTTTACGATAACCGAACTTTGCCCCGGCGTTGTCTGCCCCGGCATTGGTCCGGCCCCGACAACTGACAACAAGCAACTGACAACTACCTCCATGCACGTTCTGCTTTTCGACGACCCGGCCATCCGGCCGCACCTGCTGCCCTTCACCTTCACGCGGCCCGTGGCGGCGCTGCGCTGCGGCATCCTCACGCTGGCCGAAAAGTGGCAGCGTCGGTTGGGCGTCGAGGCCGTGGGCTACCTCACGCAGCCGTACCTGCAGGCCAAGTTTCCGGCGGGTGACGTGCGCGGCGCCGCCCTCATCGTCAACGGCGCCGTGTGCCCCGACTACTTGCTCACGCGCCAGGTGCAGGCCCTGCAGCCCGGGCAGGCCCTGTATAGCGACGATCTGCTGGTGGCCGCCCGCGTGGCCGATGCCTCGCTGGTGGCCGAGCTCATTCAGGACGGCATCCCCGAAACCCGGCAGGTGGCCGAGCCCGTGACGGTGATTGACCGCCCGTGGCAGCTGTTTTTGCGCAACGGCGTGGAAATCCGCCGCGACTTTGCGCTGCTCACCCAGGGCCGCACCTCGCAGCCCGTCGGCGATGCCCACACCATTGTGTATGGCGCCGAGAATATCTTCATTGAGGAAGGCGTAAAAATCCGCGCGGCCATTCTCAACGCCGAGGACGGCCCCATTTACCTGGGCAAAAACTCGCAGGTGCACGAGGGCGCCATCATCAAGGGGCCGCTGGCGCTGTGCGAGGGCGCCCACATCAACGCCGGGGCCAAAATGCGCGGCGACAACACCGTGGGCCCGTTCTCGAAGGTGGGCGGCGAAGTGGGCAACAGCATTTTGCTGGGCTACAGCAACAAGGGCCACGACGGCTACCTGGGCAACTCCGTCATCGGCGAGTGGTGCAACCTGGGGGCCGACACCAACACCTCCAACCTCAAGAACAACTACGCGCCCGTCAAAATCTGGAGTCACGCCGCCAAGCGCTTCGTCGACACCGGCCAAACCTTCTGCGGCCTGATGATGGGCGACCACAGCAAGTGCGGCATCAATACCATGTTCAATACCGGCACGGTGGTGGGCGTGGGGGCCAACATTTTCGGGGCCGGCTTCCCGCGCACCTTCATCCCGAGCTTTAGCTGGGGCGGCGCGGCGGGCTTCGAAACATTCAAGCTGCCCAAAGTAGGCGAGGTGGCTGAGCGCGTGATGGCCCGCCGCAACCTGCCATATGATGCCGTGGAGCAAGGCATCATGCAGGAAGTATTTGCGGCTACGGAGGGCGATAGAATCTGGGAAAAGGCTAAAGCATGACCTTCGCCGAAATTCCCAACCAAACTGCCGTCAAGCAGCTCCTGCGCCAGTCGGTGCAGCGGCAGCACGTGGCGCATGCCCAGCTGTTCCGCGGCAGCGAGGGCGGCGCGGCGCTGGCGCTGGCATTGGCCTACGCGCAGTTTTTGAACTGCGAGGAGCGCACCGCCGATGCCGCCGACAGCTGCGGCCACTGCCCGGCCTGCACCAAAATAGCCAAGCTGGCCCACCCCGACCTGAACTTCATCGTGCCCGTCACCACCACCAAAACGGTGACCAAGGACGCGGTGAGCAGCAAGTTCATGGCCGAGTGGCGCAGCTTCGTGCTCGACAACCCCTACCAGGGCCTCAACGACTGGATGCAGCACATCGGAGCCGAAAACAAGCAGGGCAACATCAGCAAGGACGAGGCCGTGCAGATTCTGAAGCTGGTGAGTCTCAAAGCCTTCGAGGCGCGGTTCAAAATCGTCATCGTCTGGCTGCCCGAGCTCATGCACCCGGCCGCCGCCAATGCGGTGCTGAAGCTGCTGGAGGAGCCGCCGCCCGCCACTATTTTCCTGCTCGTTAGCCACGCGCCCGAGCAGCTGTTGCCCACCATCATCAGCCGGGTGCAGCCGGTGGTGGTGCGCCCGTTTTCCGAAGACGACATAACCGACTTTCTGCACACCGCCTACCAGGTGCCCGAAGCCAAAGCCCGCCAGGTGGCGCAGCTGGCCGAGGGCAGCTTGGGCGCCGCCATCGCCAGCCGCGACGCCAATGCTGACCACGACTATTTCGAGTTTTTTGCGAAGTGGATGCGCCAGTGCTACAGCCAGAAAGCGGCCGACATTCTCAAGCAAAGCGACGAATTCCAAAAGCTGGGCCGCGAAAACCAGAAGGAGCTGCTGAGCTACTCGCTGGGCCTGCTGCGCAAGGTGCTGCTGTTTGGCATCGACCCGAAATTTGTGCCCCACCTGGCCAGCGGCGAGCAGCAGTTCGTCACGGGTTTTGCCAAATTCGTGACCCCGAGCAACGCCGATTTACTCAGCAAAGAACTCACCGACGCCCACTACCACATCGAGCGCAACGCCAACGCCAAAATGGTGTTCGTGGACAGCTCCTTGCGGCTAGGGGGATTTTTGCGCGCCTGAACGAAAAAGCACGGTCATGCTGAGCGCAGCCGAAGCATGACGTTTTAAACGATAACTGACTGATAATGAAAATCCGCCTCGCCACCCGCGCCAGCCGCCTTGCCCTCTGGCAAACCGAACACGTGGCCGCCTTGCTGCAAGCGGCCGGTTTCGAAACCGAAATCGTGCCCATGCAAACCACCGGCGACGCCGTGCAGGACCGCAGCCTGGCCAAAATCGGGTCAAAAGGCGTGTTCACCGAAGAGCTGGAAAACAGCCTGCTGCGGGGCGAAACGCACTTGGCCGTACACTCGGCTAAAGACGTGCAAAGCAGCATTCCGCGCGAGCTGGAGCTGCTGGCGTTTCTGGAGCGCGAGCAGGTGAACGACGTGGTGCTCAGCTTCAACGAAGAGTTTTCGCTCGACAAGCCCGGCATCGTGCTGGGCACCAGCAGCACCCGCCGCAAGGCCCAGCTGCGCCGCTTCTACCCGCACGCCGAAACTGCCGAAGCCCGCGGCAACCTCCAGACCCGCCTGCGCAAGCTCGAAGAAGGCCAGTTCGATGCCCTCGTGCTGGCCTACGCCGGCGTACACCGCATGGGCTACGAGCACTTGGTGCGCCACACGTTGCCCGCCACGCAGTTTGTGCCCGCCACCGGCCAGGGCAGCATCGCCGTGGAGTGCGCCGCCGACTTGGACGAGGCCCTCAAAGCCCGCCTTAAAGCCGCCCTCGACCACCCCGCCACCCACACCTGCCTGCTGGCCGAGCGCGCCTTCCTGCACACCATGGAAGGCGGCTGCAGCATTCCCTCCTTTGCCCTGGCCACGCTCGAAAATGGCCGCCTGCGCCTACACGGCGGCCTCATTAGCCTGAGCGGCGAAGAATACGTGGAAGAAATCCAGACCGCCGACTCGCCCGCGGAAGCCCATGCCCTGGGCGTGGCCGTGGCCGATGCCGTGCTGGGCCGCGGTGGCCGCGAAATCCTGGCCAGCATCCGCGAGCAGCGCGGGTAGCCGGGGCTGGCGGTTAGTTTTGTCGAGCGTTTTACTTTCCCTCTTCTATGAAACATTCCATTCTGCGCACCACGGCGTTTTTGCTGGTGCTGCTGTGGGCTGCGGCCCCCGTTTTCGCGGCCGATAAACCCGGCAAGCCCAAAAAGAGCGGCAAAGACGAAGTCGTGACCATCACCACGCCGCAGGGCGTCATCCGCCTCGTGCTCTTCGACGACACGCCCCTGCACAAAGCCAACTTCTTGCAAAAGGCCAAAAGCGGATTCTACAACGGCACTACCTTCCACCGCGTCATCGACAACTTCATGATTCAGGGCGGCGACGCCAACACCAAAGACGCCGACCCCAGCAACGACGGCCTGGGCCAGCCCAACGACCCCACCATTCCGGCCGAGCTCGCACCCGGCCACCCGCACGTGTACGGCGCCGTGGCCGCCGCCCGCATGGGCGGCCCGCGCGGCACGCCCAGCAGCAACTCCCAGTTTTACCTGGTCGAAAACCACGAGGGCACCCACTTTCTCGATGGGCAGTACACCGTGTTCGGCCAGGTTATTCAGGGCCTCGATGTCATCGACAAAATTGCCAAGGTGAGCAAAGACGCCCGCGACCGGCCCCTCGCCGACGTGAAAATGACCATGAAAGTGGAGAAGCTGAAGCGGAAGAAAATCAGCAAGCTCTACGGGTACAAGTACGAATAGCCACCCGGCGCCCACTGCCAGCGTATGAAAATCCTCGTCACCGGTTCCAATGGCCTGCTGGGCCAAAAGCTAGTTGCCTTGCTGCGCGCACAGCCCGAAGTGGAGCTGGTGGCCACCTCCCGCGGCGCCAACAAGCTGGCTGCGCTTTACCCCGGCCTGGACTTTATGCCCCTCGACGTGACCGATGCCGCGCAGGTGCGCCAAGTGCTGGCCCAGGAGCGCCCCACCCACCTCATCCACACGGCCGCTATGACCAACGTGGACGAGTGCGAGCTCAACCACGAAGCCTGCTGGCTGCACAACGTGACGGCCGTGGCGCACCTCGTCGACGCCTGCGCCGAGTTTGGCATTCACTTCACCCACCTCAGCACCGACTTTATTTTTAGCGGCGAGGCCGGCCCCCTGGCCGAAGACGCCACGCCCGGGCCGGTCAATTTCTACGGCCGCAGCAAGCTGGCCGCCGAAGAGTTGGTGCGGGCCAGCCCCGGCCGTTGGGCCATTGCCCGCACCGTGCTGGTGTACGGCGTGGCCCACGAGTACGGCCGCACCAACATCGTGCTGTGGGTGCGCGACTCGTTGCGCGCCGGCAAAGCCATCAAAGTGGTGTCGGACCAGTGGCGCACGCCCACCCTGGCCGAAGATTTGGCGCAGGGCTGCTGGCTGCTGGCCCGCCACTCGGCGCAGGGCATCTACCACATCAGCAGCGACGAAATGCTCACGCCCTATGCCATGGCCCTACAGGTGGCCGACTTTTTTGGGCTCGACCACGGCCTCATCGAGGAAGCCAACGCCGCCACGTTTACGCAGCCGGCCCGGCGGCCGGCCCGGACCGGCTTCATCATCCATAAAGCCAAGCGCGAACTGGGCTACCGCCCCCACACTTTTGCCCAGGGCATTGAGCTGGTGGGCCGCCAGAGCGACGAGCGGTAAGGGCAAAAAAAACCCGCCGGGGTAGACGGCGGGTTAAAACTCGGCAGGGGTAGCCAGCGAGCGGTAGAAGTAGCGAATGGGTAGATAGGGTAAGGGTATTATACCAAATGCGGGAAGTTGATAGGTAATGGGTAATCGACTGGATGCGATGGCTAAGCGTTAGAGCGGAAAGGAGGAATCAGGACTGCGGCCATACGCCTACCAGCAGGCCACCCACCAGTACGGCGGTGCGGCCCAGCAGGGCAGCTTCGCCCAATGCGCGCGGCACAACCATGCCGTCGGGAGTCACGAAATCAATGCCCACCGATATGGGGCGAGCCGCCTGTGAGGTAGCCTTGGGGCGACGGGAGGAGCCCAATGATGGGTAAACGAGCAGATACATAACAGAACGGGGTAGAGAAAAAGAGGAGTTGGGAGAGCGTCGAAATGGCTTTGTGCTGAAAAGCAATACAATGTTACCACCTCATTTTACCCTTTAAAAGGACATACCTGCTCATAGTGAGACATCCAACTGCCAGGCTCCCTTATTAGAAAAATCAAACTATTAGCCGGAAAATGTACTGCTATGATTTGCCGCCACGTTTTTGTCTCATTATAAAGATTTGATTTTCATAGGATTGTAAAAAATGGGTGTTACAACTTTCTGACTTTTATTTCAGAAAAAATCGTCGATTTGAGACATCGAAACCATGAGGTTTGCGTCCTGTTCCGAGAAGTTTTCTGCCTGCTTTTTCAATCTTGCTTGGGCCATTTTGCTTTCTAACGTCGGCGCACTGATGATAGAATATACAGGCTTAAAAGACTGGAAGCCAATAGTGTCATGGGAAAGGCAAACGCCCACCACGTGCTTGTGTCGTAGCGGAATGACGCCATGAGCCGGCCCCAGCTGGCCACCTCGGGTGGCAAGCCGACGCCCAAAAACGACAAGGTACTTTCCAATCCTAGCAACCGGGCAATACTCAAGGGAAATGCGGCCCGCAACGGGCTGATTGCGTGTGGTATGGCGTGCTTCAGCCAAATTCGCCAAGTGGAAATGCCGGCAGCCTGTGCGGCTTCGGTAAACGGCAGCGCCCGTGTGCGCAGCATCTGGGCCCTGACCAACCGAGCGGGCGTCGGCCAAGCCGTGAGCGCAAGAAGCGCCAGCAGGCCCGATGCCGAGACGCCGCCTGCGCCGGCCGCAATGGCCAGTACCAGTACCAGGTGTGGAATCGTATCGAGAGCCGTGGCCACCCCCATCACTGCCGCATCGAGGGGGACGGAGGCATTGTAGGTAGAGCCATGGCGCGGGCGTAGGAACAGGCGCGCCAAGCCACCTGCGGCCACCAGCAGCCCCAACTCAGGAACGGGCAGGTGCAGCACCCACCACGCCGCGCCGGTGGCCAGCAGCCAATAGGCGGCATCTGCCCGCACCCGGTTCCCCCAAAAGCCAGCTGCGCCGCCTAGCACGCCACCCACCACGGCCGCAATCATGGCGGCGGGGAACGTAATGAATACAGCGGTATGGCTCCCGTAAACCAGCAAGCTGAGCACGTCGAGCCCCTGTGGGTCAGTGCCCAGCCAGTGTTGCCCGGACGTGAGCGGGGCCTGCGCTACGTGTGCAAGGTCGGGCACATTGGGCTGATAGGGCAGCGGCAGCAGGGGCGCAGCCACGGCCACCAGCGCCAGCAGGCTCAGCCATGCAGCAGCTGCTTTCTGCATTCGCGAAAGGGAAAGCGAACTCAGGACTGCCACCGGATGCGAGGGTCAATCCAAAAATTTAATACATCGGTGGCCAGCAACGCTAGCATGCGGGCCGCGCCCACCAGCAGCACGCCGCCCACCAGCACGGGCGCGTCGCGCGCGGCAGCGGCCCCGGCCAGCAGGCGGCCCATGCCTGGCAGCGCAAATACTACCTCAACCACTACTGCTCCAGCCACCAGCGCAGGCAGCAGCTCGGCCAGTTGTGCCAGCGAGGGCAACAAAGCATTGCGCAGGGCGTGGCGGCGGATAACGACCGGCTCGGCCAGCCCCTTGGCACGGGCCGTCACGACGTAGTGGGAGCCCAACTCCTGCAGGAGGCTGGCGTGTAGCTGCAGGGTGAGCTCGGGAAGGGCGCTGAGAACGAGGGCAGTAGTAGGCAATACCAAGTGCCATAGGTAGGCGGCCAAGTATCCCCAGGTACCGGGCGGCTGGTCGGTGGTTTGCCCCAGGCCATACCCCGGAAACCAGTCCAGCGCCTCGGGGTTGGCAAATGCTAGGAGCAGCACCAGCCCCACTCCAAATAGCGGCAGTGCCTGCAGCCCCACCAGTGCGGCCCGCACCGGGCGGTGCCACCACGGCCTGCCCGCTAAGCCCAGGGCAAGCAACAGGGCGCAGCCTACGGAGAGAGCCACCGCTAAGCCGGTGAGGGGCAGCGTAAACGCCAGTGCATCGGCCAGTTCCGCGCTTGCCGCGCGCCCCGTTCGGAAGGACTGACCAAGGTCGCCGTGCAGGAGATGTGCGGTCCAGCGGTGGTATTGGTTGTGTAGGCCGTTCCAACGCCACGAGCCGCGGGGCCCGGCGGGAGGGCTCACGTAAAAGAGCGGTTCATTGAGGCCTAGTCGCTGGTCGATAGCCTGCTCGGTGGCGGACTGAGCCGTGGCAGAAAGGGGGGCACCGCTGCCGCGTTGCTCTGACGCATCGGGTGAGGTTAGTTGCACGGCGCCTAAATCGCGGTGAATGAGCAGGAATACCACCGACACCAGCGCCCACGCCGCCAATCCTGTGCGGAACAAATGCCTGGCTATGCGCAGGACCATGATTAGGGCGTGGGTTGAGCACCCCGCTCAATGGTGGCCGCCGCAAAGCCCGGCCTGAGGCTGCCTACGTGCAAGCCGGTTAGCGCACGGTTGGCCGCAACGCGGTTGGGCAGGTAAAACAAGGGTACAATGGGGGCCTCCGTCTGCAAAAGGGCTTGGAACCGCCGCAGCAGCACCGAGCGCTGGGCAGGAGTATCGGCTCCGGCGATGGCCGCAATAAGGCGGTCGCTGGCTGGTGTACCAAACTTCGTGACGTTGGTGGCGCTTGCCGAGTGCAGCATCGGCATAAAGTTGAACATGAACGGATTGCCCCGAAGCATGCGTAGATATACGTCGAAGTCGCCGCTACGCATAGCCGTGGCAAACGTGCCCGGTTCGGTGGGCCGTAGCGTGACCGGCACGCCAATGCTGCCCGCTGCTGCCTGAAACTGCAGCGCCACCGTACCAAACAGCACTTCCTCGGCGCGGTAGCGCACCAACAGGCGCAGTTGCTGGGCGGCGCCCCGGCCCGAGCTACGGAACCATCCTTCGTGGGGAGCAGCCCGGTGCTGCCACCCGGCGCGGCGCAACAGCGCCACCGCCGAGTCGGGGGCGAAGGGCACGGGGGACAGGCTGTCGTTGTAATTGGCGCGGTCGGCGGGGCTGATGATGCCCACCGTGCGCTGGCCTTCGCCCAACTGCGTGGCGCGCAGCAGGCCCGCCGCGTCGAAACAGCGGCTGAGGGCCCGACGGGTCAGGGCATCGGCCAAGACCGGATGCCGGGTATTGAAGCCGGCCGTGGCCACGTCGTACGACGGGCTCGTGTAAAAGCGCAGCGCCGACCGGGCAGCCGGCGCGGCACGCAACCGCGCAAACTCGCGGGCCGGCATCTGCGGAAACACGTCTACGTCGCCTCGTTCCAGGGCCAAGGCGGCCGTGGCCACGTCCGGAATGATGACGTATTCGAGTTGTTGGGACTTGGCCTGCAACACCAGCGGCGCTGGCTGCAGGCGGCTGCCCCACCAGTGCGGCTTGCGCCGAAACGACAGAAACCGGTCCTTTTCCCATTTCAGCAGTTCGTAGGGGCCGCAGCCGGGTAGGCGGTTCGACGAGCGGCTTGCCACCGCCGCGAGGTACTGTTGGGCTACCGCCCGGGCGCTGGAGTCGACGGGAGGAGGCAGGGGCTGGCGCTGCAGGTCGGCCAGGGACCACCGACGCAGTAGGCCGCGGGGGTCGAGGCTGCGTTCAGGCAGAATAAAAAAGTCGCCCGATGCCTGCGCGTATTCCAGGCTCTGGCCTCGGCACAGCAGCGTGAAGCGGCGAGGGTCCTGGGGATGAGGCAGCACGGCCCGAATGAAGCCGTACTGGTTGCGGGCGGCTTCGTTGGGCAGGCTCGGGCAAAGCATCAGCTTAAGGGTAAAATCGACGTCGCTGGCCATCACGGCCCGGCCGTTGTCCCAAGTAGCGGTGGGCCTGATGCGGTACTGCAGCCGGGTGAGCGAGTCGCCCACCAACTGGACGGTGGGCAGTTGTTCGGCCAGTGCCGGGGCTAGCTGCTGAGTAGCAATGTCGCCCTGCAGCAGGCTGACGTGAAGCAGGTTGTTGGCGTCGTAAGCGGCCAGATTGGACGCAAAAAGCGGGTCGAGCGTTTCCGGGTCGCGGGCCCAGCGGATGCGCACGGTGTCGCGTTGGGCGTGCGGGCTGCCGCAACTGCACAGCAGCAGGGCTATTGCAACACGCAGCAAAAAGTTAGCTGGGAGAGAATGCTTCACGCGATACACCTAGCCTGAAAGTCGCCCCGCGGCGGTGAACAGGCAATATAGGTACGAAACGCGACCTGCGGTGGAATTAGGCTACGTCGTTGCCCCAGCCGCCGGTGCCGCCGTCGATGTCGTTGCCCCACCCGCCGGTGCCGCCGTCGGCGCTATCGATATCATTGCCCCAGCCGCCGGTGCCGCCGTCGATGTCGTTGCCCCACCCACCGGTGCCGCCGTCAAGGCTGGTGCTAATGATGTCGTTGCCCCAGCCACCCGTGCCACCGAACGCAACGATGTCGTTGCCCCAGCCGCCGGTACCGCCATCGATGTCATTGCCCCAGCCGCCAGTTCCACCGTCGATGTCGTTGCCCCAGCCGCCGGTGCCGCCATCGATGTCGTTGCCCCACCCGCCGGTGCCGCCGTCAAGGCTGGTGCCAGTACCGCCGGAGGTAGTCGAAGTGCTTGTTACAGGCACCTGCAGGGCGAGCGCTTTTTGGGGCGCGCTGGTGGCGAAGCTGGCAAACTGGAACAGGGCGATGGCGAAGAGGTTCAACATGTCTATTTGATTTATAAAGAGTGTGTCAGGCGATTGATTGACACAAAGTTGGGGGGAGCGGCCACCCTACAAAAGGACAATGTTGTTCTAAATCAGACTTGTGTATAGCTAATATTTAAAATAATTTTTGAAAGAAGTGTAACTTGACATATGCTTTCTTGAATTGCAATAAAAGTTTTTAAAGCAACAGTTTTAGAAAAAATATGCTATTTGCGACGTCAAGCCCTGAAAATGACCGTAACAAATCACGATACAAAGGTGGAGGGGTTTATTCCAGTAAAAAAGGAAAGAAGGGCTCTGTTTGCGACATCGGGTTTACAGAGGTGTTTTTTTCATAAAGGCCGAATTTGAACTCATAGAGCGCTTTTGCAATGAATGAAATTTCAAATTTGGCGCGAATTGTGACATCGCGCAGCTTGACGTCTTTGCCGGTTTTGGACCTGGCGAGCACCCGGCCGAACAAGGAAAATCAATTTGTGGCCACCCTGACCGCTACGCCGGGGGCCACGCAGCTGCAGGTGGTGAAAGCGCTGTATGGCAAGCCCACCGCCGCTAACGTGCGCGCCCTGCAACGCCTGCAGTCGCGCGTGAAAAACAAGCTGCTCAACCAACTCTATTTTCTGGACCATTCGGACCCGCGCCACTTGGTGTCGCGCCGCTACCAGATGGAGTGCCTCGACTTATTGCACAAGATAAACATTCTGTTTGCAGAAGGCGAGTATGTGCTCACCGAGCGCCTTCTCTACCGTTGCAAGCGCCTGGCCGAGGCCGGTAGCTTCACCAACTACAGCGTGGAGTGCGCCCGGCTTATGTGCACGGTGTACTCGCAGCAGCGCCAAGCCCTGCGCTACCAAAAAGCCACCCGCCAGCTCCTGAAGCTGCAGCAAACCCTGGCCTGGGAAGACGAGGCCGAGCGCATTTATTCTGACACGCAGATGGCCTTGGCTCACACCGTGCGCAGCCGCCGGGCCGTGCTGCCCCTGCTGCCCACCTACATTGCCCAGCTGGAAGCCCTGCACCGCAAGGCTCGCACCTTCAGCACCTACAACCACCTTTATCGGTTGCGCCTGGCCTACGAGGAGCTGCAGGGCAATTTCAAGGAGATGATTAAGGTGACGGCCGAAGCCTCGCGGCGCTTTCGGGAGGGCAAGCTCAATGCCCGGCGCTTTGACCTGCGCTTCAACCATTTTGTGAGCATCTACGCTTACCTGCGCAGCCGGCAGCCGGTGCAGGGCCTGCGCCTGGCCGAGCAGTACAGCCGCGACTTCCACCCGTCGTCGAGCAACTGGTTTTATTTTCAGGAACACCACGTGCTGCTTGCCCTGCACGCTGAGCAGTACGAGCGCGCCCAGCAACTGCTGACCACCATCACCAAAAACCCCGCCTACCTCATCCAGCGCGAGGCCGCTCTCGAACGCTGGGACTTATACAAGGCCTATATCGACTTTGTGCTGCCGCCCCAGCGCGCCACCGCCCGGCAGCGCCAGATGGCGCAGTGGGTGCTGCAGCTGCCTGAGTACAGCCGCGACAAGCGCGGCCACAACGTGGCCATTCTGGTGCTGCAGCTGCTGCACTTCCTGCGCGAGCGCAGCTTGGAGGAGGTGCTGCTGCGCCTCGAGCGCCTACGCAAGTACCAGCAGCGCCACCTCTACGAGGCCAGCACGCTGCGCAGCCGCTTGTTTTTGCGCCTGTTGCAGGTGATTGTGGAAAAGAACTTCGACGCGGCCGCCGCCGCTGAGCGCGGCAAAAACATGCTGCTGCAGCTGCAGGATACGCCTCCGCCCGGTGAGGCCTTTGCCGAGGTCGAAATCATTCCCTACGAACAGCTGTGGAAGCTGGTGCTGGGGCTGCTGCGCGAAGGCCGCCCCATGGCCACAGAAGCTGCCGCCTAGGCCCTGGAAAAACGGCGCAAGCCCCCGCCGCACAAGTAGTTGCGCGGCGGGGGCTTGCCATTAAGAGAGACTGTGGCCTTTAGGCAGTAGATACTAGGCGCTACGGCTCCACCACAATTTCGCGCGAGACGCAATGGCTGGCGATGCAGGCCGCCGAGCCGTAGCCGCGCATGCTGAAACGAACCTGGTAGGTGCCCGGCCGCCGGAAAACGTGTTGGGCCGTGCGGCCCTGCTGCACGGTGCCGTCGCGAAAATCCCACACGTACTGCACGTTGTTGCAGCTGAGCAATTGGGCTTCGGGCGAAGCAAAGCTGACGGGCTGGCCCACGCGCACGCGGGTGGTGGAAGCGGTGAAGTCGACGACGTCCTGCTGAACGAGGTTGATGGGAATGTATTTCTGCCCGCGGCGTATTTCGCCGGTTTTGTCCACGATGACGTCGAGCTGCACCACGTAGTTTTTGCGCTCCTTGTAGCAGTGCGTCACGGTGGGGCCGGTGAGGGTGGTACCGTCGCCCATCTGCCACTGGTAAGTGAAGGGGCCGGCGGCCTCGTCGACGGAAGGACGGCCGTCGAGGTCGACGCAGAGCATGCGCGGCAGCGGCGGTCCGCAGTTCACGCTGGTGGTGTCGCCGGCCTGCTGGGCGCGGGCGACCAGGGCGGCCAGGCTCAGCAAGAAGGCCAGGGCGGCTGCGCGGCCGCGGGAAGCTGCTGGGAAAAAGCGCATAGATAGAGCGATAAACGAAATTAAAATTTGTTGAGGCGCTGCATCACGTCGCGCAGGTAGGTTTGGCCCACCGGAATGTGCTTGGATTCCACCACCAGCGAGTTGTCTTCGAGGGCCTGGATGTGGTCGAGGTTGACGATGAACGAGCGGTGCACTCGCACAAAGCGGGTGGCCGGAAATTTCTCTTCCACGGCCTTCATGGTGCTGTACACGATGAGTTTGCTGCGGTCGGTGATGACGTGCACATAGTCGCCCAGGGCCTCCACGTAGCGCACGTCGTCGAAAGTGACGCGCACCAGTTTGTTGTCCACCTTTACGAAGGTGAAGGCGGCGTTGGGCGCCGACGCTTGGATGGCATCGGGGTCGTCGGCGGTCTGCCGCTCGGCCATTTCCAGGGCTTTTTGCGCGGCCTGCAGGAAGCGGGCGTAACTCACGGGCTTCACCAGGTAGTCCACCACGGCCTGCTCAAAGGCCTGCACCGCGTAGTCTTTGCTGCTGGTGATGAGCACCACCAGCGGCGGGTGCTGCAGGGTTCGCAGCAGCTCGATGCCCGACATGAGCGGCATTTCTACGTCCAGGAACAGCAAGTCTACCGGCTGGGTGCGCAGCGCTTCGGCGGCTTCCACGGGGTTGGTGTAGCTGCCGGCCGCGGTCAGGAAAGGGGTGTTGGCGATGCAGTTGAGCACCACTTGCACCGAAAGCGGGTCGTCGTCGACGACCAGGCAGCGAAGTACGGATGTAGACATAAAAGCAGTTACGAGGAACGTTAATTTGACGAATGTAAGACCGTCAACCGATTTACTAACTGAGGGTTCGCGCTTCCAGTTGCGGGTATAGCTCGCCCAATTGCTGGCGAATGGCTTCGACCAGCGGCGGGCAGTAGGGGCAGTCGGGGAGGCGGGCGGCGCGCTCCAACTCGTCGAGCTGGGCGTGCAGCACCGGCACGCCAAAGTACGCCACCTGGCCTTTTAGCTTGTGCGCGGTGCTGGCCAGGGCGGCGGGGTCGTGGGGGCAGGCGGCGGCCAGCAGCGCTTCCAGCGCCGGCGCTTCGGTCAAGAAGGTGCCCACAATCTGGCGCAGAAAGCCTTCATTGCCGCCGGCCAACTCTTCCAGCAAGTGCCAGTCGGGCTTGATTTTGAAAGCAGCAGGGGCGGCACTAGCGTCGTTGCCCTCGCGCCTGCCGGGCCGCTCGCCCGCCGGCCCAGCGCCGCGCCCTGTGAAATGGGCCAAGCGTGCATACAGCACGGCCGGCTCGAAGGGCTTGGCCAGGGTGTCGTTCATGCCGGCGGCCAGGGCCAGCACCCGGTCTTCGGGCAGTACCGAGGCCGTGAGGCCGATGATGGGCAGCTGCTGGGCGTCGGGGAAGAGGGCGCGCAGGCGGCGCGACGCTTCGTAGCCGTCCATTTCGGGCATTTGCACGTCCATCAGCACGGCGTCGAAGGGCTGGGCAGCGGCCGCGGCGGTTTCCACGGCCAGGCGGCCGTTTTCGGCGATGACGACCTGCACGTTCCAGGCTTCCAGGGTTTTGCGCGCCACCATCTGGTTCAGGGCGTTGTCTTCGGCCACCAGCACGCGCAGGGCGGGCTCGAAGGGCGCCAGCGGGCCGGCGTGGGCGTCGGGCTGGGCGGCGCTGGCGTCGGCCACTTCATAGGGCAGCTCAAAGAAAAACTCCGAGCCCTGGCCTTCCTCGCTGGTTACGCCGAGCTGGCCGCCGTGCAGCTGCACCAGGTTGCGGGCAATGCTCAGGCCCAGGCCCGTGCCGCCAAACTCGCGCGTGGTGGACGTATTGGCCTGCGAAAAATCTTCGAAAATGGCCCCCAGCTTGTCGGCTGGAATGCCAATGCCCGTGTCGCGCACCGCGAAGCGGATGAGCTGGTGGGCCGGTGGGGTGGTGGACTGGTCGGTTTGGGATACCGCTTCCACCGCCACCGTGACGCCGCCCTGCCGCGTAAACTTAATGGCATTGCCGACCAGGTTGACCAGAATCTGGTTCAGGCGCACCGGGTCGCCGAGCACGGCGGCGGGCACGTTATCGGCCACGTTAATGTGAAGCGCCAACCCCTTGCTCTCGGTGGCAAACTTGAACATGGCCCCCAGCCGGCGCACCGCTTCGGGCAGGCGGAAGGGCACTTGCTCCAGCGACAGCTTGCCCGCCTCCATCTTGGAGCTGTCGAGGATGTCGTTGATAATAACCAGCAGGTTTTGCGACGACGACTCGATGGCCGTGAGGTATTCGCCCTGCTCCTGCGTGGGCCGGGTGGCCTGCAGCAGGTTGGTGAGGCCGATGACGGCGTTCATGGGCGTACGGATTTCGTGGCTCATGTTGGCCAGAAACTGCGCCTTGGCCCGCCGCGAGGCTTCGGCCGCGTCGCGGGCCACCACCAGGTCGGCGTTGATGTGCTCGATGTGGGCTTTTTGCTGGCGCAGCTCGGCGGTGCGCTCGCGCACGGTGCGTTCCAGCACCAGCTGGGTGCGGCGCAGGCGTCCCTCCCGGGCCCGCACCACCCCGAACACCAGGCCGCCCAAGCCCAGCGCGGCAAACGTGGCGAACCACCACGTGCGCCAAAACGGCGTGGCAATGCCAAACGCCGCCGCCACCGCCGGGCTCCAGGGCCCGGCCGCGCCGCGCCGCACCCGCGCCTCAAACACGTACCGGCCGGCGTCGAGGCCTGGAAACTGGGCTTCGCCCGCCGCGCTGGGCCGGCTCCAGTCGTCCGACAGGCCGCGTAGGCGGTACTGGTAGGCAAGGGCTTCATTCGGACTCAGGCTGATGCCCTGGAAGGCGAAGCTGAGCCGGTGCCGGGTGGCCGAGAGCTGGCCTAGCGCGTCCACGGGCTGCGGGGCACCGTCTACTTCGGCCGCGGTGAAGGCCAGGCCGGGCGGCCGGGCTGTGGCGTAGCGCCGGGCCGCGGCCAGGTCGAGGCGCAGCAGGCCGGCGCGGGTTGGCAGCCAGGCCACGGCGGCATCAGGGCCCTGCGCGGCGAGGGCCCCGGTGCCCAGGCACTCCCGCACCAGCGGGTTGTCGGGCGCGGCCAGGGCGGCGAAGCGCAGCCGGCGCACGTCGAGCAGGGTGAGGCCCTGGCGGTGCACCAGCAGCAGTTCGGGCCGGGCCGGTGGAGCCGGCAGCGGGAGCAGGCCATACACGTAATCGGACGGCAGGGCGCCGCCCGCAAACTGCTCCCATTTGCCGGTGGGCGGGTGGTAAAACACGCCCTGCCCCTCGGTGCCCACCCAGAGGCCGCCGTCGGCGTCTTCGGCAAAGCAGCTGATGTCGAGCCCTGTGGCGGTGAGGCGGGCGTACTCGAAAGTGCGGGTGCGTGGCTGAAACACGGCCAGGCCGGTGCCGCGCGTGCCCACCCACACCCGGCCGGTGCGGTCGGCCAGCAGCGCGGTGATGGTGTTGTGCAGCAAGCCGTCGGCCGTGGTATAGTGGCGGATGGCCTGGCTCGAATCGGTCGGGACGAGGTAGATGCCATCGGCGGCGGTACCCACCCACAGGCCGCTGGTGGGGGCGTAGGCGAGGGCGGTGACGTTGTAGTCGGTATTCTTTGATAACCCAGGTACTGCCACGCCGCCCGAGCCAGGTCTGGGGACGATGTAAACCCCCGTTGACGTGCCCACCCAAAAGCCGCCGCCTAGCCGGGTCGGGCGCGGCAGTAGGGCTTTCACGGGTTCGCCGGGCAGGGGCGGCACGCGCCCATTGCCGGCATAAAGCAGCGGCGCCGAGCCTGCGAGCGGGAGCTGAAAGAAACGGTTGCCGCCGAAAGCAGCCCAAGCTTCGAGGTTGCTGTTAGCTGAAATAGTGGCCAGGGCCGGCGTTTGGCCCAGCGGGCCGGCGTGCCGCGGCAGCAGCCGCAAATGCCGGTCCGAATGCCGCCACAGGCCCTGCCCGGCAGTGCCCAGCCAGGCGTTGCCCTCCCGGTCTTCGAGTAGGGAAACAACCTCGGTGCCGGCGGGCAGGCGCAGGTGGTAGCGGCGCATATACCGCCCAATGGCAGCCGTGTCGATGGCAGGCGGGCCGTCGGCGCTCAGCTTGAGGCCGGCGGGCACGGTGGCGCGGTTGGCGTGGGTGAAGGAGCCAGTGGGCGTTTTCTTAACCGAAATGCCGCCCTGATAATGGCCTACCCACAGCCGGCCGGTGGCGGGCTCTTCGCGCAGCGACACCACAAAATCCTCAGCCAGCCCGTCTTTTTTGGTGAAGGTGACGAAGCGCGTGCCGTCGTAGCGCACTAATCCGTCGCCGGTGCCGAGCCAGAGGTAGCCCTGCCGGTCCTGCAGCAAGGCGTAGATGAACGGGGCCCGCAGCCCTTCGGCCGGCCCAAACTGGCGCACATAGGCCTGTTGCGCCTGCGCCGGCCGCACCAGCAGCAACAACAAGCCCAGCAGCGCGAGCAACAGCAGGCCCAGCCGCCGCACGTACAACAAGTGAAGGAGAGGTTTCAAGCAGAGGCAGCCGAATGGACCGGCGGGCTGGGGCCGGGTCGTTTCGGTGCACAAGGTAGAGGCCGGTGCCGGGCTGTGGTTTGGCATTCCGATTATCAATGGCCGTTTCGCGGCCAACGGCGGAATTTTCCCGGCCGCACCGGGCCTACTTGGCCGTCACCTTAAACTCGGTGCGGCGGTTGAGCTGGCGGCCGGCCTTGGTGGTGTTGGGGGCCACGGGTTGGGTTTCGCCGTAGCCGGCGGCCGTGAGGCGGGCGGCGGCAATGCCGTGCTGCGTGAGGTAGAGCACCACGGCCTGGGCGCGGCGCTGGCTCAGGTCCTGGTTTTTGGCGGCCTCGCCCACGTCGTCGGTGTGGCCGGCCATTTCCAGCTTTAGGGCCGGGGTTTCGGTGAGGAGCTTTTGCAGGCGTTCCAGCTCGGCGGTGCTTTCGGGGCGCAGGCTGGCCTTGCCCGTGTCGAAGAAAATGTTGCGCAGCACGATGGTGGTGCCCACTTCCAGCTTTTTCAGCGGAATGTCCTTCACCACTTCGGCGTAGGCCGCGCCGGTGGGCAGGTCGAAGTTTTCGGAGTGGAAGAGGTAGCCGTCCTGCCGCACCACGATGCCGTAGTTGGTGCCGGAGGGCAGGCTCACGAGGTACTTGCCCGAGGTGGCGTTGCTGCGGAAGGTGGCAATGGTCTGGCCGCTGGTGTTGTCGATGAGGTCGATGGCGGCGTCGAGCGGCTGCTTGGTGGCGTCGTCGGTCACAGTGCCTTTGAGGATGGTGACCTGGGCGGTGGCCACGGCCACGGCGGGCGCTAGCACGGTCTGCTTCACGGGGCTGAGGCGCGAGGCTAGCAATTGGTCTTCCTCGCTCAGCACGGGCAGTTTCTCAGGCCCCAGAAAGGTGATGCGGTAGATGTCTTTGGCGCCCAGGCCGCCGGGCCGGTCGCTGCTGTAATAGCCGTGCCGCCCCGACGCCGAGGTCACAAAAAATACGTCGTCGTCGGGCGTGTTGATGGGCCAGCCCAGATTCTCCGGCTCGCCCCACTTCCCGTTCTCAAACACCGATTTGAAGATGTCGTAGCCACCCATCGAGTTGTGGCCTTCGGAGGAAAAGTACAGCGTCTTGCCATCGGGCGCCATAAAAACGCCCTCTTCGCCGTAGGCCGTGTTGATGGCCGAGCCCAGATTGACCGGCTGGGTGCGGCCTTCCATGTCCACTTTATAAATGTCGGAGCCGCCGAGGCTGCCTTCCTGCCGGTCGCTCACGAAATATAGCCAGCGCCCATCGGGCGAGTAGCTGGCCGACGACTCATGGTACTTGGTGTTGATGCGCGAGCCCAGCTGCTTGGGCTTGGTCCAGGCGCTGCCCGCGAGGTTGGCTTCGAGCAGGTCGCCGCCGTTGGTGCCCACGTACACGAGCATGCGCTGGCCGTCGGGCGCCAGGCCCACGGTGGCGTTGTGGTCGTCGGTGTTCACGGGCGTGCCCAGGTTGGTGGCGCGGCTCCACTTTTTGCCCTGCCAGGAGGCTTGGTAGATGTCTTCAAAAAAGCCGTTGCCTTCCGGGTCTTTCTTGCCGCCCGTCGAGCCCGCCCGGCGCGAGGTGATGAGGATGGTCGACTCGTCGGCCGATACCACCGGGCCGTAGTCCGAGTCGGCCGAATTCAGCTCCGGCCCTGCGTTGTCGATGAACACGCGCACCGGGCGGGCCGCCAGCTGCTGGCCCGTGCGGCACTGCTGCATGTAGCGCTGCAAGTCGTTGGCCGTAAGGGTTTCGGCGCTGCCGTTGCGGGTGTTGCCGCCCACGGGCTGGGCCTGCTGGTACTCGGCCAGGGCTTCGCGCCACTTGCCGCTCAGGTGCAGGGCGCGGGCCAGCAGGAAGTGGGTGCGGGCGTCGGCGGTGGCGTCGAGCTTGGCCGCTTTTTGCAGGTAGGGCAGGGCGGCGGTTTTGGTGGGCGAGTGCAGGTAGCAGTCGCCGATTTTCACGTTCAGGGCCGCATTGTTGGGGTTGAACTGCTGCGCGGTCAGAAAGTGCGGCAGGGCCTGGGCGTAGCGCGCCGGGTCGGCGTTGTACTCGGTGTCGCCGTCCTTCAGCTCGCGGTTGGCTTCGCGCAGGCCTTCTTTGTTGTCGCCAAAGTTGTCTTTGGTGAAGGCAATGCTTTGCGCGGCCGCGGGTAGGGCGGCGCTGGCGAGGAGCAGGAAAAACAGGCGTAATAACATCGTGGATAGATAGTTTAGGGAATGTTCTGTCGGGCGCCGCGCCCCCTGCCCCCCTCTCCCAAAGCAGAGGGGGCACCGGTTAGGCTCCTCTCGGAATCGTTAGGCTCCCCTCTGCTTTGGGCTTCGCGCTTCAATGCGAATCGGGGCCGGGGGAGGCGCCACGGCCGCGCCGTATGGATTATACCAATTACTCCGTAGCCTCGCCCGCGCAGCCAGCGGCAGCGGCGTAGTCGTTGCCCACTTTCAGGCCCAGCTCGGCGGCTTTGCGCCAGTCCTGGCAGGCTTCGTCGGCTTGGCGGAGCATTTCGCGGGCGTGGCCGCGGTTGAGGTAGGCTTCGGCGTAGTCGGCTTTTAGCTTGATGGCTTCGCTGGCATCGGCAGCGGCTTCGGCGTATTTCTCCAGCTTGAGCTGGGCGGCGGCGCGGTTGTTCCAGGCGTAGGCGTATTTGGCGTCGAGCTTGATGGCCTGCGTGAAGTCGGCAATGGCGCCGGCGTAGTCCTTGTTCTCGAAGCGGGCGTTGCCGCGGTTGTTAAAAGCCAGGGCGTTGTCAGATTTTTTGGCCAGGTAGGCGTCGTAGTCTTTCAGGGCCTGGGGCAGCTGGCCGGTGCGGCGCTCGGTGGTGGCGCGGTTGAGCAAGGCCGGCAGCAGGTCGGGCTGCAGGGCCAGGGCCTGGGTGTAGTCCTGGGTGGCGGCGGCGAAGTTGCCCAGCTTCTGCTGGGTGCTGGCGCGGTCGTGGTAGGCGTAGGCCAGCTTGGGGTCGGCCTTGAGGGCGCCGTCGAAGTCGTCGCGGGCGGCTTGGTAGTCGCCTTTCTCGAAGCGCAGCACGCCGCGGTTGTACCAGGCCGGGGCGTAGTCGGGTTTGGCCCTCACGGATTCGCTGTAGTCCTGTTCGGCTTCCGGGAGGTGGTTCTGGGCTTCCTGGGCGCGGGCGCGGCCAAAGTAGCCGGCGTAGTTGCCGGGCTCCAGCTTCAGGGCCTGGTCGTAGTCGGCTTGGGCCTGGGAGTACTCTTTGAGCTCGAAGCGGGTGGCGGCGCGGTTGGTGTACGCGGCCGCGAAATCAGGCTTGGCCGCGATGGCTTGATCGAAGCTGCGCAGCGCCGCCGGGTAGCTCTGAGCCTGGAAGCTGGCCAGGCCGCTGTTATACGCTTTCTCCGCCAGCTGGGGGCCCGGCAGGGTGCTGGCCCGCACCGTATCGACCTGCGCGCGGGCGGCAAAAGGCGCCGTGAGCAACACGATAAAAAGTAGAGGTTTTTGTATCATAGCCAGATGATAAGCTAAAGCAGAAGCGTATGAAGCGAAGATATAGGATTTTTGCTTTTGGCCAATAGCGCGGCCAATAAAAAGAACGTCATGCCGAGCGCAGCGCAGCACCTCGCCCGCAGTTACTGCTTAGTGGTGACAGGCGAGGTGCTGCGCTGCGCTCGGCATGACGTACTGAAGGGCGCCTCTTACCTTTTCTCTGTTTTCTGCTTCTCCGCTTTCACCTTCCCGAAAATGCTCTTCGGGAGTAGCATGTGGGCCCCGCGGGTGCCATCCACCACCTGCGTCGTGTTCAGGTCGCCGGCCACGCTGCACAGCATGTAGGCGTCGTCGCGCGTCAGGTGCTTTTCGGCCACCAGGAAGGCTATCATTTCGCGCACGGCATCCTTGGCGGCCAGGGTCAAATCTTCGTTCAACCCCATGCTGATGTAGTGCGTGGGCGTTTCGGCGCGCGGCAGGGTCAGGTGCAGGTCCTTGCGCACAATGAACTGCAGCATGCCGGTGAGCGAGGTTTCCAACGCCGTAATGTCCACCTCGCCGTTGCCCTGCCCGGCGTGGCCGTCGCCCACAAAAAACAGTGCGCCCGCCGCGTGCACCGGCAAATACAGCGTGGTGCCGACCACCAACTCCTTGTTGTCGAGGTTGCCGCCGTGAATGCTGGGCGGCGCGCTGTTCACCCGGCCCGAAGCGGCCGGCGGCGCCACGCCCATGCTCCCGAAAAACGGCCGCAGCGGCACGTCGATGCCCGGCAGGAAGTGCGCCACCATCTTCTTCTCATCGAGCGGAATGATGCGCATTTTGGCGTAGCCAAAATCCTCCGGAATAAAGCCGCTCTTAGCCCCAAAGGCATTGTAGGCGTAAGGAATGGCCAGCTTGACGGACTGAATGCGCACCTCCAGCACGTCGCCGGGCTCGGCGCCTTCCACGAAAATGGGGCCGGTGAGGATGTGCCCGCCGGGCCCTTTGTTGGTTACGTGCGCCACGATGTCGCGCAGGTTAGGCTCGACCTGCGCCGGGGGCAGGCCGGCGCCTTCCAGGCGGGTGGGGGTGGAGGTGATGAGCGTGTGCACTTCCACGGTTTCGCCGGATTTGATGCGCAGCACGGGCGGCGCGGCGGCATCGTAGTAGCCCCAGGCGGCAGTGGCGGGCGTGATGGGCAGCTGGTGCGTGGCTTTCTGGGCGTGCGCAGCTCCGGCCAAGCCCAAGCACAGCGCCAGCAGGCGGGCCCGGGGAGCGAATGATTCGTGGAATTTCATGGCAGCAAGTACGCACCTGCGCAGGGATGGACGCCGAAAAGGCGGCCACATAAAATTCATGTCAATTATAGGATTTCATCCCGTAGATTTGGCCCGTAAACTTTAGGGGTGCTTCGCTTCGGCGCGGCTGAGAAATACCCTTGGAACCTGATTCTGGATAATACCAGCGAAGGGAAAAGTAACGGTCCGCATCGCGGCTGCCTATGGGGCGGGCCGTGGCCGGCACCCACTATTGTTTATGGATTTGATTCACTGCCAACTCATTCAGTTGCCATGGTCTGCTACGTAAACAATTCGCCCCAGGAAACCCCCGACGCCCAGACGCTTACCCAACTTCTCGCCGACCTGGCCCTGGCCGGGCAGCGCGGCCTCGCCGTGGCCGTGAACGACGAAGTGGTGCCCCGCGCCGCCTGGGCCGCGCACGAGCTGCGCGAGCACGACCGGGTCACGATTATTCGCGCCACGCAGGGCGGGTAAGGCTTTACGCTTAGTTGTCAGTTGCTCGTTGTCAGTTGTTAGGTCTTTTGTTGACGCAACGACAGCAGGTTTTTTGACAGCTGATTTCTAACAACTGACAACAAACAACTGACAACTAACCCCGTCATGAAAAAGAAAGACCAGGCCCCGCAGCAGACGCTGGTGGAACGCCAGCCGCTCACCGGCTCCCGTAAAATCTACGTGCAAGGCAAGCTGCACCCTGAAATCCGGGTGGCCATGCGCGAAATCGCCCTGGCCGACACCGAGCGCAAGTTCGATTTTGGCTTCCCTTCGGAGCAGAACGCGCCCGTGACGGTGTACGACACCAGCGGCCCCTACACCGACCCCAACGTCGAAATCGACCTGAAAAAAGGCCTGCCCCGCCTGCGCCAACAGTGGATTCTCGACCGCGGCGACGTGGAGCAGCTCAGCGGCACCACTTCCGAATACGGCCAGCAGCGCGCCGCCGACTCCAGCCTCGACCACCTGCGCTTCGAGCACATTGCAGACCCGCTGCGGGCCAAGCCGGGCTACAATGTGAGCCAGATGCACTACGCCAAAAAGGGCATCATCACGCCCGAGATGGAGTACATCGCCATCCGCGAAAACCAGCGCTTCGACGAGCTGCCCGCCGACGACCCGCTGCGCACGCAGCACCGCGGCCACAGCTTCGGGGCCAACACGCCGGAAGGCCACATCACGGCCGAATTTGTGCGCCAGGAAGTGGCCGCCGGCCGGGCCGTCATCCCCAGCAACATCAACCACCCGGAGAGCGAACCGATGATTATCGGGCGCAACTTTCTGGTAAAAATCAACACCAACATCGGTAATTCGGCCGTCACGTCATCCATTGAAGAAGAGGTTGATAAGGCCGTGTGGAGCTGCCGCTGGGGTGGCGACACGCTGATGGACCTGAGCACCGGCAAAAACATCCACGAAACCCGCGAGTGGATTATCCGCAACTGCCCGGTGCCGGTGGGCACGGTGCCCATCTACCAAGCCCTGGAAAAGGTGAACGGCAAGGCCGAGGACCTGACCTGGGAGCTGTTTCGCGACACGCTCATCGAGCAGGCCGAGCAGGGCGTCGACTACTTCACCATCCACGCCGGCGTGCTGCTGCGCTACGTGCCGATGACCGCCAAGCGCGTGACCGGCATCGTATCGCGCGGCGGCTCGATTATGGCCAAATGGTGCCTGGCGCACCACAAGGAGAGCTTTTTGTACACGCACTTCGAGGAAATCTGCGAAATCATGAAGGCCTACGACGTGGCCTTTTCGTTAGGCGACGGCCTGCGCCCCGGCTCTATTGCCGATGCCAATGACGAAGCCCAGTTTGCCGAGCTGGAAACCCTGGGCGAACTCACCAAAATTGCCTGGAAGCACGACGTGCAGGTGATGATTGAGGGCCCCGGCCACGTGCCCATGCACCTCATCAAGGAAAACATGGATAAGCAGTTGAAGGAGTGCCACGAGGCGCCCTTCTACACGCTGGGGCCTCTGACCACGGATATTGCACCCGGCTACGACCATATCACCTCGGCCATCGGCGCGGCCATGATTGGCTGGTTTGGCACGGCCATGCTCTGCTACGTGACGCCCAAGGAGCACCTCGGCCTGCCCAACAAGCAGGACGTGAAGGACGGCGTCATCGCCTACAAAATCGCGGCCCACGCCGCCGATTTGGCCAAAGGGCACCCGGGAGCCCAGTACCGCGACAATGCCCTGAGCAAGGCCCGCTTCGAGTTCCGCTGGGAGGACCAGTTCAACCTCAGCCTCGACCCCGACACTGCCCGCGAATACCACGACGAAACCCTGCCCGCCGAGGGCGCCAAAGTGGCGCACTTCTGCTCGATGTGCGGCCCGCATTTCTGCTCGATGAAAATCACGCAGGAAGTGCGCGACTATGCCGCCAAGCAGGACCTGACCGCCAGCGAGGTGCTGGCCCAGGGCCTTGTGGATAAGTCGCGTGAATTTGTGGAAAAAGGCAGCGAGATTTATCTGTAGAGACGCAATATTTTGCGTCTCGTCGTTGAACGACCAGTGCCGTGCCGGCAGGTCCCGTTCCAGCGTCACTGTTCAACGACGAGACGCAAAATGTTGCGTCTCTACACCGTTCAATCCCATGCCCCAACCCCTCCGTCCCCACGCCCTCAGCATTGCCGGTTTCGACCCCAGCGCCGGCGCCGGCCTGCTGGCCGACGTGAAAACATTAGAGATGAACGGCGTGTACGGGCTGGGCGTGTGCTCAGCCCTCACGCTGCAAAACGACGTGTCGTTTGAGCGGGTGAACTGGGTGCCGGCCGCCGAAATCCGGGAGCAGATTCGCATTCTGTTTGCGCGTTTCAAAGTCGATTTTATCAAAATCGGTCTGGTGGAAAGCCTGCCGCAGCTGCTGGAGCTGGTGGGCTGGCTGAAAGTGCAAAACCCCAAGCTGCAAATCGTGTGGGACCCGGTGCTGAAGGCTTCGGCCGGCTACGAGTTTCACCGCAAAACCGACCGCAACCTGTTGCAAGCCCTGTGCGCCGAAATGGCCCTCGTGACGCCCAACAAGCCCGAAATGCTGCGCATGTGGCCCGGCGAAGCCGCCGCCGACATCGCAGCCCAGGCGGTAAGCTCCTTCTGCCCGGTACTGCTAAAAGGCGGACACGACGAAGGCGCCCAGGCCACCGACGTGCTATTTGATAGCGGCAAGTGGCACTCGTTCACGGCGCCGCGGCTGCCGCACGGTGAAAAGCACGGCAGCGGCTGCGTGCTCTCGGCGGCGGTGCTGGCCCACCTGGCCAAGGGCAAAAGCCTGGTAGAAGCCTGCCGCGCGGCCAAGGACTACACCACCGCCTTTTTGGCCAGCAACGACACGCTGCTGGGGTACCATTCGAAAAGCTAACCAACCATGAAAATCAACGCTTTGCACTACATCACCACCAGCCCCGAAGCAGCCGAGCTGGCCTGCCAGGGCGGCGTGCGTTGGGTGCAGCTTCGGGTGAAAAACCAGCCCCCCGCCATCTGGAAGCAGCTGGCGCTGGACACGCAGGCCGTGTGCCGCCGTCACGGTGCTACGCTGCTCATCAACGACAACCCGCGCCTGGCGCAGGAAATAGGGGCCGACGGCGTGCACGTGGGCGCCACCGACATGCCGCCCGCCGAGGCCCGCGAAATGCTGGGCCCACGCTTCATCATCGGCGGCACGGCCAACACCTTTGCCGACGTGCAGCGCCTGGCGGCCGCTGGCGTCGATTACGTGGGGCTGGGGCCGTTTCGCTTCACCAGCACCAAGGAGAAGCTGAGCCCGATTTTGGGTTTGGCCGGCTACGCCGAAATTATGCGGCAGTGCCGGGCCGCGGGCCTTGCGGTGCCAGTACTTGGCATCGGCGGCATTGCGCTGGGCGATGTGGCGGCATTGCTCGAAACGGGGCTGCACGGCGTGGCCGTGTCCGGGGCCATCGGCAGCGCAGCCGACCCCGAGGAATCGGCGCGTCTGTTTATCAGGGAGTTGTCGGCCGTAAATCCCATTTAATTATTATGTTAAATAAAAATCTAGTCATTGCCGACCGCACGTTTGGTTCTCGGCTGTTCACCGGGACGGGCAAATTTAGCTCGTCGGTGCTGATGGAAGAAGCGCTGTTGGCGTCGGGTTCGGAACTGGTGACGGTGGCGCTGAAAAGGGTGGACGTGGCCGATGCCGAGGACGACATCCTGCGCCACCTGTCGCACCCGCAGTTCAACCTGCTGCCCAATACCTCCGGCGTGCGCACGGCCCGGGAGGCGGTTTTTGCCGCTCAGCTGGCCCGCGAGGCGCTGGAAACCAACTGGCTCAAACTCGAAATTCACCCAGACCCCAAATACCTGCTGCCCGACCCCATTGAGACGCTAAAAGCTGCCGAGGAGCTGGTGAAGCTGGGCTTCGTGGTGTTGCCCTACATCCACGCCGACCCGGTGCTGTGCAAGCGCCTGGAAGAAGTGGGCGTGGCGGCCGTGATGCCGTTGGGCTCGCCCATCGGCTCGAATAAAGGCCTGCTGACGCGCGAATTCCTAGAAATCATCATCGGCCAGAGCAAGGTGCCGGTGGTGGTGGATGCCGGCATTGGGGCGCCCTCGCACGCGGCGGCGGCCCTGGAAATGGGCGCCGACGCGGTGCTGGTAAACACGGCCATTGCCGTGGCCGGCAACCCGGTGGCCATGGCCACGGCTTTCAAACTGGCCGTGGAAGCCGGACGCATGGCCTACGAGGCGCGGCTGGCCGCCCCCGTAGCGCACGCCGAAGCGGTGGCCAGCTCGCCGCTCACGGCGTTTTTGGATATGTGATTTTAGTTGTCAGTTGTTCGTCGTCAGTTGTTAGTATGTCGAAAGACATAACAGTTGGTGCCCAACAACTGGCAACGAGCAACTGACAACTACACCATGAGCTTCCGACCCTTTTTTGAGGCCCACCCCTGGGACGAGGTGAAAGCCCGAATTTACGCCAAAACGGCCGCCGACGTGGAGCGCGCCCTGGCCGCGCCGCACCGCACGCTGGAGGACTTCAAGGCGTTGATTTCGCCGGCTGCGGTGCCCTATCTGGAGCAGATGGCGCAGCTCAGCCACCAGCTCACGCGCAAGCGCTTCGGCAATACGGTGCAGCTGTACGTGCCCCTGTACCTGAGCAACGAGTGCCAGAACATCTGCACGTATTGCGGTTTCAGCCTCGATAACAAAATCCGGCGGCGCACCCTGAGCAGCGTGGAAATGCTGCAGGAAGCCGCCGTGCTAAAGGACTGGGGCTATGAGCACGTGCTGCTGGTGACCGGCGAAGCCAACCAGACCGTGGGCGTCGACTACCTCGAAAAAGCCTTGCGCACGCTACGGCCGCACTTCGCGCACCTTTCCATGGAAGTGCAGCCGCTCGACCAGGAAGACTACGAGCGCCTCATCCCCGAGGGCCTGAACACCGTGCTGGTGTACCAGGAAACCTATCACCGCGACGACTACAAAAAGCACCACCCCAAGGGCAAGAAGTCGAACTTCAACTACCGCCTCGATACGCCCGACCGGCTGGGCCGGGCCGGCATCCACAAAATGGGGCTGGGCGTGCTCATTGGGCTGGAAGACTGGCGGACGGACTGCTTCTTCACCGCCCTACACCTCGACTACCTGGAGCGCACGTACTGGCAAACCAAGTACAGCCTGTCGTTTCCGCGCCTGCGGCCGGCGGAGGGGCTATTGCAGCCCAAAGTGGAGATGAGCGACCGGGAGTTGGTGCAGCTCATCTGCGCCTACCGCCTGCTGAACGAGGAAGTGGAGCTGTCAATTTCGACCCGCGAAAGCCCGGTTTTCCGTGACAACGTGGTGAAGCTGGGCATTACGAGCATCAGCGCGGGCTCCAAGACCAACCCGGGCGGCTACGTGGTGGCGCCGGAGTCGCTGGAGCAATTTGAGATTTCGGACGAGCGCAGCCCGGCCGAAATTGCGGCCATGCTGCGCCGCCAGGGGTATGAGCCGGTTTGGAAAGACTGGGACGCCACGCTGGTGGGCTTAGCCCGCTAGAAAAACGTCATGCAGAGCGCCGCGAAGCATCTCGCGGGCAGGAGTAAATCAAAACCACGAAATTGTGAGTTAGTGCTAGCACGCGAGATGCTTCGCGGCGCTCTGCATGACGTTCAGCTATTCCATGAGTCCCACCAGTTCCCCGCTCTCCCCCGCCGAAAACAACCGCTACAGCCGCCACTTGCTGCTGCCCGAAATCGGCCTAGCCGGGCAGCAGCGCATGAAAGCCGCGCGGGTGCTGGTGGTGGGCTGCGGCGGCCTGGGCTGCCCGGTGCTGCAGTACCTGGCCGCGGCCGGCGTGGGCGCGCTGGGCCTGCTCGATTTTGACACCGTGGACGACAGCAATCTGCAGCGCCAGGTGCTCTACGCCACCGCCGACGTGGGCCGGCCCAAGGCCGTTGTCGCCGCCGAGAAGCTGGCGGCCCAAAACCCGTTCATCACGCTGCAAACCCATCAAACACTGCTGTCGAGCGACAACGTGCTGGACCTCTTTACGCCCTACGACTTGGTGGTGGACTGCTCCGACAATTTCGCCACGCGCTACCTCGTGAACGATGCCTGCGTCATGTTGGGCAAGCCGCTGGTGTTCGGGGCCATCTTCAAGTTTGAGGGGCAGGTGTCGGTGTTCAATTACCAGAATGGCCCCACCTACCGCTGCCTCTACCCCGAGCCGCCCGCGCCGGGCGACGCCCCCAACTGCGCCGAAATCGGGGTATTGGGCGTGCTGCCGGGGCTGGTGGGCACGCTGCAGGCCACCGAAGCGCTAAAAATCATCCTAGACCTGGGCGAGGTGCTGAGCGGCCGCCTGCTGCTGGTGGATGCCCTGGGCATGCGTTTCCAAAACATCAAGTTTCGCGCCGTGGTGGCCAACCAGCGGCTCACGGCGCTAGCACCTGACTACGCCGCCTTCTGCGGCGAAGCGCCCCTGGAAGCCGCCCCGCGGCGCGCGCCCGAACTCTCGGCCGATGACCTGAAAGCCTGGCAACAGAGTGGCCGGCCATTGCAATTGCTGGATGTGCGCGAGCCCCACGAGGCCGCCCGGCGCAGCATTGGCGGCCGGCTCATTCCGCTGGGGCAGCTGAGTGAGCAGTTGGCCGAAATAGCCGCCGACGTGCCCGTGGTGGTGCATTGTGCCAGTGGCGTGCGCAGCCAGAAAGCGGCGCAGCTGCTGCTGGCCCAGGGTTTTGGGGAAGTGTACTCGTTGCGCAACGGGCTAGCCGATTATTGATTGCAACGCCCGAAAAGCCGCCACCGGGTCGGGGCTTTGCCACACGGCGCCCAGCACGGCGGCGCCCTCAAACCCGGCCTGCTGCACGGCGCCCAGGCGGTGCGCTTCGATGCCGCCCAGCGCCAGCACCTGCGGCGCGTAGCCGGCCCGCTGCCGCAGCTTGCGCAGCGTGGCCGCCACGTCGGCCAGGTCAAAGGCCGCGGCGTACTGCTCTTTGCTGAGGCTGTCGAAAATCGGGCTCAGAAACACGTAGTCGTAGCGGCGCCGGTACTGCCGGATTTCGGCCAGCGTGTGGAAAGACGTGGACAGCGTCTGACCCGATGCCAGAGTTGGCCGGGCCTTCGCCGCGCGGCCGGCGGCGGTGAGGTGGGCACCGCCCAGGCCCAGCTCGGCCACCAGCGCGTGGTGCGAGTGCAGCACCAGCCGGGGGCGGTAGCGGACCGGAATATCGGCCACGTAGGCGGCTATTTCGCCCTGCTCCCAGCCAGGTTTGCGCACGTGGAAGCGGGCCAGGCCAGCGGCCAGCAGTTGGCTCACCAGCGCGGTTTCGTGGGGGACGGAATGCGGGGGCGAAATGACAAGGAGCCGCATGGAGAATTGAAGCGCCCGCCTCAGGCCGCGGGGCCGGGTGTGGGCCAGTTGGCCAGCAGGGCCAGAATGTGGTCGAGCCGGGCCTGCTTGGGCGCGGCGCGGCGGGCAATGGTGGTGCGCGTCCAGAAGCGGTGGCCGGTGAGAAAATTGGCTTGCAGCTGAAACCAGGCGTGCTCACCGGCGATGAGCTGCCGGGCGGTCAACTCGTGAAACAGGCTGGTCGAAATCGGCTCGAAGTCGTCGCGGCCCAGGTAGTCGAGGTCGGCGTCGCAGAGAATTTCGGCCAAATGGCTTTGGGGCTCCTGCGGGTATTGGGTGGCCATTATCAGGGCGCAAATCTGCTCAATGTGGTCGGGCGTGTAGCCAAAGCCGGGCAGCGTGGCCCGGGCCAGCGCGCAGCCCTGCGCCTCGTGGCCCTGGTAGGCCTGCAGAAAACCGGCGTCGTGGTAGAGGGCGGCGGTGCGCAGCAGGACCCGCGGCTCGGGGTCGGTCAGGCCCTCGGCGGTGGCCAGCTCCAGGGCCACCTCGGCCACGTCGAGGGTGTGGTGCAGGCCGTGGTAATAGAGCGTGGGGGAGAGGCCGCGCCGCAGCTCGTTCACAATAAAATTTTCGGCGGCGTGGTGGTTCATGCGGCGGGAGGCGTGGCCCGGATTGGCCCGGGGCGGCGCAAAGCAACTACGTAAAATGCGAATCGGGGAAGCAATTGGTAGCCAACGGATAAGACGGGCCGACAATTACTGGGTCGGACTTGGGCCGATGCGCAGAATTCTTTCATCTTTACGGCATGACAGTGCAGGCAGTAGCTTTGGGAGTTGTGCAGGCAGCTGCCCGGGCCGGCGTTCGGCTTAGGGCGTTGCTTGCACGGTTTTTGTGTATTGCGACGGCGCCCGGCTGCGGGCGGGGCGCGGCGGGCCGGGAGCCGGCGGCGGGCCCCGCCACGGCCGGCATCGTTGCGGCGTTTGCCTGCCGCCTTCACGCTGGTTTCTACCCATGAAATGGATTTTTACGGTGTTGGCGGTGTGGGCGCTGAGCGGGGCGGCGCATGCCCAGCGGCGCTACTGGGACGCCGACGCCGACTCGCTGGCCCGCTTGCTGCCGCAGCAGCCGTCCGACTCGGCCCGGCTGCGCACGCTGGTGCACCTGCTGGACCTGCGCCCCTCCAACGCCGCCGCGCTGCCCCTGCTCGACCAGCTGCTGACCCTGAACCAGCGCCTCCAAACCCTCGACGACGAGCCCTACCGCCGCCTGCGCGCGGGGCTGGCCCTGTGGCAGCGCACCCCCAACGCGGCCGCCCTGGACGCCATGAAGGCCGCCGTAGCTGAGTTTGACCGCGCGGGCCGCCCCATTCCGTGGCTGCTGATGAACCTGGTGGGCCTCTACAACCAGCTGAACCAGCTAAAGGAGCGCAAGCAGTACTACGACGAAAAACTGGCCTACTACCGGGTGCGCGGCAATACCGAGAACGTGGCCGCCTGCTACGTATCGCAAGGCGCGTACTATCGCCGCCTGGGCGATTACAACCGTTCCATCAATAACACCCTACGCGCGGCCGACATGGCCTTGCGCTTCAGCCGCAAGCTCTACATCAACGAAATCATCGTGACGGGCGGCATCTACGCCGACTGGGGCAACCACGCCAAGGCCGTGCAGTACCTGAGCCAGGCCCAGGCGCTGCCCGAATTCCGACGGGTGCAAGGCACCAACCGCGTGTTCACGTTTCTGGCGCTTTCGAAGCTGTTTGTGCAGCTGGGCAAATATCCCGACGCGCTGCATTCGGCCGATTCGGCCCTGGCCGCCCACGTCGACGAGCCGTATGAGCGGCAGCTGGACCGGGCCTTTGCGCTGGTGCAAAAAGCGGCCGTGCTGCTCCAGATGCGCCTGCCGGCCCAGGCCCAGCCGCTGCTGCGCCGCGCCCAGCAGCTCGACGACTCCCTGGACCTGCCCACCTCCAGCGGGCCGGGCGAGTTTGAGCTGGACGCCACCTGGGCCCGCTACTACGCCACCCAAGGCAACCACCGCCAGGCCGAGCACCACTGGCTGCGCGCCTACCAAAAAGCCACCGCTGCCCGGCTCGACAAGCTGCGCCCGCGCTACCTGCAAGAGCTGGCCGCCTTCTACGATGCCCGCGGCCAGCTGGTGGAAGCCCAGCGCTACTCGCGCGCCTACATCGCCCTCGCCGATACCCTGAGCGCGGCGCAGGCCGCCTTTCACGTGGCCCAGTACGAAAACGAGCGCATGGAACAGGCCAAAAACGCCCAAATCAACGAGCTGCGCCAAGCCCAGGCCGTGCAGGCCGAGCGGCTGCGCCTCGGCAACTGGCTGCTGCTGGGGGCGCTGGTGGCGGTGCTGGTGGTATCGGGGCTGAGCGCCTTCATTTACCGGCAGCTGCGCGTGAACCGCCGCACGCTGTACCAGCTCCGCCAAACGCAGTCGCAGCTAGTGCAGGCCGAGAAGATGGCCTTCCTGGGCGAACTCACGGCCGGCATTGCCCACGAGCTGCAGAATCCGCTCAATTTCATGAAAAACTTCGCCGAAGTCAGCACCGACCTCGTCGAGGACATGAACGGCCGCGGCCCGGCCCGGTCGGCGGGCCTGGAGCAGGAAATCCTGACCGGCCTGAAGCAGAACCTGCAGCAAATCAGCCAGCACGGCCAGCGGGCGTCGTCCATCATCAAAGACATGCTGGCGCACTCGCGCTCCGGCACGGGCCCGCGCGAACTCAGCGACCTCAACGCCCTGGCCGACGAGTCGCTGACGCTGGCCTACGAAGGGCTGTGTGCCCAGGACAAAACCTTCCGGGCCACGCTGGGCAAGGATTTTGATTCCCGGCTAACCCCGGTGCCCGTGGTGGCGCAGGACCTGGGCCGCGTGCTGCTCAACCTGTGCACCAACGCCCTGCACGCCGTGCGCCAGCGCCAGCGCGAAGCCCTGGTGGCGGGCGCCGGCGCGGCCTACGAGCCCACCGTGACCGTGAGCACCCACCGCCCCGGCGGCCGAGCGGTCGAAATCCGGGTGAAAGACAACGGCACGGGCATGCCCGAAAGCGTGCAGGCGAAAATCTTCCAGCCCTTCTTCACCACCAAGCCCGTGGGCGAGGGCACGGGCCTGGGCCTGAGCCTGAGCCACGACATCGTGACCAAAGGCCACGGCGGCACCCTCACCGTGGAAAGCCGGCCCGGCGAAGGCACCGAGTTTGTGGTGCGCCTGCCGGCGTAGGGGCTTGCGGGCGCGGCGCCGGCAATGGTTCGGCGGCTGCTGATTAACATTGCCACGCACTTCGTCGGGGCCGGGTCCCGACTGCGCGCTGCATCGACTTTCATGGCAAACTATTCAAGCTTTGGCGACATTCTAATCATAGCCCCGCTGGCGTATGGCGTGGTGGGGGCGCTGCGCAAGTTCCTGGACTTGCCCCGGCGCTTGCCGCGCGGCAACAAAGCCCTGAACTGGATTTGGGTGCCCGGCGTGCTGCTGTACCTCGGTGCCCGCGCGCTCGACGTGCGCAGTACCAACCTCGACGATGCCTATTTGCTGCTGGTGCTGAGCGTGGTGGTGGCCGTGGTGGTGGCCGTGCGCGACTACCGGCCGGCCCGCTCGCTGCTGCTGGCCGTGAGCCCGTTTTTGCTCTACAAACTGGTCGAATTTGTGGTGGAATCGCCCACGGGCAAGGTGCCCAAACAGTACGACGCCGCCCTCGATACGACGCAAGGGTTTGCCATTATCTGGCTCATTACCTTCATTTTTATTGCGCGCAGCCAGAAAAAGCAGCTGGAAAAAGAGCGGCTGCTGCGCGAAGAAGAAGACAAGGCCAAGCGCCTCATCGAGGCGCAGAACGCCGAGCTGGAACGCCTGGTGAACGAGCGCACCGCCGCCCTCACCCACCAGGCCGAGGAGCTGCGCACGGCCCTCACCGAGCTCAAAACCACGCAGGCCCAGCTCATTCAGAGCGAAAAGATGGCCAGCCTGGGCGAGCTCACGGCCGGCATTGCCCACGAGATTCAGAACCCGTTGAACTTCGTGAACAACTTCGCCGAAGTCAGTGCGGAGCTGGTGACCGAGCTGGAAGAGGAGCGCGAGAAGCCTGACCGCGACCTGGAGTTGGAAGCCGACCTGCTGGCCGACCTCAAGCAGAATTTGCAGAAAATTCATCAGCACGGCGGGCGCGCGGCCAGCATTGTGCGGGGCATGCTGGAGCACTCGCGGGCCAGTTCCGGCGAGCGGGTGCCCACCGACCTCAACCAGCTGGCCGACGAGTACCTGCGCCTGGCCTACCACGGCCTGCGCGCCAAAGACAAGAGCTTCAACGCCACGCTCAAGCCCGACTTCGACCCCAGCCTGCCGCCCGTCGAAGTCATTTCGCAGGACCTGGGCCGGGTGCTGCTCAACCTGCTCACCAACGCGTTTTACGCCGTGAAGCAACGCCAGCAGCGCGGCGAGCCCGGCTACGCGCCCACCGTGAGCGTGAGCACGCGCCGCGTGGGCGACCAAGTGGAACTGCGCGTGAAAGACAACGGCACGGGCATGCCCGAAAGCGTGCAGGCCAAAATCTTCCAGCCCTTCTTCACCACCAAGCCCACGGGCGAGGGCACGGGCCTGGGTTTGTCGTTGAGCTATGACATTGTGACCCAGGGCCACGGTGGCACGCTGGCCGTGGAAAGCCGCGAGGGCGAAGGCACTGAGTTTGTAATTAGCTTGCCGGTCTAAAAGTCAATTTTTACTGGAATTAATTCCATTCGCGCGCAGAAAGCCTCTGCGCGTCGCTCGTCGTTGCCTATGCGCTACTTTTTACTGCTCGCAGCCTTGTGGCTGTTTTCCGGGGTTGCCACCGCCGCGCCGCTGCCGGCCGATACAGCGGTGCTGCGCATCGACCGCCTGGCCGCCACGGGCGGGTTCCTGCTGCAAAAAGGTTGGCGCTACCACGCCGGTGACGACCCCGCCTGGGCCCGGTCCGACTTCGACGACCGCGCTTGGGACACCCTCAATCCCACCCGGCCACGGCGCGCGCAGCCGCGGGCTGTGCAAACCGGCATCAGCTGGCTGCGGCTGCGCTTGCGCCTCGGCGACAGTTTGCGCGGGCACGACCTGCTGGTCAATTTCGGGGAACTGGGTGCTATTGAAGTATACCTCAACGGCCAACTGGTACAACGACAAGGTATCATCAATGCCGAACCCGCTCGGGTGGTGCCCCGGGGGCGCTTTCCGCAACCTGGGCAAGTGCCGGCGGGCGGGCCAGCTGAGCAGGTGCTGGCCGTGCGCTACGCGCCGTGGCAGCCGCCTTTCCTGATAGGAGCTGACCGAGGCCCGCAGTTAACAGCCTTTTTGTTCAGCCCGCAGGTATTCTGGCAGAGTCAGGCCAGGGAAAGAGATAACGCCCGGGTGTTCCTAGTGTTGCTGGGATTTTCGGTTATGCTGGCCTTGCTGCACTACGCCTTCTATCGCTACAACCCCAAGCAACGAGCCAACCGCTTTTTTGCCCGTTTTGCCCTGGCGGCGGCGCTGGCTTCATTCGGGGCATACTGCCGGTACACGATGGCTTTCGACTCGCTAGGACCCTTCTTGGTGGTGTTGGCAGCAACGAACATGCTGGCTTCCATGACCGGTTTGTGGGCCGTGCGGGCCTTGTACGACTTATTCAACGTACGGCCCGGGCGCGTTTACGCTGGCCTGTGGCTGTGGTACGGAGGGGTGGTGTTGGCGTTGCTGCTGGCTCCTTTTCACCCGATGCCTGGTTACCTGTGGGGGGCCATGAGCATTCTGTTTACTGCCGAGGAGCTGCGCCTGACCGTGAGGGCGGTGCGGCAGCGGCGGCGCGGGGCTTGGATTATTGCCGTCGGCTTTGCGGGCGGGCTGCTGGCCGCATTGGGGTATTTGGGCGTGCGGCTGCTGGCGGCGCCGTTGCTGGTGGAGAACCTGTGCATCGTGGCGGTCTTCGTGCTGCCGGCGCTGGGCATCTCGTTGTTTCTAGCGCGGGAGTTTGCCCTCGATGCCGGGCTGCTACAAGTGAAACTGGCCGAGGTGGAGCGGCTTTCGGCCCAGACCATCGCGCAGGAGCAGGAGAAGCAAGCCCTGCTGGCCCAGCAAAACGAAACCCTCGAAACCCAGGTGGCCCAGCGCACCGGCGAGCTGCAACACTCCCTGACGGACCTGCGGGCCACGCAGGCGCAGCTGATTCAGAAGGAAAAGATGGCCAGCCTGGGCGAACTGACGGCCGGCATCGCCCACGAGATTCAGAACCCGCTCAACTTCGTCAACAACTTCTCGGAAGTGAGCACCGAGTTGGTGGAGGAGCTGCAAGAGGCACTGGCGGCCCGCGACACGGCCGAGGCCGCCGAGCTGGCGAGCGACGTGGCCCAAAACCTGGGCAAAATCACCGAGCACGGCAAACGGGCGGCGGCCATTGTGAAGGGCATGCTGGAACACAGCCGCACCAGCACCGGCGAGCGGGCCCCGACGGACCTGAACCAGCTCTGCGACGAGTACCTGCGCCTAGCCTACCAGGGCCTGCGCGCCAAAGACAAAACCTTCAACGCCAAGCTCGAAACCGACTTCGCGCCGGGCCTGCCGCTGGTGGAGGCGGCCGGGGCCGACCTGGGCCGGGTGCTGCTGAATCTGTTCGGCAACGCGTTCTACGCCGTGCAAAAGCGCCAACAGGCCGGCGAGGCGGACTATGGGCCCACCGTGCGCGTGAGCACGAAGCAAGTCGGTAATCAGGTGGAAATCCGGGTCAGCGACAACGGCCCGGGCATACCCGAGTCGGTCAAAGCCAAAATCTTCCAGCCTTTTTTCACCACCAAGCCCACGGGCGAGGGCACGGGCCTGGGCCTCTCGCTCAGCCACGACATCATCGCCCAGGGCCACGGCGGCACGCTCACGGTGGCGTCTCAGGAAGGGAAATTCACCGAGTTTCTGATTAGCTTGCCGATTAATTGAGTAAGCCAGCTAACGGCCAGCTTACGAGTCCGTTTGCTCAGGGAGGCACGAGCGGTTATGGGCTGGGAAACTCCCAGCGCTTTTTCGTCAGAATGCATCCCCGAATCGGAATTTGCTGAATTTTACCCCCGGCTTGGTACCTCCTCTATTGCGCACATTTATTTCTCTTTATCGGGTCCGGGCTGTTGGGTTGGCATGGGTGGCCGTGGCCGCGCTGCTGCTGGCCGTGCCGCGGGTGGGGCTGGGCCGGGTGGTGCCGCCGCCCAGCCGCGCCGTGGACAGCCTGCGCCACCTGCTGGCCCGCCCGCTGCCCGACACCAGCCGCGTGGTGCTGCTGTGCCAGCTCAGCGACCAGCTCTGGACCCAGCGCACCGACTCGGCCGCCGTGTATGCCTACAAGGCCCTGGCGTTGGCACGCCGCGTGCACTACCGCCACGGCGAGGGCGAGGCCCTGAACCGCCTGGGCGCCGCCCTGCGCGAAAGCAACCTGGCCCGTGCGCTGGAGGTGTTTCAGAAGTCGTTGCGCATTGCCGAAGTCACCCACGACCGCGCCCTGGCTGCCCAAAACCTGCGCAGCATCGGCATCATCTACGTGTACCTGCGCGACCAGCGTCAGGGCTTGGCCTACTACTTCCGGGCGCTGAAAATTGGCGAGGAGCTGCGCGACGAGCGCCGCGTGGTGATTGAGCTCAGCAACATCGGCCTGGCCTACGACTTGTTCAACCAGCTCGACTCGTCGCGCATCTTTCAAGAGCGGGCCTACGCGCTGGCCCGCCGCCTGCGCACGCCCACCAACTACATTCTCTACGGGCTGGGCAACGTGGCCCGCAAGCAGGGCCGCACGGCGCAGGCCAAGGCGTTTTACCGGGCCAGCATCACGGAGTCGAAGAAGGTGCAGCACCTGCGCAGCCTCAACTTTGCCTACGTGGGCCTGGCCACGCTCTACCAGCAGCAGGGCCGCCTCGACTCCAGTGTTTACTACGCCCGGCTGGGCTGCCAGGCCGCCCAGACCAACGGCTTCCTGCGCGGCGTGCTCAACGCCAGCACCCTGCTCACCCAAGACTACAAAACCCGCCGCAACGCCGACAGCGCCCTCAAGTACCAAAGCCTGATGCTGGTGATGAAGGACACCCTGTTTGGGCAGGAAAAGGTGATGCGCCTGCAAAACCTCAACTACCGCGAGCAGCAGCGCGCCCAGGAGGCCGCCGCCGGCCAGGCCCGCCTCAAAGCGCGCTACCGGACCTACGCGCTGGTGGTGGGCCTGGTGGGGCTGCTGGCGCTGGCCCTGCTGCTGGCTCGCCACGCCCGCCAGCAGGAGCGCGCTCGCGAAGCCCTGGAGCAGTCGCTGGCCGAGCTCAAAACTGCTCAGGACCAGCTGGTGCAGCGCGAGAAGATGGCCTTCTTGGGCGAGCTCACGGCCGGCATTGCCCACGAGCTGCAGAACCCGCTCAACTTCGTGAAAAACTTCGCCGAAGTCAGCACCGACCTGGTGGACGAAATCACCGGCGAGCACCGCGACCCTACCCGCAGCACCGGCTTGGAGCAGGAAATCCTGACCGGCCTGAAGCAGAATCTGCAGCAAATCAGCCAGCACGGCCAGCGGGCCACGTCCATCATCAAGGGCATGCTGGAGCACTCGCGCGCCGGCACCAGCCAGCGCGTGCCCACCAACCTGAATGCCGTGGTGGAAGACAGCCTGCGCCTGGCCTACCAAGGCTTGCGCACCAAAGACAAGGAATTTACGGCCGAGCTTGTGACCGAACTAGCCCCCGAGCTGCCCCACATCGAGGCCATGTCGCAGGACCTGGGCCGCGTGCTGATAAACTTGTTTACCAACGCTTTCCATGCCGTGCAGCAGCGCCAGCGGCAAAGCCCGGGCTCAGGCTATCGGCCCACCGTGACCGTGAGCACCCATGCCGTGCCGGGCGCGGTCGAAATCCGGGTGAAGGACAACGGCACGGGCATGCCCGAAAGCGTGCAGGCCAAAATCTTCCAGCCCTTCTTCACCACCAAGCCCGTGGGCGAGGGCACGGGCCTGGGCCTGAGCCTGAGCCACGACATCGTGACCACGGGCCACGGCGGCACCCTCACCGTGGAAAGCCGCGAAGGCGAGGGCACCGAATTTGTGGTGCGCCTGCCGGCTTAAGTTGGGCCGGGCCTACCTTTGGGCCCAACTTTTACGCTGCAAAATTGACCCTATGCAAATTCTGGTAGTTGACGACGAAACCGACGTGCGCGACTTGTTTCAGCAGCGTTTCCGGCGCGAAATCCGCAGTGGCCAGTGGACCTTCAGCTTTGCCTTCTCGGGCGAGGAAGCCCTGGAATTTCTGCGGGCGCACCATTCCGAAGTGCTCATCATTCTCTCCGACATCAACATGCCCGGCATGAGCGGGCTCGACCTGCTGGGGCACGTGAAGGAGGAATTTGAAATGCCGCCCACCACCATGATGATGATAACGGCGTACGGCGACGATGAAAGCCACCAGAAAGCGCTGGCCCTGGGCGCCCACGATTTCCTCACCAAGCCGGTGGATTTTGCGGTGCTCAAAGATAAATTAGCACATTTGCTGCCTTCCTAAGCGCGTAGCCAACCGTTCTACCACAACCCGTGTCATGAAAACGAAAATTCTGGTGGTCGACGACGAAACCGACCTCGAACTGCTCATCAAGCAGAAGTTTCGGCGCAAGATTCGGGAGGCCACCTACGAATTTGTGTTCGCCACCAACGGCGAGGAGGCCCTGACGCGCATCAACGAGCACCCCGATACGGACGTTATTCTGTCCGACATCAACATGCCGGTGATGGACGGCCTCACGCTGCTCAGCCACACCCACGCCCAGCACCCGGCCATGAAAACGGTCATCGTGTCGGCGTACGGCGACCTGGGCAACCTGCGCACCGCCATGAACCGCGGCGCCTTCGATTTCGTGGTGAAGCCCGTCGATTTCACCGACCTGGAAGTCACCATCGAGAAAACCGCCGACCAGGTGCGCCAGCTGCGCGAAACCCTCAAGGCCATTCAGGAAAACAACATCCTGAAAATGTACGTCGACGAGACCGTGCTCAATTTCATGACGCGGCCCGACTTCGAAAACCGCCTCACCGCTTCCGAAACCGTGGAAGCCACCGTGGTTTTTCTGGACGTGTGCGGCTTCACGGCGCTGGCCGAAAAGCTGGCGCCCACCGACGTGGTGAGCCTGCTCAACACGTATTTCGACTTGGTGGTGAAGGAATTCATTGCCCAGGGCGGCCACGTCGACAAGTTCATGGGCGACGCCGTGATGGTCGTGTTTCGCGGCGAGCACCACCTCGACCGGGCCATCGACGCGGCGCTTTCGGCCCGCCAGGCCCTGCAGCAGAGCGACGCCCCGCTGCCCCCCGGCTTCGAGTACCGCCCGCAGGTCAGCATCGGCGTCAACACCGGCGAAGTGGTGTCGGGCAACATTGGCTCGGCCTCGCTCAAGCGCCTGGATTACACCGTCATCGGCGACGTAGTGAACATGTCGCAGCGCCTGCAGTCGGCCGCCAAGCCCGACCAGATTATCATCAGCGAAGCCGTGTACCTGAAAGTGAAAGAATCCTTTCAGTGCCAGTTCGTGAGCGAAGTCATGCTGAAAAACAAGGCGCTGCCGGTGAAGATTTACGAGGTGGTGGAGTAAACCCTCTGCCTGTCAGCCTCATCTGGCGTCCGCGCAGCGAAGGATGACAGATAAACTACCCTGCCGTCAGCCCGCGCATTTTCTCGTTCTGCAGGCGAATGCGCTGGCAGAGAATGCGCAGGATGTTGCGCAGCACCTCGCCGCGCTCCTCCATCACGTCGTAGAAGTCTTCCTGGTCGATGCGGAAGGCCAGCACTTCGCTCAGCGCAGCGGCCGTGGCCGAGCGCGGCTCGGCATCGAGCAGGGCCAGCTCGCCGAAGAAGTCGCCGGGGCCAAAGGTGGCCAGCTGTTGGGTGCCCGTGAAAATGCCCACCTGTCCATCGTGCAGAATGAAGAGCGAGGTGCCGATATCGCCTTGGGCGAAAATCTCCTCGCCTTCGCGGAACGTCACCTCCTTCATGATGGGCACGATGCTGCTGAGCACGTTTTCGGGCGTTTGGGCAAACAGGGCGGTGCTTTTGAGTATCATCACCCGCTCCAGAGACGAGACGCGGGCTTCGGGCTGATGAGAGGAATGCTGGCTCATGTCGGGCAAAGCGAGAGGAGAAATGGGCTGGTGCTGAGTGGCGGCCAGCGTCGCTGCGGCCACCTGTGCGCTTTCGCGCAGCAGCTGGTAGGGCGAAGTGAGGTAAGGCCGCAGAATGTCGGCGGCATCGGGCTCGGCGGGAAGCCAGTGGCGCAGAGCCAAGCCCAGCGTCCAGGAAGTAAAGGCCATGTGGCCGCGCCGCAACAGCAGCGTGGGCAGCGGCTCGGCGGGCGGGGCGGCGACGGCCGCGGGGTGGGGCGGGGCGACTGTGGCGCTGCCGGCCACCGCGGCCGGACCGGCCGGCGTGAGCACGTGGGCCCGGGCGGGCTGCGCCGGGGCCGTGAGGCGGGCAAACAGCGCGGCTTTTTCGGCCAAGGGCGAGTCGTCGAGCAGCGCCTGCAGGCCCTGGTACACCGGGCGGGGAATGAGGTTGTCGAGGATTTCGAGGGCGTTGGCTTGGCGTTCGCGGGCGGCGTGGGCCACGTTGCGCTGCGCCGTGGCCACCGATTCGGCGTCGTAGAGCTGGGCCAGCAGCCCAAACACGCGCTGGTGCAGCAGGCTCAGCTCGTAGTCGATGGTGGCCTGGAATACACTTCGGCCATCGGCCACCAGGCCTTGCAGCAAGTGCGTGGCCAGGGCAAATTCTTCGCGCAGCAGGTGCTCAAACACGGCCCGGTCGGCCGGCCGGGCCGGGAAGCGGCGCAACGAGCGCAACGCCACGCCGCGGGTGAACAGGTGCGGGTGCTGGGCCAGTTCGACCAAGGCGGCGCGGCTGGCGCCGGTGTTGAGGCGCTCCAGCACCAGGGCCGTGCGCTGCGGGTGCAGGGGCTCGGGCTCGCGGCGCAGGGCCTCGCGCAGCAGCGGCACCACGGCCGGGCCCAGGGCCACTAGGCTGTCGGCGGCCGGCTCCCAGAGGTGCTTGTCGTTGAGGGCCGTGAGCAGGTGCTCCGCCAGCTGCAAATGGCCCACCGTGCCCAGGGCCGTGAGGGTAGCCCGGACAATGTTGGCGTCGGGACTGGCCAGCCCGCGCTCCACGAGCTGGGCCTGCACATCGGGCGGGAAAAACGCCAGCAGGCGCAACGCTACCTCAATGGCTGTCGACGGGGCATTGGAGCCCGGCAGTAATTGCAACAAGCTGGACTGGGCCGCCGCGTGCTGCGGCGCCGCGCTCAGGCTGCCCCGGATGGCGCCCTGGCGCGCGTCCCAGTCATTGCCGGCCAGCAGCAGGCCCACCTCCGGCGCATCCGGCGCAATGGCGGCCAGCTGCTGGGCGGCGGCGGCGCGCACGGCCGGGGCGGGGTCGCGCAGGGCCAGGGCCTGCAGGGTTGCCACGGGCAGCGTCGCGGCTTCGGCCGACGCCAACAAGGCCAGGCGTACCCGCTCGTCGGCGTGTTCGAGCAGGGTGGGCGCGTGGCTGGCCAGGGTAGCGGGCTCGCGCTGGCGCAGCCACGCCACGGCGTTCAGCACTTCGGTGGGGTGGGGGCTGCGCAGCTGGGCCAGCACCACGTGGCGCGCAGCGTCGGGCAGGGCCAGTTCGGCCGTTTCGGCGAAGCGACGGCCCAGGCCTTCCTTCAGCTCGGCCAGGTAGCTGCGGTAGGTGCGGGCCAGTGCCAGCAGCGCCAGCAGCAGCAGCGCGCCCATCCAGGCAAAGGGCAGGCCGCCGTCGAGGCGGCCCAGGTAGCCCAGCACGAAAAACAGCAGGCCGGTGAGGCCCATGCCCAGCGGCTCGTAAAAGCCCTTGGCCAGCGTGTGCGCAGCCAGGCGCTGCGTGGGTGCCAGCGGCTGAAACAGCACCAGAAACACGGGGTCGAACACGGTGCGGCGCAGCACTTCCAGCAACAGGTAGAGGCCGCAGAAAAAGGCCAACTGTCCGGCTCGGCTGTAGCCGCCGGCCACCTGCAGGCCGCCAAAAATGGCCAGCGCCACCAGCGCCACCACCGGCAGCAGCCGCAACGACCATTGCACGCCGTAGCGCTCCAGGGCCTGCCGGCTCACCAAAAGCTTGAAAAACGTGGCGGCGCCGTAGGTAGCGGCCAGCACCCAGCCCACCGACTGCATGACGTCGGCCGAGGCGTGAAACTTGTGCTTCACGTTCAGGAAAAACATGTATTCTACGCCGGTGACGACGCCCGCAATGGCCACCAGGCTCAGGCACATGGCCTGCACCAGCTCGCTGCCGCCAAACAGCTGCTGCACCAGCCGGCCCGGTGGCCGCCGCACCCGCCGCACCGCCCGAGCCGTGGCTTCCACCACGTGCGAGCTGAGCGTGGCCCGCAGCGTGAACAGGGCCCCGAGGTACGCCACAAACGACAGCCCCAGCAGCACCGGCAGCTGCGCATCGCCGTGAATGAGGGCCGCCAAGATGGCGCCTAGTGCCTTGGCCGGCATGTCGCCGGAGCTGATGACGCTGAACAGGCGCTTGCTCTGCCGCACATCAAACACCACCGCCGACACGCCCCAGAACTCCAGGTTGGTGAGCAGGTAGATGACCCGGTAGCCCGCCATGATGGCCACCGCGGCCGCCACGGAGTGCCCCACGTACACCAGCACGCCCAGCACGGCCGCCAGCGCCACCACGGCCAGCAGCACGCGCACGGCCAGCTTGCGCAGCAGCAAATGGTGCTCGAAATGAGTGTAGATTTTGCCCACGGCCATCATGGCCAGGGCGCCGGCCACGTAGCCCAGCGGCAGGCTTTGGGCGGGGTCGTGCTCCAGCAGCAGCACATTGGCCGCCACGTACACCAGCACCGAGCCGATGCCGAGCAGAAAGTTGTGCAGCGAAAACAGCCCCACGGTGCGGGCTTCGCCGGCTTTGATGCCGAACAGGCGTTGAAGAGAGGTGGCCGAAAGCATGGGAAAGGGCAGCCGGCACCACCGGGCACGGCCGTTGCCAAAGATACGGGCCGCGGGAAGCTATGCGGGGCAACAGGAGTAAGGCAGGGGAATAAAAGAAGAACGTCATGCTGAGCGCAGCCGAAGCATCTCGCGTGCAAGAGTAAATGATTACTACCCCACGCGAGATGCTTCGGCTGCGCTCAGCATGACGTTCTGCCAAGCCCGTTGCCGACCTCCGCCGCAGCCTAGTACACCCGAATGGGCCGGCTGAAGCTGTTGTTGCTTTCCAGCCACTCGGCAATGGCGTTGGTGCCATCTACCACGGCGCCCACCGTGAAGGTGCCGCTGGCGGTGGGCTTCCAGTTGTTGGTGGTAGCGGCCAGCAGGCGGGCCTGGCCGGGCAGCAGCGGCTGCGGCAAGCCCTGTAGGCTGCCCACCACGGCTTTGTCGATGGTGAAATTCACGCCCAGCTTGCTGCCGGTGGCCACCGGCGCGGTGCCCATGTTTTTCACCATGGCGTAGAACGTCACCGCCTGGCCCGGCTTGGGGAAGCGCGGCACGGTGAACACCTGCGTCACCTTCAGGTCGGGTTTGGCGGCGCCGGCCTGCAGCGTGAAGGCGCCGCCCAGGGGCAATTTATCGGAAGCGCTGCCCACGTTGAAAGCGTAGGCGCCGGGGTGCACCTCGTAGGCTTTGGTCTGCTCGTTCCAGAAGTAAAAATCTTCGGCTGAGAGGGTGAAGGTCACGGTTTTCTTCTGCTTCGGGGCCAGGCTGATGCGTTCGAACCCCTTGAGCTGCTTCACTGGCATGTCCAGCTTCGAGGACTTGTCGCGCAGGTAGAGCTGCACCACTTCGTCGCCGGCCACAGCGCCGGTGTTGGTCACGTCGACGCTGATGGTGACGGGCGCCCCCACGGCCACGGGGGCCGTGGGCTGCTGCAGGTTGCTGTACTGAAAGGTGGTGTAGCTCAGGCCAGCCCCGAAAGCAAACTCTGGCTTCATCCCTTTCTTGTCATACATGCGGTAGCCCACGCCGTTGGCGTCGCGCAGGTCGTCGCTCCACGGGGGCAGCTGGCTGTCGCCGGTAGGCATGCTCACGGGCATGCGGCCGGCGGGGTTGTAATCGCCCAGCAGCACGTCGGCCAGGGCGGTGCCAGCCTCCTGGCCGGCGTAGAAGCTATATACGAGGCCTTTCATGCGGGGCAGGCTCTCGTGCATGGCGCACACGCCGCCGCTTTGCACCACCACCACCACGTTGGGGTTGGCCCGGGCCAGGGCCATGATGAGGGCCTGCTGCTGGCCGGGCAAGGTGGCCGAGTTGTTGGCGCGGTCGTGGCCGGAGTTGTACTGCTCGCCCTCTTGGGTGCTGTCGAGGCCGGCGGCGAAAATCACCACGTCGGCCTTGCGGGCCAGCTCGCGGGCCAGCCGGAAGCCGGTGGTGTCGGCGCTGTTCATGTCGCAGCCTTTGGCGAAGGAAATCTTGTTTACGCCCAGCTTGGTTTCCAGGCCCTGCTTCAGGCTCACGGCGTAGGGCGGGGTGGTTTCGGAGCTGCCGAAGCAGTTCAGGTTGCCTTTATCGGCGTTGGGGCCGATGAGGGCAATGCGCTTCACGGAAGCCTTTTTCAGGGGCAGGATGTTGCCCGAGTTCTTCAGCAGAATGATGGACTCGCGGGCCGCCTGCTGGTTGAGCTTGGTGTGGGCCGGCGTGTTGGCGTCGGCCTTGCTGCCCTTGGGATAGTAGTCGAGCAGGCCGACCATGATTTTGGTGCGCAGCACGTTGCGCACGGCCGCGTCGATGGCCGTCATGGGCACGGCGCCGCTGGCCACCAGGCCGGGCAGGTCCTTGAGGTAGTCGTCGGAACCCATGCACACGTCGTTGCCGGCCAGGATGGCCTTTTTCGTGTCGTGCACCGCGTCCCAGTCCGACACCACGTAGAACGGGAAGCCCCACCGCTCGCGCAGCACCGTGTTCAGCAGGTAGGGGCTTTCGGCCGCGTGCTCGCCGTTAATCAGGTTGTAGGCCGACATCACGCTGAGCACGGCGCCCTCCTGCACCACGGTGCGGAAATTGTAGCCGTAGTGCTCCATCACGCCGCGGTCCGTGAACAGCTCGTTGCGCGTGTGGCGCGTGGCCTGCTTGCCCTCAATCATGAAGTGCTTCACCGTGGCCATCACCGGCGTTTTCTGAATGCCGAAAGCCACGCGGGACTGCACCTGGCCAATTAAATACGGGTCTTCGCCGCCGCTTTCGGCGCTGCGGCCGCCGCGCGGGTCCTGCGCCAGGTCGATGCAGGGGCCCAACTGCTGCTGCTTGCCAAAGGCCCAGAACTCTTCGCCCATGGCCTGGCCCACCTGCTCGGCCAGGCCGCGGTGCCAGGTCGAGACCAGGCCCATGCCCGTGGGCCAGGCCGTGGCTTTCTCGAAGCGCACGCCGTGGGGGCCGTCGTCCATCACGAAGCCCGGAATGCGGAGCCGGGCATTATCCGGCGTGGTCATGAAGGTGTTTTTGGTGAGCTGGGCCAGCTTTTCCTCGGTGCTCATGGCTTTGAGCAGCGAGTCGATGCGGGGCTCCAGGCCCAGGCGCTGGGCCTGGGCGGCGGGGCTGCCGGCCAGCACCAGGGCGGCTCCGGCGGCCAGCCAGCGAAAGAAGGGGAAGGGTTTTTTCATAAAGAAATAAGAAGACGGAGGGAAGGCTGCAGAAGGAACAGGCCGCGCCGGGCTCCCCCCAAGGATGCCCGATGGCCCGTTCCTTCGAGATGACGCCGGGAGCTAGCAGCACCGGCGTCGGCAGCACCGGACGGAATCTCACCAATCCGTCGGCGTGAGGGAGAAAACGAGTTGAGGTGTTGAGAAGAACTGTGAAAGGCGTGGCGTTCGATGCGCCAGCGTGCCCGGAGTCAGCTCTTTTTCATGTGGTAAAACCGCACGTAGTCCACCAGCATCTGCTGCGGGAAAGCGGCTTCGTCGATGCCTTTCTGGCCGCCCCATTCGCCGCCCACGGCCAGGTTCAGCAGCAAGTGGAAGGGCTTGTCCCAGGGCCAGGCTTCCCAGCCGGTGTTTTCGTTGCGGGCCGCGAAGTACAGCTGCCCGTCAATTTCGGCCGTGATGGTTTCGGGCGTCCATTCCACGGCGTACACGTGGAAGGCGGTGGTGGCATCGGGCAGCTTCGTGACGCCGGTTTTCTGGTTGTTGATGCGGAAGTAGTAGGCCTTGCAGTGGGTGCTGGCGTGAATCACGTTGGGGTCGTAGCCCACGTGCTCCATGATGTCGATTTCGCCATTGTCGGGCCAGCTGTGGTTGCCGTAGGGGTTCTCGTCGGGCAGCATCCAGATGGCGGGCCAGGTGCCGCGCCCGGCCGGAATCTTGGCCCGCACCTCGAAGCGGCCGTAGGTCTGGCTGCCGCCGGGGCCGCGCGATACCAGCCGCGCCGAGGTGTAAGCATTGGCCGGCACCAGGGCCTCCTTGCGGGCTTCTACAATGAGGTGGCCGCCTGCCACGCGGGCGTTTTCGAGGCGGCGCTTGGTGTAGTACTGGGCTTCTTTGTTGCCCCAGCCGCTGCCGCCCACGTCGTATTTCCACTTCGTGGAGTCGGGCAGGCCGGCGTAGTTGAACTCGTCGCTCCACGCCAGTTTGGTGAAGGTGTAGCGCGGCTTGGCGGGCGGGGCCGCAGGAGGCGGGCTGCCGGGGCTCAGCCACAGAAACCCGGAAAGGAGGAAGGAAAGCATGGCGTTGAGATAAAGCCTGTCGCGGTGCTGCGGGCACCAGTTCAGGCGAAGTGTACCATCGGGGGCAGCCGCCCCGGTTTGTCCGAACCGGGAGCGGCTGCCGCCCTATCCGGCGGGTTCATATCCCACCAATTCCCGGCCGGAATGGTAGCAAGCGGGCGGGGTAGCGCGCTTATTTGTATTGGTACTGGCGCACGTAGTCCACCACCATTTGCTGCGGGAACACGGTGCTGGCGTCGGGGTTGCCGTCGAAATCGCCGCCCACGGCCACGTTCAAAATCACGAAAAACAGGTTGTTGAACGGGTTGGGCGACGCGCCCCCGTTGCCGAAGGTGTAGTACTGCTGCCCGTCGATGTAAAAGCGCAGCTGGTCCTTGCTCCGCACCACCGAGTAGATGTGGAAAGCGTCGGACAGGTCGGCGGGCTGCAGCTGCGTGGTGCCTTGCTGGCCGTGCGTGCCCTGCGCGGTCTGGAAGTGCATGGTGCTGAGCAGCTCGCGGGGCTTGCTGCCGCGCACTTCCATGATGTCGATTTCGCCGCATTTGGGCCAGGGGTTCTGGCCGATGTCGGAGCCCAGCATCCAGATGGCCGGCCAAATGCCCTTGCCCTTGGGCACCTGGGCGCGCACGTCGATGCGGCCGTACTGGAAGTCCTTCTTGCCGCTGGTCAGAATGCGAGCAGAGGTGATGTTGCCCGAGCTCGACTTAATGGCTTTGATGTACAAGTTGCCGCCGCTCAGGTAGGCGTTGTCGGTGGAATTGGTGTAGGTTTCGAGCTCGTTGTTGCCCCAGCCGCCGCCACCGAGGTCGTATTTCCACTTGCTCTGGTCGAGCGCCGCGCCGTCGAACTCGTCGCTCCACACCAGGTCGGTGTAATCGGCGTAGGCGCGCGCGTCTTCATTGGTCACCGGCGTGGCCGGGCCCGGAGGCGTCATCGGACCGGGTGTGAAGGAGCTGCCTTTGTCGGTGCAAGCCAACAGGGTAAGGGCGAGGAGCAGGCCAGCCCCGTGGCGGGGCTTGAAGCGGAAGCGGGGAAATCTCATGGGGCGGAGGAAAGGAAAGCGTTAAGCAGGCAAACGCGGCTACTTCGCAACTAATTTCATGTCGAACACCACGCCAGCGGCCGTGCTGCCGGCGCGCACCAACATGTGCTGCGAATCGATGGAAAGAATGCGGTAGGTAAATCCGGGGGCATCGGTCACGCCGATGAACGGCGACGGCGTGGCACTAGCTAGCGTGAGCTGGGCCAGGCCCGCGCCCGTGGCGTTGCCAAAAGTGAACGACGTGCTCACGTTGCGCGGGGCATCGCAGGCACCACCGGCCACGAAGGTCTGGCCCTTGGCGTCATAGGTGAATACGTTGGCGGTGCTGAACGTGTACTCGTCGTCGGCCTGGCAGGCGGGCAGTTGACCGGGCATGGGGTTGCCGGCGTAGTAGCTGGTGGGGTCAGAATCCGACGGGCCCACGGTGATGGGCGCTATTACGGTGTTGTCGAGCTTCCACGTTTTGGAGGAGCCGCCCGTGAGAATGCCTTTCACGATGGCCGACACCTGCGGCAGCACCACGTCTTTGGTGGCCGACACGCTGGTGCCGCCCCGGTACGCCGTGATGAGGCGCGCCTTGAGCGTGCCGCCGCTGGTGTAGGTGTGGCTCACGGTTTGGCCCGTGCCCACGGTACCGTCGCCAAACTCCCACTGGTACAGGAAGCCGTCGGTGTTATTGGCCCGAAAGGTGGCCACTGTGGTGAGGCCCGTGGTGACCGTGGTCACGGTGAAGTCCGACGCCGGCACGGCGCCTTCCAGCTGGTTTTCTTTCTTGGAGCAAGAGGCCAGCAGCATCGGCGTCAGCAAGAAACCGAGGGCCGCGGCGCGTACAATATTTTTCATGAGTTGAATCTGGACAAAGGGTGAAAGAGCAAAACGGCCCGCCCGCGCGCACATGGTTTCCGCGGCGCGGGCGGGGAGTGGGCTAGTAGCCCGGGTTTTGCTTCAGGTTGGGGTTGATGTCGAGCTCGCTCTGGGGCAGGGGCAGCACCACGTTGTTGGGCTTCACGCCCTTGGCCAGCAGCTGGGGCGAGGTAAGCAGCTCGCCGGTGCGCTTCATGTCGAACCACCGGTCGTTCTCGAAGGCCAGCTCGTACTTGCGCTCGCGCCACACGGCCGTCTTGAACGCCTGGGCGCTGATGCCGGCCGCCACGTCGCGGGCCGAGGGCGCGTTCAGGGGCAGGCCGAAGGCGCGGCGCCGCACGATGTTGAGGGCCTCCAAGCCGCCCAGGGGCGAGGTGCCCGTGGTGGGGCCCGTGGCCTCGGCGTAAATCAGATAGATTTCGGCCAGGCGCAGCACCTTGATGTTCAGGCCCGAGTCCCACACGCGGGTGTCCACTTTGCCGATGAACCACTTCTTGCAGCCGTAGCCGTTGGGCGAGCCCGGCAGCGAGGCCGGCTGGGTGCGGCCGTCGGGGTACACGTCGCCGGGCTTCCAGATGGTCACGTCGCGGCGCAGGTCGCCGGTTTCGTAGCCGGCCACGAAATCGTTTTCCGGAATGTTGAAGCCGTAGCCGCCCTGTGGCACGATGCTCTGGCCGCGGGGCCCGAAGAATTCGTTGCCCACAAAGCCGAGGCCGTCGAACGTGTATTCGTTGCGGCCCGACACGTACTGCACTTCAAACAGGCTTTCGCGGCCGTTGTCGTTGGCAATCTTGAAGATGTCGGCGTAGCTCGGGAACAGGCTGTATACCCCCGAATCAATCACGGCCTTGGCCTGCTGCGCGGCGGCGGGCAGGTTGCCCTGGGTGAGGTACACCTTGGCCAGCAGGCCCTGGGCCGCGCCCTTGGTCACGCGCCCGATGTCGTCGCCCGAGTAGGTGGTCGGCAGTTTGGTGATGGCGTCCGTGAGGTCGTTCACAATCTGGGTGTAGACCTGCGCGGCCGGCGTGCGCGGAATGTTCACCTCGGCCGGCGTGAGGGGCGGCACCGTGAGCAGGGGCACGTCGCCGTAGGCCCGCACCAGGTCGAAGTAGTACTTGGCCCGCAGGAATTCGGCCTCGCCCAGGCAGCGGTTCTTGATGGCCGGGTTCATGCCCGCGATGCCGGGCACCTTCTGCAACACGATGTTGGCCCGCCCGATGCCGATGTAGCTGCCGCCCCACAAGCGGTTGATGATGGGATTGGTGCTGGGAATGTTGAAGTTGTCGAGCTGCTGCTGCTCAATGCCGTCGCCGCCGCCGCCGCCGCCGGTGTAGGAAATGTCGGAGCCAATGTCGCCGATGCCCCACAGGGCGTAGTTGTACTGGCCGCCCTTGCCCAGCTCGCTATACACCGCGTTGGTGGCCAGAATGGCGTCTTGCTCGGACTTGTAAAAGTTGGCGTCGGTGACCTGGTCGTTGGGCGTCTCTTCGAGGAATTTTTCCCCGCAGCCGCTCAGCAAGCTCATGCCTAGCAGCGCACCCCAGGCGTATTTATGAAGAATTGACATCGTATTGTCAGCTAAGAGTTAGGTGGGAAGGGGGGTTAGAACCCGATGTTGAGGCCGCCGAGAAAGGTGCGGGGTTGCGGGTAAATACCGCGGTCGACGCCGCTGGTGGGCACCTCCGGGTCGAAGCCCGTGTATTTGGTGAAGGTGAAGAGGTTCTGGGCGCTCACGTACACCCGAATCTGCTGGGCGCTGATGCGGCCGAGGAGGCTGGTGGGCAGCGAGTAGCCGAGGGTCAGGTTTTTCACGCGCAGGTAAGAACCGTCTTCGACGTAGTAGGTGCTCACGCGCAGGTTGTTGTTGGGGTCGCCCGAAATGGCGCGGGGCACGTCGTTGCTGGTGCCGGCACCGGTCCAGCGGCCCAGCACGCGGGTGCCGCCGCTGGCGTTGCCGTACAGCGGCGCTTCCTCCAGGTAACGGTTCAGGTTGTACACGTCGTTGCCCTGCACGCCTTGAAGGAACACGCTCAAGTCGAAGCCCGCGTAGGTCACCGTGTTGGTCAGGCCGTAGGTGAAGTCAGGGTTGGGGTTGCCGATGAAGGTGCGGTCGGCGGCGTCAATTTTGCCGTCGTTGTTCAGGTCCTTGAAGCGAATGTCGCCGGGGCCGGTGGCCTTGGTGGGGTCCACGTTCACGGTTTGGGTGGCGTGGTTGCGCACGTCTTCCGGCGTCTGGAACAAGCCGTCGGCCACGTAGCCGTAGAAGGAGCCAAACGCGTAGCCCGGTTCGTAGCGCACGATGTCGCCGCTCAGCGAGTTCTGGCCGTTGAAGGGCAGGCCCGCGCCCAGCGAGGTGAGGCGGGTTTTGAAGGTCGAAAAGTTGAACGTCGTGTTCCAGGTGAGGCCGCGGCCCGCGTTGCGGAAGTTGTGCGAGGTCACCGAGAAATCGAGGCCGCGGTTGTAAGCCGCCGAGGCGTTGCGGTTCACGTTCTCGTAGGTGCCCGACACCAGCGACACCGGCACCGAGGTAATCAGGTTCGGCGACTCGCGGTTGTACACGTCCAGAGTGGCCTCGATGCGGTTGTCAAACAAGCCCAGGTCGATGCCGAAGTTGGCTTGGTTGTTCGTCTCCCAGCGCAACTCGGTGTTGGGCTGCCGGGTAGGCGCGCCCCCCGTGAAGATGGTGCCGTTCGGCCCAAAGGGATAGGTAATCTGCGAGTTGATGGAGTAGAGGTAGGCGAAGCGGCCGGCGTTGTTGGGGTTGCCCACTTTGCCGTAGCCGGCGCGCAGCTTCAGGTTGCTCACCACGCGGTTGTCTTTCATGAAGCCCTCTTCCGAGATGCGCCAGCCCACCGACACGCCGGGGAAGGTGCCGAACTTGGAGCCGGGAGGGAACTGGCTGGAGCCGTCGGCCCGCACCACCGCCGACAGCAAGTACTTGCCCGCGAACTCGTAGTTGAGGCGGGCGAAATAGCTGGCCAGGTGCGAGGCTACGCCGAGGTAGCCAAAGTTGCCCAGCTGCGGGTTCACCGGGCCGTTGTTGAGGTTTTGCAGGTCGTTGGTCAGGTAGCCGCTGCGCGAGGCGCCCAGTTCCTGGCCGTTGAACCATTGCGCCGACTGGCCCACCAGCAGCGTCACCTGATGCTTGTCGGCAAACAGGTGGTCGTAGGTGCCGGTGTTTTCCACCAAAAAGCTGTAATTCGTGTTGGCCTGCGAAAACGAGCCCGCCGTGGAATAGCGCGTGGTGTACACCTCGCTGCCCACCGTCAGCTCCGGGATTTTAGGACCGAAGCTGTTGTTGTTCGTGAAGTTGAAGTCGACGCCCACGTTGGTGCGGAAACGCAGGCCCTTCACCGGCTCCAACTCCGCAAACACGCTGCTCAGCATGCGGTTGCGGATGTATTTGCGGTTGGCGTATAACAAGGCCAGCGGGTTCTCTTCCACGAAGTTGTCTTGCTGGCCGCGGGGTTCGTAGTAGTAGCCGTCGGGCCGGTACACGGGCACGATGGGAATCATCCGAATGGTTTGCTGCACGGTACCGTACTCCCCGTTGTTGGAGGTAATTTGGCGGTCCTCCTGATGGGTGAGCTGAATGCTGTTGCCCATTTTGAACATTTTGTTCACCTGCACGTCGCCGTTGGCGCGCAGCGTAAAGCGCTCGAAGTTGGTGCCAACGATGGTGCCGTCTTGCTTAAAATAGCTGCCCGACACGGCGTAGCGGGCTTTTTCGCTGCCGCCGGTGGCACCCAGCGAGTAGTTTTCGATGGCGGCCGTGCGGAATACTTCTTTTTCCCAGTCGGTGCCTTCGCCCAGGGCGGCGGGGTTGCGCAGCCGGTCCACCACAATGGGCTGGTTGGCCGCAATGCGGTTTTCGTTGTTGATGACGGCGTACTCCTGCGCGTTCAGCAGGCCCAGCTTGCGCCAGTTTTGCGCCACGCCGCGGTAGCCATCGAAGTTGACGGTGGACCGCCCGGCCTTGCCGCGCTTGGTGGTGATGATGACCACGCCGTTGGCGGCCCGCACGCCGTAGATGGCCGTGGCCGAGGCATCTTTCAGGATGTCAATGCTCTCGATGTCGTTGGGGCTGATGACGTTGAGCTGGTCTTCGCCCGAGTTGGGCAACGGGAAGCCGTCCACCACAAACAACGGGTTGTTATTCCCCGCCGACGTGATGCCGCGGATGCGAATGGACGTACCGGCCGCCCCGCCCGGCGCGCCGCCGTTGGAGGTGATGGTCACGCCCGCGGCTTTGCCTTGCAGCGCCTGGGCTGCGTCGGCCACGGGCAGGGCCGCAATTTCCTGGCCGCTCACCGAGGCCACCGAGCCCGTCACGCTGCCGCGCTGCTGGGTGCCGTAGCCCACCACCACCACTTCGTTCAGCTTCTGGGTGTCTTCTTTCAGGCTCACGCTCAGGGCGCCGGCGTTGCCGGCCGTCAGCACCACGCTCTGGGTGGTGTAGCCCACAAAGCTGAACACCAGCGTGCTGCCTTCGGGCGCCGTCAGGCTGAAAGCGCCGTCGGCGTTGGTGCTGGTGCCCACCGACGTGCCTTTCACCAGCACGGTCACGCCGGGCAGGCCGGCCCCGTCGGGCCCGGTCACTCGCCCGCTCACGGGTACGTCGGCCGCGGGCCGAACCAGCCGGCTCTCGGCCTCGGCTGGGTTGCTGTACGCCAGCGCGGGAAGCCCGCAGGCCAGCATCACCGCCGTGCGGCGGAGCAGCGCATTTAAGTAAACAGGTCGCTTCATAATGAGAATTGTGAAGTGGGTGGGAAAAAATGTTAGGAGGTGAGGCCGCCCGCAACGAGCGGCGGCAGTTGGCAGTTCGGTTAATTGGTTGAGTTTGCTGGGGCGTTGGGACGCACTACCGCGCCGGTGGTTTTGGCGGGGGCGCTGCTATTGGCGCTGGCGTTGCCCGCGTAGCGAAACCGCGCCGTTTGGGTGCCCACGCGCAGCGTGTACCAGCCGTTTTCCAACTGGGGGCGGCCCTGGCCGTCGGGGTAGCTCAGGTCGCGCAGGGGTTCGATGGTGAAGGTCAGTTCGCGGGTCTGGCCGGCGGCGTAGGGCTGCTTCTCGAAGTGCTTGAGCAGCCGCACCGGCCGCGCAATGCGCCCCACTTCATCGGTCAGAAACCACAGGGTAGCTTCCTGCCCGGCCCGGGCACCGGTGTTGGCCACCTGCACGGTGGCCCGCAGCCGAGCGGTGGTGCCCGTGAGCACGGAGTCGCTCAGCGTCAGGCCCGAGTAGGCGTAAGCGGTATAGCTCAGGCCCTCGCCAAACTCGGTCAGCATCGTGCGTTTGTATTGAGAGCCCGGGGCCGAGAAGCCGGCCGCAAAGTCTTTCAGCTCAGCGCTGTTCTCGTTGGCGTCGTGGTGGTAGTTGGTGATGTGCCCGGCAAACTGCGGGTAGGTAAACGGCAGCCGGCCGCTGGGATTGGTCTTGCCGCTAATGACTTCGGCCAGCGCCGTGCCACCGCCGTAGCCCGGCAGACCCGCCCAGATGACGGCCGCGCTGCCGCCCGCCACCGCCCGAATGATGCTCGGCCGCCCCCCGATGACGACCAGCACCGTGGGCTTGCCGCTGGCCTGGGCCGCGCGCACCAATTGCTGCTGGTCGTCGGGCAGGGTCAGGTCCGAGGTGTTGCCCAATACTTCCGTGTAGGGCCGCTCGCCCAAGGCCAGCACCACCGCGTCGGCTCGTTTGGCGGCGGCCGATATGCTGGTCAGCAACGGCTTGCCTTTGGCGTCGCGGTAGGGCAGGGTTTCGACGGTGGCGTTGGGGTATTCCTTGCGCAAGGCTTGCACCAGCGTGGGCACGTCTTTGGGGTAGCCCTCTTCGGCGCGGCCCTGCCAGGCCAGTGTCCAGCCGCCGCACAGGTTGGCGCGCGACTCGGCCGAAGGGCCCAGCACCAGCAGGCGCTTCACGCGGGCCGGGGCCAGCGGCAGCACATTTTTCTCGTTTTTGAGCAGCACCAGCGACTCGCGGGCCGCCGCCACGGCCTGGGCGAGCAGGGCGGGGTCGCCCACGCGGGCCAGCCGGTCGGCGCGGGGCATGGGGTTGTCAAACAGCCCAATCTCCTCTTTCATCTGCAGCACCCGGCCCGCCGAGAGCGTGATGCGCTCCTCGCTCAACCGCCCTTCCTGCACCAGCTCCTTCACGTAGCGGCAGAAATTGGTGTCGTAGGGCGTCATGGCCACGTCGATACCCGCGTCGAGGGCCATCCAAGTAGCTTCCTTTTCATTGGGTGCCACCTTCTGCACCTTCACCAGCCGGTTGATGTCGCCCCAGTCCGTCACCACCACGCCCCGGAAGCCCATCTGGCGGCGCAGCAGGTCGGTGAGAATGGCTTTGGAGGCGTGTACGGCTTCGCCGTTGATGGCGCCGGAGTTTACCATCACGCTTTTCACCCCGGAATCGATTGCGGCCTGGAAAGAAGGACGAAACAGCTCCTGCAGCCGCTGGTCCGGGATGAGGGCGTTGGTGCGGTCCCAGCCGTTGCGCGGGTCGGAGTACCCAATAAAATGCTTGGCGCAAGCCGCTATTTTGTAAGGCGCTATCTCGCTGTTGGTCTGAGCTTCGCGCACAAATGTGGCGCCCATGGTGGCCGCCAGCAGCGGGTCTTCGCCGTAGGTTTCGTAGAGGCGGGGCCAGTAAGTGTTCACGCCCAAGTCCAGCACCGGCGCAAATAGCCAGTGGTGCCCCAGGTCCGCCGACTCCAGCACCGTGGCGCGGGCCGTCTGGCGGGCCAGGTCGGGGTTGAAGGTGGCGCCCAGGTTGAGGTTGTGCGGGAAAATGGCCGTGCCGCTCACGTAGCTGGCGCCGTGCATGTGGTCGATGCCGTAGAGGATGGGCACCCGCAGCCGCGACTCGCGCAGGGCAATGCGCTGCAGCGCGGCCGAGTAGCGCACCCACTGCGCCGCCGGCACTGCCTGGCCGTTGATGAACGAACCCACGTGGAAATCGCGCACCAGCGCCGTGGCTTTGGCCGAGTCCAGCACCACGTCCTTGTCTTCGCCCGTGGTATTTATCGCCGACAGGTTGAGTTGGGTCATCTGCCCGATTTTCTCTTCCAGGGTCATCTGGGCCAGCAGCTGCTGCACCCTCGGGCTGAAGGCGGCCACGGCCGGGGCGGGCACCGCCGCCACGCTCACCGAAGTGGCGGGCGCCACGCTGGCGGTGGGCACGGCGGCCCGCTGGCAGGCGGCCAAAAGCGGCGCACTCAGCAGCAGCGTACGCCAGCTGACACGGCTCTGAAAGGCCGACCGGCGGGTACACGCAACAGCAACCGAAAAGGAAGTGGTTACGGAAAAAAACACGAGCGTCGGGTGGGATAGGACGCTCAAATGTATAGGCCTGTGTTTGGCAAATGCAAGTGCAAAAACGGCCTCAGTTGCTCGTTTTGAAGGTTTTTACGCTTGTTTGCCTAAGCGGTTATACGCTTGCTGCACACGTAAAAAAAATGCTTTGTGCGCCAACTTGCCCGGCAGCGCCTTTTCGCCGATTCCCGTCTTGGGCTAAAAAACAACGAAAAAAAGTACGGCAAATCGAAAAAAAATTGTCTTCTCGCCATTCTTACCTAGACTGTTCCCGAATTCTGTGCTCAATATGCCGCTAACACCGAATAGAGGGAAGGCAGGCACTCGCAATCGTTACCGGAAGTTTGGGGTCATCATTTTTCGCTTTCGAAGGGCGCTTCTTCGACCACTTCGGCGTCGGCGGTGGCATCCAGTAGCACGTGCGTCCATGGCTCACCTTCTTCGTAGTCGGGGGCCTGGCGGCGGCGCTGCAGGGCGGCCAGCACTTTCTGGGCAAAGGCCCAACTGGTAGCCTGCCGCAGCTCCAGCACGCGGGCCAATTCCGAGGGCGAGTAATTGCCTTTGTGCGCGTGTAGCAGGAACACGGCATACAGCGCCTTCACAATGGAGAATTTACACTTTTGGAGTAGGGTGCCAGCCGTGGCCGACTCTACGTAGCGGCAGCGGGTGCAGCGGCGGGCGTGGGGCTCGCGGGCTTCGCAGCTCTTCTCGTGGCCGCACTTGCGGCAGCGGTAGGTGCCATGGTCCCACTTCAAGCCGGCCAGGTAGCGCAGGCAGGCGTCCTTGTCGGGGTAAATCTGGCTGAACTCGCCAAAGTCGACTTCGCGCGCTTCGATGCGGGCGGCCTTCTCGGCGTGCAGGTCGCGGCTGAGCTCGGCGTTGAGCGTTTCGATGGCGGCCGACTGCAGGGCCAGCAAGCCGTTGGCTTCCAGCAGCTCGCGGTTCTGAGCGGCCACGGTATCGTTTTGGCGGCGCAGTTCGGCGGTGCGCTGGGCCACCAAGGCTTCGAGTTCGGTGTTGAGGCGGTCTTTGAGCTCCTGGTTTTCGCGCATCTGCTCCACCAGGCGGTCCTGGGCCTGGTGCTTTTTGCGCAGCTGCTTCAGCAGCCGGTGCTGGGTGAGCAAGGTCGTATCCATCAGGCTTTTGAGCTTTTCGCCCAGGGCGTAGCTCAGAATCACCACTTCGGCCACGAAAGCGGCGTAGAGGCTATACACGGTATAGGCATTGTTGTAGAAGTCAATGCCCAGCTTGCGCATGATGAGGAAGGTGAGGCTGCTGGCCACCAGCGCCTGCGCCAGCAACAGGTAGCGCGCCGGCCGCAGTCCGCTACGGTAGGCCCGGAAGGCCGAGTAGTACAGCAGGCCATACGGCAGCAGGTAGAGCCAGAAGCTGAAGCCCGAATGCACCACGGCCGCATCCAGCACCAGCAGGGCCGTGCTCAGGCCCACCACCCAGCGCCCCAGGCGGTAAAGGGTAGGCACGCGCGAGGCCATGTCGAGAAAGCCGCTGGCGTACACGGCAAACGTGATGAGCAGCAGCACCGGCGCCGCCGCCCCAATGAAATGGTTCAGTCCCGGCCCGCTAGGCCACAAGTACTGAAAGCCCAGTCCGTCTTCGGTCAAGAAAAGCAGCGTGCCGCTCAGCACGTAGAGCACGTACGACAGATACGTCTGCTCCTTCAAAAAGAAGAACAGAATCAGGTTGTACAGCAGCATGATGACCAGGATGCCGTAGAATATGCCCAGCAGCCAGTACTGCGCCGACAGCTCCGGAATGAGCCCCGGCCCGCTGTGCAGCATGGCCCGGAAGCTGGTGCGCGTATCGGAATGCAGGCGCAGGTAGTAGGTCGCGGTTTGGCCCGGCCGCGGCGGCAGGTCAAACAGGAAGTTTTTGTAGGGGTGCGGGCGGGTGGCAAAGGGCAGGCTGGCGCCGGTCAGCACGCTGTCGTAGGCGGCCGTGCTGCCGGGGCGGGGCCGGAAAAACACGGCTTGGCCGATGTGCGAGTCGTAGAGCTCCAGATACCAGGCCGCCGTTTCGTTGGGCGCGTGGCGCACCGTGATGCGCAGCCAGTAGGCGCTGCGCGTGTGGTCGATGTTGGCCGGGTGGCCCGAACCGCGCAGCCGCACAAAGCGCCGGCTCCAGGTGGGGCCCTGCACCTGTGCCAGCGTGAGGCGGCCCGTGGGGTCTTCCAGCAGGCTGTAATAGTTTTCGTCGAGGTAGATGGCCGACTGCGCCGGGTCAACCACCAGCGTGTCTTCGGGCGCGGCCTGGGCTTGGGGCGCGCCGCCCAGCAGGCCTGCTAGTGCCAGGCTCAAGAGGAAGAAAAACTGCCTGAGCGGGCTTTCCAACGCCCGGCATCGGGCCCGGGGCCCATAGGCAATGTCTGGTTGTTGCATGAGGCGTCTAAAATACAAAAAGCCCACCGGCTTTGAACCGGTGGGCTTCCCGAACCAAGTGGGGCAACGCCTTACAGGCGGAACTGGGCACCCACTTTGATGCCGAAGTTCTGGTGCTTGGGCGTGAGGGGCGTGTCGCGCACGGGCTGGTCGCGGTAGGTAAGGCGATGAATGAAATCGACCCGCACAAACTTGAAAATGTTCTCAATGCCATAGCCCACTTCCACATAGGGCTGCTTGTCGAGGGTGGGGATGGGGGCCAGTTCGTGGCCGCTCATGTCGCGGCGGGGCTGGGTGGTATTGGCAGCCGAGAGGGTGCCGTAGAGCAGGTTGGCCGTGCCCACCAGGCGCCAGTTGAGCGACCGAATGCCGGGAATGCCGTTGAGGAGCAACCCTTCAAAGTGGTGGTCGAGCCGCAGCGACACCGAGTGGTCGGTCACGAACTCGAAGTAATTCATCAGATTAAACGAGTTGGCGTTGTAGAACGGCGTTTGGTTGCCCAACGGGGTTTTGAGAATGAGGTAGGGCACAGCATCCGGAATATAGCTGCCTTCCACGCGGTAGTTTAGCCGGCCCAACTGGCCCACCGAGGCGCTGTGCGTGATGAGCAGGTTGAATTTCTGGTAGGGCGGCGGAGTGTTTTTCTCAAACAGATTGCGGTAACCGAACGTGTAGCGGAACGTGAACACCGGCCAACGCTTGAGGCCCACGGCCCGGCGGCGGTTCTCGCTCTGCACCAGGTTTTCGTCGGGGGCGTAGCGCGATTCCAGCACCGCCTCCGACAGCGTCAGGTCGTGGCCGATGGGCGCCGTAGGGCCGCGGTCGGGCGTGGAATAATAGGCAAAATCGTGTAGCGGCGTGATGTCTTGGTGGCGCACGGTCAGGGTTTGGGTGAAGCCGTGGAACAAGTCGCGCTGCACGCTCAGCGAGTACAAGTCGCGCAGGATGGGGCGGCCCTGGATGAAGCGGCCCCAGCGGGAGGCCGCCGCAAACAAGTTGTCGGAGGAGGTAAAATCATTGTCCAGCAAGGCCACCTGCTCCACGTCGTGCTTGAATTCGCCGGTGAGCAGCGTCCAGTGCCGGCGCTCGGCAATGTAGTAGGTCCGAATGCCGTACTTGATGCGGGTATCGCGCGTGCCGTAGGCCACGTAGCCCTGCGTCACCCAGTCGCGGCTGATGCTGGGCGTGGTGCGGAAGCCCAGCCGGATGCGGCTGCCTTCGTAGTCGTTGTGAGCGTAGGAGGTGAGGATGGGGCCAATGTCCCAGCGGCCCACGCGCTTGTAGCCGTTCACCAGCAGGTCGACCCAGTCGAGCACGTTGCGCACCGACGGCAGTTGCTTGGCCGAGTCGAGCACGGCAAACGTCTGGCGCTCCGAGAGGCTGAGCGTGTCGGGGCGGTGCTCGTCGAAGTAGCCGCGGGCGCCGGCCGGCGGCTGGCTCGACAGGAGGCCGCCGTCGCCCTGCTCAGCCGGCTCCATGAGCGACGACACGATGGGCTGGTCGTAGAAGCCCGGCTCGGTGTGGAGCTTGTTGCGCACAAAGTTGCTGCTCACCGTGGTGAAGCGCACCAGCATGGCGGCCTGCTTTTCGTAGGGCCGCACGCTGATGACCAGCTTGGTGCGAATGGGCAGGCCCGGGCCGTCGCCAGGCGAGGTGAGGTCTTGGTAGATGCGCAGGTCGCTCACAAAGTTGATGTTGGCCTCGGGGCTGGCCACCACGTCGATGCGGCGCAGCGCGTAGCCTTCCTGCGTAATCCAGATGGTGCCTTTGAAAGCCAGGTCGTGGCTGCGCTTGGGCGTCACGGCTATCTTGTAGCACCAGTCCTTGCCCACAAACACGGAGTCCTGCAGCTCGTAGTCATAGGTGAGGCGGCCGCCTTCGGCAATGGGCGAGATGAAGTCCTTGCCCAGCACGTTTTGCCAGTTGGGGTAGAAGTCGAAATTCTGAAAGTTTGAGCCCAGCATCTGCGACAGCACCGAGCCTTCGCGCGGGCCGGCGCCGCGCATTTGCTTGTGCAGCAGGTCTTCGCGGCGGCGCAGCGGGGCGTTGCGCTGGTACACCCGCGAGCCTACTTCTGAGGCAAAAACCGGGAGCGGGGCATCGCCGTCGGCGGCCGCGGCGGCGCCCTGGCGCACGGCCAGCGCCCGAATGTCCTTGATAACCTTGCGCTTGGCCAGCGCGGCGGGCAGGTCAATCAGGCTGGTTTCGATGCGGTTGTAGGAGTCGTACTCGGCCGCCTGCAGGGCCGAGCGCTCGTTTTCGGGCTTGTGTTTCTGCACTTCGCGCAGGATGCGGAAAGCCGGGTTTTCGGGCTGGCGCGACGACACCACCACTTCGGCCAGCGCTACGCCGCCGGTTTTCATCCGGAACAGGATGGTTTGGGTGGGGGCGTCGCTGAGCTTGCGGCGCTGGGTGGCAAAGCCCATGGCCGAAGCCGCAATGGAGTCGGGCGAGCCCGTCACGGCCAGCCGAAACTTGCCGTCGGCGTCGGCGGTGACGCCTGCGCTGGTTTTGGGAACGAAAATGGAGGCAAACGGCACCGGCTCACCGTTCGTAGCCTCCACTACCTGGCCGCTGATTACAATACGCTGGGCTGCGGCTGGCAACCCCAACAGGAGTGCCAGGAGCAACGGAGCAAGAAATTTCATACTGAGTAGTAAGGAGCCAAATGCCAGGAACTGTTGCAGTCCCGCAATTTACGCAAAGCGTGCGCGGCTCCCAACTAGTTCCAGGCCGAAAGTATGAAAATTTCGGGCCAACAATTAAACCTGACGGACCAACAGTTGTCCTGGCCCGGCCAACGTCAACGGAGCCGTTAAAAAAGCCCGCTTAAGGCAGCTGTCCGCTTCACTTTCTGCCAATTGGCGATTGACGGGCGAGCTACAACGTTTGCACCGCAGGCCGGACTCAAAAAAAGCCCGTGCGCGGGCACGGGCTTTTTGATTTGGACGAGAAAGCCGTCGGCGATTGAGCCGGCCGGGCCTAGCGGATGACGATGGCGCCGGCGCCGCTGGTGGGCATGCGCTGTTCGCCGGCCGAGAGCAAGCTGCGGCTCGAGCCAAACGCGAAGCCCGGCGTGCTGGTGCTGAGGCCCGTGATGTTGCCGCCGCCCGCGGCCACCATGTTGCCGCCGCCAGCCGCCACCACGTTGCCCCCACCGGCGGCTACCACGTTGCCGCCGCCCGCGGCCACCACGTTGCCGCCGGAGTTCAGCACCGAAATGGCGGCCACTTGGTTGCCGCGCAGCACGCCCACGGCAAAGTTGCCACCGCTGAGCGGAGCATACGCCAAGCGCGTGCCGCTGGCCAGGAATTGCCGCACGTAGCCGAGCAGCTCGTTATAGTTGCCCCAGCTGCCGTTGTTGTAGAGGTGGATGTTGCACTCGCAGGCTTCGCCCTGGCCCACGGGGGCACGGTTGGCGGCTTGTTTATAAGCTTGAGCAATCCAGGGGTCGCGGCACTGGGCCGAAGCGTTGAGGGTGGGCGTGAGCAAGGTGAGCAACGCCGCGCAAGCCAGCAATAGACAGGTTTTGAACATGAGGTGGGAACGGAAAAGATGGAAATGGAATAGCGTGGGAGCGAATGGCCCCAACGAGCCCCGGTCGGGGGCATCATCGGATATTCAAGCCCTGGGCCAAGCTATTGGGCCATTTCAGCGTTTCCAACGGCTGTCGAGCAAGTGGGGCAAAAAGTCGACGGGCGGGTTAGCCCGTCTGCCAACGGCAGCCGGGCCGAATTAGCCAAGCGACAACGCCACGTCTGGACCGGCGGCATCGGTTAACCAGATTTCCGTGCCCGCGGGTAAGGTGGCCGCCCCGACATCAAGCAGCAGCCCGCGGGTGGAGGCGCCGGGCGTGTCGGGCCGCGTCATTTCCTCCACGGTGGCCACGGCGGCGTGGCGCGCGCCGTCGGGCAGCCGCGCTTCCACCGCGAGGGCGGTGTGCAGGGCGTATGGCGCCAGCGTGGGCGCAGGGCCCTGGGGCAATACCAGCAGGCCCAAACCCGGCAAGGGCCAGGCTGCGGCCACGCGCAGTAGCAGGCAAGGGGGCGTATGATGGGCAGCAGAAGGCATCAGGGCTGGGCCGGGTTTTCGGGCAGGGGCGCTTGCTTGCGGCGGGGCCTGGGCCGCAGGAAGTTGGCCGCGTTTGAAATAACGAAAACCGTGGACACGAAGCCGGCTATTTTTTCCAACAGCAGCAGGGCCTGGGCGGCGCCCACCGCGGGCGTGGCGCTGCCTTCGGTGTTGCTGATGAGCGTGCCCACGCTGAAATAAAAAAGCTGGCCAAAAACATCCAGCTCGCTGCCTGCGCGCAGGCCGGCAAAGGCGTTGCTGTTCACGCGGTGGAGGCAGTAAAAATCGAGCGCGAATGACAGGGAAATCATAAACAGATTCAGCGACACCAGCAGCACAAACTGCCGGAAGGCTTGGCGAAGCGCGGCCAGGGCCCGGAAGTTGTGCAGCAGGAAATAGCCGGTTTTGCCTGCCGCGGCCAGCAGCAGCACGCCGGTGATGGCGCCGGGCGTCAGGCCTTCGTATTTGTCAACCAGGTACAGGGCCAGGCCCAGCACCAGCAGCAAGCCGTGCTGCCAAAGCAACTGGTGCCACTGGTTTTGGGGCCGCGGGCGATTCATATAGCCGAAGAAGAACCGAGCGGGTGAGCGCGGAATGAAAATGCAGCCACGAGGCACTGGCCCAGCCTTATACCTCCACCTTCAGCGTGGCCGGGGCTTTGGTTACCTCAAACAGTTCGCCGTGGGGCACGATGGTGATTTGGCCGTATTCCTGCAGCAGCATCTTGTAGCACTCGGCCACGGGGCGGGGCTTGCGGTCGAGGTCGAACAGGCCGCAGGGGTTCACCTTGCCCACTTTGCGGGCCAGGCCGATGTCCCAGTCCAGCTGGTCGATGAGCGAGTACCAGGTGAAGCCGAGCACGGGCACGCCCTCGTCGCGCATGCGCAGGATGTTCACCCACTGCTTCCAGAGCCAGGTGGGGGCGTTGTGGGCTTCCAGCACGTTGGTTTCGGTGTGCATCACGGGCTTGCGGTAGCGGCGGTAGTATTCCAGCGTGATGTTGTACCAGCCCAGCACGTCCATGCTGGTGCACACCTCGCCGTCGGGCAGGATGATGCGCTCGTTGCGGCCGTAGTAGTCGTTGCCCATAATCTGGTAGCCGGGCGGCTCGCCGGCCATGAACCAGTCGTACTCGCGGCGGGTCAGGCCGTGGTCGAAGAGGTAGTTGAGCACGTCGCCGTCGGGGTGGTGGGCGTAGAGCAGGTCCAGCGACACGAAGCGCAACTTGTTTTCCAGCGTTACCTCGGGCGAGGGGTTGGCGCGCAGTTCGTGGATGTATTCGGCCGACTCGCTTTGCACGATGATGCAGTCGGGGCGGTGCACGGCAATCTGCTGGGTGGCCATGATGCTGGCCGCCACCAAGTGCTTCATGGCCGTCACAAAGCCGCGGTCAGATTTCAGTTGCTCGTTCCAGAGGCCGTCCTTGGCGCTCATGCGGGCCGTCACGTAAATTTCGTTGATGGGCGTGTAGTAGCGCACCCAGGGGTAGCGCCGGGCCACGGCCCCTGCGTACTCGGCAAAGTGCACCGGCAGCTCGGGGTTCTGGAAATTGCCCAGCCAGTCGGGCACGCCGAAGTGCAGCAAATCCAGAATGGGCGTGATTTCCAGGCGCTGCATCTCGGCCATCACCTGGTCGGCAAATTCCCAGTCGTACTGGCCCGGCCCCAGGTGGGTTTTGTGGTAGGGCAGGCCGTAGCGCAGCACTTTCAGGCCCAAGTCCTTCACCAAGGCCAGGTCTTCGCGCCACCGCTCGTAGTGGCCGCACTCTGCCAGCAGGTCGCGCCGGGTGCGGCCGTGGTCGATGGTGGGGTTGGAGCATTCGATGCCGGTGGCAAACATGAAGTTGTTGGGCAGGCCGGTGGGCAGGCCGCGGCCGTCATGCCCGCGGGCGCCGCCAAACTCGTCGCCGGCGTAGTTGCCGTCGCCGTATTTCTCCTTGATGTGGGTGAGGAAGGCTTTCATTTGGGGATAGTTGTCAGTTGCTCGTTGTCAGTTGTTGGCTCTTTCAAGCAGCTGTCAGATACTAACAACCGACAACGAGCAACTGACAACTAAAATCATGCGTCGCGCCGCTGCTGTTGCTCCAGAAACTTGTCGGCTGTGCGCAGGCTCAGGGCCATGATGGTGAGGGCGGGGTTCACGCTCAGGGCGCTGGGGAAGGTGGAATTGTCGGCGATGTAGAGGTTGGGCACGTCGAAGGCGCGGCCGTTGGCGTCCACCACCGCGTCGTCGCCGCTCAGGCCCATGCGGGCCGTGCCGATGACGTGCGCGTAACGCTGAAACGCCCAGATATCCGTAGCGCCGGCCGCTTCCCAGATGCCGCGCATGATTTTCTCGGCGTGGGCATTCATGCGCTGCTCGTTTTCCTTGGCCGTGAAATGCAGGCGGGGCTTGGGCAGGCCGCGGGCGTCTTTCTCCTCGGCCAGCTCCAGGAAGTTGTCGGCGTGGGGCAGGCAGTCGCCCAGGATGTTGATGCCGGCCACGTGGTTGTAGTTCTTCATGTAGTCGCGCAGCGGCTGGCCCCAGAGCTTGCGCCCCCGCGTCACCTGCCCCGCAAACGTGACGGGCATGATGCCAATGCTTTGCAGCAGGTAGCCACCCGCAAAGTCGGCGTCGGCCGGCCGGTGGGTGTCCTGAGAAATTAAAGCGCCCGGAATGCCCTTGTACGGCCGCACGGCTTCTTCAAACGTGCCAAACACCTGCAGCCCGGGGTGGGCCATCAGGTTTTTGCCCACCTGCCCGCTGGTCAGGGCCAGCTCGTTCAGCAGCAGCAGGCGCGGCGTTTCCACCGAGCCGGCGCAGAGGAACAAGTGACGGCAGCGCTGGCGCTGCTGCGCCCCGTTCTGGGTATACACCACGCCCGTGATGCGGCCCTGGGCGTCGCGCTCAACCTCGGTCACGAAGCTGTTGGGGCGAATGTCGGCCCCGTGCTTCACCGCCAGCGGAATAAACGTGACGTCCATGCTGGCCTTGGCGCCGTTGGAGCAGCCGGCCTGGCAAAAGCCGCGGTTGGTGCAGGCTTCGCGCCAGCCAATGCCTTCCTGGTAATAGCGCGCCGACAGCGCCGCATTGGCCGCCGGCGAGGTGCGAATGCCCAGCTTCTCGGCCCCGCCCACCATGAGCTGGGCGGCGCCATTGAGCGGCAGCGGGGCCAGCGGGTAGCCCTTGCGCCGGGCCGGTCCCCAGGGGTAGGGCGTGGGCCCCGAAATGCCCAGAAACTGCTCCAACTCCTCGTAGTAGGGCGCCAGCTCCTCGTAGCCCACAGGCCAGTCCTCGCCCTGGCCAAAGTCGCGCTTCAGGTGCAGGTCATCGGGCAGGGGGCGGGGCGTGTAGGCGGTGTAGTGCAGCGTGGAGCCGCCCACGCCGGTGCCCGAATTGTTTTTGCCCATGGCCAGCGGGTCGTGCCCCGCGCTCAGCCGCTCGTCGTTCCAAAACAGAAAGTTCTGGGCGTGCTCGTCGGTGGCAAAATCTTTCTCGGGGTTGTGCCAGGGGCCGGCTTCCAGCGCCACCACCTTCAAGCCGGCCATGGCCAGGCGGGCCAGCAGCGGCGCCCCACCCGCGCCCAGGCCAATCACCACGCAGTCTACTTCGTCGGCCTCGGCCGGAATGGCTTGCGGCTGTTCCTGCGGAATGTCGGCGGCGGCCGGGGCGGCGGGCTCGTCGGCCAGCAGCGTGCGCAGCAGCGGGTCCTGCACTTCGGGCTTCACGGGGTTGAGGAGGCCTTCTTCGAGAACTTCTTCGTCGGGCATTTTTGCAATGGGTGAATGAGTGAATAGGTGAATGGATGAATAAGCGGCCGGGCGAGTGAGCAAACGACCCGAAAGTCAGTCACCCATTCGGCCATTCGCTCATTCACCCATTGGGTTCACCTCCCGGTCTTCTTTTTCGTTGAGGCCGATGCGCGTCCAGGCCGGCAGGTCGGCCATGCCCACGTAGCCGATTTCCTCCTGGGCCAGCGGGTGGGCGTAGTAATACTCCGTGAGCTCGGCCAGCAGCTCCTCGAAGAAGCGGCCGGCGTGCAGCGTTTGCCAAGTGGCGCCGGGCGGGCGGCCGTCGGCCAAGGCCTGCAGCACCGCGTCCTGCTGCTCAGCCGCCAGCGCCAGGAAATCGACCTGAAACAGGCTCTGTGCTATTTCCTGAATGCCGCCCAGGCCCAGGCGCAGGGCTTCGCGGTCGGGCGGCAGCACGTCGTAGCGCCAGCCGTCGGCGCGGCCTTCGGCCAGGCGCTGGTCCACGGCCGGGGCCAGGGCAATGGGGGCTTCGGGGCGGTCGGGCTGCGGGAAGAGGCGGGCGGCCACGGCTTCGAGCAAAGCAAAAGACTCGGTGCTGAGTAACTGCGGCGCGTAAGCAGCGGGAGCGTCGAGGCGCTCCTGCAGGGCGGCGCGGGTGGCTTCGGAAACGTGTTCGGTGCCGAGCAGGGCGCGCACGGTGCCGCTCGGGTACGTGGGGACGGGCATAGTAAAGGCTGTAGCTGATGGCAACGCCGCCTCAGACGGCTCAGCTAATATTCCCTTACGAGCAAAATCTTCTTCGCGGGTGAAAGCCCCGGCACTTCGCGCGCAAAAAGTCTGGCCTGCCACCGCTGGGCCGCAGTGGCGGCGCTACTTCAGCAGCATAATGGCGGCCATGGTTTCGATGCCGTCCCAGAGGTTGCCGAGGCGGATGTTCTCGTTTTCGGCGTGCTGGTTGTTGTCGTAGTTGGCCACGGGCACCGTGATGGTGTGGGCCTGCAGCTCCTGCTCAAACACGTAGAGCGGCAGGCTGCCGCCCATGGTGGGCAGCTCCACCACGCGGTCGGGGGTGGTGGCTTGCACGGCGGCCACCACCTGCCGGGCAATGGGCAGGTCGAGGCGGGTGCGCTGGGCGTTGTAGCCGGGCTGGGGCTGCACGCGGGCCAGAAGCGGGTACTGGGCCCGCTCGGCCGCCGTGGGCTCGGCGCTGATGACGTGGTAGCCCTGCCGCTCGATGTGGCGAATGACTTTCTGCACCTGGCGCTGCACGTCGTTGCCGGGCACCAGGCGCAGGTCGAGCATGGCCGCTGCCGTGGTCGGGATGACGTTGGCGGCCTGCGCGCCCACGTTGGCGCTCTGCATGCCGTTGATGTTGAGCGAAGGCTGGTTGAGCAGTTCCACCAGCGCCTGGCCCGTGCCGTAGGGCCGGGCAAAGCCCAACTCCTGCCGGATGGTTTCGTCCAGGTTGGGCACGCGGGCCAGGGCGGCTTTCTCGGCCAGGGTGAGCGGGGTCACGTCGTCGTAGAAGCCGGCCACGCGCACCCGCCCGGTGCTGTCCTGCATCGAGGCCAGCAGGCGGGCCAGGGCCAGGGCGGGGTTGGGCGCCCAGTTGCCGTAGTGGCCGCTGTGCAGGGGGCGGCGCGGGCCGTACACGGTCAGGCCCAGGTTCACGTCGCCCCGCGCGCCAAACACCACCTGCTTGCGGCCCGACTGGTGCACCGGCCCGTCGCAAATCACCCACACGTCCGACGCCAGCAGGGCCTTGTGCCGCGCCAGCAGCTCGGCCAAGTGCGGCGAGCCCCGCTCTTCTTCGCCTTCAAAAAAGAACTTAAGGTTGGCGGTGGGCTTGAGCTTGCTGGTCACCAGGGCCTGGTAGCCGGCCAGAATGGCCATGATGCCGGCCTTGTCGTCGGAGGCACTGCGGGCGTAGAGGCGCCAGTTGGGGTCGAGGGGTTGGCCGGCGGGGAGCGAGGCCAGGCGGCCGTCGCGGTCGAGCGGCCCGGTGGCCAGCACGGGCGTGAACGGGCTCAGGCCCTCGCGCCACTGCGCGGGGTTCACGGGCTGCCCGTCGTAGTGGGCGTAGAAAATGACGGTGCGGGTGGCGCCGGGCGTCTTCACCTCGCCAAACACCACCGGCGGCACGCCCGGCGTGGGCGCCGCCAGCAGCTGGCTCCGGATGCCGCGCTGCTGCATCATGCCCTGCACAAACACGGCCGTGCGCCGCAGGTTGGCCGTGTCGGCCGCCACGTTGGGAATAGCCACCAGTTGCTCAAACTCCGTGAGCAGCGCCCGCTCGTTGGCCTGCCGGAAGCGCCGCACTTGCTGCAGCGGGGTGGTGGCCGTAGTAGCGCCGAGAAGTGCCACTAGGGCCAGCGCGCAAAGCTTTTTCATGCCGGTAAGTTACTGGCTTTCGCAACTGGAAAAGCGGCCGTTTCGGCCATGCTATGCCCGGCCGAAACGACTTAGCGGAAGAGCGCGAGGGCTTTGATAAACGTCTGAAAGACGCCCCAGGCCAGTGGCACGCCCACAAACAGCCAAGCCAGCACCACCGAGCCGCCCACGCTGGCTTCGGCCGGGGCAGATGGAGGAGAAGAATCTGTGTGTGAATTCATGACAGTGATAAGCAAAGGCGGAAGATGAAAAGCAACTCAGTGCCCGCCAGCTTCCGGCGTGACGGGGCCTTGCTCGGCGTATTTCTCGTTCACGGCCGTTACGGCGAAATTGGCCAGCAGGCCCACCACCAGCAGGCCGGCCATGGTATAAAACACGGGCTGGTAGGCGGCGGCCCCTTTCAGCCCCTCGGCCTTGCGGCCTTCCGACAACCAGTTCACAATGAGCGGGCCCAGCACGCCAGCCGTGCTCCAGGCCGTGAGCAGGCGCCCGTGAATGGCCCCCACCTGGTACTTGCCAAACAAGTCGGACAGGTAGGCCGGAATGGTGGCAAACCCGCCGCCGTACATGCTAATAATCAGGCAAGCCACTACCACAAACAGCGTGAGTTGCGCATTGTGGCCCAGCGTTGGCACCAGCGCATACAGCACCATGCCCAGCCCGAAATAGAGGGCGTACGTGACCTTGCGGCCCAGCTTGTCCGACGCCGACGACCAGAAGAAGCGGCCCAGCAGGTTGAACAAGCTGAGCAGGCCCACAAACCCGGCCGCTGCGGCCACCGTCACGCCACGCCCAGCCCCGAGGACCTTGTCCGAAAATGTTTCCTGAATGAGCGGCGAGGCGGTTTCGAGCACCCCGATGCCGGCCGTCACGTTGCAGAGCAGCACCACCCACAGCAGCCAGAACTGCGGCGTTCTGAGGGCGTTGTCGGCCGACACGTTCCGGTCGGTGATGAGGGCGCTGTGCTCCTGGTTGGGCACGTAGCCGGCGGGCGCCCAGTCGTCGGCCGGCACCCGAATGGTCCACACCCCAAACTGCATGAACAGGAAGTAGAGGAGGCCCATGGCAATGAACGTGGGCGCCACGCCCTGCGGCGCCACGTCGTTGAAACGCGCCATCAGGGCCACGGCCAGCGGCGAGCCTATCATGGCGCCGCCCCCAAAGCCCATGATGGCCATGCCCGTGGCCATCATGGGCTTTGGGGGCGGGAAACCACTTGATGAGCGTGCTCACCGGCGAAATGTAGCCGATGCCCAGCCCGATGCCGCCCACCACGCCGTAGCCGAAATACACCAGCGCCAGGCTGTGCAGCCGCACGCCCAGCGCCGCCAGCAGAAAGCCGCCCCCAAAGCACAGCGCCGCCGCCAGCATGGCCTTGCGCGGCCCCACGCGTTCCAGCCACTTGCCAAAAATGGCCGCCGACAAGCCCAGTAGCACAATGGCAATGGAGAAAATCCAGCCAATCTGGCCCGCCGTCCAGTCGCCGGCGGCGGGGTGGTCTACGTCGCCGCTGAGCAGCGCCCCCAGCGGCTTCTTGAACACGCTAAAGGCGTAGGCCTGCCCAATGGCCAAGTGAATGGCCAGCGCCGCCGGTGGCACCAGCCAGCGGTTGTAGCCAGGGCCCGCCACGGTGCGGCTGCGGTCGAGCAGCGAGGAAGAAGTTTCGGCCATGAAGAGGCGGGTTAGGAGATGGGTAACGGAGAATTCAGTTGACCAGGCGTGGCAGAAGAGCCCAACGCCCGGCCAACTCCGGCTATTCGTCGCTGCTGAGCTTGCCGCCGGTGACGTGCACGAGGCTGCCGGTCATGAATGAGCCGTCCTGCGAGGCCAGCAGCACGTAGGCGGGGGCCAGCTCCTCGGGCTGGCCGGGGCGCTTGAGCGCCACTTCGTGGCCAAACTTCTCGATTTCCTCGCGCGGCATGGTAGCCGGGATGTTGGGCGTCCAGACCGGGCCCGGCACCACACAGTTCACCCGAATATTCTTCTCGCCCAAATACAACGCCAGCGACTTCGTGAGCGCGTGAATGCCGGCCTTGGAACAGGCATAATCCACCAGAATCGGAATGCCCGTGATGCCCACGATGCTGCCTGTGTTGATGATGCAGTCGCCGGCTTGCAGGTGCGGAATGGCCGCCTGCGCCATCCAGATGTAGCCGAGAATGTTGGTGTCGAAGGTGCGGCGGACTTGCTCTTCCGGAATCTCCTCAAACTTCTCCTGGCTGTTCTGGAAGGCGGCGTTATTTACCAGAATGTTCAGGCCGCCCAGCTCGGCCAGGGTGCGGCGCACGGCCTGTTTGCACTGCTCCGAGTCGCGCACGTCGAGCTGCAGCAGCAGGCACTTGCGCTTTTCGCGCTCCACCAGCCGGCGGGTTTCTTCGGCGTCCTCCACGTTTTCGTTGAACACCACGGCCACGTGGGCGCCTTCTTTGGCGAAAGCAAGGGCCACGGCCCGGCCGATGCCCGAATCGGCCCCGGTGATGAGGGCAATCTTGTCCTGCAGCTTGCCGGCGGCGCGGTAGTTGGCCAGGTCCGAGTCGGGCTGCAGGCGCATGTCGGCCTGCTTGGCCGGGTAAGGCAGCTTCTGGGCGCCGGCTTTCATGTCTTTGGCAGTGGGGCGGCGCTCAGGCGTGGCGGGGGCTTTCTTAGCGGCCGCAGGGGCTTTTTTGGCGGCCTGCTTGGCCGGTGCGGGTTTTTTGGTGGGCATAAGCTGAAAGAAATGGACTGTGCAGCTTACGCGTAAACCCGGCAAATGGCTACCCCGGCCGCCGCCCGGGCCCGGAAGGCTAGGCGGTGGGGTCGGGGTACACGGGCGGGCACTCGGCCACGGCCCGGCCCTGGCGCCAGCGCCCGAAGGCTTCGGCCGTGGCCCACATAGCCAGCAGCGGGCCCGCCACGTAGAGCCACAGCCCCGGCCCACGGCCCGCCGCGGCCGCCGCGCCCACGGTGCGGGCCGGGTTCAGGCTCATGCCCGACAGCGGCGACTCGACCACGATGAACACGGCCAACAGCCCTCCGGCCAATGCCCCCGCCCATTTTTTGCGCGTGGGCGAGTGCAGGGCCCACAGCAGCCCCAGCATCAGCACGGCCGAAATCAGCATTTCGGCCCCCAGCGCCAGGGCCCAGCCGTGGGGCGCGTCCAAGGGCTCGGTAGTGTTGTGGTGAATGAGGTGGTGCCCCAGCCACGGTGCCAGCAGCCAGCGCATGCCAAAGCCCGCGGCCAGCGCGCCCGCCACCTGCGCCAGCCCGTACCACAGCGCATCGGCGGTGCGAATGTGGCCCAGCTGCCAGAAGCCCAGGGTCACGGCCGGGTTGAAATGGGCTCCCGAGCGTTTGCCCCAGGGCGAGTAGGCCAGGGCCGCAATCAGGCCGCCCACCACCAAGCCCACGCCCACGCGCTGCACCCACTCGTGCGGCCCCAGCGCCCGCGCCACCGCCGAATCGGGGTGGTGAAACAGCACGGCCGCCGTGCTCGATACCGCCAGAAAGGCCATGATGCCGCCGGCCTCGACCAAGTAATGGCGCCAGTGCCGGCGCAGGGCCTGCGTCATGCGGGCGGCAAAAGCCATATGGAAAGAAGAAGGATGAGCTTCTGGAACGCAGAAAAACGCGGCGGGTTGATGCTACGCCCGCGTCTTTCAGCCCTCAGAGCCGGCGCAGGGCCACGCGGCGGTTGCGCGGGCGCTGGGCCGGGTCGGCGTTGTCGGCCACCGGCTGGGTGCCGCCGTAGCCCACGGGGCGCAGCTGCCCCTCGGCCACGCCGTGGGCCGTGAGGTAGAGGCACACCGCCTCGGCGCGCTGCTGCGAGAGCTGGCGGTTGAGCTCGGCGTTGCCCACGTTGTCGGTGTGGCCCTGCACCTCGAAGCGCAGGGCGGGCCGGGCGCGCAGCGCAGCGGCCAGCCCGTCGAGGGCGGTGCGCACGGCGGGCAGCAGCCGGGCCTGCCCCTGGTCGAAGTACAAGTCGGGCAGAATAATGGCCTCGCCCACGGCCAGATTCGCCAGGCGCGCTGGGCGGCTGGAGTCGGCCGCGGCCACAGCGGCCGGCGGTGGGGGAACTGTCGGCGCGGGCGCGGGACGCGGCTCCGGGGCCGCTGGCCGGCGGGGCCGCGGCACCACCGTTGCGGTGCGTGGCGCGCGGCGCGGCGCAGGAGGCGGGGCCACGCTGGCCGCCGGCAATGCCTTGGGCGCGGGCGCGGCGGCGGCAGATGCCGCAGGCCTAGCCACTGGTTTGGGATTGTTCTGAAACAGATAAGCCGCCGAAATAGGCTCGGGCCGGGCCTTTTCGGAAGTCATTCCCCACAGGTTTCGCCAGGAAGCGGCCGTGGCAGCGGGCTGTTCCCACGTCACGAATACGCGGGTGTCCAGCCCGTATTGGCAGTAGTCGACCCGCAGGCGGTACGGCTCGCCGGCCCGTAGCTCCACGGCTGCCGTGTAGCTGCTTTGGGGCTGGCCGCGCCACTCGTTCAGCAGCAGCCGGTCGTTCAGCCACAGCCGGATGCCGTCGTCCACGGTCACGTGGAAAACGTATTTGCCGCTGGTGGGCGGCATTAGCCAGCCCGTCCAGCGCACCGAGAAATCCTCGGCCGGGAGCCTCGGCGCGGGCGGCTGCTGGCCCCAGTTGAAGTTAATGGTGGCGTCGCGCCGGGTCAGGACGTATTTCTCAAAATTGGTTCCTTCGTAGTAGTCGCCCTTCAGGCCGGTGCCGGTTTGGGCGCGGGCGGGCGCGATGGCCGCGGCCAGCAGCAGCGGCCAGGCATTGCGCAAAGTGGGAAGCCGGGTGGTGGCCATGCCGCTACAACGCCGGAGCAGGCCGGGATGGTATGCTGCCCAACAAAACCGCTAAGCTCAGGGCGCTTTGGAAATTCTGTGTACCTTGAAGGCCAGACCACTGCGGCTGTCGCAGAGGTCGAACTCACTCTTTCCACACTTTATGAAAAAAGGCTACCCCCCCCCCCCACGTATTGCCGGCTGAAGCAGGCATTATTCGTACTCGCTATGTTGATTAGCTGGCGACCAGCCGCGCAGGCGCAGCTCTACCCGGCCCCGGACTGCAGCCAGCCACAAACCTACACGGCTACCCTGGGCGACCCCACTCAGGTGACGGTATACAGTTCCAACACCACCTTTGGGCCCGGCGACTACCACGTCGTTGGCGACTTGTATTTCCGTAACTGCACGGTCGACATTCAACCGGGCGCCTACTTTCACGTCGATGGCAAAAGCGCCGCTCTGCCCCGCAAGCCCCTGCAAGTGACCGGCTACTCCATCATCCTGGGCGACAAAGTGACCGTGACGGCGACGGGGGCTCAGTTCAACGCTAGCTGCAAAACCAACATGTGGAAGGGATTGACGTTTGACCCGGCTGGCACGGCGCAGGTGCTCACGCTCACGAACTGCACGGTTGGCAATGCCAACTTCGGCCTCAACGTGCCCTCCGGCTGCACCGATGCCACCTATTACCTGGACCGTTGCGATTTCAGGCAAAACCTTTATCACGTAGTCGATTACAGCTACCACTCCACGGCCGCGGTCGGGAGCATTCCCTGCTTCATCAAGGACTCGCAGTTTCTCTCCCAGCCCAGCCTGCTGCCGCCCTATGCGCCGGCCAAGCTCGACAGCTGGACGACCGAAGCCCTGCACCTTACCCCTACCGGCAACAACGACGGCCGGGCCAAGATACGCCTGATTGGCAACAACACTATTGACGGCTGCCTGTACGGACTGGTGGCTAATCGGGTGGGCCAAGGCACGATTGAGGCCGACAACGGTACTCTGCAGATTAACCGCGCGGTGCGTGTGGGCGTGTGGCTCGACGTGATGACGGATGCCATCAACCGCCTGCCCCTGAACGTCAACATCGGCATGAACAATCTGATTGCCGGCCGCACGTATCAGGCCCTGTACACCAGCCCCGGCGAGCAGCAGTACGGGCTGGTGGCCGCGGCCACCAAGGACCTCGATTGGAATTTCAACCTCACGGTGGCCGGGGCGCCCGGCGACACCTCCTCTATCCGCTGCCAGACCGGTGTGCTGCTCGACGAGGTGAACACCGACCTGAAGCGCATGAATCTGAGTACGCTCAGCTACGGGCTGAGCCTGCGTTCGGGCACTTCCCTGGTGAGCGGCAACACGTTTAATGGCAACCTGCACGGCCTGCGCATCCGGCCCAACAGCGCCGCTTATACCACTGGCTTCGATGTCTCCTGCAACTCGTTTATTGCTTCCGGCGAGCCATCCTCGTCTGGCATCTACATCGACCGACTAGCCTCGCTAAACGACCAAGGCTCTCTGGACTATCCCGTGGGAAATTTATTCACGAGCTACGGCACGGGCCTGCAGGCCGGAAGCCGCTCTATCGTGAATGACGGGCCTAACAATAATTTTACATATTATCGCTTCTCTAATTCAACTGATGAAGAGATAACGAGTATTAAAACTAGTTCTACGGGGTCAACATTGCCGCAATCTAATGGAAGCGTAATAAGTACTTTCCCAAACCGAAATTCCAATGCACAACTTGTTGACTATTGCAAAAACTTGCGAAATGTGAATACTGGCGCGCAAATGCGCAGTGGTTCGCGGGCGGCATTTATGCAGGCCCTGATGGATACGCTACGTAGGCAGGCTGCGCCAACCGTTCGACTGGGCCGTTACCAAGGCGTCATCCGGCAATGGCTGCTGCTGCAGGAACCCGACACCGCGGCTCTCGACGCTTACGTGCGCTCCCTGCCCCTAACTAACCCTGGTGCTTTTCTGGGCTTGGGCCTTGACTTGCTGGAGCAGTACCGCCGCACCGGCAAGCCTGTAGCGGCGGCTTCGCTGCGGCGGGTGCTAGCCGGCCCGGCAGCCTTGCAGCCCGCCGCCAGTGCGCGCCTGGCGCTGTCCGACGTGCTGAGCCGCATGCGGCCCACCAGCGTGCCGCTGCTGAACTTGCGGCCCCTTACAACCAACGACAGCACGTCCTTGCACCGCTTGGCCCGCACTCCCGGTGGCACGGCCGAAATGGCCGCTTTGTGGTTTAATTATCTCTATCCCCGCGAACGTCCCGCAACAGCGGGGCTGCGCCCGTCCGAAACCAGCGGCTCCTCCGTGCAGTACACTTCAGAAGTGGCCGTTCGTGCCCTTTATCCTAGCCCAGCCACGGACCAGCTGCATGCGGAAGTAAGCGGCCCAGCGAATAAGGTCGAGTTGCAGTTGTACAGCCTGGTTAGCGGCAAGTTGATGACGCAAGCTGAGTTGCAGTCCACCGGGCAAGGCATTTGGCGTGCTGATGTGAAAGTGCGGGGCGTACCGGCTGGTCAATATGCTGCGCGGCTGCTAGTAGACGGGGTGCCGGTTTCAATGCAGAAAGTAGTTGTCAACCGTTAATTAGAAGGGCCGACTTTGGGATTTACTACCAAGGTCGGTTTGCTTATTATATGTGGTGCAAGAAATGGGCAACGGTATTATTGCTGGGAGCAATAACCGTTTTCTCTGCTGCTGCGCAGGGAGTTGGTGGGTGGGAGCGGTTGGACTTATTTGGCAACCCAGTTTCCAACAATGTGGGAAATACATATGGACGTTTTATACTTCAGCAAGGCACTATCACTGTGTGCGCCAGCGCTTCTACTTATTTTGGTTACTGGGCGCAATATGATGAGTCAGGCAGTCGGAAATGGCAAAAAAGAGGGCGTAAAACTTCGGGTGGGTTAGTTGATGAGCCCTGGGGCCGCGGGGTGTTTGCTGCCGGTACCCAACCCGCCAATAATGCTCTAGGCGTTACAAGCATTTTTCATTGGCTGAATGCTCAAGGCGATACCATACGGGTGCTAGGTAGGCCAACAATTAATGTAGCACTCGAATACGGTAGTACGTTAGGATTACACGGCCGCTACTACGTGGGAGGGGGCGGCGACGGCAGCGGGCTGGGGCAGCGCCCCATTGCCCTGCACTATTCGCTGGTGTGCCTCGACACGGCCGGCCGGTTTCGCTGGCAGCGGCAGTATCCCAACCCCGCCATTCGGCTCGGGCCGGCCGCCCCAGCTTTCGTGGGCGGCTACGCCTACCTGATGCAGGTACTGGAAGCCCCGCGCCAGCGCCTGCTGCTGCTGGGCGACACCCAGCGCGACTCCGTTAGTTTCCAGCTCTATGCCATGGAGGTAGACACGGCCGGGCAGCTGCTGCGCACGCGCTGGGTCGAGCCCTTCGGGCGTCGGGCCTCGGTCACGATGACCAGCCTGACCAACGCCGTGCGCCTGCGCGACGGCAGCGGCTACGTGCTGACGGGGTTTGCCAAGATTGACTCGCTCACGCGCACGCGCAGCCGCGGCTTCGTGGCCAAGCTCGACACGGCCCTGCGCGTGGTGTGGCGCACGCTGCTGCCCACCCCCAGCGCGGCCGGCCCGCCGGTGCAGGGCGTCGACGTGCAGCCGGGGCAGGTGCGCGAGCGCGCCGACGGCGGCTTCACCGTGCTCGTGACCGAGCAGGGCGGCCTAAGCCGCCGCCGCGAAAACGAGGTCGATTTCATTCGCCTCAGCGCCCAGGGCCGGGTATTGGGCTGGGACAGCTACTGCGCCCAGACCTGCAACCGCGTGGAGCCTTACTCCTGGCAATACCTGCCGGGCGACTCGTCCATCATCGTGAGTGGCTGGGGCGAGCAGCGCGACGTGGTGGGGCGGGTGCTGGCCCGCCCGGCCTGGCTGGCGCGGCTGGCCGGGACGCCCTGCCGCCGCTACGTGGTGCCGGCCGTGCCCACCGCTGCGCGGGCCGGCGCAGCGGTGGCCGTGCCGGGCCTCTACCCGCAGCCGGCCCGCGCCGGCGACGTGGTGCGCCTCACCAATGGGGGACCCGCCCGCCCGGTGCGCCTGCTCGACGCGCTGGGGCGTGAGGTGGCGCGCTGGCCCGCGCCCGCCCGCGCCGACGGCGCCCTGGTGCTGCCCCTGCCCGCCGGCCTGCGCCCGGGCCTCTACCTGGTGCAGGCCCTGGGCGGCGCACCCATCACGGCCCGGCTGCTGGTGAGCGAGTGAGGCCCATCCGGAGTGGGCGCGACTACCGGCGCAGAAATCCCGAGTAAAACGGAACGTCATGCTGAGCGCAGTCGAAGCATCTCGCTTGTGGCAGTAATCCTATCAACCGGATTTACTCTTGCACGCGAGATGCTTCGACTGCGCTCAGCATGACCGCCTTTTATTAGCTGTTCCGCCGCCCCGCCTACTTGTACTCGTTGCCGCAATGGAAGCAGTGGTAGCGCTTGTCGGGCACGGGATAGCGCAGCAGCACCGTCAGCAGCGTCGAGGCCCAGGTGTAGCTAGGGCCGGTGGCCGGCCCGTAGGCCACGTCCGACGACCCGCAGCGCGGGCAGCGCGGCGCCACGGGGTCGGGGGCGTCGGCTTCGAAGGAAGCAAAGTCGGGGGTGGTGGCTGGCGGCACCGGCACCGAGCGCAACAGCTCCAAGGCGGCTTCGGCGTCGCGTTGGTACACGTGCAGCCGCACCCCGCCCGTGATGGGGCTGTAGAGCGGCATGAGCGACACCAGGTTTTCGTTGCTCAGAAAGCACGGAATGCCCGCCGCCGCCAGCCGGGTGCGGGCCAGGTTGGCGGCCATCGGCTCGTAAAACGATTCGAGGAAAACGACGGAATCGGGTTTGGGCACTTTTTGAGATATGAGTTAAAAACTAAATGTGCCTGTCATCCTGAGCGCAGCGAAGGACCTTCTCACGCTTGCGCCGTTTGATTTTATTGCAAACTGTTCTGCGGTGAGAAGGTCCTTCGCTGCGCTCAGGATGACAGATGTATTTACCTCCCAGCTCACAACTCACTTCGCCTGCTTCGTGGCCTCGTTGATGCCTTTGGCGGCGTGGCCGGCTTGCAGGGCCACAAACTCGGCCTGGCGGGCCCGAATGGGCACTTCGTAGCGCGTGGGCATGTCCATCCGAATCTGCTTGAGCTGGTCGTTCAGGCGCTGGTACACGGCGCGGGCGTAGTCCCAGTCGCGGTCGGTGAAGGTGGCGCGCTTGGCGCGCACGGCCCGCACAAACTGGGCGTAGGCGTTGGGTAGGTCGGCGGGCGTAAGGGCGTTTACCTGGCCGGAGTAGGGGCCCAGCAGCCGGGTTTCCATCGCAATCTGCTCGCGCGGGTCGAGGGGGCGGGCGCGGCGGGCGCGGTTGGCCTCGTGGTAGGTGGCGGTGGCTTTGCCCACGTTGGCAATTTTGCGGGTGGCCTTGCGGGCCAGGGTGTCCAGCTCGTGGCCGGCGGTGCGGGCGGCTTCCTGCCGCTCGCGCGGGGTCGAGTCGCAGCTGCTGAGCGAGAGCGCGGCCAGGACCAGCAGGGACCACAGCGGCCGGCCGGAATAGGGGGTCGAACGTTCAACTAGTCGTTTCATGGGGCGCCAAAATAGGGTGGGAGGGCTTGGGGTTGCCGCCTTCTACGGCAGTCCCCGGCGAAGGTAGGGGTCCGGGCCCGGGCTACTCCAGCGGGCCGCCGTCTTCGAGCAGCTCGCGCAGGGCCAGCTGCTGCTCGTGCAGGCCGGGCAGGTGGGCGCACAGCGCGGCCAGCTGGTCCAGGGTGCGCAGGGCGCGGCGGTAGTCGCCCAGCTGCCGCAGGATGCCCGCTTTGCCCCACAGCGCCCCAAAATGCCGCGGCTCGCGGTGCAGGGTTTCGGCAATGTCTTCGAGCGAAGCTTTGTACTCGCCGCGCAGGTAGTGGGCCGTGGCGCGCTTGTTCCAAGCCTCCGCAAAATCGGGGTTAATCTGGAGGATGTGCGTGAACAAGGCAATGGCCAGCGTGTGGTCCTCGGCTTGCATGGCGCGCATGCCGGCTTCGAGCTCTTTGTCGAGGGCCGCGTCGCCGCTGCTCAGCCAGGCCTGCCAAATGCCGCTTTGCAGGGCTTCAATCTCGGCCGGCGCGGTGGCCGTGCGCAGCTGGGCAAACAGGTCGTCGAGCATTTTCAGTGAACAGTTAACGGTGAGCAGTGAACAGTGGGCCATGACGGGCACTGTTTCGGTAGCATAAACGAGCCCTGCGGCTAACTGTTCACTGTTCACCGTTCACTGAAATCAAAACAGCTCCTTGGCCACGCGTCGGATGCTTTCGGCCTTGCCCATGGAGTAGTAGTGCAGGCAGGGCACGCCGTGGGCCATCAGCTCGCGGCTCTGGTTGAGGCACCACTCGATGCCAATGGCCCGCACCGCGTCGTTGTCGCGGCACTGGCTCACGGCCTCCACCAGCGGCTCGGGCAGGTTGAGGTAGAAGGAGCGAGGCAGCATCGAGAGCTGGTTTTTGGTGGTGAGCGGCTTGAGGCCCGGAATGATGGGCACGTGGATGCCCGCCGCCCGGCACAGCTTTTCGAAACGAAAAAACTCCTCGTTGTCGAAAAACATCTGGGTCACGATGTAGTCGGCCCCGCGGTCCACCTTGTGCTTGAGGTAGCGGATGTCGGCGTTGTAGTTGGGGGCTTCGAAGTGCTTTTCGGGGTAGCCGGCCGTGCCGATGCAGAAGTCCGTGGCCCAGGCTTCGTCCTGCTCCTGGTCGAGGTATTCGCCCTTGTTCAGGTTGGCCACCTGGCCAATGAGGTCGCAGGCGTAAGCGTGCCCGTCGGGCTCGGGCTTGAACACGCCCTCGCTCTTGATGGGGTCGCCGCGCAGGGCCAGAATGGAGTCGATGCCCAGGAAATGCAGGTCGATTAGCGCATTTTCGGTTTCCTCTTTCGTGAAGCCGCCGCAGATGAGGTGGGGCACGGTGTCCACGTCAAACCGGTTTTTGATGGCCGCGCAAATGCCCACCGTGCCGGGCCGGCGGCGCACGGTTTTCTTCTCCAGCAGGCCATTGGGGTGGTGCCGGTACACGTATTCCTCGCGGTGGTAGGTCACGTCGATGAACGGCGGCTTGAACTCCATCAGCGGCTCGATGTTCGAAAAGAGCGTGTGGATGTTTTCGCCCTTTTTGGGCGGCAGCACCTCAAAGGAGAAGAGGGTTTTGCCGTTGGCCTGGGCAAGGTGGTCAGTAACTTTCATTGCGTGTAGCGTGGACTCTGCGAGTCCGCGCCTGGAAGCGTGAGGGTAAGAGGTTCTTCTGGCGTGCTGCGGGCGCGGACTCGCAGAGCCCACGCCCGCAGCGCTACTGCTTTGGCTCGTAGTTGAGGTTGGGCATCAACCACCGCTCCAGCTCGGCGGTTTCCATGCCCTTGCGCCGGGCAATGTCGGCCACCTGGTCCACGCCAATGCGGCCGAGGCCGAAGTAGCGCGAATCGGGGTGGGCGTAGTACATGCCGCTCACCGACGAAGCCGGGTACATGGCCAGGTTTTCGGTGAGCGAGATGCCGGTGTTGCCCTCAGCGTCGAGCAGCTGGAACAGCGTGATTTTCTCGGTGTGGTCGGGGCAGCCGGGGTAGCCGGGGGCGGGGCGCACGCCGCGGTATTTCTCCTGCACCAGGTCTTCGTTGGTGAGGTGCTCGTCGGGCGCGTAGCCCCAGAACTCGCGGCGCACCCGCTCGTGCAGGCGCTCGGCAAAGGCCTCGGCCAGGCGGTCGGCCAGGGCCTTCACCATGATGCTGGAGTAGTCGTCGTGGTCGGCTTCGTACTGCTCCAGCAGCTTTTCGATGCCGATGCCGGCCGTCACAGCGAAGCCGCCCAAGTAGTCGGCCCGGCCCGATTCTTTCGGCGCCAGAAAGTCGGAAAAGGCGATGTTGGGGATTTTTGGGCCCTTCTCGCCCTGTTGGCGCAAGGTGAAAAACTCAGTGGCCACGGTTTCGCGCGAGTCGTCGGCGTACACCTCAATGGTGTCGTAGTCCTTGGTGTTGGCCGGCCAAAAGCCCAGCACGGCGCGGGCCGTGAGCAGCTTCTCGTCGATGATTTTCTTCAGCAAGGCCTGCGCGTCGGCAAACAGCCGGGTGGCCGCTTCGCCCAGGTTTTCGTCCTCCAGAATGCGCGGGTAGCGCCCTTTCAGCTCCCAGGTGTGGAAAAAGGGCGTCCAGTCGATGTACTCGGCCAGCTCGGCCAGGTCGTAGTTTTCCAGTACTTTGGTGCCGAGGAAGCTGGGCTTGGTGATGGGCACCGCGTTCCAGTCCGACTTAAAGCCGTTGGCGCGGGCCGCTTCGATGGGCAGGTAGCTTTTGTCGCGCTGGCGGCTGGCGTAGTCGGCGCGCAGGGCGGCGTAGTCGTCGGCCACGGTCTGGGCGTAGGCGTGTTCGCCCGAGCCGAGCAGGCCGGCCGCCACGCCCACCGAGCGCGAGGCGTCGTTCACGTGCACCACGGCGCCGCTGTAGGCGGGCGCGATTTTCACGGCCGTGTGCAGGCGCGAGGTAGTAGCCCCGCCAATGAGCAGGGGCGTTTTCATGCCGCGCTTTTCCATGGCCTGGGCCACGTACACCATTTCATCGAGCGAGGGCGTGATGAGGCCGGACAGGCCAATGACGTCCACGTTTTGCTTCTGGGCTTCGTCAAGAATTTTCTCCAGCGGCACCATCACGCCGAGGTCCACGATGTCGAAGTTGTTGCAGGCCAATACCACGCCCACAATGTTCTTGCCGATGTCGTGCACGTCGCCCTTCACCGTGGCCATCAGGATTTTGCCGGCCGTCTGGCGGTCCGAGCCCTGCTTATCGGCCAGCAGATACGGCTCCAGGTAGGCCACCGCCTTTTTCATCACGCGGGCCGATTTCACTACCTGCGGCAGGAACATTTTGCCGGCCCCGAACAGGTCGCCCACCACGTTCATGCCGGCCATCAGCGGGCCCTCAATCACGTCGAGCGGGCGGGCCAGCTCCCGGCGGGCGGCCTCGGTGTCTTCGTCGATAAACTCGGTAATGCCCTTCACCAACGCGTGCGACAGGCGCTCCTGCACCGGCAGGCTGCGCCACTCGTCGGCTTTCACTTCGGCCTTGTCCTTCTGTTTCACCGTGTCGGCAAATTCCACCAGGCGCTCGGTGGCGTCGGCGCGGCGGTTGAGCAGCACGTCTTCAACCAATTCCAGCAAATGGGGCTCGATTTCATCGTACACGCCGAGCTGGCCGGGGTTCACGATGCCCATGTCCAGGCCGGCCCGGATGGCGTGGTAGAGGAAGGCCGTGTGCATGGCCTCGCGCACCACGTCGTTGCCGCGGAAGGAGAACGAAATGTTCGAAATGCCGCCGCTGGTGAGCGCGCCGGGCAGGTTCGTCTTAATCCAGCGCACGGCCTCGATGAAGTCGAGCGCATAGTTGCGGTGCTCGTCCATGCCCGTGCCCACGGTCAGGATGTTGGGGTCGAAAATGATGTCGGACGGGTCGAAGCCCACTTCCTTCGTCAGAATGTCGTAGCTGCGCTGGCAGATTTCGATGCGGCGCGCCAGCGAGTCGGCCTGGCCGTTTTCGTCGAAGGCCATCACCACCACGGCCGCGCCGTACTGGCGCACCGTGTGGGCCCGCTCGCGGAAGGCCGCCTCGCCTTCTTTCAGCGAGATGGAGTTCACGATGCTCTTGCCCTGCACGCATTTCAGGCCGGCTTCGAGCACGCTCCACTTCGAGGAGTCAATCATGACGGGCACCCGCGCAATGTCGGGCTCCGAGGCGATGAGGTGCAGAAACGTCGTCATCACCTGCTCCGAATCGAGCATGCCCTCGTCCATGTTGATGTCGAGCACCTGGGCGCCTTCTTCCACTTGCAGGCGGGCCACGGCCAGGGCTTCCTCGTACGCGCCGGTGCGAATGAGGCGGGCGAAAGCGCGCGAACCCGTCACGTTGCAACGCTCGCCCACGTTCACGAACAGGCTTTCCTCTTTGATGGTAAACGGCTCCAGTCCGCTCAGGCGCGTGGAAGGCGTGGGTACGGAGGGCAATTGGCGGGGCTGGTATTTCTCGGCCAGCTTGCTCAGCTCGGCAATGTGCTGGGGCGTGGTGCCACAACAACCACCCACCACCGTCACGATGCCTTCCTTCAGATATTCCTCCACCAGCGCCGCAAATTCCTGCGCCGATTCATCATACCCACCAAAAGCGTTGGGCAAACCCGCGTTGGGATAAGCCGAAATGTGCACGTCGGAAATGCGGCTCAATTCCTCCACGTACTGCTTGAGCTGGTGGGCCCCGAGGGCGCAATTCAGGCCCACGCTCAGCAGCGGCAGGTGGCGGATAGAGTTCCAGAATGCCTCCACCGTCTGGCCGCTCAGCGTGCGGCCCGAGGCGTCGGTGATGGTGCCCGAAATCATGACGGGCACCACGCGGCCGCCTTCGTCGAAGAACTTCTGCACGGCGTAGAGCGCGGCTTTGGCGTTCAGCGTGTCGAAGATGGTTTCGATGAGCAGCGTGTCCACGCCGCCGTCCACGAGGCCGCGCACTTGCTCCAGGTAAGCCGTGGCCAGCTCGTCGAAGGTCACGGCGCGGAAGCCGGGCCGGTTCACGTCGGGCGAGAGCGAGGCGGTGCGGTTGGTGGGGCCCACGGCGCCGGCCACGAAGCGCGGCCGCTCGGGCGTGCTGTACTCGTCGGCCGCCTCGCGGGCCAGGCGGGCCGACTCGTAATTCAGCTCGTACACAATGTGCTCCAGCCCATAGTCGGCCTGCGCAATGGTAGTGCCGGAGAAGGTGTTAGTTTCCACCATGTCGGCCCCGGCGGCGAAGTACTCGGCGTGAATGCCCTTGATGATGTCGGGCCGCGTCAGGCTCAGCAGGTCGTTGTTGCCGCGCAGGGGCTTGGGGTGGTCGGCGAAGCGCGTGCCGCGGAAATCCTCCTCCGTGAGCAGATGGCGCTGAATCATGGTGCCCATGGCGCCATCGAGAATCAGCAGGCGCTGGCGGAGCAGCTCGGGAAGGGGAGAGGGGGCGGCGAGGGTGGCAGTGGACATTTCTTTCGGGGGCGAATAGCTACGGAAGCGCGTATCCAGAAAGAAACCCGTGCGCAGGCGCACAGTTCCGGCTGTCATCTTCTTTCACCAAAACGGCGGTGAAACGGGAGTTGGCACCTACTCGCGGTAGGTTGCCAAGACGTCATCGGGCCCGGTCCCTCGGTCTTTCTGGATAGCAGCGTAGGACGAAGATACAACACTGCCACAAAAACAACCCCACGTCGAAATCAGACCAAAAAACTGCGGCCCCGGCCCACGCCAACAAGGGCGCAGGCCGGGGCCGTTTGGCATAACGAAAAGAACGAAGGCTAGTCTTTCTTCACGCAATTGGGGACGGTTTTGCCGTCCTTTTTCTTGGTGCCCTCCTGCTCGTAGCCTTTCCAGCAGGGGTCTTTTTTGGCGGTGCTTGCTTTTTTCGTCGGCATAATCGGGTGGGTTGCGGTGAGAAAAAAGACGGTGGCCAATGCGCCGGGCCACCTTCAACACTCAGCCGCTGGCGCTGCGGCTCCCGTTGCTTTACGGAGCCAGCGCACGGAGGTTCCCCAACATCCGGCCTACAGCGCCCACGCCGGCCACGCGCTGCCCGCCGCAAACACGGCCGGCTCGGGCGGCAGCTCCAGAAATGCGGTGGCGCCCACAAGCCCCATCATGTCGCCGGAGCCGCCCACGCGCAACGGCGTGGCCAGACGGCGGCCCTCGGCGTCCACGGCCAGACGCACGGGCACGAAGTGCGTGAGCGGGGGCTTGAAATTGATGTTCGCGGTGAGCACGGCCGGTTGCGGGGCCTCGTCCGTGGCGGCCGCTTCGGCGGCGCCTTCGGGCTGTTGCACGGCGCGCAGCCAGGGCCGCACGTAGCGGCAGGCCGTGATGAAAGTCGACACCGGATTGCCGGGCAGCCCAAACACCACCGGCCCGCCGGCCCGCGCCCCAAACCACAGCGGCTTGCCCGGCCGCTGCTGCACTTCGTGAAATATTTCCCTGACGTGCAGTTCGCGCAGCAGGCCCGGCAGGTGGTCGGCGCGGCCCTTGCTCACGGCGCCGCTCAGCACCACGGCGTCGAAGCCCGCGCCCAGAATTTTGGTGAGGCCGTCGCGCAGTTCGTCCAGCGCATCGGGCAGGTGGAACAGGGAAACGTCGGCCCCCTGCTGGCCGAAAAGCGCCTGCAAGGCATAGGCGTTAGACCGCCGAATCTGGTGCGGCAGCGGCGTTTCCTGAATGCCCACCAGCTCGTCGCCGGTGCTCACTACGGCCACGCGGGCGGCGCGCGTTACCTGCATTTCGGCGGCGCCCACGGTGGCGGCCACGGCCAGTTCGGCGGGCCCGAGGCGGGTGCCGGGCAGCAGCAGGGCCTCGCCCGCGCGGCGGTCGGCGGCCTGGTGGTGGATGTTGACGCCGGGGGCTTCGGGCGGCGGAATCTGGACGGTGGCGCGGTTGTCGTGCAGCAGGATGTCCTCGTAACGGACCACCACATCGGTACCGGCGGGGAGCACGGCGCCCGTCATCACCTCCACTGCTTGCCGGGGGCTGAGCAGCGGCCGGGGCGGGGCGCCGGCGTACTGGGCGTGTTGGATTTCAAACTCGGTCTGGCCCCCGGCCCAGGCGGCGTGGGCCACCGCAATGCCGTCCATGGCCACCCGGTTGAAGGGCGGGAAGTCGCGGTCGGCCGTCAGCGTCTCGGCCAGGATGCGGCCAGCGGCGTGGGGCAGGGCGACGGTTTCAGTCGGCAGGGGGCGGGCCGTGGCGAGTACGCGGGCCGTGGCTTCGGCGGGAGTGAGCATGGAGAATTTTGTTGCGGTGCGGAACAGGGGGAACGCAGGTCAAAGAAAACAGCCCGTCATGCTTCGGCTGCGCTCAGCATGACGGGCTAAGTATTTTTTCGTTGACGCTACGGAATCAACCGGTCCTCGCGCAGCTGGGCAAACAAATCAAAGAAGGAATCCTCCGTTGACTGGAACACGGTGAAGCCGCGCTTGCGGCTGTTGGCCATGTCGGTTATCACTTCAATGGGCCGGCCCAGGTCCAGGTCGGTGTGCCAGGGCGAAGCCAGGCGGCTCAACTCTGCCTCGGCCAGGCCGTGCTTGGTGGCAATTGCACGCCACAGCTCCGCGTCGCCCGCCATTTCGGCTTCCAGCGGGTGGATGCTGCCATCGAAACCCACGGCCGGCACGCCAAACCAATCGGCCAGGCGGCCCCACAGCTGGCTCCAGCGGAAAACGTCGCCGTTCACCACGTTGTAGGCCTCGTTGCGGGCGGCGTCGGTGGTGGCGGCCCACACCAGCTGCTTAGCGATGACGCGGGCATCGGTCACGTCCGACAAACCTTCCCACTGGGCCTTCGAGCCGGGCCAGCGGAACGGCCGGCCGGTTTCCTTGCAAATGCTGGCGTACACGGCCAGCGTGGTGCCCAGGTTCATGAGGTTGCCCACCGCTTTGCCGATGATGGTGTGCGGCCGGTGGATGCTCCAGGTGAAGCCGTCGCGCGCGGCGGCGTACACTTCGTCTTCCTGGGCGTAGTAAAAATTGTCGAGCGCCAGCCGGGGCTGCGACTCGCGCAGCGGCGTGGGCGGGGCCACCCCGCCGCTCACGTACGCTTCAAATGGCCCCAGATAATGCTTCAGACCGGTTACCAGCGCCACGTGCTGCACCGAATGCTTTGGGCCGAGCACGGCCAGCAGGTTGCGCACCATGGCACTATTCACGCGGATGTTCTCCGCTTCGGTGTCGTTGCGCATCCAGCTGGTGATGAAAACGTGCGTGGGCCGAAGGTCGGCCAGGGCGGTTTCGAGGCTGGCTACGTCCAGCAGGTCAGCGGCCACGGGCTGCAGGCCGGCGATGTCGGTGCCGGGGCGGCGGGCCAGGCCGTAGGTGGTCCAGTTATTGGCCAGCAGTTCCTGGGCCAGGTTGCTGCCGATGATGCCGCTGGCACCAACAACTAATGCGGTATTGCTCATGATGAAAGTCGAAAGGAATAGAGCCGGCCCGGATGGGTCGGCGCGACGGGTTTCGTCGGATTGCCGGGGCGGCTTGGCCCGGTGCCGGGTTGGAAACGGCTGCCAGTCTCAATAGTTTGCGGCAAAACAATTGGCTGCTGAGTTGGCTAAGTGAGAAGCAGCGCGGACTTTTAGTCCGCGACACCGGTTGTCCTTTGGCGCCGCCAACCAAAAGTTCGCGCCATAATCTGCCCAACGATTAGACGCCATTATGCGTCTCTACGGCCTATGCTTACCAAGAATTTTACCCACGTCAACGCCGCCAACCAGCCCACCATGGTGGATGTGGGCCAGAAAACGCCCACCCGCCGCGTGGCCCGTGCCCACTGCCGCGTGGTGCTGGGCGAAGAGCTGCTGAGCCGCGTGCAGGCCGGCGAAATGCCTTCGCACAAAGGCCCGGTCATCCACACGGCCATCCTGGCGGGCATCATGGGGGCCAAAAAAACGGCCGACCTCATCCCCCTCTGCCACCCGCTGGGGCTCGACGATTGCAGCATCACCATCGAGCCGGAGGGCGCCGATGCCCTGCGCGTGGTGTGCACGGCCGTGGTCACGGGCCGCACCGGCGTGGAGATGGAAGCCCTGACCGGGGCCACGGTGGCCGCGCTCACCATCTACGACATGTGCAAGGCCTTTTCCCACGACATTGCGATTGACAACGTGCAGCTTATCACCAAAACCGGCGGCAAGAAGGATTTCAATCGATTTGAAAATTTGTAAATTCCGGCATGGATAGTCTGCCTAGTTCAACCGTAAAACGCTTCAAGCACGCCGCCCTTGCCCGTCCCGACGTGGGCGAATTTGGCCGCCACGAGCTGGCCATTCTCGGCGCGCCCTGCGGCGACATTCAGACGCTGGTGGCCCGGCTGCTGCCCCACCTGGCGCCGCAACTGCGTGTGGCCTACGTGGATGCCGACCACGCCGCCGGCGACGCCGCTGCCGAAGGTGCTGCTGCCGCCGCGCCTGCCAAGCCCGTGCCCTACGTGGCCAAGAACGGCCTCTCCGCCGAGCTGGTCGATAAAATCACCTACCGCCAGCTCAACCTCACGCGGGCGCTGGACCGCTTCACGCAGCCCGAGCTGCTAGCCCACGACAGCGTGGTGTTGGTGAACGGCAACCACTTCCGCGCCCGCCAGCAGGTTGTCGTCGTCGACCCGCGCAAGCCGCTGGACAAGAAGCTCGACCGCCTCACCGACGTTCGTCTCATTCTCCTCGCCGATGGCCAAGTTGAGCTGCCGGCCGTGCTGGCCGAGCACCTCAGCGCCGCGCCGCTGCCGCTGGTGCTGCGCTTGGCCGAGACCGAAAAAATAGCCGCTTTCATCAAGCAATGGTACGCCCAGGCGGTGCCGGTGCTGCGCGGCCTCGTGCTGGCCGGTGGCCGCAGCGAGCGGATGCAGACCGACAAGGGCGCCCTGCACTACCACGCTCTCGACCAGCGCCAGCACACCGCCGCGCTGCTGGCCGAATTTTGCCCCGACGTGCGCGTGTCCGTTCGCCCCGACCAGGCCACCGAGCTGCCCGGCGGCCTCACCGCCCTGCCCGATACTTTTCTGGGGTTGGGCCCGCTCGGGGGCATCCTGTCCGCGTTTCAGGCCGACCCCAACGCGGCGTGGCTGGTGCTGGCCTGCGACCTGCCTTTCCTCACCCGCGAAACCCTGGAATACCTGGTGAGCAACCGGCAGCCGGCGCGCATGGCCACTTCGTTCCGCAGCCCGTGGGACGAGTTTCCTGAGCCGCTGGTGAGCATCTGGGAGCCGCGCAGCTACGGGCAGCTGCTGCGGTTTCTGGGCCTGGGCTACTCCTGCCCGCGCAAGGCCCTGATTAATTCCGACATCGAGCTGCTGCACCCGCCCGTGCCCGAGGAGCTGCGCAACGTGAACACGCCCGACGAGCGGGCCGCGGCCACGCAGGAGCTGGCCCAGCGGCCGTAGCGGCCGGGCCTTTATGCTGCCATCGGAGATAACCGCCCCACGGGCGGTTATTTTTTTGCGCTGCGATTCAGACAATTATTGGGAGTATGGTCGTTTAAGGCCGGTGCTGGCACGTTTTTGAATAACGAGCCCCTGACACACCTTATCAATCAATCGTATTTCATTATGAAAAACACTGCAATCGTAGCTGCCGCGCTTCTGGCCACGGCCGCTGTTTCTTCGGCGCAGGCGCAGGACGTGCGCTTCGGCCTGCGCGCCGGTGCCAACTACTCCAACCTGGCCGGCGACATTAAAAACGAATCGACCTACAACAACAAAGCCGGCTTCCTGGGCGGCGTGATGGTGAACGTGCCCGTGCTGGCCGACGGGTTCTTGTCGGTGCAGCCCGAAATCCTGTACTCGCAAAAAGGCTTCGAGAACAAGCCCACCGAATACACCAACCTGCTAGGCGCCAAGCAAAAGCGCGAAGGCAATGTCAATTACAACTACCTCGACGTGCCGGTGCTGCTGAAAATCAACGCCGGCGGCTTCATCGTCGAAGCCGGGCCACAATACTCGTACCTGATTAGCTCCAACAACGAAACCAAGTACACCACCACCCCCGCGCTGGGCGGCACCCCCACCGTAACCGAAACCCAAAACAAAAACGACGTGAGCGGCCTCAACCGCAACGAGTTGGGCTACCTGGCCGGCGTGGGCTACCAGGCCGACAACGGCCTGAGCCTGAGCGTGCGCTACACCGGCGCCTTCAGCGACTTCGTGAAGAGCGACAACAACACCTACTTCAACGGCGACCTGAACAACGCCCGCCACTCGGCCTTCCAGCTCTCGCTGGGGTATCTGATTCCGAGCAAGTAAGCCCCAGGCCGATGGCAAAAAAGCCTGCCCTCCATCCGGAGAGCAGGCTTTTTTCATGCTAGAAATGACGTTTACGGGTGCGCGGCCACCCACTCCGTGCCGTCCTCGTATTCTTCGCGCTTCCAGATGGTCACGACTTGTTTCAGCGTATCGATGATGAACTGGCAGGCGGCGAAGCTCTCGGCGCGGTGCGGCGTGGCCACGGCCACCACCACGGCCACGTCGCCGAGCTCTAACGTGCCTTTGCGGTGCACCACGGCCACTTCCTGCAGCATGGGCCACTTTTCGTAGGCTTGCTGCACCACGTGCCCCAGCTGGGTGAGGGCCATGCTGTCGTAGGACTCGTAGTGCAGCCGGCGCACCGGCCGTCCGCCCGACTGGTTGCGCACCGTGCCAATAAAGGAGTTGACCGCCCCGGCCGTGTCGGTTTGCACGGCCGCGAGGGCGGCGGCAATGTCAATGGGCTGGTCGGTGATGGTGAGGGTAGGGGTCATTTGTCAGTTAACAGTTGTCAGTGAGCAGTTATCAGTTGCGGATGCTTGTTGAACAGCATTGTTCACTGCGCACTGATAACTGTTACCTGGAATCAGCCGCCGGCCACGGGCGGGATGAGGGCAATTTCATCGACGGTGTGCAGCGGCTGGTCGTGCGAGGCGTACTCGTTGTTGACGGCCACGGCGCAGCTGCGCAACTCGCCCAGGGCGGGGTATTGGCGGCGCATTTCGGCCAGCAGCTCGCCCACGGTGGCGGGGGCCGGCGCGGGCAGCTCAATCACCGACGTGCCCACGATGTCGCGGGTGATGCCGAACAGGGAAATTTTTAATGACATATCTTTCGACGTAAACGTGTGGGCGAGCCAAGGCCGCCGGTCTAGTGGCCCGCGGCACCCACCGCGCCTGAACACCTTTGGCGCCGGGCGGGTTATCGCAAGCCGGCAGTCTTACGTACAGCCGGACAAAATTGGTGATAAACGTGCTTCCAACTTCTGCTTCCGTGACCCCGCCGGCCGTTGCGCCCCTCTACGACCAGCACGGCCGGCCGCTGGAGTATCTGCGCTTGGCCGTGACGGACCGCTGCAACCTGCGTTGCTTCTACTGCATGCCCGAAGAAGGCATCAAGTACATGCCCAAGCACGAACTGCTGAGCTACGAGGAAATGCTGCGCCTCACGGGCCTGCTGGCCACGCTGGGCGTGCGCAAAGTGCGCCTGACGGGCGGCGAGCCCTTTGTGCGGCGCGACCTGGTGCCCTTCATGGAGCGCCTGGCCGAGCTGCCCGGCATCGATGATATCAGCCTCACCACCAACGGCGTGCTCACGGCGCCGCACGTGCCCGCCCTGGCCCGCCTGGGCGTAAAAGCCGTCAACCTCAGCCTCGACACGTTGGACCGGGAGCGGTTCTTCCACATCACGCGGCGCGACGAGCTGCCGCGCGTAATGGAAACGTTTTACGCGTTGCTGGAGGCCGGCATTCAGGTGAAAATCAACGCCGTGGTGATGGACGGCCAGAACATTGCCGACCTCATTCCGCTGGCCGAGCTCAGCCGCCAGCTCCCCGTCGACGTGCGCTTCATTGAGGAAATGCCGTTCAATGGCGGCAGCCACGAGGCCGGCCCCGCCTCGCTGCCTTGGAACCACCGGCGCATCCTCCAGCACTTGGAGCAGCATTTCGGCGCGCTCGCCCCGGTGCCCACGCCCGCCGGCGCCACCGCCTCCGAATACACCATAGCCGGGCACCGCGGCACGGTGGGCATCATTGCGGCCTACTCGCGCACCTTCTGCGGCACCTGCAACCGCCTGCGCCTCACGGCCGAAGGCGGCATCAAAACCTGCCTCTACGACCAGGGCGTGCTCGACACCCGCGTCCTGCTGCGCGGCGGTAAAACCGACGAGGAAATAGTAGCTGCCCTCGCCGCCGCCTTCCGCTACCGCGCCGCCAACGGCTTCGAGGCCGAGCGGCAGCGCCCGCTGCACCAGCTCAGCTTTGAGAGTATGGCCACCATCGGGGGCTAAAGTCGGAGCGGTTGCTTCTAAGTTACTTCGGAGTGCAGGAGGAAGGTTGGGAAGGAAAATACAGGCTTGCGCATCACGTCAGCAGCTTATTAAGGCAACTACTGTTCTGCTGTGGCTGTACCGACTTCCGCGTGCCAGCCCTGAAAAGTTAGAATAGCAGGCAGAAAATAGTATCGTCGCTATGAGTTTGTTTAAATTTATTCACTTTTTAATCATGTGTTAGCAAGATGGTTAGCCTACATTAAGGACATATCTTTGTTGCCTTATTAATTATACATTATTTAGGCAATGTCCTTTTCTACACGTGTTTCTGCTTCCGACGCTCTTCCTCCGGCCGCGGCCGAGGTTGAATCGCGCAGCAGCAAAACCGTGGAAGAAGAGCTACTTGCCTTGCGAGCAGCCCTGGCTGCTGCCCAAGCCGAAGCTGCTACCGCGGCCCAGCGCCTTGAAGAGCAGCAGGATTTTTACGAAACCATCCTCAACAACCTGAAGGTGGAAGTGGTGGCCTTCGACGCCGAACACCGCTACCGGTTCGTGAACGCCCTGTGCTTCAAAGACCCGCAGGTGCGGCGCTGGGCTATTGGCAAAACCGATTTTGACTACTGCGAGCTGCGCGAACTGCCCGTGGAGCTGGCCGAAAACCGGCGCCGGGCCTTTGCGCAAGCCGTGCAGTCGCGCACCGAGTCGCGCTGGGAAGAAACCTTGCCGTCGGCCACGGGCCCGCGCCGCATCCTGCGCCAGTTCATTCCCGTGTTTCAGCCCGATGGCCAGCTGCGCACGGTGGTGGGCACGGGCACCGACATCACCAAGCGCTGGCTGGCCGAACAAAAGCTGGCCGAACAGCGCGAATTCTACGAATTCACCCTCGACCACATCCCCTGCGACCTCGGCGTGTTCGACGCCCAGGGCCGCTACCTGTACGTGAACGCCGTGGGCATCAAAGACCCCGTGCGGCGCAGGTGGGCCATCGGCAAGGACCATTTTGAGTACCACGCCCGCTACGGCCACCCCCTCGCCCAGGCCGAGGAGCGCCACGCCCGCATCATGGCGGCGTTTGAAGGGGGGCAACTGGTCACGTTCGAAGAATCGTTGGACCGGGCGGGCGGCACCCGCCACCAGTTGCGCTGCCTGCAGCCCGTGTTCCACGCCGACGGCACGCCGCACCTGCTGGTGGCCTACGGCATCGACATCACCGAGCGCGTGCTCACGGAGCAAGCCCTGCGCCACGCCAAGCTGGCGGCCGAAAGCGCCGTGCGGGCCCGCGAGATTTTCCTGGCCAACATGAGCCACGAAATCCGCACGCCTATGAACGCCATTCTGGGCATGAGCCAGCTGCTGGCCAAGACGCCCCTGGAGCCCGACCAGGACAGCTACCGCCAGGCCATCGCCACCTCGGCCGAGCACCTGCTGGTCATCATCAACGACATTTTGGACCTCTCCAAGCTGGAGGCCGGCAAGATGACGCTGGAGCACGTGGGCTTTGAGCCCGCTCAGCTGCTGGCCGAAGTGGACCAGACCCTGCACTACCGCGCCGTGGAGAAAGGCCTGGCCCTGCTGGTGCGCGCGGCGCCCACCGTGCCGCCGGTGCTCATCGGCGACCCCTACCGCATTCGGCAGGTGCTGCTGAACCTGGCCGGCAACGCCATCAAGTTCACCGACGCGGGGCAGGTGAGCGTGAGCTGCGACTTCGTGCCCGGCCCCGACGGCGAGCTTGGCGAGGTGGTGTTTGAGGTGGCCGACACGGGCGTGGGCATCGAGCCGGAATTTGTGCAGAAGATTTTCCAGGAGTTCAGCCAGGAAGATTCGTCCGTGACGCGCAAGTTTGGCGGCACGGGCCTGGGCCTGAGCATTTGCCGCAACCTGCTGAGCCTGATGGGCAGCGACGTGCAGCTGGAAAGCGAGAAAAACCAGGGCACGGTGATGCGCTTTGCCCTGCGCCTGCCGGTGGGTACTGTGCACGACCTGCCGCCCAAGGAAGTACTGCCGCCCGACAGCCCCATGCGCAACGACCTGCGCAACAAGCAGGTGCTGCTGGTGGAAGACAACCGCTTCAACCGCCAGATTGCCAAAACCTTCCTCACCCACGCCCACGTGCAGGTGACCGAAGCCGAGCACGGCGCCCTGGCCGTGGAGCTGGCCCGCCACCAGCCCTTCGACCTCATTCTGATGGACATTCAGATGCCGGTGATGGACGGCTACGCGGCCACGGCGCTGCTGCGCCGGCAGCTGGGGCTCACCACGCCCATCGTGGCCCTCACGGCCAACGCCATCAAGGGCGAGCGCGAAAAATGCCTGGCGGCCGGCATGAGCGACTACCTGGCCAAGCCCTTCAAGGAAGAAAGCCTGCTGAAAGTGCTGAGCAAGTGGGTGCTGCCCCCCGGCGCCCCCGCCGAGGCCGCCGAAACCCCGGAACCGGCGCCCGAGCCCCTGCCGCTGGCTGACTCGGACGGGGTGCAGCTTTACCAGGTCGACGAGCTGCTGAAGGTGGGGCAGGGCGACACTGACTTTGTGGCCTTCATGCTGGACACCTTCCTCGAAAGCTGCGAAGAAGCCCTGCGTGAGCTCGCCGAGGGCCTGCAACGGGCCGACATCGGCCTGCTGAAAGACGCCGCCCACAAGCTGCGTCCCAACCTGGTGCACCTGCGCGCCCTGCACCTGCTGCCGCCCGTGGAAGCGCTGGAACAATGGCAGGGCGAGTTCCGGGCCGATGCTCTGGAGCCGTTGGTGGAATCGATGGGCTTGTTGCTGCGCGAAATCATGCTCCAGATTCGCCTCGATTTGGAGGAATAGCCTTCGCCGGCAACTTCTGAGCGAGCCGGGGCGTTGGGGGAGCTTGTAGTTTTGCAAAACCGCCCGGGCCCGGCCCGCGGCGCGGCGCGTGAGGACCCGTGTTTATGATTTCGTTGACTGCATCGGCCCGGCCGATATCGCGCAAGGCCCACCGCGTGGCCGTGGGCGCCTTGTTTTTTTTGTTGGGCCTGTGCTTTGCGACCTGGGCGTCGCGCATTCCGAGCGTGCAGCAGCGCATGGGCATCTCGGAGGCGGCGCTGGGCGGCGTGCTGCTGGCCATTCCGCTGGGGCAGCTGCTGTCGCTGCCCTTCACGGGCTGGCTGGTGGCCCGCGAAGGCAGCCGCAAGGTGGTGCTGTGGGGCGTGGTGCTGTACGCCGCCGCGCTGCTGGGCCTGGGCTGGGCCAGCAGCCTCTACCAGCTGGTGCCCTGCCTGGTGCTGTTTGGCGTGGGCGGCAACCTCACCAATATTTCCGTGAACACCCAGGCCGTGGGCGTGGAGCGGCTCTACAAGCACAAGCCCATCATGGCCTCGTTTCACGGGCTCTGGAGCCTGGCCGGGTTCGTGGCGGCGGCCATTGGTTCGTTTATGATTGGGCACGCCGTGGTGCCGGGCCTGCATTTTATTTTCATCGCGCTGTTCATTCTGGCGGGCCTGGCCGTGAGCGCCGGCTACACCGTGCGCCAAGACAGCGGCGTCGACCCCGACCAGCCCATCTTCGTGAAGCCCGACAAGGAGCTGCTGGGCTTGGGCGCCATTGCCTTTTGCGCGCTCATCTGCGAAGGGGCCATGTTCGACTGGAGCGGCGTGTATTTCAAGAAGGTGATTCAGGCCGACAAAGACTGGGTGGGTGCGGGCTACACGGCCTTCATGAGCACCATGGCACTCGGCCGCTTCGGGGCCGACTGGCTGGCCCACCGCCTGGGCCCGAAGCGCGTGATTCAGCTCTGCGGCCTGCTCACGGCCAGCGGCTTGCTGATTGCGGTGCTGCTGCCCATGCTGCCCACGGCCCTGCTGGGCTTTTTGCTGGTGGGGTTTGGCACCTCGGCGGTGGTGCCGCTGGTGTACTCGGCGGCCGGCAAATCCACGCACATGTCGGCCGGCATGGCCCTGGCCTCGGTCTCTACGATTGGCTTTTTCGGCTTTCTGCTGGGCCCGCCGGTGATTGGCATGGTGGCCGGAGCCACCAGCCTGCGCGTGTCGTTTGCGCTGATTGCCTTGATGGGGCTGTGCGTGTCGGCGGTGGCGGGCCGGGTGCGGGTGTAGGGCATTGGGGAGATGAAAGCTGGGGAGAAGGGAAGAAAAAAAGAACGGTCATGCTGAGCGAAGCCGAAGCATCTCTACTGCGGCAGTGATTCCAACATTTAGGTTAGCATTGCGGTAGAGATGCTTCGGCTGCGCTCAGCATGACCGTTTTTTCTATTCTCGTAATAACCCAATCCAAAACATCTCATGCCCGAACCCTCACAAGTGACCAAATACGCCTGGGACGACATGCCCAAGGAGCAGCTATCCGACCAGCTGTCGCGCCGCCTCATCACCGGCGATAAAATGATGCTGGCCCACGTCTACCTCAAAAAAGGCTGCATCGTGCCCCTGCACCACCACGAAAACGAGCAGATTACCTACATTCTGGAAGGCGCCCTGCGGTTTCACATCGGCTCCGAAGACGGCGAGGAAGTCATCGTGCGGGTGGGCGAAGTGCTGCACATTCCCTCCAACGTGCCGCATATGGCCGAAGCGCTGGAAGACACGCTGGACGTGGATATTTTCAGCCCGCCCCGCCAGGATTGGCTGGATAAATCGGACGACTACCTGCGTCAGAAATAGCCGCATGGACCTCGGACTACAAGGCAAAGTGGCCCTGGTGGCCGCCGCCAGCAAAGGCCTGGGCCGCGCCGTGGCCGAAGAACTCGCGGCCGAAGGCGCCGCGCTGGTGCTCTGCGCGCGCCATGATGACGCGCTGCAAGCAACCTGTGCCGCCCTAGAGGCCGCCCACGGCGTGCCCGTTCTCGGCCTGACCGCCGACGTGGCCAACCCCGCCGACGTGGCCCGCCTGGTGCAGGCCGCCCAGGAGCGGTTCGGCCGCATCGATATTCTGGTGACCAACGCCGGCGGCCCGCCCGCCGGCACCTTCGACACGCTGAGTGCCGAGCAGTGGCAAGCCGCCACCAACCTGCTCCTCACTAGCGTGGTGGAGCTGACGCGCGCCGTGCTGCCCGGCATGAAAGCGCAGGGCTGGGGCCGCATTCTCAACATCACTTCCATCTCGGTGAAGCAGCCGGTGGAAAACCTCATGCTTTCGAACAGCCTGCGGGCGGCCGTGACGGGCATGGCGCGCACGCTGGCCACGGAAGTCGCGCCGCACGGCATCACCGTCAACAACATTCTGCCCGGCTACACGCGCACCGAGCGCGTGGTGAGCCTGGCCGACGCCACGGCGGCCAAGGAAGGCATTTCGGCCGCCGACGCCACGGCGCGCTGGGAAAATCAGATTCCGATGCGGCGGCTGGGCGAGCCGCGGGAGTTTGCGGCGCTGGCGGCGTTTCTGTGCTCGGAGCGGGCCAGCTACATCACCGGCACGTCCATCCCGGTAGACGGCGGCTGGATACGCTCGCTGCTGTAACCTCTGCGGCGCGTTGCGTATAACAAAACGTCATGCTTACTCTGGCGCGGACGCCAGAGTAAGCATGACGTTTTGTTTTGCCTGGCCTTCTCCCACCGCTCGCATTTTTCATTTTGACCGAAACCCTCACCCACCGCCAGAAGATGCTCACCTTCGCCGGCATTTTGCTGGCCATGTTTCTGGGGGCGCTGGACCAGACCATTGTGAGCACGGCGCTGCCGCGCATCGTGGCCGATTTGCAGGGGCTCGATAGGTTTACGTGGGTGGCCACGGCCTACTTGGTGGCCAGCACGGCGCTGGTGCCCATCTACGGCAAGCTGGCCGACATGTACTCGCGGCGCACGATTGAGGTGGCGGCGGTGAGCATTTTCCTGGTGGGCTCGATGCTGTGCGGGCTGGCGGGCGAGTTTGGCCCGCTGCCGCTGCTGGGCGATGGCATGAACCAGTTGGTGGTGTTTCGGGCCATTCAGGGGCTGGGCGGGGCGGGGTTGTTTGCCATGGCCTTCATCGTCATTGCCGACCTGTTTGCCCCGGCCGAGCGGGGGCGCTATCAGGGTTTTACGGGGGCGGTGTTCGGCACGTCGTCGGTGCTGGGGCCGCTGCTGGGCGGCTTTCTTACGGACCGGGGCACGGGGCTGATTCCGGGCGTGGCCGGGTGGCGGCTGGTGTTCTACGTGAACTTGCCGCTGGGCGCGCTGGCCCTGTGGTTTATCCTTACCCAAATGCCGCCGCTGCGCCCCACCACCCAACCCAAGAAGTTCGATTTCCTGTCGGCTGTGCTCTTGATGGTGGGCCTGGGGCCGCTGGTGGTGGCTTTGCAGCTTAACAAAGTCACGTATGGCTGGACATCGCCGCTCACGCTGGGCTTGCTGGCGGTGGCCGTGGCGGCGCTGGGCCTGTTTGTGGGGCGCAGCCTGCGGCACGAAAACCCCATTCTCAACTTCGGCTTGTTCAAAAAACCGGTGTTTCGGACGGCCAATGCGGCGCTGTTTCTCATGGGCGGCGCGTTTTTGGGCGTCATCATTTTCGAGCCGCTGTTCATGGTGAACGTGCTGGGCGAAACGGCCACCCGCGCCGGCATCAGCCTCATTCCGATGTCGCTGGGCGTAGTGACGGGCTCGATGCTGGCCGGGCAGATGGTGTCGCGCTTCGGCCACTACAAGCGCTGGATGCTGGCCGGGCTCTCGCTGCTGCTCGTGGGCCTGTCGCTGCTGGCCACCATGCCGGTAGACGTGCCCTACTACCGCGTGCTGCTGTACCTGGCCATCTGCGGGCTGGGCCTGGGGCCCACCATGCCGCTCTACACCCTGGCCGTGCAAAACGCCACCGAGCCCGCGCTCATGGGCCAGGCCACCTCGGCCAGTCAGTTTTTTCGGCAAATTGGCGGGGCCATTGCGGCGTCGGTGCTGGGCACGGTGCTCACCCTCACGCTGGCCCAAAACCTGCCCGCCACCGCCGCCAGCCCCGCCACCCAGCAAACGGTGGTGGCCGAAGGCCCGGCCTTGCCCGCTGCTACTGCCACGGGCCCGCCCACGGAGGCCATGCGGCAGGCTTTCTCCAAAGCCATTTCGCGGGTGTACTTTTTCAACATCTTCCTCGTGGTGGGCGGGCTGATAATGACGCTGTTTGTGCCCGAACTGCCCCTGCGGAAGGCGAATGAGAATGTGCCGGTCGCGGTCGAGTAACAACGCCCCCGGTCTAATGGCAAAGCCGTCAGACCGGAGCGTTAAGCTATTACTTGCCCAGCCCCACCCAGCCGCGTTGCATGGCGTAGTACACGGCCGTACCTACCACCAAGCCCACCAAGTAGCCATACGGCAGCCCCGCGCACAGCAAGCCCACCAGCAGTGCCACCAGCAAGTCGCTGCGCTCGGCGCTGATGTCGCGCAGCAGCGTGGCCAAGGACAGCGCCTCAAACAGCAGCAGCACGCCCAGCACCGGCAGCGGAAAAATCTGCACCACCTCGGCAAAGCCCTGGCTGAAAAACAGCCCCATCGTCAGGAAAAGGCCGCCGTAGATGACCACCGAGCCCCCGGTGCGGGCCCCAAACGCGTAGTGCCCCACCATGCCGCCCGAGCCGTGGCACACCGGAAAGCCGCCGAGAAACGGGTTCACCAGATTCATGAGCGCGTAGGTGAAGCTGATTTTGCGGGTGGTAAGCTGGCGCTCGGGGAATAAATCGTGCGCCACCTGCCGGGTGGCCAGCACCGAGTTGCCGAGCGACAGCGGAATCTGGGGCAGCGCCAGCAGCAGGGCGCCGGTGAGGATATCCGGCGTTTGGGGCAGGTGCCAGGCGGGCAAGTGCAGGCCGATGGCCTTTTGCGCGGTGGCCAAATCGAGCTTGAAGACCAGCGCATACGCCACGCCCAGGGCGATGACGAGCAGCGCCGCCGGCCAGCGCCGGTTGCCGAACAGCACCACCGTGACCACAAAAGCGGCCGCCGCCAGCGCGTAGCCCGCCGCGCCGTCGGCCCCCACGTACTTGGTGAGGGCCAGCGTGGCCAGCTGCATGGCCAGCCCAAACTGAATGCCGCGCACCACCGCCTTGGGCACCAGCCGCGCCAGCGCATCAATCAGCCCCGTCACCGACAGGAAAAACATGCTGACGCCAATGGCCAGCCCGCCCCCAAAAATGATGCGTCCGGGAAGTTTCTGGGCAATGACCAGGGCCGCAAACGCCTTGAGCGGCTGCACCGGCATGGGCATGCGGTACCACAGCCCCGAAAACACCTGCATCAGCCCGAACATGATGAGCACCCCGGCGCTGTCGACGCCCGAAGCGGCGATGACGCCGATGAGCAGCGGCAAGTCGGTGCCCAGGTCGCCAAACGCGCCGGCCAGCTCGTTGCGGTCGAAGCGCAGGGACGGGCGGGTGGGAGCAGGGGGCGCAGGTTGGGTTTGGGTGAGCATCGTGCAACTATTTCTTGTTGTCCCGCAAGCGCGCCAGTTCGCTGGCTTGCTCGGCGGCTTCGCCCAGGTACTCGCCGCTGGTGTAGCCTTTACGGAAGCGCAGCGGCTTGAGGCGCTTGCCCAAGGCCTCCACGGCCATTTCGTGGTCGAGGGCGCCTTCGTTATGGGCCAGGAACACCGTGGCCACGCCGTTGCCAATGAAGTTGGTGATGCTGCGGGCTTCCGACATAAACCTATCCACGCCCAGTAGCAGGGCCAGGCCATCCACTGGTATCACCTTCATGGCCGTGAGCGTGCTGGCCAGCACCACGAAGCCGCTGCCTGCCACGCCCGCCGCCCCCTTGGAAGTCACCATCAAAATACCCATCATGGTCAGAATCTGAGCCCCGGAAAGGTCGACGTGGAAGACCTGGGCCAGAAATAAGGTCGAGAGGGAGAGATAGATGGTGGTGCCGTCGAGGTTGAAGGAATAGCCCGTGGGCACCACCAGCCCCACCACCGGCTGGGCACAGCCCATGCGCTCCAGCTTTTCCATGAGGCCCGGCAGGCCGGCTTCGGAGGAGGAAGTGCCCAGCACAATCAGCAGCTCGGCTTTGAGGTATTTCAGGAACGACCACATGCCCACGCCGCAGTAGCGCAAAATGGCCCCCAGCACCAGAAATACAAACACGCCCATCGTCAGGTACACCGTCACCATCAGCTTGCCCAACGGCAGCAGAGTAGCGATGCCGTACTTCCCAATGGTGAAGGCCATGCCTCCAAACGCCCCAATGGGCGCCAGCAACATGACGAGGTGCAGCCCCCGAAACACGTATTTCGAGGCTTCTTTTAGGAAATGGATGACGGGCTTGCGGCCGGCGTATCGGCTGAGCGCAATGCCCAGCGCAATGGCCACCAGCAGCACCTGCAGCGTGAGGTTGTCGGCCAGAAAGTGACCCCACGAAAACTCCGTGGCCCGCTTCGTGAATTCGCCCACCTTGCCCGTGTCGAGCCGGCCGGTGCTCACGCCCGCGCCCGGCCGCACCAGCGCCGCCACGCCCACGCCGATGAGCAGCGCCAGTGTGGTCACAATTTCGAAGTACAGCAGCGCCTTGCCGCCAATGCGGCCCACCTTCTTCAAGTCGCCCATGGTGCTGATGCCGAGGGTAATGGTGAGAAAGATGATGGGGTTGATGAACAGCTTCACCACGTCGATGAAGCGCTTGCCCAGGGGCTCCATCTGCACGGCGGCGGCGGGCGCAAAGTGACCCAGCAGCGCCCCGGCAACTATGGCCAGCAGCACCCAAAACGTAAGGTTGCGGGTGAGTTTTTTGAATTTCATAGGCGGCGGGTAGGGGCGGAAAGGAATTGCAAGAACGTCACGCTAAAAAGAACGTCCGTGCGGAAGAACGTCATGCAGCGCGCAGCATCTTGCCCGCCACCGCCAATCCTTTCGTTGAACGATTGGTTTACTTGCTGCGGGCAAGATGCTTCGCTACGCTCTGCATGACGTTCTAGATATCCACTTCGCCCACCCAATGAATCCTGCCATCCTGCTGCCCGCCGCCAGCTACGAATTCGCCAGCATCCAGAAGGTGAGCGGCGCTGGCCCACCCATCCCCGCCTCCGACCAACTCGCGGCCGAAGAGCCGCTGGAAATCCGCATCGGCTACGAGGCCGACGGCCAGCGCCAGCACCGTACCCTGTCGGTGACCATGCGCACGCCCGGGCACGACGAAGAGCTGGCCGCCGGCTTCCTGCTCACCGAGGGCCTCATCCACGCCAAAGCCGACCTGCTGGGCGTCATTCCCTGCCCCGACGTGCAAAAGGCCGAAGAAGCCGGCAACGTGGTGCGCGCGGAGCTGGCCGCGCACGTGCAGGTCAATTTCCAGGCCATGGAGCGGCATTTCTACACCAGCTCCAGCTGCGGCGTGTGCGGCAAAACCAGCATTGATGCGGTCCGCACCGCCTCCTGTCCCGTGCTGCCCACCGATGGCCCGCACCTCCGCTACGCCACGGTGCACCAGCTGCCGGAGAAGCTGCGCGCCGCCCAGGCCGGCTTCGAGCAAACCGGCGGACAGCACGCCTCGGCGCTCTTTTCGCCCGAAGGGGAGCTGCTGCTGCTGCGCGAAGACGTGGGCCGCCACAACGCCCTGGACAAGGTCATTGGCGCCGCGCTGCTGGCCGGCTGGCTGCCGCTGCACCGGCACGTGCTGCTGGTGAGCGGCCGCGTGAGCTTCGAGCTGGTGCAAAAAGCGGCCGCGGCGGGCATCGGGATTCTGGCGGCGGTGGGGGCGCCGAGCAGCTTGGCCGTGCAGGCGGCCGAGAGCTTTGGGATGACGGTGCTGGGCTTTGTGCGCAACGACCGGTTCAACGTGTACTGCCACGGCTGGCGATTAAGCAGCGAAGCGTAGCACAAAATCTATGGCCCAAGCCCCGGCCGATGGCAACGCCTGCCAGAGCCTTGCGTTAAACCAAGCACACATTCCCGCCCCATTCCCATGAAACTGCGCATCGAAGACGACACCCTCCGCCTGCGCCTCTCCGATGGCGAGGTGCGCGAATTTGCCGAGCAGGGCCGCGTGGAGGGCGCCGTGCATTTTGGCCTCGGCCCCGAGCAGCGCCTGACCTACGCCCTGGAGCGCGGCTCCGAACGCCCCCAGACCATGCCCAACGAAGAGCCTGTGCAAATCCACTACGAGCCCGGCGCCCTGACCGTGCTCGTGCCCTTCATCCTGGCCAAAACCTGGGTTGAAACCGACCAGAACGGCTTTTCGCACGAGCTGCCGTTGGCTGACAATCTGCATTTGCGCATCCTGGTGGAGAAGGATTTAGACTGCAAGCACTAAGGAAATGTTAAGGGTTGGGTGTTGAATGTTGAGTGCTCCGGCAGCCTCTGAAGATTCGGCCCTTTTGCATTCAACATTCAACACTTTAAAACTCAATCTTTCAAGATGCCCGATACTCCCAACTCCCCGCAAAACGACCCGAGCAAGGCCGGTCGCTCCCACGAGCAAGGCGCCCAAGATAATGCGCCCAAAAGCGGCGAGCGGCCCGCCCAGGGCAGCGCCCCCGCGCCCAACCACTACAAATCCGACCCCAACCGAACCCACGTGCACGCCCACATTCCTGCCCCCGACGTGGCCAACGCCAAGTACCAGCACCCCGTGCTGGCCCAGCCCCCCGAAGCCCTCACCGGCCTGCACCTGGAGGAGCGCCAGAAAATTGCGGCCGGCGTCACGGCCGTGCTCAAGTCCATGCAGTTTAGCTGGAGCGAGGCGGGCATGACGCGCGGCACCCACGCGCTGCTCAAAATGAACCAGAAGGACGGTTTCGACTGCTCGAGCTGCGCCTGGCCCGACCCCGACGAGCACCGCTCGGTGGCCGAGTTTTGCGAGAACGGCGCCAAAGCCGCTGCCTCCGACTCCGACCACCGCGCCGCCGGGCCCGAATTCTTTGCCAAGCACAGCCTGGCCGAGCTCTCGCGCATGACCGACCGCGACCTCAACAACGCCGGCCGCCTCACGCACCCGCTGGTGAAGCGCCCCGGCGACAACCACTACTCGCGCATTGCCTGGCCCGACGCCTTCGACATCATTGCCAGGGAATTGAACGCCATGGACTCGCCCGACGAGGGCATTTTCTACACCTCGGGCAAGGTGCCCAACGAGCCGGCCTTCCTGTTTCAGCTGTTTGTGCGCGAGTTCGGCACCAACAACCTGCCCGATTGCTCCAACATGTGCCACGAGAGCAGCGGCTCGGGCCTCACGCCCACCACGGGCCTGGGCAAGGGCTCCGTCACGCTGAATGACATCCACGAAGCGGAGGTGCTCATCATCATGGGCCAGAACCCGGGCACCAACCACCCGCGCATGCTCTCGGCCCTGCAAATCGCGAAGAACAACGGCGCCAAAATCATCAGCGTGAACCCGCTGATTGAAGCCGGCCTCAACCACTTCCGCAACCCGCAGGACTTCATGAACCCGCTCAAGGCGCTGGGGGCGCTGGTGGGCGGCGGCACCCCGATTACAGACGTGTACCTGCAGGTGCGCATCGACGGCGACATGGCCCTGCTGCGCGGCATCATGAAGCATTTGTTTGAGGCCGAGGAACTGAACCCCGGCCAAGTCGTGGACCACGCGTTTGTGCAGGAGTTTACCACTGGGTTTGAGGAGTTCAAGCAGAACATCCTCAGCACCAGCTGGGAGGACATTGAGGAAGTCAGCGGCATCAGCCGCGCCCAGCTGCTCGAAGCGGCCAACCTCATTGCCCGCAAGCAGAAAATCATCGTGTGCTGGGCCATGGGCATCACGCAGCAGCGCCAGGGCGTCGAAACGGTGAAGGAAATCGTGAACCTGCTGCTGATGAAAGGCGCCATCGGCAAGCCCGGCGCGGGCACCTGCCCCGTGCGCGGCCACTCCAACGTGCAGGGCGACCGCACCATGGGCATCTGGGAGCGCATGCCGCAGCACTTCCTCGACTCATTGGAGAAAGAATTTGGCTTCACGCCGCCCAAAAAAGAGGGGTTCGACGTGGTGGAGTCCATCAAGGCCATGCGACTGGGACACACCAAGGTGTACTTCAGCCTGGGCGGCAACCTGCTGGCCGCCGGCCCCGACACCGAAGTCATTGCCGAAGCCATGCGCAAGCAGAAGCTAACCGTGTACGTGGGCACCAAGCTCAACCGCGGCCACCTGGTGACCGGCGAAACCAGCCTGCTGCTGCCCACCTTCGCCCACGCCGACATCGACCTGCAAAAGGCTGGCCACCAAATGACCAGCTGCGAAAACTCCATGGGCGTGGTGAGCCAGAACAAGGGCGTGCTGGTGCCCGTGGCCGGCGACCAGCTCAGCGAAGTGGCCATCATTTGCGGCATGGCCATTGCCACGCTGGGCAGCAAAACCAAGACCGACTGGGTGGCCATGACGGAGAACTACGACGTCATCCGCGACCACATTGCCCGCGTCATTCCCGGCTTCGAGGACTACAACATGAAGCTGCGCAAGCCGGGCGGCTTCTACCTGCCCAACGGCCCCCGCGAGCGGAAATTCACCACCGACAACGGCAAGGCCAACTTCTCAAAAACCACCTTGGAGAAGTACCCCCTGGAGCCCGACCAGCTGGTGCTGATGACCGTGCGCTCGCACGACCAGTTCAACACCACCATCTACGACTACAACGACCGGTACCGCGGCATCCACAACGAGCGCCGCGTGCTGTTCATGAACCCCGCCGACATGGAAGCCCGCGGCATCAACGCCAAGGACCTCATCGACATCACGAGCCACTACAAAGGCGAAGAGCGCCGCGTGGAAAAGTTCGTGGCCGTGCCCTACGACATTCCCAAAGGCAACGTCTCGGCCTATTTTCCGGAGGCCAACCCGCTGGTGCCCATCGGCTCGGTGGCCAAAGTAAGCAACACGCCCACCTCCAAATACGTGGTGGTGACGGTGGTGCCGACGGCCATTAACAATCCGCTGCGCATGAAAGCGCGGGAGGAAATGTTGGCGGAATAATGCTCCCTTCGGCTTTAGAAGCCAGGCAACACCCGGCGCATGGCCGGGTGTTGCCTGGCTTCTAAAAGCGGATTCTGGTTGCTTAAGACGGAAATGGTGTGGCGCAGGGCTATTTTGCTCCCATGATTCGTTGCCCACTCATTGTTCTGTTGCTGTTGTGCCTGGCCTGTTCGAACCGGGGCTGGGCCCAGCAGAACCGCGTCAGGGTGGAAACTGACTTGGGCGTTGAGCTGGTCAATGCGTTGGTGGTGCAGATTTCGCCGGAGTTTCTAAAGGACTCTGCCGCCGACCCTCACCTGTTTCGTACCACGCGGCTGATGCGAATCAGCTACAACTACTTCGCGCCGTTTCGGCAACACGCGGCCGTGTTGCGCACCCAGCAGCTAACGGACAAGCTGGGCACCGGCGTGTATCTGTTGCCGCTTTTTTACGATGGTTTTCCCCGCCCGCGGCGGCACACGCCGGTTTCGGTGCCGCTCCTTGAAGCCATCCACCCCAACCTTGATTCTGCCGCTCGGCTCGCCGATGCCTACATGCAATTGCTCGGGAAGTTCTACCAAGAAAGCGGCTTCAAGCGCTTTCAGCAGCAGTATCGCGGGGTTTATTCCCTGGCTGTGGCCCAGGTGCGGCGCAACTTACCGGCCCCCGATTTTATCCCCACCATGGAGGCGTACTACGGCGCGCACAAAGTCGCGTACCGCATCATCGTCAACCCGTTTTTCAAGTCGCAATGGGGCATGGCCTGGCAAGTGGCCGGTACTAAGGGCTCCACGGCGGTTCAGATTGCGGCACCCTCCGGCGAGCAGACCCTGGAGCACGGGCAGGTCCTGAATGCCGGCTTCGACGACGCCGAATGGGTACGCAACCTCTCGGTGCACGAGTTTGGCCATACGTTCGTGAACCCGCTCACGGTCCTGCCCGCCTTTGCGCCGGGCATTGCCGCGCAGCAGGCCTTGTTCCGGCCCATTCCGCAGCAGGAGCAGTACCGCGACTGGCCGACTTCGTTCAACGAACACGTGGTGCGGGCCGGCGAAGTGCGCATCGCGCTAGCGCTGGGACGGCCCGAGGTAAGCGCCAAGCTTCGCGCCGATTACGCGGCGTGGATGTATTTGCCCTTTTTCGAGGCCCAGCTGCAACGCTACGAAGCCGACCGCCGGCGCTACCCAACCCTGGAGTCTTTCTTGCCCGAAATCATTCGCGCCCTGCCTTCCCTGACACGATAAGGCCGGCAGCTTGGTCGGAGGCCATTGCGAAAACAGCAAAAAAGCCCGGCCTCTGCAAGCCGGGCTTTTTTTCGGAAACAATTCGTTTTAAACGAGGGTGCTGTGCTTTTCCAGGTCAAACAGCTCGCCCAGCAGCTCCACCAGCTGGCCGGCGTCGTCGCGCTTGCAAGCGGCTTTGAGCTGCAGCACGTGCTGCTTCAGCACCTTCTGCATCAGCGAGCGGGTGGCCTCGTCGAGGAGCTTGCTTTCGGCGGGGGTGGCTTTTTTCTGGAACCGGTCGAGCTCTTCCTGGCGCAGCTGCTCCAAGCTGGCTTTCACGCGCTGAATGATGGGTGACACCATCATTTCCTTGCTCCACTCGCTGAGGCCCGCGATGCTTTCGGCAATGATGGCGCGCACCTGGGGCACGGCGGCCAGGCGCATTTCCAGCGCGGCCGACGCCTTGCTTTGGATGGCGTCGATGTTGTAGACCAACACGCCGGGCACCTGCTCCACGTCGGCGGCAATGCTGCGGGGCACGCTCAGGTCGATGAAGAACTTAAAGCTCAGCACGTCAAGGTGCTGCACCAGCTCTTTGGTGAAGAACGGCTCGGCGCGGTTGATGGACGAGATGATGACGTCGGCTTCTTTGAGCGCGGGCACCAAGTTTTCGAAGTCCACGATGCTCATGCCGCACTCCTCGGCCAGCGACTCGGCCTTGCTGCGGGTGCGGTTGCAGAGGGTGATGGTGCCAAACGCCTTGCTGGCGGCCAGGTGGCGGCACACGTCGGCCCCGATTTCGCCCAGGCCCACCACCAGTACGTTGGGGTTGGCCACATCGGCGGTCAGCTCTTCCACCAGCTCCAGGGCGGCGTAGCTCACGGAAGCGGCCCCGTCGCGGAAGCTGGTTTCGGTTTGCACGCGCTTGTTGGTGAAAAACACCGTGTGCAGCAGCCGGTGCAGGAAAGGGCCGGCGGCGTCGGCGTCGGCGGCCCACTGGTAGGCCGTTTTCACTTGGTTGCTGATTTGCAGGTCGCCCACCACCTGCGCGTCGAGGCCCATGGCCACTTCGAAGAGGTGTTGCACGGCCGCGTCGGCCTCGGTGAGCAGGTCGAAGTAGGGCAGAAACTGGCCGATGTCGGCGCGGTCCTTGAGGTGGCCCAGCGCGAGAATGATTTCGCGGCTGCGGTCGTCCTCGGCGGCGTAGTAGACCTCGGTGCGGTTGCAGGTGCTCAGCACAAGTAAGTCGGAGAGACCCAGCTCGTTGTGCAGCGTGTGTAGAAAGCGGCGACAAGCGGCCTCGTCTAAAGAAAGCAGCTCGCGGATGGCCAGCGGCGCTTTCTTGAAGGATAGGCTAACGGCCTTGAACGGATGGGACATAGAATAGACGACACGAAATCGGACTACAAAATTACGGCAGGATTTCGGTTCCGAATACTAACAGCCAGTGCCCGTCCGGGGTTCGGCCCCAAACCTGATGAATATCAGCCGGCGGGCCCATCCCAAGCGTAGCAAAGGCACCTGGCCGGCGGGCGGCTGATGAAAATCAGGTGCCCGGCGCCAGCCACCCAGCCTCAACACCGCAACTTTCCGGAAAAACCGCCGTGCGCAGGGCCCGTACCTTTGCTGCATGTTAGTGAAAACCCCCTCTGCTGCTGATTCTCCACTCGTGCCGCGCCCCGCCGGGGTTGCCTCGGGCGCAGGCCTGGCCGGCAGCGACCCCGGCGCCGTGGGCGCCGCCGACGAAACCGCGTCGCTGGAAGCAACCGAGGCCATGGCCGTGCCCGCGCCGGCTGTCACCTCGCCCGTGGCGTGGGTGCTGCTGCTGGTGCTGGCCTCCATCTGGGGCACGTCGTTTATTCTGATGAAGAAGGGGTTGGTGGTGTTTTCGGCCATGGAGCTGGGCGCCACCCGCGTGGCGGTGGCCTCGTTGCTGCTGCTGCCGTTTGCCCTTCGCCACGTGGGCGGTGTGGAGCGCAGCCGCTTCAAGTGGCTGGCCCTGAGCGGCATGGTGGGCACGTTTATCCCGGCGTTTCTCTTTGCTTATGCCGAAACCAAGCTGGCCTCGGGGCTGGCGGGCGTGCTCAATGCCCTCACGGTGGTGTTTACGCTGCTGGTGGGCGCCCTGCTGTTTGGGCAGCGGCTCACGGGCCTGCGGGTGCTGGGCATCGCGCTGGGGCTGGTGGGCACGGTGGTGATGCTGCTGGGCGGCAGCGGCGGGGCCGAAACGCCCACCGGCGAGGGCAACGCCTGGTACGGCGTCTACATTCTCATTGCCACCATTGGCTATGGCCTGAGCGTCAACGTTATCAAGCACAAGCTGGGCGGGATGACGCCGGTGGCCGTCACGTCGGTGCTGCTGCTGCTCATTGGCGGGCCGGCGCTGGCGTATTTGCTGGTGGGCACCGGGTTTGTGCACAAGTTATCCACCGTGCCGGGCGCCTGGGCGGCGTTTGGCTACATCGCGCTGCTAGCTACCATGAGCACGGCCGTGGCCATGGTGCTGTTTAATAAGCTCATTCAGCAATCCACGGCGCTGTTTGCCTCTTCCAGCACTTACCTCATTCCCATCGTGGCCCTGGCGTGGGGCGCCCTCGACGGCGAAGCTTTCAACGTCTGGCATTTTGCCGGCATGGTGGTCATCCTGGCCGGCGTGCTCATTATCCACCGCGCGAAGTAGGTGAGGAGTGAATAAGTAGACCGGCTTGCAGAGCGCAGCGAAGCACGCCGGTCTACTTATTCCTTTCACTCGTTCACATACGGCCACTCCTGGAACCGCGCGGGCAGGCCAGCAGCGCGGGCGTTGCCGCGCACGTAGGCCAGCAGGCGGGTGAGCTCGGCTTCGTCCTGCGCTTCGTATTCGTGCCAGCCCACTTGCCAGAACTCGGCTTCGGGCGGAAGCTTGGGGCGCACCAGGCGGCGGCAGGCCGTGCCGGTGCGCAGGTGCAGCAGGTCGATGGCTTTGGCAAAGGATAAGTTGCTGGTTTCGGGCAGCAGCACCACCAAATGGACGTGGTTGGGCAGAATGGCGAAGCCCAGCACGGCGAAGCCGGTTTCTTCCAGCATCAGGATTTCGCCGGCCAGCGCTTCGGCCATTTTCTCGCTGTCGAAGTAGCGCGGGCCGATGGGGGCGCGGTCGAGTACGGCGTCGAATGCGGCGAAGAACTGCTTTTGGGCGCGGCGGTGCTCGGTGCCGGCTGCGTAGGCCCGGTGCCGTTCGGCTTGCAACTCGCGGCCGGTGGCGGCCGGTATGGTACCGTGTAGGCGAAACGTGATGAAACTGGTGGGCATGGCCGGGCGTCGCAGTAGAAATAGAAAATATTGTGAAAGAAAGCTTTCCCAAAACAGCAGGAGCAAAAAATTAGCTGAAGCAGGGAAGAAATGGCTTTTTGGTACTCATGGGCTTATCCGCAGTGCCCATGGGGCGAGGCCGGCGGTAGGGCAAAGCGAGCGGAGTGCCGCGAGCGGTCGAGGAAGCGCCGGTGTCGGAGTTATTGCAGTTCTTGGGCCGTGGCAAAGGGCTTTGGTTGAAATTTCTGTAACAATCCACCACATGAACCTTGTCCCGTCAAGGCGCGCTACAGTTTTGGGCGCTGTTTAAAAATACCCGCCTATTCTCCTTCGCACACCGTGTGCAAACCGCTGCTGACATGGGCATTGCGTTTCACCGTTTTCTTCCCGGAGACTAACCCTCCTTCCTGCATGGACACTCTTCTCATCGATGACGACCTCATCGGCATTTTTCTTACCGAGCGCTTGCTTCGGCGCGAGGCATTTTCCGACGATATCGTCACGCTGAACACCGCCCACGAGGCCTTGACTTTTTTGCAGCAGGCCGCCCCCGACGAGCTGCCCCGCGTGGTTTTTCTGGACCTGAACATGCCCATGATGGACGGCTGGGAACTGCTGGCGGCGCTGCAGCCCATCGCCGACCGCCTGCGCGGGCGCTGTCGGTTCTACGTCCTCACGTCGTCGCTGGCCCAGGCCGATACGGCCCGCGTGGATGAGTTTGAACTGGTGGCCGGTTTGCTGCGCAAACCCATCGACAGCCAGCAGATTCGCTTGGTGCGCACGCAGCTGGAGCAGGCCGCAACAGGCTAAGCACCGGGGGCGGTGGGCAGTTCAATGTAGAAGGTGGTGCCCTTGTGTTCCTGGCTTTCGAACCAGACGCGGCCGTTGTGCAGCTGCACTATCGTGTGAATGAGGTGCATGCCCAGGCCAGTGGTTTTTTCGCCGCGCAGGCCCGGCCGACGGGCTTTGGTGAACCGGTCGAACAACACCGGGTGCAGCCGCTCGGGAATGCCGATGCCGTCGTCGGCCACGGCCACCAGCACGTGCTCGGCGCGCTGCTCCAGCGACACGGCAATGCGCCCGCCCTCGCCCGTGAACTTGATGGCGTTGGACAACAGGTTGTTGATGACCTGCAGGAATTTGTTGTGGTCGATTTCGACGTATATCGACGGGCGCGAGGTTTCGAACGAAAACCACTTGGCCACCAGGTACTCGTTTTTTTGGTAGGTTTCCATCACCTGGCCCAGCTCGGCGGCCAGGTCCACGCGCGTGCGCTTCAGCTCCACGCTGGCCGAGCCCATGAACTCCCCGTCCACGAAATCGCGGATGAGGTTCACGCTGTCGCGGCAGGTGTCCTGCATCACGCGTATCATGTTCTGCACCTGCGGGTCGTTCAGGGCCTGGGTTTTCTCTTCGAGAAAGTCGGCCAGCTGGCGCAGCATGTTGAAGGGACCGGCCAGGTCGTGCGACAGGATTTCCAGCGTCGTGTTTTTCTTGGCCATGTACAGGTCGGCGTTGCGCAGGTATTCCTGCTCCACGGTCACGTCCTGCACCGAGCCCGTGAGCAGCTCCTGGCCGTCGGCGGCGGTGGCGCGGTGGGCCTGCACGGCCAGCCAGCGCAGGGGCCGGTCGGGGCCGGGCTGCAGGCGCAGCAGCAGGTCGTCGCGCAACTCGCCCGAGGCCAGGTCGACAAAGCACTCGCGGGCGTAGGCTTGGTCGTCGACGGGCAGCCAGTGCAGCAGCCGCGGCAAGTCGGCGTCTACGTTTTCGCAGAGCAGGCCCGGAAACAGCTTCTCATAAGAGGGGCTCAGGTAGAGCACTTTGCCCGCGCTGATGCTGTAGATAAAGAAGGTTTGCCGGCTGCCTTCGAGCAAGTGCTGAAACAAATCCGGGGGAGTGAGCATGGGAAAGGGAAGCAGAAAAGGCGTGGTGTGGAGAAGCGGCCAACCATTAAAAAACGGGTTGATGCAGCCAAACCTGCAAGCGGGCTGAAATGCAAGCAGGCCGAAATATACACTGTTTTGCTCCAGCCGGCTACCCCCGGTAGGCGTAGGTGGCGGCGCCTGCAGCTGGGCCGCCGCTGGCTGCAGAATGCAGCGCTTCAACGGCTTCGGGCGGGCCTGGCACATTGGCAGCGCCTATGTCGCATTCGTGCAATACTTTACCTGGTAAAATATATACATTTAACTATGTTTTTGGTCGCTCCTATAAGGGGACGCGCGGCCAGGGGTGAGATGGCCACCCGCCGGGAGCGCAGAGTGGCAACAACGGCAAGGCCTATGATGCGACCAACTACACGCTTTTTTTAGCTGACCCGGCCGTGCCGCCCCAGGAGTTGTGGCCTGGGGCGCGCCACACGCCAGCCCTTTTCTCTCCTTTTTTCTGTTTTAACGTTCTGACCCATGAAAAATCCGTTGTTGCCCGTCGCCACCCGTTTCGGCCGGACGTGCGTTGTTGCCCTCCTGGGGGCTGCGCTTAGCCTTCTTGTTGCCAGTTCCAGCCAGGCTCAGGCCCCCCAGCGGTGGGCCGGAGTCATAAAAATGACCGATTTGAGCTACCGCGTGTGGGCCTGCAACCCAGCGGCCAAGCCGGGCTTCATCCAAATGGTGGACGACAAAGGCACCGTTTACTTCGAGCAGTACAGCTCGGCCACCAATTTTGGGCGCAAGCTCAATTTCAGTGCATTGCCCAACGGCAAGTACACCATTCTGGTGAAAATCGGCTACGACGAACACCGGTTCAACGTGAACATGCAAAGCTCGTCGCGCCAATGGGCCGACGTCGAGCAGGAGGAGCCCAGCCAGCGCCTCATTACCATGGAAACGGCACACAAGCCCGTGAAATAGCCGCGTTTTTCTCCACGAGCCCGGCGCGTGCCACAACCGGCAGGCTCGTTCATCGGCAGCACGGCCGACTTTATTCACCAAAAAGGGCCCTGGCGAATGCTCGCCAGGGCCCTTTTTGGTGTGCGGCTTCTGTGCCGGTGCGCCGGGCGCTACGCTACGGCAACCTGGGTGCCGGGCTGCCCCAGCTTGGAGTTCTTGTAGCCGTAGGTGAAGTACACGGCCAGCCCAATCAGCAGCCACACGAAGAACAAGGTCCAGTTGCTGATGCCCAGTTCGGTCATCAAATACAGGTTGATGAGCAGGCCCAGGGTGGGCAGCAGCGACAGTTTTTTGCGGAAGGAGAGCACGCTCAGGGCCAGGCAGAACAGGAAGAACACCAGCGTGGGAATCTGGTGGGCAAAGCCGCCCGTCACCTTGCCGCTCACGGCGTCGTGCTGCAGCCAGCCGTGCTGGCCGGTGGCATCCAGCCAGAACTCGTGGTTGCTGGCCGCGTTGTAGCGGATGACCAAAAAGGCGCCCACGGCCAGAATAAGCGGCACCAGCCACTGCCCGTTGATGTAGGGCACCTTGAAGCGGGCCTCGGAGCGGCCGTAAGGGTCGATGATGAGGATGCCGCCGCACACCAGCGCAAACGCGAACAGCGTGCCGATGCTGGTGAGGTCGACCACCAAATCCATGTTCAGAATAAGCGCCGGCACGGCCACGAAAAAGCCCGTGACGATGGTGGCAAACGAGGGCGTGTGAAACTTCGGGTGAATCTTGGAAAATACCTGCGGCAGCAGCCCGTCGCGGCTCATCGTGAGCCAGATGCGCGGCTGCCCCAGCTGAAACACGAGCAGTACCGAGGCCATGGCAAACACGGCACTCACCGCCACCAGGCCCGACAGGCGCGAAAGGCCCACCTTGGCAAACACGAACGAGAGCGGGTCGCCCACACCCAGCTCTTTGTACGACACCATGCCCGTGAGCACCAGCGTGATAACCACGTACAGCACCGTGCAGATGATGAGGGCATACATCATGGCCTTGGGCAGGTCGCGCTGCGGGTTCTTGCATTCCTCGGCCGTCGTCGAAATGGCGTCGAAGCCGATGTAAGCGAAAAACACCGCCGACACGCCCTTGAGCACGCCGCCCACGCCGTTGGGGGCAAAGGGCGTCCAGTTCGCAGGCTGCACGTAGAACGCGCCCACCGCAATGACGATGAACACCACAATCAGCTTGAGCAGCACCAGCAGGTTCGAGGCGTTTTTGCTTTCCTTGATGCCCACGTACACCAGCGCCGTGATGAGCACCGTGATGACGAAGGCCGGCAAATCGACCACCAGGTGGAAGCCGTTGAAAAGCTCGGGCGCCGAAGTCCAGGCCTTGTAGCCTTCTAGCTGAGCCGGCGTGGCTTCGGCCAGCGGCCGGCCGGCCTGCATGATGCTCATCACGGCCTCGTAGCCGGCGTGGCCGGTCTGGGTGCCCATCGTGAGCCACAGCGGGAGGTGAATACCGACGCCGTCGAGCAGCCCGGTGAAGTAGTCGGACCAGGAAATGGCCACCACGATGTTGCCCACCGCATATTCCATGATGAGCGCCCACCCGATAATCCAGGCCGCCAGCTCGCCAAACGAAGCGTAGGCGTAGGTGTAGGCCGAACCGCTGACCGGAATGGTGGCCGCAAACTGCGCGTAGCACAGCGCCGAAAACGCGCAGGCCACCGCCGTGAACACAAATAGCAGCGACACGGCCGGGCCGCCGTCGAGGCTGGCCTTGCCGATGGTGCTGAAAATGCCGGCCCCGATGATGGCCGCAATGCCAAGGGCCGTGAGGTCGCGCACGGTGAGGTGGCGGGCCAGGCCGCCGGCGGAAGGCCCTTCGTGGTCGGCGGGTGGGTTTTGGAGGATGGCCGCAATGGTCTTGCGGCGGAAAAGGGACTTGTCGGAGCTCATGAAAGGTGGGAGGAGCGGGTTTGAAGGGCAAAAGATAAAGCATAATGGCGGGGGCGTGTGCAATCGGGGCCGCGCGGGCATCAATCGGGCAAGCTCTTTCGCCTTCTTCCTCAGCTTATGCGCCCCACCGTTTCCCTCACCATTCCGCAGCCCTGCCACGAAAGCTGGGACGCCATGACGCCCGCCGCCCAAGGCCGCCACTGCGCCGCCTGCCAGAAAACCGTGGTCGACTTCACCCTGAAAACCGATGCCGAGATACTGGCCTATCTGGCCACGGCCGCGGGCGGCCCCACCTGCGGGCGCTTCGCGGCGGGGCAGCTGGAGCGGCCGTTGCAGCGCGCCGCCCCGGCTGCCCCAATGGCCCGGTGGCGGGCCTGGCTGGCGGCGGCCGTGGCCGTATGGGGCGTGCGCGAAGCAGTAGGCACGAGTGCGCAGGCGCAGACGCCGCAGGAGTGGCGCACCCGCTACTGGGGCGGCCCGGTGCCAGCCGCGCCAGTACCAGCAACCAGCGAAACTCCAGCGCCTACCGCAAAAGCCGCCGACGTGCAGCCCCCGAGCCCAGCCGGGAATCAGAGTGCTACAACGGGGGCTCCCATGTTGATGTCCTCCTTCCCAGACCAGCTGCCGCCGCGGCCCCTCACCGCGCCCGTGCTGCGCGGCGTGGTGACCGATTCTGCCAGCGGCGAACCAATACCCGGCGTAACAGTGCTGCTCGAAGGCACCACTGTGGGCACCAGCACTGGCGTGGACGGCTCATTTAGCTTGGCGGTGCCAATGGATTTGGTTAATAAAAAGGGGCTGGAGATAAAAGTTGCCTCACTTGGCTATGTCTCGCAGTTTCGGGCAGTAGCAGTCCAAGCCGGCATGCCTTTAATTTTCCGGCTGCAGCCAGATGTGAAAGGGCTCACGGGGGTAGTGGGCGGAATAACCATCACGAGTCGGTACCGCGCCATGCCGCCGGCCCCCTGGCACCCGCGAGCGTTGTGGGGCTGGGGCAAGTACTGGGTAACGCGGCCGTTTCGGCGCTAGAATTGGTAATCCAGCGTAAGTAGGCCATGAACCATTGAGCCCGGACTGAACCCCATGTACCAACCGAAGTCTGGGCCTAGAAAAGAGGATTCTTGCCTGTAAATACTGGTGTCAAAGTCGGGCTGAGGACGTGGGTTGCCCCGGAAACCCAGAAGCGCGTTGCCGAGTAGTCGGCCATTGCTGGCCCGGCGCAATACGTAGCGCCGGTACCCAAGCCCAATGCCGCCGCCAAAACTTGTGGCTTGGTATTGATAGGCCGCGTACTGCTTGGTTTTTACGTTTACAACACTTGCCGTTTGCTGGATATTAAGAATGTTGAGTTGAAATTGGAAGTATAAGCCGCCTGGAAACTGCTGCGTCAGAAATCGGCGGTAATAAACCGAGCCTTGCTCTCCCCGGTACTCACCCAGCACGCCGTAGTGGTAGCTGGCGTGCCCGCCCACCGAACTGCTTAGGCCCGTGCTGTGCTCGTAGCCCAGCTGCGCTTTGTAAAAAAGCTCGATGGGTGAAATCGAAACGATGTTGGCCCGGGTTGTCGGCGGCTCAGCGGGAGTTTGCGCTTGCACGGCTCCGCGGCCCAATAGCAGCAAGGCCAGTCCAAGCTGGAGGCATAAAAGGCGTTGGCATGCTTGCATGGCTTGAATTACAAGATGAATGCATTGGGTAATCAAATAAAAAATTGGCAAATAAGGACTTTTGCCAGCTGGGGTGCGCTGATACCAATGTTTCTACAGCGCCCGGCAAGGCCATTTGCAGCGCGGTAAAAAGGACTTTACACCCAAACCTTTCGGCCCCAAAAAGCCTTAAAGCAGGGTATGAGATTCCTGCGTTTTACCCTGCTGTTGCTGGCCACGGCGTGCGCTGCCCCCCGGCCCACCACCCGATTCAACCCCACCGCTACCCGCGCCGAATTGCCCCGCGAAGAAGCCGTGCACCCCAAAAACTCGCTGGAATGGTGGTACCTCACCGGCCACCTCACCGACCAAGCCACCGGCCACCAATACGGCGTGGAGTACGTTTTCTTCCACTTCAACCTGAAAGATGGCAAACAGGACTGGCAGATGGTGAACATGGCCATCACCGACCCACAGGGGCAGAAGTTCAACTACGACTACAAGCTAGGCCGGCTGCCGCGCCTGCTCACCGACTCCTTGCCGCTGCGGCTGCGCGACCAGCAGCGCGGCCAGGTGTGGAAGCTCGACGGGCAGGAAGGGGCCTACCACTTGCAGGCGGCCTTCACCGGCAAGCAGAACGCCGGTTACGCCCTCGACCTCACCACCCGGCCCACCCGGCCCGTGGTGCTGCACAGCGGCACCGGCTACGAAAACTACGGCAACGGCATCACGGCCGGCTACTACTCCTACCCGCGCCTGGCCACCACGGGCACCCTCACGGTGGGCGGCCAAGCCCACGCCGTGACCGGCGAGCTGTGGTACGACCGGCAGTGGAACTGCACCAGCATCGTGGACAAGAACGTGGGCTGGGACTGGCTCAGCATCCAGCTCGACGAGCCCCGCGAGGAGTTCATGCTCAATACCCTGCGCAACTCCGCCACCGGCCTCACCCTGAACAACGGCACCTTCAGCCGCGCCACCGGCGGCGCCGACCTGCACCTCTCCGGCACCGATTTCGTGCTCACTCCCCTCACGTACTGGACCAGCCCGAAATCCAAAAAGAAATACCCCGCCAAATGGCGCGTGCAGGTGCCCGGCCAGGGCTACGACCTCACCGTAGAGCCGCTGGTGCCCCAGCAGGAGCTGGCCTTGCGCTTCTTCCACGCCTTCACCATGTACTACTGGGAGGGCATGTGCCGCGTGACCGGCACCCACAACGGCCAGCCCGTGACCGGCAAGGCGTATGTGGAGATTACGAATCGGTAGGGGCCGCTCCTGTCATTGCGAGGCCGCAGGCCGTGGCAATCCGTCCTCTCAATGTGACAAGCCCAGAGTTGTGACAAGGCCTTTTTTAAATACTAAAAAGCCCCGTTACTGCGCAGTGCCAGGGCTTTCTGGTAGAAGAACGTGTCTCTGGTTTTGACAGGACCGATTGCCACGGCCCGCGGCCTCGCAATGACGGGCGGTTGCCTACTGGTTCAGCACCACGCGGAAAGTGGTGCCGCGGCCCTGTTCGCTCCATTTCACGAAGAGCCGGCCTTCGTGGTAGTTCTCGATGATGCGCTTGGCCAGGGCCAGGCCCAGGCCCCAGCCTCGCTTTTTGGTGGTGTAGCCGGGCATGAACACGCTTTCCATCTTGTTTTTGGGAATGCCCTTGCCGGTGTCGGTGATGTCGACGGCCACCTGCCGGGCGGGCGTGCCGCGGCGGTACCAAGTGCGCCGCGTGCGCACCCGCCGCAGGTGCAGCGTGATGGAGCCGCGCCCGTCCATGGCGTCCACCGCGTTTTTACAGATGTTTTCGATGACCCAGTCGAACAGCGGCACGTTGATGCGGGCGGGCGTGTCCGTCGGCAGGTCGGTTTCGATTTTGAAGACGACCTTTTTGGAAACGCGGCTCTGCAGGTACTCAATGGCGTTGCGGGTGGTCTGGAGCAGGTTTTCATCCTTAAGCACCGGCACCGAGCCGATGTTGCTGAACCGCTCGGTGATGATTTCCAGGCGCCGGATGTCCTTGCCCAGCTCCTCCACAATGGGCTCGTCCTTGAAGCGGTCGGAGTCGCGCAGGTAGTTCTGCCAGCCCACCAGGCTGCTGAGCGGCGTGCCCAGCTGGTGGGCGGTTTCCTTGGCCAGGCCCACCCACACGCGGTTTTGCTCGGCCCGCCGCGACGAGCTGAACGCGAAGTAGGCGATGACGGCTAGGCAGCCAATCACCACCAGCTGCACCAGCGGGTAGGTGCGCAACTGCCGCAGCAGCTGCGAGTCGCGGTAGAAAATGTAGTTCACCTGTCCGCCGCCGAATTTTACCACAATGGGCGGGTGCTTGGTTTTCATCAGCGCCAGCTCGGTTTGCAGGTGGGCCATCGAGTCGGCCAGCGGCAGGCGGCGCGGCATGTCGATGTTTTTGGCCGCGATGATGTCCTTGCCGTCGCTGCTGAGAATGACCGGAATGGTGGTGTTGCCGTTGATGATTTCGTCGAAAACAAAGGGGTTCGTTTCCGACTCCGAATTGACGATGAATTCCTGCGCCTTGGCGTAGAGCTGAATCTGCTGCTGCTCCCGCTCCGACACGCGCTGCACCAAGAGGTTGGTATACACCACGGTGGCCGCCCCGATGAGCAGGGCCAGCACCGCCACCAGGATTTTGATGCGGGTTTTCTTTTCGTAAATCGGAATCATGTAGTCGTTAGAAAGAACGTCATGCAGAGCGCAGCGAAGCATCTTGCTCGCAATAGCTAACTCTTCCGACTGAATTACTTACTGCGGGCAAGATGCTTCGCTGCGCTCTGCATGACGGGCAGCGAGGACGTTCTATTACCCCACCAGCACGGCGTCGCTGCTGGCAATCTCGGCCAGGATTTCCAGCACGGCGGCGGGCGTTTCGGCATCTACCAGGCGGGTGCGCCAGGCTTTGGCGCCTTCCAGGCCGCGGAAGTACTGGGCGTAGTGCCGGCGCATCTCAAACACGCCCACTTTCGGGCCCTTCCACTCCACGCTGCGGTCGAAGTGCATCTGGCACATGGCCACCCGCTCTTCCAGGGTGGGCGGGGCCAGCAGCTCGCCGGTGGCCACGTAGTGCTTCACCTCCCGGAAAATCCAGGGATAGCCAATGCTGGCCCGGCCTATCATCACGCCGTCCACGCCGTAGCGGTTCTTGTACTCCAGCGCCTTCTCGGGCGAGGTAATGTCGCCGTTGCCAAAAATCGGAATTTTGATGCGCGGGTTGTTCTTAATGCTGGCAATGAGGCGCCAGTCGGCTTCGCCCTTGTAGAGCTGGGCGCGGGTGCGGCCGTGCACCGTGAGGGCCTGAATGCCCACGTCCTGCAGGCGCTCGGCCACTTCTTCCACGTTTTTGGTGCCTTCGTCCCAGCCCAGGCGGGTTTTCACGGTCACGGGCAGGTGGGTGTGCTTCACTACGGCGGCCGTCATGGCCACCATTTTGGGAATGTCCTGGAGCAGGGCGGCGCCGGCCCCGCGGCAGGCCACCTGCTTCACCGGGCAGCCGTAGTTGATGTCGATGAGGTCGGGCCCGGCCTCGGTGCTGATGGCCGCGCACTCGCCCATCGTCTCCACATCAGACCCGAAGAGCTGGATGCCGATGGGCCGCTCGTAATCGAACACGTCGAGCTTCTTGCGGCTCTTGGCGGCCGCCCGGATGAGGCCTTCCGAGGAAATGAACTCGGTGTACATCAGGTCGGCCCCGTTGGCCTTGCACACGGCGCGGAAGGGCGGGTCGCTCACGTCCTCCATGGGCGCGAGCAGGAGCGGGAAGTCGGGAAGGGAGATGTTGGGACCGATGTTGACCACGGGGATATCTGTACGTTAAAGCGTGATGTTCTGGCGGGGCGCCTCACCCCCTGCCCCCCTCCCCAAAGGGAGAGGGGCACCGGACTTGCTCCGAATGAAAATCGTCAGGCTCCCCTCTCCCTTTGGAGAGGGGCCGGGGGGAGGCGCCCGCTGTGTGCTACAGCACTTTCTTTGTTTGAATGACTAAGCCTAAGTTAAAATCTGCGGTAAATTTACGCCCTTCCCAACTAGCGCCCCGCCATGAAAGGTTTCCTGCCCCGCACCCTGCACCCTGGCTTGCAGATACTCCTGTTGCTGGGTTTTATGGCGTTATGCTTTTGCGTGGCCTACGCCGTGATATTTGCCTGGGGCATGGGCGGGTTCGGCTTGTCGACGGGGCAACTGATAGAGGCGATGCAGCGGCCCACGACTTCCCCCAACGGCTGGGGCATCATGATGATGGTGCAGGGCGTCACGCTGGGGCTGGTGTTTGGCGGCGCCGCGCTGGCGCTGGCCTCGGCCCTGGGCTACCGTTGGGCCGAATACTTCAACCCGCGCCGGCTGGGCGCAGGCTGGTGGCTGCTGGCCGCGGCGGGGCTTATTGTGGTCATTTTGCCGCTGATGTCCGTCATCATTGCCTGGAACGCGGATGCGCATTTCCCGGCCGCGCTGCACGATTTTGAAGCCTGGGCCCGCGCCAGCGAAGACCGGGCCGCCGGCCTCACCAAGTTTCTCACGCGGCTCACGTCCACCGGGCGCTTGCTGGTGGCCATTGTGGTGGTGGCGCTGGTGCCGGCTATGGCCGAAGAGCTGGTGTTTCGCGGCGTGGTGCAGAAAAACCTGGTGCGCTGGTTTTCGCCGCACGTGGGCGTGTGGCTGGCGGCGGCCATTTTTTCGGCCATTCACATGCAGTTTTTTGGGTTTGTGCCGCGCTTCCTGCTGGGCCTGGTGCTGGGCTACCTCTACCTCTGGAGCGGCAATATTCTGGTGAGCATGGCCGCCCACTTCACCCAGAATGCCTTTCAGCTCCTCATCCTCTACTTCACGCAGCAGGGCCGCTTCGGCTGGGGCTTCGACCCCGACGCCACCGAGCCCCTGCCCTGGACGCTGGTAGTGCCGTCGGCGCTGCTCTCGGCCGGGCTGCTCTATTTCCTGCACCAGCGCATGACCGCGCCCGCCGCGCCCACCACCATGCTCACCCTCAGCAGCGAGGGCGTGGCCGTGCATCGCAACGAACCGTCGGCGTAACCCAACCGGCCAAAGTACGTCATGCAGAGCGCAGCGAAGCATCTCGCCCGCCCCGTTGCGTAATTGAATTACTATTGCACGCGAGATGCTTCGCTGCGCTCTGCATGACGGCCTGTTTTCTGTCCCCACTTCCCTTTCCACTTGTCCGACTCTACGCCTCCGATACCCGCTCCCGCCGAAACCCCCGCCGCCAAAGGCGGCCCCAGCAACCTTCGTTTGCGCGTCATCTGGGGCGTCATCGGCGCGGCGCTGCTGCTGGGCAGCGTCTGGTTCAGCCCCTGGACATTCGGGCTGTTTTTCGCCGCTGTGCAGGCCGTGATGCTGTGGGAATTCTACCGCATGATGCGGGCGGGTGGCTACGCGCCGGCTACGTGGATTGGGGTAGGGGCGGGGTTATTGATTTTTTGGTGCTTTTGGAGAGTTGTCGCTGCTTTTGGCTATCAGGGTTTGCTCGATAGATGGGATGACACCCTATTTCCGACCATTCTTATTTTGATGGTCCTGCCAGTTGTTCTAGTGCTCCTAGAAGTATATAAATGGTCAGGAATTTCATCCGTAAAGTCCCCTTTTGCTGATATAGGAATAACCCTGGCAGGCCTCATCTATGTAAGCTTGCCGATGAGTTTGCTTACCGTAATAGCCCTTGGAGGCCGCTATTACGACTACCGCCGCATCTTCGCCCTGCTCTTTCTCATCTGGGCGTCCGACATCGGCGCCTACGCGGCCGGCAAAACCTTTGGCAAGCACAAAATGGCCCCCAGCATCTCGCCAGGCAAAACCTGGGAAGGCTGGGCCGGCGGCTTTGCAATGACTTTAATCGTGGGCTGGACCATTGGCTACATGCTGCCTGATATGCTCCTCACGTACCGCCTCGTGGCAGCCGGCGTGGTGGCGGTGTTCGCGCCGTTGGGCGACTTGGCCGAGTCCATGCTCAAGCGCAGCGTGGGGGTGAAGGACTCGGGCAGCATCATGCCCGGCCACGGCGGCCTGCTCGATAGGTTCGACGCGTTTCTGCTGGTGCTGCCTGTGCTGGCGCTGCTGCAGCTGCTGGCGGGGTAGGGGCCTTCGGTCGTTGCGAATGGAGCGCTGCGGAATGCGGCAATCCGTTCTGTTCTCAGCGACCAACCCAATCATATGAGCAGCCCATCGAAAAGCCCCGACACTGCGCAGTGTCGGGGCTTTTTACTAACCGCAACTCATCGCAAAGAAAAGCGCCTAGCATTGAGCGGAAGGATTGCCACGGCTACGCCTCGCAATGACAGGCGGTTGCGATTTCCCCCAAACGTTTGCGGTCAATTCATCTCCGGTCTTGCCAAAAGCAATACCTTTGCGGCCCTCAATCGTATCCATCATCCCACCCAACGCTTCTTAAAACCAACCCCACCACGAATGGCAGCCCACACCGTGTATAAAGAGCCCGCTCCGCTAGTAGACCGCGAAAATCCGCTCGAATCGATGATGTCGCGCTTCAACATCGCCGCCGAAATCCTCGGCCTCGATGAGGCAACCTACAACGTTCTGAAGGCCCCCGACAAGCAGGTCATTGTCAACATTCCCGTGACGATGGACGACGGCCAGATTCACGTGTTTGAGGGCTACCGCGTGATTCACAACACCATCCTCGGCCCCAGCAAGGGCGGCATCCGCTACGACAAAAACGTGCACCTCGACGAGGTGAAGGCCCTCGCGGCCTGGATGACCTGGAAGTGCGCCGTGGTCGACATCCCTTATGGCGGCGCCAAGGGCGGCATCATCTGCGACCCCACCACCATGAGCCCTGGCGAAATTGAGCGCATGACGCGCGGCTATACGCTGGCCCTGAAAGACATTTTCGGCCCCGACCGCGACATTCCGGCCCCCGACATGGGCACCGGCCCCCGCGAAATGGCCTGGCTGATGGACGAATTCTCGAAAACCAACGGCATGACCTCGCCCGCCGTGGTCACGGGCAAGCCCCTGGTGATGGGCGGCTCGCTGGGCCGCACCGAGGCCACCGGCCGCGGCGTGATGGTGTCGGCCCTGGCCGCCCTCAAAAAGCTGGGCCTGAAGCCGACCGAAGTGTCGGCCGCCGTGCAGGGCTTCGGCAACGTGGGCTCGTGGGCCGCTGTGCTGCTGCACGCCCAGGGCGTGAAAATTAAGGCCGTGTCGGACATCTCGGGTGCTTACTGGAACGAGAATGGCATCAACATCGACGACGCCATTGCCTACAAAAACGCCCACAACGGCCGCCTCGAAGGCTTCGCCGGCGCCACGCCGATGGACCCGAACGACCTGCTGACCTCCGACGTGGATGTGCTGGTGCCCGCCGCCGTGGAAGACGTCATCACCGAGCACAACGCCCACAACATCAAGGCCAAGCTCATTGTGGAAGGCGCCAACGGCCCGACTTCGGCCTCGGCCGACCCCATCATCAACGAGAAGGGCATCATGGTGGTGCCGGACATTCTGGCCAACTCGGGCGGTGTCACGGTGTCGTACTTCGAGTGGGTGCAAAACAAGCAGGGATTCAAGTGGAGCCTCGACATGGTGACCGAGCGCGCCGACCGCATCATGTCCGACGCCTTCGAGAAAGTGTACCAGACCAGCCAGAAATACAAGATTCCGATGCGCATTGCGGCCTACGTGGTGGCCATCGACAAAGTGGCCCAGACGTACAAGTTCCGCGGCGGCTTCTAAGACGCAAGCGCAATGGAACAGGCAGATTTATTGGGTGTTAGCCTTGTTGGAATGTCCAGGTAGCATCTGTTTTTGAATTCCTTCCGTAATTGCTGGTGAAAAGGCACGTGCCGTGAGGTTCGTGCCTTTTTACTTTTCCTGCCGACCTTTGTTTGCGGATACCACCCGCCCGGCGGCCATTCGGAACCCCAAACCATCCGTTTTATCTGCCAAAATCCGTTTACGCTGCGGTTCATGAAAATACACAAAGAAGGACGACGCATCCTGTTCGTTACGCTGCTGATTTTGCTGGCGCTCAACTTGTTGATGTTTTATTTCAACCGGGGCAATACGCTGGTCAACCGCTTATTCGCGGGGGCTACGGTCATCATCTTTCTGCTGATTCTGCAGTTTTTCCGCAGCCCGTTTCGGCACATGTTCACCCACGAAGACCTGCTGCTGGCGCCCGCCGACGGCAAGGTGGTGGTGATTGAGAACGTGTTTGAGCCCGAGTATTTCGAGGATGAGCGCAAGCAAATCAGCATTTTCATGTCGCCCATCAACGTGCACGTCACGCGCAACCCGATTTCGGGCATCGTAAAGTACTTCAAGTACCACCCCGGCAACTACCTGGTGGCCTGGCACCCCAAAAGCAGCACCCAGAACGAACGCACCACCGTGGTGGTGGAAAGCGACGCCGGCCCGCTGGTGCTCTTCCGGCAGATTGCCGGCGCCATGGCCCGCCGCATTGTATGGTACGTGAATGAAGGCGACGAAGTGAGCCAGGGCGAAGAGTTTGGCTTCATCAAATTCGGCTCCCGCGTCGACGTTTTCGTGCCGCTCGATACGGAAGTGAAAGTGGAGCTGGGCCAGAAGGTGAAAGGCGGCGAAACCGTAATCTGCCAGTTGAAAGTGTGATAAGCGGGAGCAAACCGCAACGGCAACGACCAGAAACACGAATTGCCACAACGAACAAGGCCACTCATTGAGTGGCCTTGTTCGTTGTAGCGGCCCCGCACTGCCAACGCCGTGGCTGCACCGACTGCCGGCTATGCGGTGCGTTTGGGCCTACATTCGCGTCCTTTCACACTTTTTCAGTTCAGTTTTATGAAGCTGCCCCTTCTTTGCCTGTTCCTGACGACGGGAACCCTTAGCGCCGCAACGGCCCAAACCCCTGCATCGACTGCGGCGGTGAAACGCACCGAAGAGTATTGCCAAGTGGTGGCCCAAGCCAAGCTGAACGGACGCTACGTGGTGTCGATTGATTATGGCCAGCAGCAGAAGCTGGTCTCGGCCAATCTTTTTCGCGATGCATCGGGCAAGGCGGTTGAGTTCAATTCGGCCATGGACGCGCTAAACTGGCTGAATGCACAAGGCTGGGAACTGGCTAGCACCTTCATCGACCCGGCAAATACCGGGGCGTATTACGTGATGCGGCGCCGAATTCAATAGTCGGCCGGGCCGTGCCACCCATTCCGAGCGCGGTAAGGAGAACTTGCTCATCGCAGCCTCGCCCCGCCGAATTTCAAATCAGCACGTGCGGCACAAACTCCGAAAGGTTGGTGATGAGCCCCGCCTCGCGGCGGAAGCCAATGGCGCAGGCCTCGCCGGCCCAGAACACGCCGGCCTGGTAGCGGCGGCCCTGCGCGTCGGTGGGCAGTTCGGCCCAGCGCTGGTAAAGCTGGGGCTGCTGGTCAAACTCGCCGGGTACTTCAGCTCCGGCGCGGCCGTCGGGCCGGATTTCGGCCACGTTTTGGCCTTCGCGCCCCAGCACGGGCTTGCGCACGTGGTGGCCGGCCAGCGGCTGCAGGCTGGCTTCGAGCAGCAGCGGGTGGTGCGGAAACGTGTCCCAGAGGTGAGCCAGCAAGGCCTTGCTTTGGAAGAGCAGGCCATACGCTGGGTTGGCCGTCACCACGTCGCGGGTGAGCTGGAGCTGCACCAGGTCGGCGGTGAGTTCGGGTTCTTCTTCGGCCAGAATTTCCCAGGGCACGAGCTTGAACAGAAAGTCGAACTTTTGCCACTGCCCGGGCACCGACTCGGCCCACACGCCCCGGTCTTCGCCCTGCACCGATACGGTCATGGCATCAACGGAGCAGACGAATACATCGGCAAAGCCCGCCGTGCGGGCGGCTTCGGCCAGCACGGCGCAGTTGGCTTCGTCCTCGGCGCTGTCGGGCAGGTGCACGAGCAGAAGCGTGGCTTGCTTGTCGTTGTTCAGGGCGCGCCAGTGGCGAAACTGGTCTTCGAGGCATTCAAACAAGCCGTTGGCCTGTCGCTCGTCATCGGACTGGCCAGCGGCTACCAGGCTGGCCCACTGCACCACGCTGGTTTCGGGCAGGCCGGTGGCGGTGTCGGCGTTAAACTCCAGAAGCTTGGGGCCGTCGGCCGTCAGCGCCACATCGAAGCGGCCGTAGAGGTGCCAGTGCCGCTCATCGTTCCAAGAGTGGCGCACGGCCTCCCACAGGTTGGTCGGAATGGCCAGCTTGTGCAGCAGAGCATCCGGAATGGGGTCGGGGATGGCTTCTACCAACATGTCGTAGAGCGTATCGGCGGCTTGCAGCAGCGTTTCAGCGTCGGTTTCTGCAAGCTGCACGGCTTCGCGGGCCACGTAGTTCTGGCAGGCGTCTTCAATGGCCCAATCCCAGCCCAGGGCCTGCACGGCCGGGGCTACTTCGCCGAAAAGCGGAAGGAGGTTAATCATTTGTTGGGGTGTCTTAAAGGTCGCAGAATGCTCAGGATGACAAACGAAGCACGCGAGATGCCTCGGCTGCGCTCGGCATGACCGTTCCTTGTTTAAGCAAAAACCTTCGCTCACCCCCCGAAGCCCCGGAAGCCACCGCGGCTGCCGAAGCCACTGCTACGGCCCGACGGCGCGCTGCTGCGGAAGCTGGGCCGCGGCGAGCTGCGCATCGTGGAGCGGCTTTCCTGGATGCCGGCCGTGGGCGTGCGGCGCCCCGTGAAGCCCCGGCCGAAGAAGCCGCGGCCTTGGTCCTGTCGCTCGCGGGCCACGTTGGCGCGCCAGCCCTGGTTGCGCTGAATAAGGCCGGGGTTGGCGTAGTAGCCGGGGTTGGGGGTGAGGAAGCGGCCGGCCATGTAGCCGATGCCGCTCCACATCAGCACGTCCATCAGGCCGGTGCCGTTGGCGCGGTTTTCGGGGTACTGGCGGCTGTAGTCCTGCATCTGGCGCTGCAGGGCCTGGCCTTGCAGGGTGTCGGTTTTGCCATCGAAATGGTGCAGCACAGCCGCCACTTCTTCCTTGCCGGCCGGGCGCTCGGCCGTGATTTTCCACTGGCCGGGCTGCACTTCGGTCATTTCCGTGATGACGCCCTGGCTGTAGCTTTCGCCGCCCCAGCTGCCTTCGGCGCCGTTGTCGTCGCGGCGGTTGTCGTTGGAGCAGGCGGGCAGGGCGAGGCCCAGGCTGCTGGCCGCAGCAATCAGCAGTACGTTGCGGCGCCAGTCGCCGAGGAGGTGAAAATGCTTTTTCATAGTCTGAACCACGGATTCGGGCGGATTTTTCGGATTCCACGGATTTCGTGGACGGTGTTAAAGTGTAATGGGGCGAACGCCTGAACTGGTTGGTTGTTAGCTTAGTGCCGAATGTACGGGAACGGGTTGGTCGGACAGTCGTCCACAAAATCCGTGCAATCAAAAAAAATCCGCCCGAATCCGTGGTTCAGACAAACCATTGGCCCGCCAGCTGCACGAGCTGCTCCAAGGCGGCTTGGTCGTCGTGGTCGAAATCGTTGAGCTGGTCACTGTCCACGTCCAGCACGGCCACTACTTGTCCGTTCCGGAAAATGGGCACCACGATTTCCGACTTCGACTCCGAGCTGCAGGCAATGTGGCCGGGAAAGGCTTCCACGTCGGGCACCAGCAGGGTTTCGGCCCGGGCCCAGCTGGCGCCGCACACGCCCTTGCCATGCCGGATGCGCGTGCAGGCAATGGGCCCCTGGAACGGGCCCAGCACGAGCTCATCGCCTTTCACGAGGTAGAACCCCACCCAGAAAAACCCGAACGCCTGCCGCAGCGCTGCGGCCGTGTTGGCGAGGTTGGCGGTGAGGTCGGGCTCGCCGGTGGTGAGGGCTTCAATTTGGGGCAGCAGCTGCCGGTATTGCTCGGCTTTGGTGAGCGTGGCGTCGAGGGAGAGGGTTTCGGCCATGGAAAATGTGCGAAGTCAGGACTCGCGGAAAGGGTGAAGGCGAATGATTAATCGGTAAAAGACGCCGGCCATTACATGCGCTGCGGCGATGAACCCGTGCAATTACTCGTTTACGTACCAGAACAGCTCATCGGGGCCAACGTTTGTGCGGCTGCGCAGGCCGCTGAACCCGATGCGCGGCGCCGCAATGCCCTGGCCCAGCTTGGTAGGCGCGCGAAACACGCGGATTTCGTCCCATAAACCGGCCTGCAGTAGGGCATTGAGCACCGTGGGGCCGCCCTCCACCAGCACCGACTGCACCTGCCGCTGGTGCAGGTCGGCCAGCATTTGCGGGATGAGGTCGTCGGCTTCCGACAAGGTCACGAGGTCGAGGTTGGCCTTGTGGTAGGGCTGGCGGTAGGTGTAGATGAGGGTGGGCTGGGAGCCGTCGAGCAGGTTGTGGGTCGGCGGCAGGCTCAGGTTTTTGTCGATGACGAGGCGCGTGGGCTGGGGGCCGGGCCAGTCGCGCACGTTCAGGCGGGGGTTGTCGTGCAGGGCCGTGCGGGTGCCCACCAGAATGGCCTGTTCCTCGGCCCGCCACTGGTGGGTGAGCAAGTTGGCCTGCGGCGAGCTGATGCGAATGGGCTGGAAGTACTTGCCGGCCAGAAAGCCGTCGGCCGTTTCGGCCCATTTCAGCACCAGGTAAGGCCGCTTCTTTTCGTGAAAGGTGAAGAAGCGGCGATTCAGCCAGCGGCCTTCCGGGGCCAGCAGGCCGGTTTCGACGTGCACGCCGGCGGCGCGCAGCTTTTCCAGGCCGCGGCCGTCCACCAGCGGAAAAGGGTCTTCGTTGCACACCACCACTTCGGGCACGCCCTTGGCGATGAGCAGGTCGGCGCAGGGCGGCGTCTTGCCGTGGTGGGCGCAGGGCTCCAGCGTCACGTACACGCGGGACTGCTTCAGCAGCTCCTGGTCGGCCACGGCGGCCAGGGCGTTCACTTCGGCGTGCGGGCCGCCGTATTGCTTGTGCCAGCCCTCGCCGATGATGCGGCCCTGGTGCGTCACCACGCAGCCCACCAAGGGGTTGGGCCGGGCGTGGCCGGTGCCGAGGTGAGCCAGCTGGAGCGCGCGGCTCATGCAGGAAACGTCGTCGATTTTCATGGCCGCGAAGGTAGGAACGGGGGCGTGGCTGGGCCCGCCCGCTACCTTTGCCCCGATGACTTTACGCGACGCCACCGCTTCCCTGACCGCTGCGCTCACGGCCCTCTACCCCGAGTCGGAAGCCGATGCCATTGCCCGCATGGTGCTCCAGCACCTGCTGCACCTCGATGGCCTGCATTTCATGATGGCCGCCTCGCAGCCGGTGCAGCCCAGCGTGTTGGCGCAGCTGCCGGCCCTGCAAACCCGCCTGCTGGCCCACGAGCCGGTGCAGTACGCGCTGGGCACGGCCTACTTCGCCGGCATGGAGCTGGAAGTGACGCCCGCCACCCTCATCCCCCGCCCCGAAACCGAAGAGCTGGTCCGGCTAATTGAGCGCGAGCAGGGCACCACGCCCGGCCGGCGCGTGCTGGACGTGGGAACCGGGTCTGGCTGCCTGGCGCTGGCGCTGGCCCGCGTCTTACCCGCCGCCGAGGTGCTGGCCGTCGACATTTCGCCCGAAGCCCTGGCCGTGGCCCGGCGCAATGCCGCGCTGTGGGCGCCCGCCGTGGCCTTTCAGCAAGTAGACATTCTGCAAGACGTGCCCACTGGCGTGCTGCCCGGCTCGCTGGACGTGCTGGTGAGCAACCCGCCTTACGTGCGCGAAAGCGAGCGCGCCCAGATGCGCGACAACGTGCTGGCCTGGGAGCCGGCCACGGCGCTCTTCGTGCCCGACGACGACCCACTGCTGTTCTACCGCCGCCTCACCGAAATCGGCCATGACCTGCTGCGCCCCGGCGGGGCCATCTACTTCGAAATCAACGAGGCCTTAGGTCAGGAAACCGCCGACCTGCTCACGCAGCGCGGCTTCGCCGAAGTGCGCGTGCAGGAGGACATATTTGGGAAGGCGCGGGTGGTGAGAGGGGAGAAGTAAGTCCCAACCCTGTCATCCTTCGCGGCGCAGACGCCAGGTGAGGATGACAAGGTTAATAATTACTCCACCTGCAGCTTCTCGCGGTAGGTGCCCCCCGTGGTGGTCACTTCGTAGAAATACAGCCCGGCGGGCAGCTTGGCATTCTGGTACTCAAAGTGGTGCGTGCCGCTGCCGAAGACTGCGCGACTGGTGGCTACTTCGGCTACTTTGGCGCCGCTGATGCTGTAGAGCACAATGCGCACGGGGCCCGGCGTGGGCTGCGTCACGTCAAACGTCACGGAGCCGGCCATGGGGTTGGGGAAAGCCTGGGCATGCGGGGCCGCGGCACCGGAGCTTTGCCGGGCAGCCAGCACCTGAATGGTGCCCACGGCATTGGCGCAATTGGTGGGCACGATGCGGTTGCCGGTGATTTCCAGCCAGTCGATGTCGGCAAACGAGGCCGCAGCGGTGGTTTCCAGGCGGATTTCGTTCACGCCGTTGTCCAGCGTCACGTTTTGGGTGGCGAGGCCGAAGGTGGTGCTGCTGGCCGTGCGCGGGAACGGCGCAGCGGCGTTCACCACCACGCCGTTCACCACGAGCTTGCCGGTGAAGCCTGAGCTGGCGCTGCTGTTGGTGTAGCGCCATTTCAGCTCGTAGGCGCCCGCCGGCGTCACCTCCACTTTCCACACAATGGCCTTGGCGGCCGAGTTGCTCAGGTTGATGACCGCGCCGTTGTCGGCGCCGGTGTTCTGGCTGATGGCGCCGTCGAAGCTGCACAAGCCGGTAAGGGGCGTGTTGGTGTCCTCGATGCGGATGAGCGGGCCCGGCGCGCCCGTGCCCGGAATGAGCGTGAACGTGGCCCGCAGCACTTTGCTGTTTTTCACCCGGAACGTGAGCGGGTTGGTGGTGGCGGTGGTGTCGCCGCTCCAGCCGGCAAACTGCCAGCCGATGGCGGGCGTGGCCGTTAGCGTCACCGACTGGCCCAGGGCATACGTGCCGCTGGCCGGCGCCACCGTGCCCTGGCCCAGCGCCGAGGCCGTGACGGCAAACGTGCCCGGCGCCAGCGTGGGGCCCACCTTGCCAATGCCGGCATTGGCCAGCACAATGGCCGGCACATCGGCTGCCGGGTTCAGCACGCCGCTGTACGCGTACGGAATGGCCAGCGTGCAGGCCGTGAGCACGTGCACGTCGGAGGCGTACACGAAGGGGCTGTTCACCAGGGTATTGCCCGAAATGTCGCCGAAGCCGTCCTGCGGGCTGTAGGCGGCCACGTAGGGGTTGCGGGCGTTATCGAAGTAGTTGTTCTCGATTTTGAGGCAGGCGCCCATGCGCGAGTTTACGCAGGTGGAAGCAATGTCCTTGTAGTAGTTGTTGAACACGTGCCCGGTGCCGAAGCGAAACAGCGGCAGGCGCGAGTTGATGTTTTCGAAGCGGTTGTGGTGGTAGGTGATTTTGCGGTCGAAGTTGTCGGTTTCGGTGAAGCCGCAGAGGCTGGCCTTCCAGCCGTCGTGCAGGTAGTTCCAGGAATAGGTGATGTACTGGCAGTCGGCCTTGGCGTCGAGCAGGCCGTCGTAGTCGTCGGTGCCCACGCCCTGGTACACGTTGTACATCTCGCAGTGGTCCACCCACACGTGGTCGGCCGGGCCCTCGATGCCGATGCAGTCGCCGTCGCCGGTGCCGGCCAGCACGTTGTGCACCTTCACATTCTGAATGATGATGTTGCTGGCCCGAAATACCTTAATGCCGATGCCGTTGAACTCGCCCAGCCGGTCGAAGCCGATGATGGACAGGTTGCTCACGTCCTTCACGTCAATCTTGCTCAGGCCCGGCGAGTTGGCCAGCGTGATGGTGCCGTTGACGTAGATGGTGAGCGGCTGCGTGCCCTTGGTTTTGATGGCGTTTTGCAAGGCTGTGCCGGTGTTCACCGTCACGGAGGTGCCGCCGGCACCCCCCGTGGTGCCTGTCGTCATCGAAGCAAAGCCAAACAGGCCGAACGTGGCCCCGGGCGTTTGGGCCGCGGCGGGCAGCCAGCCGATAAGTGCCAGGAAGGCAGCAAAAAGTAAGGGTGTTTTCATGTGAGAAATTGGGTGGGGAAGAGGTTAGTCAGCAGTAATAGTAAGGGCCAGAGGAGCAGAAATTGGCCGGCTGGCCGGAGTAAATTCGTGCAATCGATGTCGGGAACGTTGCCGGCCCCATAAAGCCTCAGATTATCAGTTTTCAGACGTGGCTAACGTGCTGCTTTCATGGGCCGGAGCCGTGCTTCGGCGGGCCGGTGGTAATGGCGGTATAAGCAAAATCTATCGAACGCCGGACCTGCTTTTGGCGTTCTTTGCGCAGCAAACAGACATTTCTCTTCCACCATTTAGCGCATTCTTTCCATGAGCGAACAGCAGAATCCCACGTCCGGCGACGGCACGGGCACGGCCGTGAACGGGGCGGGCACCTCGCAGGACGGCCGCATGGCGTCCGGCGAAAACGCCCAGACCCTGACCACCCGCCAGGGCCACCCCCTCACCAACAACCAGAACACCCGCACCGTGGGCAACCGCGGCCCGGCCACGCTCGAGAACTACCAGTTCATTGAGAAAATCAGCCACTTCGACCGGGAGCGCGTGCCCGAGCGCGTGGTGCACGCCCGCGGCGCCGGCGCCCACGGCGTGTTCGAAGCCTACGGCAAAGTGGGCAACGAGCCCATTGAGAAGTACACCCGCGCCAAGCTGTTCAACACGGCTGGCAAAGAAACGCCGGTGTTCGTGCGCTTCAGCACGGTGGGCCACGGCGGCCACTCGCCCGAAACCCTGCGCGACCCGCGCGGCTTCGCGGTTAAATTCTACACCGAAGACGGCAACTGGGACTTGGTGGGCAACAACCTGAAGGTGTTCTTCATCCGCGACGCCATGAAGTTTCCGGACCTCATTCACTCGCAGAAGCCCGACCCGGTGCACAACCGCCAGACCGGCGAGCGCATCTTCGACTTCATCTCGAACACGCCGGAAGCCATGCACATGGTGAGCTTCCTGTTCTCGCCCTGGGGCATTCCAGCCAACTACCGCCAGATGCAGGGCTCGGGTGTGAACACCTACAAATGGGTGAACCAGAACGGCGACGCCGTGCTGGTGAAATACCACTGGGAGCCCCAGCAAGGCATCAAAAACCTGACCGCGGCCGAAGCCGAAGCCATTCAGGCCAAAAACTTTAACCACGCCACGCAGGACCTGTTCGAGAACATCGAGAAGGGCAACTTCCCCAAGTGGGAACTGCGCGTGCAGATTATGAGCGACGACGAGCACCCGGAACTGGACTTCGACCCGCTCGACGATACCAAAATCTGGCCCGAAGACCAGTTCCCGCACCTGCCCGTGGGCATGATGACGCTGAACCGCAACCCCGAAAACTACTTCGCCGAGGTGGAGCAGTCGGCGTTCGGCACGGGCGTGCTGGTAGATGGCCTCGATTTCTCCGACGACAAGATGCTGCAAGGCCGCACCTTCTCGTACTCGGACACGCAGCGCTACCGCGTGGGCACCAACTACTTGCAGCTGCCCATCAACGCGCCCAAAAAGCACGTGGCCACAAACCAGCGCGACGGCCAGATGGCCTACCACGTGGACTCGGCCCCCGGCCAGAACAACCACATCAACTACGAGCCCAGCTCGCTGAACGGCCTGAAGGAGGCGCCCCGCACAGCGCCCGACCACATGCCGCAGTACAACGGCCGCCTGATGCGCGAAACCATCGACCGCCAGAACAACTTCAAGCAAGCTGGTGAGCGCTACCGCCTGCACGAAGACTGGGAGCGCGACGACCTCATCAGCAACATGGTGGGCGCCCTCGCCACCGCCAACCGCACCGTGAGCGACAAGATGGTAGAGCTGTGCACCAACTGCGACCCGGACTGGGGCAAGCGTCTGGCCGAAGGCCTGGAGGCTGCCCGCGCCGGCCAGAACGCCGAAGGCGGCAACCAGTACAACGAAGCCCAGGGCTCGAAAGCTGCGGCCGAAGCCGAAGCTGTGGCCCACGACGCCAAACCGTACTAACTTCGGGTCACAGGACTAATTAAAAAAGGGCGCCCAGAAGTGGGCGCCTTTTTTATGTGCTGAGCCGTGGACGGCTGCTTAATTTTTTGGCAGTTCGCGGGAGAAAGCCGCCAGCGCCCGGCTTACTTCGTTGGGGGTTTCGAGCAGCACGTAGTGCTTGCCGGGCAAAGCCACCACGCGCTGGTGAGGGAAGCGGAAGGACTCATGTTGCGGACCGGTTACGTCGTCGGTTTGACCCGGCAGCACGAGAACGGGCATGGTCATTTGGGGGGTGCTGGCCGTCAGGTCCTCCAGGTAGCCGTCAATGACGCCGGGCTGGTAGAGGGACGCGGCAAAGTCGTGGTTGGCGGTGGCCTGGCGGCGTTGCGCGCGGGCCACCCGGGCGGCCACCGAGTCGGTAGCGTACATGAGGCGGCCCATCAGGCGTTGCTGGTTGAGCAAGGCCATCACCATGCCGAAGCGCTGGGGCAGCGGGGCGGCGGCATCGAGCGGGGGACGGGTGGCGGCGGGCAGCAACGCGTACCCTGTGGTGGCCATGCTTTCCATGGAAGCCGGCAGGTTCAGGATGCTGTTGGTGAGCACCAGGCCCAGCACGTGCTGCGGGTACTGCCGGGCATAAGCCGTGGCGATGAGCCCGCCGAAGGAGTGCGACATGAGCACCCAGCGCTCGAGGTGCAGCTGCTGCCGCAGGTCTTCGAGGTCCTGCACCAGCCGGGGCAGGCCATAGGCCTTGGTGGGCGAACTGGCCGAGCGGCCGCTGCCGCGCTGGTCGAGGTAAATCATTCGGAAGCGCTGCTCCAGCATGGGGCCCGCCAGCGTTTCGATGGTTTCGCTGCCGGCGCCCGGCCCGCCGTGCACAAACACGCAGGGCCGGCCCTGGCCCGCCACGCGCACATAAAGGCGCACCCCATCGGAGGTGCTCACGGCGGGCGTGCCGTTGGCCAGCGCCTGGGCGCGGGCGGCCGGGCCAACCAGCAGCAGATAGAACAAGCACAACAGGGTGGGGCGGAGGAAACGGAGCGTTTTCATGTTTCAAAGGTGCGCCCGCCGGCCGCCGGCCCTCAAGCCCAAGCCGCCGAACCGTAGCAGGAGGGCGACGAAGCGTAGCCAGTGCGCGAAGAATGGGCCCGGCCGCCCCCGTAAGCCAACAGGCCACCGGGCCGGGCAGTGCCCAATCCGGTGGCCTGTTGGCGCGTTCACCCGCTTCGGGAACTACAAATTTTGCAGCACAAAATTGGTCATCTGGCGGTAGAGGTGCAGGCGCGTGTTGCCGCCCGCAATGCCGTGGTTGCGGTTGGGGTAGTACAGCGTCTGGTAGTCCTTGTTGGCCTTGATGAGGGCCTCGACGAAGGCAATAGAGTTTTGAAAATGCACGTTGTCGTCGCCGGTGCCGTGCACCAGCAGGAACTTGCCTTTCAGGTTCTGGGCAAACTGCACGGGCGAGTTGTCGTCGTAGCCGCCGGGGTTTTCCTGGGGCGTTTTCAGGAACCGCTCGGTGTACACGGTGTCGTAGTAGCGCCAGTTGGTGACGGGTGCCACGGCGATGCCCATTTTGAAGAGGTCAGCGTTTTTGGTCATGGCCAGTGAGGTCATGTAGCCGCCGTAGCTCCAGCCCCAGATGCCAATGCGGGCCTTGTCGACGTACGGCAGTGTGGCCAGGTACTTGGCGCCCTCGGCTTGGTCGATGGTTTCGAGCTTGCCCATGTTGGCGTAGGTGCTCTTTTTGAAATCGGCGCCCCGGGCCCCGGTGCCCCGGTTGTCAACTGACAACACGATGTAGCCTTGCTCGGCCAGCAGTTGGTGCCAGAGGTAGTTGGTGAAGGCGATGCCGGCGCCGGTGTCGTCCCTCACGGTTTGCGAGCCCGGGCCGCCGTACACGTACATCAGCACGGGGTATTTTTTGCCCGGGTCGAAGTTGCTGGGCTTCAGCATGGAGGCGTTCAGTTCGGTGCCTTCGCTGGTTTTGAAGGTGATGAACTCCAGCTTGCCGAGGTCGTACTGCGTCAGGGTTTGGCGCAGCTTGGCATTGTCCTCCAGGGTTTTCACCAAGTTGCCGGTGCTGCCTTGGCGCAGGCTCACCACGGCGGGCACACCGTTCGAAGAGTGCGTATTGAGAAAGTACTGGGTGTCGGGGCTCATGTTCACGGCGTCGTTGCCGCCGCCGGCCTCGCTGATGCGTTTTTTGCCGGTGCCCTGCAGGTTGATGCGGTATAGGTGGCGCTGCAGCGGCGAGCCCTCGGTGCTGGTGTAGTACACGAAGCCCGATTTGGGGTCGAAGCCGTTGATGGCCGTGATTTCCCAGTTGCCCTTGGTAAGCTGGCGCACCTGCTGGCCCTTCATGTCGTGCAGGTAGAGGTGCTGGTAGCCGTCTTTCTCGCTGGTAAAGAGGAACTGCTTGCTGCCGGGCAGGTAGCGCAGGTCGTCGCTGATGTCGACGTAGGCTGGGCTAGTGTCGGTGAGCACCACTTGGGTGTTGCCGGTGGTGGCGTCGCCGTGCAGGATTTCGAGCTTATTCTGCAGGCGGTTGAGGCGCTGGATGCTGAGCGTGTTGGTAACCTGCGTCCACATCACGCGGGGTAGGTACTGGTCGGTGTTCGGCCCCACGTCCATTTTGGTGGTGCGGCCGCTGGCCACGTCGTAGCTGCTCACGCTCACCACCGAGTTCTTCTCACCGGCCTTGGGGTACTTGAAACGGTATTCCTGGGGGTAAAGGCTGCCCCACTTCTGCATGTCATATTCCGGCACTTGGCTTTCGTCGAAAGTGTAAAAGGCAATCTGCCGGCTGTCGGGCGACCAGAAAAAGCCCTGCGCCATCGTGAACTCTTCTTCGTACACCCAGTCGGCAGAACCGTTGATGAGGTTGTTTTTCACGCCGTTGGTGGTCACGGCGGTTTCCGTCATCGTGGCCAGGTCGGTTACAAACACGTTGTTGTCGCGGGTGAAGGCCACGCGCTGGCCGTCGGGCGAGAACGTGGCGTAGCCCTGCTTGCCGGTGCTCAGCGCAGTGAGCTTCTTCGTGCCGCGGTCGAACACGTAGTAGGCCGACTGCGCGCTGTGCCGGTAAATTGGCTCGGTGGCCGTGGTGAACAGGATTTTCTGCTCGTTGGCGTTGAAGGAGTAGCCGTCCACGTCCAGCGGCTTGGCGGCGCCGGCGGGCTGCAGGTCGGCAGCGGCCACCAGGGTTTGCACGGCTTTGCCGGTGGTCACTTCGTGCTGCACCAGGCTGCCGCCCTCCAGGGCGGAGTAGTAGCGGCCGTCGTTCATCCAGTTGAAGCCGGGCACCGAGGCCGAGCGGAAGGTGGGCTTGGCCCAAATGTCTTCGAGGGTGAGAGGCAGCTTTTGCTGGGCCTGCACGGCGGTGGGGGCAAGGCCCGGCAGCAGGGCCGGGCCGTTGGTGGCCAGCAGCGCGGCCAGCGCAAAAAAGCGAAAACGCATAAAGGAGAAAATCGTGAGCGAAATAAGAGTTAGAATATGACGTTAAAGGTACTAGCTGCCCCAGCACCGGCACGCCCCGTTACCTTTGCGCCATGCGATTTCGCCTGCTTCTGCTTTGCCTGCCCGTGCTGCTGGGCGCCTGCTCCAAAACCAACCCCGGCGTGCAGCTCGACCTGATTGGCGCCACGGGGCTGACGTCGGGCAACCGCACGGCCAGCCCGAGCGACACGCTCCTCACCCGCGTGTATGCCGTGGGCAACAACGACTCGCTGCGCCGCCTGCGCATTGTGGTGAACTACGAACCGGGCCTCACGCCCATTGCGTACCCCACGCCGCTTTCCAGTTTCGACCCCGCCAAGAACGCCCCCGAGCCGCAGGAAATCGTGTACCTCGACTCGCTCATCAAGCCCGCCTACAAAAGCACGCCACCCTTTCCCGGCGGCGAATACTTGTTCAACAATTCCTTCGCGGCGCGCACCACCTCGGGCACCGAGCGCTGGCAATACACCATCACCGACAAGCAGGGCGAAACGGCCAGCCGGGCCTACCGCATCACGGTGCGCCAGTCCGACTCGGCCCAGGTGTACCACCGCTATACGGCCCTGCTGCGCCCCGTGCCCGGCAACCGCCTCCGCGCCGACAGCCTGCGGGCCGTGCGGCGCGTGTTTCTCAACCTGCGCACCGGCCTGCTGCTGCCCAAGTTTGCTGTGCTGAGCCGTGTGCCGCTGGCGGCCAATCAGGCGCTGGTCGACCTCATTGCCCTGAGCGCCGACGGCAACAGCGTGAGCTTAAGCTCGCCCAGCGACGCGCGCGTGCTGAACCTCAGTAATGCCCGCTGGCCCACCCGCCGCACCACCGTGCTGAAAAGCACCATACTTTCCGACACCAATTTTGCCAACGCCAACACCGCGGCCGCTTTTACATCGGCCTTCGCCGCGGGCAATGATTTCCCTGCCGTCACCAACACCGGGCCGCTGAGCAAAAACCAGGTCATCGCCTTCCAGGTGCAGGACGATGGGGGCGCGGTGTATACCGGGCTGCTGCTGGTCACCAACATCGTGCTGGGCACCTCGCCCACCGTGGCGTGCACCGTGAAAGTGCAGAAAGTGCCGTAAGCGCTGTTGCCCACAAAAAAGGCGCCCTCCGCACGGAGGGCGCCTTTTTTGTGGGCAATGGAAGGGGCTAGAACGTGAGGCCCGCCGTGACGCTGGTGGTGAAGCGCGACTGGTTGATTTTCACCAAGGGCTCCAGGCCGCCCAGGTCGTAGGCGGTGTAGTCCTGGTTGAAGGTGGTGTACACGCCGGCCAGGTCGAGGAAGAAATTGTTCTGCCGCAGGCCAAAGCCGCCGGTGTAGAAGTTTTGGGCGCGCTCGTTGTTGGTGTCGGCCTTGTACGGGTCGCCGTAGCGGGCGTAGCCCAGGCGCACCCGGAAGATGTCGAAGCGGCCCTCGGCGCCGAAGCGCAGGTTCACGGTGTTTTTGTAGAGCGCCTGGATGTCGCTGTTCTCGGCCGTGAAGGGGTAGTCGCTGCCGTTGGCGTCGTTGGCGTTGTTGTGCAGGCGGGCTTGGCCGTAGCCCACGTATTCCACGTCGCCGCTCACGAAGCCGTGCTTGCCCACGGTATAGGCCAGCCCGCCATTGGCCCGGAAGGGCGTGGTGAGCGTGTAGGCGTAGGGCGCAAACGTCTGGTCGAGCGACTTCACGCCCACCGGGCCCGTGGGCAGCGACGTGGCCACCACGTCGTTGCCCTGCGCCGTAAACGTCGTCGTAAACACGGCGTTGTAGTCGTCCGTCAGCCAGGTGAAGGTCGGGGTTTGAATGGAGGCGCCAATGCGCAAGGCGTCGGTGGCGCGGTAGATGGCCCCGATGCGGGCGTTGATGCCCGTGCCGCTGGTTTTGAGCTCTTCGCGTAGCGTGTATTCGCTGAGGTGGGTGTTGGGGTCCGATTCGCGCTCGGTAAAGGTTTTGACGGACGTGTAGTTCGAACTCACCAGCCCCACGCCAATGCCTAGGTAGAGGCGGTCGCGGTAGCTGGCGCCGTAGCCCAAGTCAAACTGCGACGCCGAGCCTTTGGCATAGCTCGTTTCGGCCTGTTGGATGGGCCCGCTGCGGGTGGTGGAGGCGATGCCAATGTCTTTGCCGGTGCGTGGGTCTTTCACAATGCGGCTCAGGTAGGCCCCGTAGGCCAAGGCGTTGAGCGAGTAGTACTCACCGTCGGCTGCTTGGCTGCGCAGGTTGTCGATGTTGTCTTGGCCGTAGCCATCGAAGCCCACCGTACGGCGCAACGACGCCAAGTAGGACTGGTCGTCGCCGGTCAGGGCCAGGTTGCCGATGGTCCGGTCGTTCAGCGTGCCGCCGTAGCGGAAAGACGTGTTGAAGTCGGCCAGCCGCGTGAAGCCCAGGGCAAATGCCCCGCCGCGCCAATTGGTGCTCTGGTCGTCGTCGGGGCGGCGGGTGGCCAGCACCACGCCTGCGCTGCCAATGTGGAAGCTGTTTTTGGTGTCGTTTTGCGCAGCTGCGCTGTTGCCCTCCATGCGGGCCGTACTTTCGCCCAGCCCCAGGCCGGGCGAGAGGTGAACCTCCGATTTTTGGAACAGGCCCAGGCCGGCCGGGTTGCTGCTGAGGTTGCCAAAGTCGGCACCTACCGCCACGTTGGCCCCCCCAATGCCCTGGGTGCGGGCGGGCCCCCCAAACTGGAGGCGGGAATAGCGCAGGGCATCGGTGGCGCCTTGGGCAAAGGCGTGGCCGGCCTGCCCTGCTACGAGGGCCAGGCTAAGCCAGTATATCCGTTTTTTCATAGGGGTGGGAAGAAAAGGAGCCGGCCGTTGGGCCGGCTCGCTTGGAAAATTAATTGCAGAAACCGTAGGTGAAAACGTGGGTTAGTCGGCGCGGCCACGGCCACGGCCGCCCCCTCCACCGCCGCCGTTCGACGGCGCCGAGTACGAAGGCTGGCTGGGCTGGCTGTACGAGCGCTGCGGCTGCTCGTAGCTGCGCTGCTGCGGCTGTTCGTAGGAGCGTTGCTGGGGCTGTTCGTACGTGCGCTGTTGGGGTTGCTCGTAGGTACGCTCTTGGCGGGGCTGCTCGAAGCGGCGGCGCTGGGGCTGCTCCGTCACTACTTGCTCGGGCGCGTTGTTCGGCTGCTGTGCGGGCACGTTCTGGAAGATGCCGCCGCGCCGGCGACCCTCCTGCGGTTGCGGAGCGGCGGGTTGCGCTTGGTCGGTTTGGGTGGCGGCATCAAGGTTGCGCCATCGGGGGCGATTATCCTCGCGCGTCACCTGGCCGGAGCCGGGGTTGGCGTCTTGCGGCTGGCGGCCCTCGGCGGAAGGCCGCTGGTCCATGTTGCGGTAGCGGGGCTGCAAGCCGTCGTCGGTCATCTGCCGGGGGCGGTTGAAGCCGCCGCCGACGGGCGTCGTGGCTTCGGTGCCGGGGGCGGCCGTCAATACCTCGGTGCGGGTGCGCCCACCGGCTTCCACCATGCCGGCGGTCGGTTGCGGGGCGTTGGGCGACTGCGGGCGCAGGTCGTCGCGGGTGCGGCCACTGCCGGCCGGCGCCGGAATACCGGTAGAGCCGGGGTTGCTGCCGGCCACGCTGCTGCCAGCCCGGCGGCCGTCGGAACTGCGGTCGTTGCGGTGCACCGGGGTGCTGGTGCGGCGGCCGTTATCGTAGTAGCCGCCGTTGCTATAGCCGTAGTTGCTGCCATAATAACGGTTGCCGTAGTAGCCGCCACGGCCGTAATAGCCGCCGTAGCCCCAGGGGCTGCTGTAATAGAAGGGGTCGTAGTAGCCGGCATAGCCGTAGCCATAAGGACGGCCGTAGCCATAATAGCCGCCGTAGCCGTACCCCCACGGGCGCCCAAACCCGAACGTGATGCTCAGGCCCGAGCCGTAGTAGGGGCTGTAGAAGGGGCTATAAAACGGGCTGTAGAAAGCCGTGGTGCAGAACGGGTCGGCAAAGCCATAGGGCGAAAAGCCGCAGGCTCCGCCGCCCCAGCCGTAGCTCAGGGTGGTGTAGGCGCTGTAGGGCGTGTAGTAGGCTAGGCCGGGGCCGTAGCTGGGCACGCCCTGCATGTAGGTGTAGGTGTTGTCGTAGTACTGGTCGGAGCCGCTGCCCTGCCGGGCCGACGACCTCGACTGGCTGCCGCCGTTGTAGTCGGGGTTGGCGGCTTCGTCGGTGCTAGCCGGGGCCGGCGCGGCACTCACCAAGGCCGTGGTGCGGTCCTTGGAACTGTAATAGACGCCGTCGTCTTCCGAGGTGGCGACGGCCGAAGTGCTCGCGCAGCCGCCCAGCGCGAGCAGGGCCATGGCGGGCAACAAAGCAGTGAGCAGGTTTTTCATGACGAAAGACGTGAAGAGTGGGAGGAGCGCATCAATAGTAGTAAAGTAACAACGCAAATGATGGAAAGGGTATGAACACGGGAAGACTCGATGAGACTTTAACAAGCAGAAAGATAAGGCGGTGTTGCAACGACTGCAGGATACCAGCCCAAGGCCTTGGTGCGTGCCCTTATCAGGTCCACTTATTCCTAACGTAATTTGGCATCGAAACGGTGCCACTTGGTCAATTCAAATCTTGTACCAGAGTTGGGAACTTTTTCATTTACCCCTAAGATGCCTTCCATGAGCAAAAAGTTGCCTACCCGCCAAGAAGATTATTCTCTCTGGTACAACGAGTTAGTGAAGCGCGCGGGCTTGGCCGAGAATTCGGCTGTGCGCGGCTGCATGGTGATTAAGCCCTACGGCTATGCCATTTGGGAAAAAATGCAACGCCAGCTCGACGACATGTTCAAGCGCACCGGCCACGAAAATGCTTATTTCCCCCTCTTCGTCCCCAAAAGCTTGTTCGAAGCCGAGGAGAAAAACGCCGAAGGCTTCGCCAAAGAGTGCGCCGTGGTGACGCACTACCGCCTCCAGACCGACCCCGACCGCCCCGGCAAGCTGCGCGTGGACCCCAACGCCAAACTGGAAGAAGAGCTGGTGGTGCGCCCCACTTCCGAGGCCATCATCTGGAGTACCTACAAAAACTGGATTCAGAGCTACCGCGACCTGCCGCTGCTCATCAACCAGTGGGCCAACGTGGTGCGCTGGGAAATGCGCACGCGCTTGTTCCTGCGCACGGCCGAGTTCCTGTGGCAGGAAGGCCACACCGCCCACGCCACCGCCGAAGAAGCCGTGGCCGAAACCCGCCAGATGCTGGACGTGTACGCCGAGTTTGCCGAAGAGCACATGGCGCTGCCCGTGGTGAAGGGCGTGAAAACCCCCAACGAGCGGTTCGCCGGTGCCGAAGATACCTATTGCATTGAGGCGCTGATGCAGGACGGCAAGGCCCTGCAGGCCGGCACTAGCCACTTCCTGGGTCAGAACTTCGCCAAGGCCTTCGACGTGCAGTTTGCCAATAAAGAAGGCGGTCTGGAGCACGTGTGGGGCACCAGTTGGGGCGTGAGCACCCGCCTGATGGGCGCCCTCGTGATGGCGCACTCCGACGATGAAGGCCTGGTGCTGCCGCCCAAGCTGGCGCCCATTCAGGTGGTCATCGTGCCCATCTACAAAACCGGTGAGCTCGACGCGCTGCTCGAGCGCATCCGGCCCATTCAGCAGGGTCTCATTGCCCGCGGCATTGCCGTGAAGGTGGACGCGCGCGACACCGAGCGCCCCGGCTTCAAGTTTGCCGAGTGGGAGATGAAAGGGGTGCCCGTGCGCCTAGCCATCGGCGCGCGCGACCTCGACGCCGGCACCGTGGAAGTGGCCCGCCGCGACACTAAGGAGAAAATGAGCCTGCCGCTGGCCGACATCGTGGCCAGCGTCGACCAGCTGCTGACCGACATCCAGAGCAACATCTACAACAAGGCGCTGAAATTCCGCGAAACGCACACCACCCGCGTGGATAGCTACGATGAGTTCAAGCGAATGCTGGACGAGGAGCCCGGCTTCCTGCTGGCGCACTACGACGGCACCTCCGAAACCGAAGAGCGCATCAAGGAAGAAACCAAAGCCACCGTGCGCTGCCTAGCCTTGGCCGAGCCCGACGAAGACGGCGTGTGCATGGTGACAGGCAAGCCGAGCGTTCGGCGGGCTTATTTTGCCCGTGCTTATTGAGGAATATTCTTGTTTAAAAATAAATCCTTCTTACTGATAGTGCTATTTTAAAATAGAATAGTACCTTCGGATGGCATTGGGTCGCGCATCGTTGCGCGGCCCATTAAGCCGTGTTCCGATGCGTATTTTTCTACTCAGCTTACTCGTCCTGGCAGCTAGCTCCGGCTATGCCCAAAATACTTCGCCCATTGAAGTGCCTGCCAAAGCGGCGGCAAAGTTGGAGCGAGTGCTCAAGCAGACCCAAGAAGCGGTGGTCATCGGCAAGCGCGCCGAAACGTTGCCGGTTGAAGCTCGGCCCATGCTGAACCGCATTTTGGCGCAGTCGACGGCAGAATTTTTGGCGATTACCTCGCAAAGTCCTAGCAAGGAAGCCTATTTTAAGAGCGTAGACGCGGGCTTGAACCGCCTCAGTCCGATAGCCAAGTCGCTGGAAGACCGCCAGCAAGTAGCCGCTTACTATGAAGACCTGCTCGATATTGTGGGCATTGACAGCTCCGATGGCCGGCTGCCGGCTTTTGTAGAAAACAGCCCGGTTGCGGCCAAGCAGTAAGCGCCCCCGCGGCAGCTATGGCCTTCGGGGGGCAGGTTGCGTATCTTTAGGTAAACAATTCTCTGACGCTCATGCCCTGGCTCACCATTGCGCTGCTGTTGCTGTTCGGCCTGCTCTTCGTGGCGGCCGAAGTCATTTTCATTCCCGGTACCACCATTGTGGGCATTGTGGGGTTCGTGCTGCTGGTGGTGGGCGTGTGGCTGGGCTACCGCGACCTGGGCACGCCCGTGGGCCACTACGCGCTGGTGGGCGTGGTAGCGCTGGCCGGGCTGATAGTGTATGTGGGGCTGCGGCCCAAAAACCTGGCCCGGGTGGCCCTCACCAACGTCAACGACGCTTCGGTGCGCGACGCGCGCTGGCCCGATGTGGCGCCCGGCACGGTGGGCCGCACGCTGTCGGCGCTGCGCCCGGCGGGCACGGTGCTGTTCGGCACCGAGCGGCGGGAAGCGGTAACGCGGGGCGAGTTTGTGGCCTCGGGGCACGAGGTGCGGGTGCTAGGCATTGAGCACAACCGCATTGTGGTGGCCGCGGCGTAAGGACGGTGTGAAATTCGGCGTTACTTTACGCCATGAATTTTCCCATCTTTCCCTTGGCCATAGCAGCCGTTGTGCTGCTGGTGTTCCTGTATTTCTTCCCGATTAGCCTGTGGGTCACGGCTATTTTTTCGGGGGTGCGGGTGAGCTTGTTCCAACTGGCGTTTATGCGGGTGCGCAAGGTGCCGCCGTCGCTCATCGTCAACTCGCTCATCACCTCCACCAAAGCCGGCTTGCAGCTCACGGCCAACGATTTGGAAACGCACTTCCTGGCCGGGGGCAACGTGCCCAGCGTTATCAAGGCCCTGATTTCGGCCGACAAGGCCAACATTCCGCTCAGCTTCAAGCAGGCCACGGCCATCGACCTGGCCGGCCGCAACGTGTTTGAGGCCGTGACCACGAGCGTGAACCCCAAGGTGATAAACACGCCGAGCGTGGCCGCCGTGTCGCAGGACGGCATTCAGCTCATCGTCATCGCCCGCGTCACGGTGCGGGCCAACATTGCGCAGCTGGTGGGCGGCGCCGGCGAAGAAACCATTCTGGCCCGCGTGGGCGAGGGCATCGTGACGAGCATTGGCTCTTCGAAGTCGCACAAGGAAGTGCTGGAAAACCCCGACAAGATTTCCAAGCTGGTGCTTTCCAAAGGCCTTGACGCTGGCACGGCCTTCGAAATCCTGTCCATCGACATCGCCGACGTCGACATCGGAGAGAACATCGGCGCCAAACTCCAAACCGACCAGGCCAGCGCCGACCTGCGCGTGGCCGAAGCCCGCGCCGAAGAGCGCCGCGCCATGGCCGTGGCCATGGAGCAGGAAAACCGCGCCAAAACCCAGGAAGCCAAATCCCGCGTGGTAGAAGCCGAAGCCGAGATTCCCAAAGCCATTGCCGAAGCCTTCCGCAGCGGCAACCTAGGCGTGATGGACTACTACAAAATGCGCAACGTGCAAGCCGATACCGAAATGCGCGACTCCATTGCCAACCCCGGCGGCAGCAGCGGCAGCATCAAGCCGGGCCGGGAAGAGGGGCGGCAGTCCTGACGGGCGCCTCCCCCCCTGCCCCCCTCTCGAAAAAGGAGAGGGGGCACCGGTTTGGGTGTAACGACTGAAAATGTAAAAAGGCCCGCTGAGCAGCGGGCCTTTTTTGTGTTAAAGCTAAAACGAGCATTTTCGGTGCCCCCTCTCCTTTTTTGGAGAGGGGGCAGGGGGGAGGCGCCCGTCAGAACGAGCGTTACTTCTTCGTGATGGTGAACTCCACGCGGCGGTTTTTGGCGCGGGTTTCTTCTTGGTCGTTGCTGGCAATGGGCTTGCTGCCGCCGAAGCCTTCGGTGGTGATGCGGCCGCCGTTGATGCCGTGGCTCACGAGGTACTTCTTCACTTCGTTCACGCGGTCCACGCTCAGCTTCAGGTTGAGGGCGGGGTCGCCCTGGTTGTCGGTGTGGCCCGAAATCTTGATTTCGACCGACGGGTACTCCTTCAGGATGCGGATGAGGCGGGCCAGTTCGGGGTAGGAGGTAGTGGTGAGGTAGTACTTGCTCTGCTGGAAGAAGATGTTGTTCAGCTTCACGGTCTGGCCCACGTCGAAGGGCACGAGGTAGAGGTCTTCCTTCTGCTCCGAGTACTTGTCCTTGGCCGTCACGTCGAGGCTGGCGTTTTCGGAGATGTAGCCTTTGGCTTCGGCGCGCATGCCGTATTGCACACCGCTGGGCAGCACAATGGTGTAGGAACCGTCGCGCGGGTCGGTTTCGGTCACGCCGATTTCTTCGCCCGTGAGCAGGTTTTCGTAGTGAATGATGGCCCGGATGGGCTTTTTGGTGTTCACGTCCAGCACCTGGCCGGTCACCAGCGTCACCACTTCGGGCTGGAAGGCCGGGGCCAGCGAGATGCGGAAAATGTCCTTGGAGTTGTCGATGCCGTTGCGCGACGACACCAAGTAGGCGTCCTGGCCGGCGGCCGAGATGGTGTAATAAGCGTCAAAATCGGGCGAGTTCACCACCGGGCCCAGGTTGCGGGGCGTGCTCCAGTTGGTCCAGCTGTCGTCGAGGCGCTTGGTGTAGAAAATGTCCGACTTGCCGTAGCCGCCGCGGCCCTCGCTGGCGAAGTACAGCGTCTTTTCATCGGCCGCCAGGAAAGGGGCGAAGTCCGACTTATCGGTGTTCACGTTGCGGCCCAGGCTTTTGGGCTTGGTCCAGGTATTGGGCGTTTCGGGCACCGGGAAGCTCACGAACAGGTCTTGCCCGCCTAGGCCGTCGGGGCGCTCCACGGCCATGAGCAGGGCCTTGCCCGAAGTAGCCAGGAAGAAGTCGACGTGCTCCTTGTCGAGGTTGATGAAGTCTTTGATGTCCTGCTTGATGGGCTGCGTCCAGCCCATGCGGGTGCGCTTGCTGAGGCTGCAGCCCTGCGGGTCGATGGTGCCGTCGCGGTTGTAGATGTTGATGACGATGGCGCTCTGGCCGTTGGCCGACACCGAGGCCAGGCCGTTGGGGTCGTCGGGGGTGTTGATGGGGCCGCCGATGTTTTTGGCCTTGCTCCAGGTTTTGTTGCGGCCGCTCACCAGCGTAGAGTAGTACACGTCCTGCGGGTCGCGGCCGCCGCCCACGTTTTCGGGCATGCTTTGGCGGGCGAAGTAGAGGGTGCGGCCGTCGGGCGAAATCACGGGGTGGGTGTCCACGTAGCGCGTGTTCACGTTCGGGCCTAGGTTCACCAGCGAAGAGTCGAACTGCGTGGACTTCACGGCGTCGGGGCCCTTGGGGGCGTCGAAGGCCTGCTTCACCATGGTGGAGGCCACGTCGGCGATGCCGATGGCGTCAATCTGGTTCACGCCTTCCACCTTGGCCGTGTTCATGTACACCTTCACGCCCAGCGTGCGGTAGTCGGCCGGTGGGAAGCGTACTTCCAGCGTGCGGAAGGCTTCGGGCAGCGGGCCGGGGTTGGCGTTGGTGTACACCTCGTGGTGCTCGCCCTTGGTGTCCACCAGCTCCACTTTGGTGATGGAGCCCGGATTGAAGTTCTCCACGATGGTGACCTGCTGCGCCTGGATGGAGCGGGCAAAGCGGACTTCGATGAACTCGTTGGGCCCTTCCTTGCGCGGAATCCAGGCGTCGTTGCTGATTTGGCCCAGCGGCAGGGCGTTGGGCACGCCCAGCACTTGGTTGGGCGAGAAGGGCTCTTTGCCTTCGGCTTTGTAGGACGAAACCGCTACGAGGCGAGCGGCCCACTGCACGTGTTGGGCGGCAGCCGGGGCGGCCGCCAGCAGCACCGTGGCGGGCACGGCCAGCAGCAAATTCCGGATAAGATAATTATTCATAGTATCGGCAGCATGAAAACGTAACGACAGCGCTAGGTCTGGCAAATAACGGGATTTGCAACGGAACCGGGAAGCGGTTTTGCACAGCTAACCTAACGAAAAAGGATTTGCGGAGCCTCCCAGGCGAATGTATTACCTTCCCGATACGGTTCCGCGAGGCAGCATTTCGGGGGCCGCCTATTCGTGGCAATTCCAGTGTTTTCGGTGCGTGAGCGGGCGTTTGGAGCGGGTAACTGCTCCGTATTTGGGCGCGTCGGTGCGGCACTGATTTTATTGTTTTTCCTAGTAGGCAGTTTTTCGCTCCGGGCCCAGGTGCTGGTGGGCGCCACGCAGTTTGGGCCGGTGTTCAGCGGCCTGCGGCCGGCCGGGGCCGACACCGCCCTGTTCCTGCTGGCCCGGGCCCGGCGGGTGGGCGTGAGCACCTTCGTGCAAACCACCGGCGCCCGCGGCTACCTGCAGCTGGGGCCGCGCCAGCAGCTGCGCTACCGCGTGGGCACCGACATGATTTACGACTCGCGCGGCACGCCGCCCTTCGTGCGCGAGGACTACGGCGCCGACGTGGCCCACGTCTTTGCCCTGGACGCGGCCAACCACTGGCAGCTCGGCCAGCAGCTGCACTACGACCAGAGCCGCGCCAACGCCACCCGCACCGGCCTGTGGCTGGGCCGCCTGGGCTACCAGCGCCGCCTGCGCCCGGCGGGGGCGGCCGACTCGCTTTCCCAGCTGCACCTCACGGTGCTGGGCGGCCTGGCCACCGACCGCCGCAACGGCCGCACCGACGCCGGCGTGGCCTACGGCTTCGACGCCGCGGCGCTGTATTTCCTCAACGGCACCGCGGCGCCGCCGTTGGCCCTGCGCGTGCTGGGCACCCGCTCGCGGCTGGGCCCGCGCACCATGCAGCGCCTGGTGGCCGAAGCCGCCGGCGAGCAGGCCTTCCTGGCCGACGCGCCCGTGACGGTGCAGGGCCGCCTGGGCTACCGCACCAACCGCGCCGAAGACTACCTGCTGGGCTCGGTGCAGCGCATTCAGTCCGACACGGTGCTGGCCCAGGCCGGGGCTACCTACAAGGTGAACGACTACGCCACGCTGCGCTCCGACAACAGCGTGCTGCTGCCCACGCGCGCCTTCCTGTACCGGCGCCTGAGCGAGGGCGCCGACACGCTGCAGGACGTGGGCTACCGCCAGCGCGAGCTCGACACGCGGCAGGAGCTGCGCTTTGGCCGGCCCCGGCTGCAGGCCAGCATCGTGTTCAACTACCGGGAGCGCACGCGGGCTTACTACCTCGACAACTCGCGCCGGCTGAGCGCCCCGCGCCTGGCCGCCGCCCTCAGCCGCGAGCAGGTGAAGGACATCACCGAGCAAACCACGCTCTGGCAGGGCAGCCTGACCTGGCTGCCCACGCCGCGGCACTCGCTCGACGTGGTGGGCACCGCCCAGCTGCTGCGCGTGGACGCCCCCAGCAAAGACAACCAGCAAACCCGCGACGAAGCCCAGCACCTGGCCCGCCTGACCTGGACGGGGCGCTGGGCCGGGGCCTTCCGCACCACGCTGGGCGTGGCCGGCGAGTACCGCCAGACGGTGTTCATTCGGGCCGGGCTGAGCGCGGAGAACTACGTGGACCACCTGCTGCACTGGGAGCCGGGCTTTACGTGGGCGCCGGGCAAGTGGAGCATCCGCTCGCAGTACCACCTGTGGGTGAGCTACCAGGTGCGCGACCAGCCCACCGAGCAGGCCCGTAACCGCGCCAGCCGCGTGCTGGAGCAAACCCAGAGCATCACCTACCAGCTGCGGCCCCGCCTGCTGCTGCTGGCCGACTACGTGCGCCGCGAAAACCGCGTGGGCCAGCTCAACTGGGCCCAGTTTCGGGAGAGCCCCCTGGATACGAGCGTGACGCACGACTTCTCCATTGGGGCGCGGCAGGGGTGGGCGGGGCCCAAGGGCAGCACCAGCCTGCGCTTGGGCTACCGCCTGCTGGAGCAGCGCAACTATGGCCGCGCCGCCCTGCTGCCCGAAGCCACGGCGGCCAACCCCTCGCCCCAGCTCATCTACCTGCACAACATCACCCGGCAGCACGGCCCCGAGGTGGCGGTGGAGCGGCATGCGGTGGCGGGCTTCAACCTCACGGCCAGCCTGTGGCTGCAGTGGCTGCGCACCTTTTCCACCTACACCGTGGGCAAGGGCACCTTCCTCGGCAGCAGCTACTCGGCCCTGGACCTGGACCGCGAAACCACCCGCGTGCTGCCCTACTTCGAGCTGACGGCGGAGTGGCGGGTGGGGCGGCGGTAGGCCGTAGCGCGGAATATGTAGTCCGCGTCCCCGCGCCAGGTGGCCTAGGGCAAGACGCCCCGACGCTACACCTCTTTCGGCAGCCCCGCCAGCAGCGCTTCCAGCCCCGCCACCAGCTGCTCCGCCCCGGCCTGGCGCTCGGCATCCGTCGAATCCGACGACTCCACGGCGGCGAGGGGCGCCACCACCTGGGCCGCTCCAATCAGGCGCAGCGAAGGGCGCAGCTTGTGGGCCACGGCGGCGGCGGCGGGCCAGTCGGCAGCGGCCAGGGCGGTGCGCAGCTCGGCCACGCTGGCGGGCGTGTTGTTGTGAAACGAGGCCAGGATGCGGTTCATGAAAGTGGTGCTGCCGTGGGCCGTTTCGCGCAGCAATGCCAGGTCGAAGAGCGGGCCGGCGGCTTCGGCGGCGGCCGGCAGCGGCGCGGGGGCGGGCGGCGCCGGCGCCGGGCTGCGGTCGGCGGGCTGGCTGCTCCCGCCGGCCATCAGCGCGGCCAGCTTGCTGAGCAGCTCGGCCTCGTCGAAGGGCTTGGGCAGGGTGTCGTTCATGCCGGCGGCCACGTACTTCTCGGCGTCGGCCCGGAAGGCGTTGGCCGTGAGGGCCAGAATGGGCGTGGCCGCCTTCACGGGGTCGGCGTGGGCGCGAATGCGGGCCGTGGCTTCCAGGCCGTTCATGCCCGGCATCTGAATGTCCATCAGAATGACGTCGTAGCGGTGCTGCTCAAACTGCTCCAGGGCGTCGACGCCGCTGGCGGCTTCGTGCACCACCACGCCGTGGCTTTCGAGCAGCAGCTGGGCCACTTCGCGGTTCACGGGGTTGTCTTCCACCAGCAGCACGCGGGTGCCGCGCACGGCGGCTTCCTGCCCGGCCGCCAGAGGCGCCAGGGCCATTCGTCGGGCTTCCGGGCTGGCCTTGGGCAGGGTCGTGACGAAAGAGAACGAGCTGCCCTTGCCCTGCTCGCTCTGCACCGTGAGCTGGCCGCCCATCTGCTGCACCAGCGCCCGGCTGATGCTCAGGCCCAGGCCCGTGCCGCCAAACTGCCGCGTGGTGTCGGCGTAGGCCTGGGTGAATTCCAGAAAAATGCTTTCCAGCTTGTCGGGCGCAATGCCAATGCCCGTGTCGGTGACCCGAAACTCGGTGGTGAGCGTGTCGTCGGTTTCGCTCACGAAGTAGCCGCCTATCGACACGGTGCCGCCCGCCGGCGTGAACTTGATGGCGTTCGACAGCAGGTTGATGAGCACCTGGTTGAGGCGGTAGGAGTCGCCCAGCACCCAGGGGTGGGGGCAGGAGTCGCGCAGCAGCGTGCCCACCACCCGAATGCCCTTTTCCTGGGCCTGCAGCACCAGGGGCTCGGCGGCTTTGCCCATCGAGTCGCACAGGTTGAAAGCCGACTGCTCCATCTCCAGCTTGCCGGAGGTGATTTTGGCCATGTCGAGCACGTCGTTCACCACGCTCAGCAAGTGCCGCCCCGAGTGCTGAATGATGGCCGCATAGTTGCGCTGCTGCTCGTTGAGGCCGGTTTTGGCCAGCAGGTTGGTCATGCCCAGCACGCCGTTCAGGGGCGTGCGGATTTCGTGGCTCATGTTGGCCAGGAAGTTTTCGCGGGCTGTGGCCGCGGCTTCGGCCGCATGCTGGGCCGTTTTCAGGGCCGTAATGTCGGTGCTCACGCCCAGCACCTGGGTGGTGCCGTCGGCCGGCACCAGGGGGCAGCGCACGGTCTGGTACCATTTGACTTCGCCGTTGGCCAGCTTCACCGACATTTGCGTGGTGAGCGACTGGCCGGTGTTGAGCACCTGCTGGTCGGCCAGAATGGCCACCTGAATTTCGTCCTTGCTCATGGCCGCCTCCATCGAGGGCGCCCCGGCCACCTCGGCAATGTGGCGGCGTTGGGCGCGCATCTCGGCGTTTTCGAACACGGTCCGGCCCTGCGCGTCGCGCACCCAGATGAGGTTGGGGTTGAGGTCGAGCACCAGGTTGGTAAACGCCTGCTGGGCCTTCATTTCGACCTCGTTTTGCCGAATGCGCGCTTCGGCCTGCCGCCGGATGGTGATGTCGAGGCCGTAGCACATCACCTCGCGCAGTACCCCGTCGGCCCCAAAAATGGGGTGGTAGTAGCACAGCCAGTAGAGCTGTATCTGGCCGTCGGGGCCGGGCCAGCGCTCCTCCCAGCTCACCATCTCGCGGCTGCTCACGGCGCGCTCAAACAAGCGGTGGCGGCGCGTCACCAGGGCGTCGGGCAGCCCAATGGCGGCCGCGTGCTCGGCAAACGAGAGGCCGATGCGGGCCTGGCGCTTGGCCGGGTCGGGCTCGGCATAGGGGTTGATGTAGCGGTAGCGCTGGTCGGGGTCGAGCACGGTCACCACGGCGGGCAGGTGGGCCAGAATGGTCTCGTAGAAGTTGCGCTGCTGGTGGTTTTCCTGCTCGGCCTGGCGCTGGGCCGTCACGTCGGTGAGGTAGAGCATGGCGTGCTCGTCTTCCACCACCGGCACCGTGAAGAGCAGGTAGTGGCGGCCGTTGGCCGTCATCTCGCTGTGGGCCACGTTGCCCGTGCGCAGGGCCTGGGTGGCCGCGTGCGTTAGCTGGGGCCGCACCCGCGAGGGCCCGGTCGTTTCGAGCTCCTGGGCCAACATCCTGGCCGATTCATTGGCAAACAGCACCCGTCCGGTGGCGTCGAGCCGCAGAATGGGGTTGGGGTTCAGCAACGGGATGCGACTGAGCGCGTGGTACTGCCGCAGCTCGGCTTCGGCTTGTTCGCGGCGGGCGCGCTCAGCCAGCAGTAATTCACGCAACTCGGCGGTGTCGGTGGGCAGGACGTCGGTTTTCACTCCGTAAATATGCCGACGCGCGGCTTAATGAAGCAGCAGGACAGACGCCCCCGTCCCCTACAACTCCTTGCGGAGCCGCGCCACCGGAATGTTCAGCTGCTCGCGGTACTTGGCCACGGTGCGGCGGGCAATGTTGTAGCCGCGGGCGTTGAGCATCTTTTCCAGCTTGTCGTCGCTGAGGGGGCGCTCCTTGTTTTCCTTGCCGATGAGGTCTTTCAGAATGCTTTTCACCTCGCGGCTGCTGGCGTCTTCGCCCGAGTCGGTGGCGATGCCTTCGGAGAAAAAGTACTTCAGCGGGTAGATGCCGAATTCCGTCTGGATGGATTTGGAGTTGGCCACCCGGCTCACCGTCGAAATGTCCATGCCGATGCGCTGGGCAATGTCTTTCAGAATCATCGGCTTGAGCTTGCCCTCGTCGCCTTCCAGAAAAAAGTCGCGCTGCAGCTCCACAATGGCGTTCATGGTGCGCAGCAGCGTGTTCTGCCGCTGCCGAATGGCGTCGATGAACCACTTGGCCGAGTCCAGCTTCTGCTTCACGAACGTGACGGCCTCCTTCATCTTGGTGTCCTTCTTGGCCGCCTTGTCGTAGGTCCGGAACATCTCGGTGTAGGCCGGGCTCACGCGCAGCTCGGGGGCGTTGCGGGCGTTCAGGGTCAGGTTGAGCACGCCGTTGTCGTTCGTCAGAATGAAGTCCGGCATCAGGTACTGCGTCTTGCCCAGGCCGCTGGGGCCGCTGCCGCCCGGCTTGGGGTTCAGCTTCAGAATCACGTTGATGGCCTCCTTCAGCTCGTCGTCCTCCAAATCCAGCTTCTGCTGAATGCGCGGGTAGTGCTTCTTGCTGAACTCCTCAAACGTCTCGGTCAATATCCGCTCGGCGTTCACGGTGTTCTCGTCCTGCGGGCGGCGCTCCAGCTGCAGCAGCAGGCACTCGGGCAGGTCGCGCGCGGCAATGCCGGGCGGGTCGAACTGCTGCACCACGCGCAGCACGGCCTCAATCTCGGGCACGGTCACCTCCAGGTTCTGGCTAAACGCCAGGTCGTTGGCAATGGCCGAGAGGTCGCGCCGGATGTAGCCGTCGCCGTCAATCGAGCCGATGAGCTGCTGGCCAATGGCCTCCTGGCGCTCGTCGAGGTCGGCAAAGTGCAGCTGGTCGAGCAGCGAGTCCAGCAAGGAGCCGCTGGTGTCGGCCAGGGGCGTGTCGCGCTCCTCTTCCTCGCCGGGACCGTCGCCCTGCATCTTGTAGCCAGCTATTTCGTCGTCGTTGAGGTAGTCGCTCAGGTCGAGGTCGGTGTTGTCAGGGGCGTCGTCCGGGCCTTCGTCCTTGGCAGGGGAGAGGTCAGGCTCGGGCATCTCGTCGGCCGAGTCCTGGCCGCTGCGGTCCTCAAAATCCTCGTCCAGGGTGTTCTCGTCATTGTCGAGGCTGGCGTCGGGGTCGTCGGAATCGTCGGCGTCGTCGCTGTCGCGGTCCAGGTCCTCGGGTTCGTCGGGCTCGTCTTCCTCCAGCGCGGGGTTCACCTCCATCTCTTCCTTGATGCGCGTCTCCAGCTCCGCCGTCGGAATTTGCAGCAGCTTGATAAACTGAATCTGCTGCGGACTAAGCTTTTGGGAAAGGAGCTGTTTGAGGTCGAGGCGTTGCATAGTAGCGAAATTACGGAAAGGAGGGGCCGGCGGTCAATTTTACTAAAACTTGGCATGAAAAGTTGATGTAGCGCGGACTCTGCGCGTCCGCGCCTGGGCGACCGCTGGGCATGGCGCGGACTCGCAGAGTCCACGCTACAGTTCTACCTTTGCCCCCCTTACAATCCGCTTCCCCGCAAGATATGTCCCTCAAACGGTCCACCGTCAAAGAGCTCCTGGCCAGCCAGGACCTCGACCGCGAAGTCCTCGTCAAAGGCTGGGTTCGCTCCCGCCGCGGCAACAAGTACGTGCAGTTCATCATCGTGAACGACGGCTCCACCATCCACACCATTCAGGCCGTGGCCGCCGCCGAGAACTTTCCGGAGGAAACCCTCAAAGACGTAAGCAACGGCGCCTGCGTGGCCATTCGGGGCCAGCTGGTGGCCTCGCAGGGCAAAGGCCAGGCGGTGGAAATTCAGGCCACCGAAATCACCGTGCTGGGCACGGCCGACGCCGAAACCTACCCCCTGCAAAAGAAAGCCACCTCGCTGGAGCACCTGCGCGAGATTGCCCACCTGCGCCCCCGCACCAACACCTTCGGGGCGGTGCTGCGCGTGCGCCACGCGCTGGCCTTTGCCATCCACGACTACTTCAACCGCCACGGGTTCTACTACGTGCACACGCCCATCATCACCGGTTCCGACGCCGAGGGCGCGGGCCAGATGTTCCGGGTGACCACGCTGCCGCCCGAGCACCCGCCCCGCACCGCCGACGGCTCGGTGGACTTCTCCGAAGACTTTTTCGGCAAGCAAACCAACCTCACCGTGTCGGGCCAGCTCGAAGGCGAGCTGGCGGCCATGGCCCTGGGCAGCATCTACACCTTCGGCCCCACCTTCCGGGCCGAAAACTCCAACACCGCCCGCCACCTGGCCGAGTTCTGGATGATTGAGCCCGAAGTGGCCTTCAACGAGCTCGAAGAAAACATGGACCTGGCCGAGGATTTCCTCCAAAGCCTGGTGCGCTACGCCCTCGAGCACTGCGCCGACGACTTGCAGTTCCTCAACGACCAGTACGACAAGGAGCTATTGGGCCGCCTCAACTTCGTCATCGACAACGCCTTCCAGCGCCTCACCTACACCGAGGCCGTGGAAATCCTGAAATCGGCCAAGCAGAAGTTTGAATTCCCCGTGGATTGGGGCACCGACCTGCAGAGCGAGCACGAGCGATACCTGGTGGAGAAGCACTTCAAGAAACCCGTCATCCTGACCAACTACCCGAAGGAAATCAAAGCTTTCTACATGAAGCTGGACGACGACGGCCGCACCGTGCGCGCCATGGACGTGCTGTTTCCCGGCATCGGCGAAATCATCGGCGGCTCGCAGCGCGAGGAAGACTACACCAAGCTCACGACCCGCATGGCCGAAATGCACGTGCCTGCCGACGAACTGGACTGGTACCTCGACACCCGCCGCTTCGGCACGGCCCCGCACGCCGGCTTCGGCCTGGGCTTCGAGCGCCTCGTGCTGTTCGTGACGGGCATGAGCAACATCCGTGACGTGATTCCCTTCCCGCGCTATCCCAAGAACGCGGCGTTTTAGGTCTTATCTTATTCAAATACAGCAAAAAAGCGGCATAACAAGCCGCTTTTTTTGTTGCCCTATACTATGTAGAAATGAAATATTCATGAAGTAAGGTGGCTTTGTGGTAATTTGAGAACGTTTTTTCTTTTCACCCCCTTTCCCCTTTCCAACTCATGCGTAAACATTTTCTCTCTTCCCGAGCGGCCAAACGCGCCGGTAGCGCGTTGCTGCTGCTAATCCTTGGCCGCGCCGCACAGGCGCAAACTCCGGTCACCGTTACGATTGGTGCGGGTACTTCCGCCAGCGCCACCAACGTGCTGCTAAGCACCAGCACCACCACCAACAAGTACGCACGTACCATTTCCATCTTTTCGGCCGCCGAGCTTACCGCCGCTGGCGCTGTGCCGGGCAACATCGTTAGCATTGCCTGGTTCAAGGGCGGCACCGGGGAGCTCACCAGCGCTGACTCGCAACTCTCGGTGTACATGAAAAGCACCTCGGCCACAAACCTGGGCGGCGACCCCGTGACCTGGGCCACCGAAGTAGCCACCGCCACGCCCGTCTACACCAACCTCACGCTGTCTATGCCCACGGGCACGGGATTCAAAACCTTCGCACTGAGCACGCCCTTCGCCTGGAACGGCACCAGCAACGTGGAAGTGCTGGTGGACTGGTTCCGCAACGGAACCCCCACCGCCGACATCAGCTGGCAGTACACGGCCGTGACCGCCGCCTCGGGCGTGCACGCCACCCAAGTCAACAGCGTGGTCATTCCCACGGTGCGCTACGCCGCCAACCGGCCCAATACGCAGTTCGTTATCAGCCGCACCGGGCTGGCCAGCCGTGAAAACCGCGAGGCTGCCCTGGTGAGCCTCTACCCCAACCCCGCTCGCCAGCTGCTGAATGTACTGGTGCCCGCCGAACTCACCCACCAATCCGTGGCCACCACCCTCATAAACGCCTTGGGCCAGGTGGCCCACCGGCAGGTGCTGCCCGCCGGCCCGGCCGGCGCCCAAGGCCAACTCGACATCAGCCAACTGGCCGCGGGCGTTTACACCCTGCAACTCGCTACTGGCACGGCCTTTATCTCCAAGCGCGTAATCGTTGAGTAAGCCTCCTGTCAGCTACCACAAAAAGGCCCTGCTTTTCAGCAGGGCCTTTTTGTGGTAGCTAGCAAAGTCGAATTAGTCGCGGCGGGAGCGGCCGTGGCCGTTGTTATTGCCGTGGCCGCGGTTGTCTTCATAACGGCCTTGTGGGTACGCTTCGCGGTAGGCCCGGCGGACCTGGCCCGGCGGAATGGCGCGGCGCGGCTGCACCACCACCACGCGACGCGGGTACCTGTCGCGGTGGGCATTCACAAACACCCAGGGCTGACGGCCCCGGTAGTCGAGAATGACCGGGTGAAAGGCGTAGGGGTCGTAGTACGAAGGCGGCAGCGCCACCCACTGCCCGTTCTGAAACACGATGTATTGCTGGGCATACAGGTCGTAGTACCCATCAATTTCGGGAATGTAGTAAAACTGCGTGCCCTGCGGCACGGGCGGGCCCCAGGCAGGTGGGCCATAGGTCTGGGCCTGGGCGGCGGGCGGCGCGGTCAGCACCAGCAGGCCCAGCAGCGCGGCGCACAAGAACTTAGAGAGCGTTTTCATCGGTTTAGAAAAGAAACAAGACAACACTCCGATTGCAAGGAAGATGCCAAACGCCCGGCACAACAAAGCCCCGCAGGGTGGGCGAGGCTTTGCGTAAGTAACTGAAAGCAGGTGAGCTTAGTGCTTGCCTTTGCCGTGGCCTTTTCCATGGCCATGGTCGTCGTGGTCACGGTCATTGTAGCGGCGGTCGTCACGATAATAGCTGCCCATTTTCTTGGCTTGGCCGGGGGGGAGGCCGCCGTTGCTGGGGTTGGCGCGGTAGCCGTATTTTTTGGCCTGGCCGGGGGGCATGCCCTTGCGGTAGCGGCCGTCGCGGTACCGGTCGTCGGTGGGCACGCGGTCGACGATGACGGGGTTATTGCCGCCGATGATGACCGTGGGCTGGGTCTGGGGTTGGGGCGCCGGCTGCGAAGCGGGCGCGTTTTTGTCGAGCCACGGCGGCAGCTTGACCTGGGCCTGGGCCGGAACTGCGCTCAGGGCCAACAGGCCAACCAAGGAAGCGCAGAGAATATTAGGGAGCTTTTTCATGAGACCGAGCAAAAAACAAGGGTGAATAACCTGGCATACGCAAGGACAGTGCCAGGCTGCGGATGCGTCCTTGTACGCCGTAAAACTCCCGGCGTTGGTATTGGTCGGGAGGCCGCCAGCAGCATTTGAAAAAGCCGGGCACAAAAGTGCGCCCGTGGATGTTGTTCGCCGACGCCCCACCGGCTGCCGTATTCCACGGCGGTCTATTTCTCGTTAGCCTGCGGCAGGCGTTTCCCGTACTTTTGCAGAATTATTCGCTGCGTTCCTGAATGGCCAAAAAATCCACTGCTACCCCGGTTGCCACCGCCCCCAAAGCCAAAGCTGCCGCTCCGAAAACCACGGTCAAAAACGGCGCTTCCGCCGTTGCGGCCGATACGGCTGCCGCCGTGCGCGACATCGCCGAAATTCCGGCTGCCGGGCCCACCACCGGGCACGTGCACGGCCAGCTCAACGGGCACAGCCCCGCCTCGCAGCACCTCGAAGCGCCCTTCATTGAAGTGTACGGCGCTCGCGAGCACAACCTCAAGAACGTGAGCGTGCAGATTCCGCGCAACCGCTTGGTGGTGTTCACGGGCATCTCGGGCTCGGGCAAGTCGAGCCTGGCGTTTGACACCATTTACGCCGAGGGCCAGCGGCGCTACATGGAGACGTTTTCGGCCTACGCCCGCAGCTTCATGGGCGGGCTGGAGCGGCCCGACGTGGACAAGATTGAGGGCCTGTCGCCGGTCATCAGCATCGAGCAGAAAACCACTTCGCGCAACCCGCGCTCCACGGTGGGCACCATCACGGAGATTTACGATTTTCTGCGCCTGCTCTATGCGCGTACCGCTGAGGCCTTCAGCTACGCCACGGGCAAGAAGATGATTCGGCAGAGCGACGACCAGATTATCAACTACATCCTCAAGCACTTCGACGGCAAGAAGCTGGTGGTGCTGGCGCCGGTGGTGAAAGGCCGCAAGGGCCACTACCGCGAAGATTTCCAGAAGATTGCCAAGCTGGGCTTCGCCAAAGTGCGCGTCGACGGCGAGATTCTCGACATCACGCCCAAGATGCAGGTGGACCGCTATAAAATCCACGACATCGAAATCGTGATTGACCGGCTGGTGGTGAAGGAGGAAGACCGGTTTCGCCTCAGCGGCTCGGTGCAAAATGCCCTCACGCACGGCAAGGGCACCATGCTGGTGCTCGACCCCGACGCCAAAAAAGCCCAACCGCAGTTCTTCTCGCGCTTCCTGATGGACCCGGCCACCGGCATTGCCTACGACGACCCGGCGCCCAATACGTTCTCGTTCAACTCGCCCTACGGCGCCTGCCCCACCTGCAACGGCCTGGGCGAGGTGCAGGAAATCACGGAAGACAGCGTGCTGCCCGACCGCAAGCTGAGCATTGCGCGCGGCGGTATCGCGCCGCTGGGCGAATTCCGCGACATCTGGATTTTTCAGCAGCTCTCGCTCATCCTTAAAAAGAACAAGGCCACGCTAAACACGCCAATTGAAAAGCTGCCCGAGGAGCTGCTCAAGCGCCTGCTGCACGGCATTTCGGAAGACGAGGCCGACAGCGGCAAAGGCACGTTCACGGAGCCGTTCGAGGGCATTATTCCCTTCCTGCGCCGGCAGATGGACTCGGAGTCGGATAACATCCGGGAGTGGATTGCGCAGTACGCACAGGCCCAGCCCTGCCCCGAATGCCAGGGCTTCCGCCTCAAAAAGGAAAGCCTGCACTTCAAGATGGACGGCAAGCACATCGGCGAGCTGTCGGTGATGGATTTGAACGAGCTGGCCGGCTGGTTTGAGGGCTTGGAAAGCCGCCTGACCGAGCGCCAGAATGTGATTGCGCGCGAGCTGCTGAAGGAAATTCGCAAGCGTATCGGCTTCCTGCTGGAAGTGGGCCTGGATTACCTGAACCTGCACCGCCCGGTGCGCACGCTGAGCGGCGGCGAAAGCCAGCGCATCCGCCTCGCCACCCAGATTGGCACCCAGCTCGTGGGCGTGCTTTACATCATGGACGAACCCAGCATCGGCCTGCACCAGCGCGACAACGAGCGGCTCATCAAGGCCCTGCAGCACCTGCGCGACATCGGCAACTCGGTGATTGTGGTGGAGCACGACAAGGACATGATTCTGCACGCCGACCACGTGCTCGACATCGGGCCCGGTGCGGGCATTCACGGCGGTCACATTGTGGCCTCGGGCACGCCGCAGGAGATTTTCAACTCCGGCTCGCTCACCTCGCAGTACCTCAGCGGCCAGAAGCACATCGAAATTCAGAAGAAAAAGCGCAAGGGCGAAGGTGCCGAGCTGATACTGAAGGGCGCCAAGGGTAACAACCTCAAAAACGTGACCCTGAGAGTGCCGCTGGGCAAGCTGGTAGCCGTGACGGGCGTGTCGGGCTCGGGCAAGTCCACGCTCATCCACGACACGCTGTACCCGATTTTGAACCAGCATTTCTTCAACTCGAAGAAGGAGCCGCTTGCTTACGGCAGCATCGAGGGGCTGGATTTGGTGGACAAGGTGATTGAGGTGGACCAGTCGCCCATCGGCCGCACGCCGCGCTCGAACCCGGCTACCTATACCGGTGTATTCACCGAAATCCGGCAGCTGTTTGGCGAGATGGCGGAGGCGAAAATACGGGGCTATGGGCCCGGCCGCTTCTCCTTCAACGTGAAGGGCGGGCGCTGCGAAACCTGTGAAGGCGCGGGCATCCGCACCATCGAGATGAACTTCCTGCCCGACGTGCACGTGCCCTGCGAAACCTGCAAAGGCCGCCGCTACAACCGCGAAACGCTGGAAGTGCGCTTCAAAGGCAAGTCCATCACCGACGTGCTGGACATGACGGTGGAAAAGGCCGTGGAATTCTTCGAGTTCCAGCCCCGCATCCTGCGCAAAATCAAAACCCTGAACGACGTGGGCCTGGGTTACCTCACGCTGGGCCAGCAGGCTACTACGCTCTCGGGCGGCGAGGCCCAGCGCGTGAAGCTGGCCACCGAACTCAGCAAAAAGGACACCGGCAAGACGTTCTACATCCTCGACGAGCCCACCACCGGCCTGCACTTCGAGGATATTAATCACCTCGCCGACGTGCTCCAGAAGCTGGCCGACAAGGGCAACACCGTCCTCATCATCGAGCACAACCTCGACCTGATTAAAGTGGCCGACCACGTCATTGACATCGGCCCCGAGGGCGGCGCGGGCGGCGGCACCATCGTGGCCCAGGGCACGCCCGAGCAGGTGGCCAAGGCCGGCAAGGGCCACACGGCCCGCTTCCTGGCCGAGGAGTTGAAGACCAGCAAGTACGCTTCGGCATAGCGGAAGCTAGGCATATTGTGAATGAGGCCGGCAAGTGGTTATTTGCCGGCCTCATTTCGTTTCGTCCGATGCGTGCATTGCTACTGTTTCCATTTCTGGCGGTCCTGAGCGCCGCCCGCCCCGCCGCGCCCGCGGCCGGTACCCGCTTCGAAGGCAAGTTCACCAACGGGCTCAAGGGCAATACCCTGAGCTTCGTGCTGGCGCCCGACGGCAAAACCATCAGCGACCTCACCTTCAAAGGCTACTGGCGCTGCGATGGAAAGCTGGAGATGCTGGGCGGTGCCGGCCCCAGCAAAGGCACCTTTGCCGTGAGCAACGGCACCATTGCGGGCCGTATCTGCGAGCCGCCCACTGGCGGAGCCACGGCCTGGTGTTTCGATTTGGGCGGCAAGATTGCGGGCAAAACCGCCACCGGCCGTTTCCGCATGAACATCAACGCCCTGCGCTGCGACTCCTACGAACTGCAGTGGGAGGCCGTGGCCGTGGGGCCGGCCAAGTAGCGCAACGGGCCGCTTGCCCTTGGCTTAGTGAGTGGCTGCTTGCGGGTGATGCTTCTGCTCATACTCCCGCATTAGCCGACGGTAGCGCCGGCCGTACAGCATCATGAAAGGGAAGATGAGGATGAATACCGTGCGGCTGAGCCAAGAATGCGGAAACACCAGTGCCAGCACGATGCCCAGGGCAAACACCGCCGAGGGAATCAGGGGCCGGCCCAGGTCCAGGTCGGGGAGGGAGCGGGCCTCGGGGTGCACGTAGCCGCGCCTGGGGTTGGCTAGGCTGCGCTGCATCAGCAGCTGGAGCAGGCCC